>NZ_JAESKG010000009.1:2128-32454 GCF_017891965.1 Staphylococcus sp. GDY8P126P | reverse complement strand
AGGGGAGTGCTTACCTTCAGCAATTACTGGATTATCATTCAATCCCTTACGACGCTTTTCATTCCAATCTTTGTATTTTGCGAATTGAATTTTGCCGATATAAAATGGATTTGAGAGAATATAAGTAATAGCTGAAATACTAAAAGGGTTGCCTTTTTTAGTTACATAACCTTTATGATTGAGTGCATTGGCTATTTTACGATAACCATGACCTTTGGCATAAGATTCAAAGATATATTTCACAATATTGGCTTCATGTTGATTAATCATCAGTTCGTGCTTACTATCTGGTATTTTGTCATATCCTATCGGCAAATTCCCCTGATAATAGCCTTCTTGTGCACGTCTGGTTTGACCCATGAATACGTTCTCGACAATGTTATTACGTTCAAATTCTGAGAAACTCGCAAGTATTTGTAACATGAGTTTACCAGAAGAAGTGTTGACTTCTATACGTTCAGACAAACTGAAAAATTCGACATTTTGTTTATGCAAATCTTCGACAATTTTGAGCAAATCTGATGTGTTACGTGCAAGTCGATTTGTTTTATACACCATAACACAATCTATATGACCTTCATTCGCATCATGTAACATACGTTGTAGTGCAGGACGGTTCATAGACTTTCCTGAAATACCACGATCAGCGTATATATCTTTGACTTCGAAATGATGGAAGTTACAATATTCTTTGATTTGATTGATTTGCCCATCGATACTATAACCCTCTGCACTTTGCATTTCTGTTGATACGCGGACATAGATACCGACACGTTTTTGTTTGAGTTGTTGCATGATTTTTCATCCTTTCTGATTAAGCAATCGATGATTGTGCTGTTTGATTGACGATGTTTAAGGGTTCATTTTTGAAATAGATACCCGTAAGTATTTTATTTTTAGTAATATGAATTTCATCAATGTAAGGGTACAACATGTTTAATGTGAAACGTTGTTGCATGACATTTTGTAAAGCCTTTTGAATTTGATGCGTATGGATTGATGTTATAGGTTTTGACTGTTGTCGAAATGATTGCGTTTGTTCTCTGAATGTTTCTGCATCAATTTTACCTTGGGCTAATTTTTCTATCAGTTGTTCTTGCGTGACTGTACTTTTAGCTTCTATGTCTTTTTGTTTTTTGAGTCGTTTTTGGATTGTATGGTTGATTTTTGAATACAGATGTTGATTTTGAAAGAAGTCTTGACATGTAGCTAAGACACTCGCTTCTAATGATTGTGCGTTGATTCCTTTGAATTCACAGACAAAACGAGATGCATTCATATTTTGGGGACAGACATAATAACGTAATGTACGGTGCTTTTTTCTAATTGTCATATTGGTAAGTGTTGAATTACAAAAAGGACATTTGATTTTTTGTTTGAGTCGATTAGCTGACGATGTCTGTTTGAGTTGTTTCTGTGACCGTATCGCTTGAGCTTTTTCATATATACTTGTCGAAACAATAGAAGGACACATGTTGTCATATTGTCCGTATTGATTAATGACTCGACCACAATAATTGGGGTTCATGATAATATTACGTACTTGATAGGGTTTACGATTGATGAATTTCTCGTCAGCTTCTAAGTACTGTGCAATTTTTTTATAACCATAGCCTTGAAGATAATAACTGAATACAGCTTTTACGGTTGGTGCCTCTGTGTTGTTTATCATGAAAGTACCGTTATGATAGTGATAGCCAAAGGGTGCATGGGTCGTAATCAGTTTACCTTGTTTTGCTTTTTCCCGAAGGCCATTTTTGACTTGTTCTCCAATATTATCTGATTCTAGTTCAGCCAAGCTGATGAAAATGTTGAGTTTTAGTCGATCGAATGCTTTATCCATGTCGAAGTAGCCATCATGAACGCTTAAGATATGAACATGATACTTTTGACACAATTTCATGAGTTTTAATGCATTTTTTAGGTTACGATGAAGTCGATTCAGACGATAGCAGCATAATACGTCACATTGTCCTTGTTGAATCAGTTCAATAATTTGTTGATAACCATTCCGCTTATCAGTGCGTCCTGATTGCTTATCGCTGTAAAAAGTGATTTGTTTAATACTGTGTTTTTTGGCTAGTGCTTTGATGGTCTGTTTCTGTGCTGCTAGAGATTGTTGTTTGAGTGTACTTTGACGTAAGTAACCAATGGCTTCTTCCATGTTATACACCTCCAAAAAGATAATATATATTTGTGAGCAAATTAGAATGAAAGGTCCAACGTGCTTTTAACACGTTGGACCGTAATGATTAATTATCGTTCTGTAGCTCTTCAACGACTAAATCAGCTAGTAATTCAATCAATTCATCCATTTTATCTACTCCAGTACTCATATCGATTTATGTTAATACTTTATTTAATTAAAAATCAGAATAATCTATGACATTAGACTTGATGAACTCTACATCTGGTATTGATTCTTCGAACTCTTGTTTAGTCTTATTTTGAACTCTTCCATTTTCTTTGTTTAGTCCAAGAATTGATGCATACTCTGAATCTAACTTTAAATGATAAAAGACAAGTGACTGTTTCTTGCCATAGTCATCTTTGACTGCTCTTTTCGTAGTTATTCGATCACGGTCAGATTCGATATATCCTTTATCCCTTAGTGCATTCACGACATTGTTGACATCTTGGAAATGATTCTCTATCAACATATTTTTAAATACAGATGCAATGATTTTGACTTCGATATACTCATCTTTTAAGGCAATTAGTCCATGGTTCTCCATCATATTCTTTAACGCTTTGTCATCAGAAAACTTACCACGGTTTTGTGCTACAAATTGCGTAATGACTTCGATCGCTTTATCTGCCAGTGATCGTTCAGAGACTGTATGAGCATGATAATCAATAAAGTAGTCTCTTATTTTAGCGATATCAATATCTGTAGGTAAAACATGACTGAGAATCTTGGCCGAAGTAGTGATAGCTGCATAGCGCTTAAACATACGAATACCAGTATTATTTATTTCATCCTTCAATTTATCTTTAAACCAATGATGTAATTCAAAAACGGATCAAAAAACAAAGGGCCCTAGAAACTAGGAGCACACTTACACAAGAACAATTGATAGATAAATTAGCTAAAGGAGCCATCGATGCAGAAACGTTCAGAAAACAATCTCAATCGTTACTTCAACAATCAAAACCAACACTATCAATAAATGAGCAACAAATTCAAAGGTCTTTTGAAAATGTAATTCAACAACACTTCACGTTAAGCATGTTATACCGATATATTGATGAAATTCATATTTCTAAAAACAAAAGCCTTGTGGGAATCTATTTCAAAAATGAACCGCTAAACATTGTAAACCAAGCTACGCAATCATCGATTGCTTAATTAATGAAAGGATGAAAAATATGAAAGAAATGAAAAGAAAATCTGTAGGATGTTATGTTAGAGTTTCAACAATTTCTCAAGACATTGATAAATTTAGTATTAATGGTCAAATTACACAAATAAAGGAATATTGCCAACAGGGAAATTATGAATTGCTATACTGATAATTAAAAGTACCCCCGATCGAACGAAAATATCTTTTTGATGACTATTAGTGATAATTGTAATTTTATCCATTAATAGATGAATGGATTGGAATAATACTAAGCCTATTGCTATTCCACCGAGTAAAATTACCCACCCGCCTAATTCAATACTTTCCGGAATCATTTCAAAAAATAATAAGCCAATTATAAGGCCTGCACATAATGAATAAATAAAGCCATGACCACTTTGAAAACCTTCCATTATCCAAGCGAGTCCACCGCCAACACCAATTCCAAGTGCGGAAGCTAACGCCCGATCATCCATACTGCACTCATCCCACTATTCTTAAAAAGGCTTTGTTTATTTTACTCTAAAAAATCAAAACAAAATATATGAATTCATATTAAATATTATTTGATTCTTTATTCAGATTGTTATATCATATATATGAACATATATTAATATATGTAGATAAATAGTGATTATTATATATAAGGTTTTGAATTGAAACCTAAAGTGAGGGAAGGATAATGGAAGAAAAAAAGGAATTAGAGGAAGTAAATAATAAGGACTTAGATGATGAAACATTATTTGTCGTATCGCAAACATTTAAAGCGTTAGGTGATCCTACGAGAATCCGGATTCTCCATTTGCTCTTTTATAAGGAGTATTCGGTAAACGGTATTGCTGAAACGCTACATCTTAGACAATCAACAGTTTCCCATCAATTGCGGTTCTTGAAAAATTTACGGTTAGTAAAATTCCGAAGGGAAGGCACAACATTGTTTTATTCCCATGATGATGAACATACTATGAATATGCTAAAACAGGCGATCGATCACGCCTGTCATCACTAGTATTCCGTAAACCAGTAATGAGTGTTAATAATAATTCACGTCATTAATATTGTTATATGAAAAGGGGATTTTGCAATGGATATGGAAAACAAAAAAACAGAATGGAAAGCGTTGTATGATATCTCGAAGGAAAGTGAGATGGGTGTAGCAGAGAGGGTTAGTGAATACGGTTGATAAATTCATAGGATGTATTATTGGATACAAAAAGTTTGGATGTGGTCAATTAACGTCCTGGTTTAGTAAAGCTTACTGCGAATATATTGGAACCCGATATATCATATTTATTTAGAAAGGTGATAGAAATGAAAAATATTCAAGAGCAACAAGCACACGAAAGTCATAGCCACGATCATAGTCATGATCATGATCACGGAAAAATGCCAATTATTTCATATTTTATTGGCTTAGTGTTGGCTATAATTGGGCTTTTTTTAAGTGATGCAAATTTATTAATACAAAACATCTTATTTTCAATTGCCACAATCACAGCCGGCTACCATGTAATTATTCTCGAAGGAATTGGAGAGACAGTTGAAAATACTAAATTAAAGGGAAAATTCACTCCTAATTCTCATATTCTAATGGGATTAGCTGCAATCGGGGCTTCTCTGATAGGGAGTTTTTGGGAAGGAACCCTTTTGATACTTATTTTTTCCGGCGCTCATTTTCTTGAAGATTACGCTGAAGGAAGAAGTAAAAGAGAAATTACTAAGCTACTCGAAATGAACCCAACGACAGCTAAATTAATCCTACCTGATGGAAACACAAAAATTGTTGATGTCAGTGAATTAAAAGTTGGAGATCAACTCCAAGTGCTGAACGGTGATCAAGTTCCAATTGATGGGATTATTTTATCCGGTACTACCTCAATTGATGAATCTTCTATTAATGGAGAAAGTATACCGAAAGAGAAGTCTAACGGTGACGAAG
The DNA here is from genome assembly GCF_017891965.1 of Staphylococcus sp. GDY8P126P. Taxonomy (NCBI): domain Bacteria; kingdom Bacillati; phylum Bacillota; class Bacilli; order Caryophanales; family Staphylococcaceae; genus Staphylococcus; species Staphylococcus sp. GDY8P126P. The sequence goes on along the minus strand of NZ_JAESKG010000009.1, from coordinate 27,171 downwards.
TTTTTGGAAGTACGATTAATGGAACAGGTACTTTTACTATGGAAGTCACTAAGGAAAACAAGGATACTGTATTCTCTAAAATTTTACAATTAGTTAGTCAAAACCAAGATAATCAAACAAAAGCTGCCAGTATCATTCAAAAATTCGAGCCTAAATATGTTAATATAGTTTTAATCGCAATACCATTAGTAATGTTACTTGCTCCTTTTCTATTTGATTGGACATGGTCGCAAAGTGTTTACAGGGGATTAGTGCTTTTAGTCGCAGCTTCACCGTGTGCTTTGGCAGCAGCTACTGTATCTGTAACATTGTCTACAACATCTAACCTAGCTAAAAAAGGCGTGCTTTCAAAAGGAAGTACTTACCTATCACAATTAGCGGATATAGATGCAATTGCCTTCGATAAAACAGGAACCCTTACGAACGGAGAACCTAAAGTAACAAATTACTATTTCACTCATTCTGTGAACGAAGAAAATATTATTGATATTATAGTCGCCCTTGAAAAGGAATCCAATCACCCACTCGCTAATGCTATTTTAGAAAAATTTGAAGTTAAAAATAAAATAGACATCGAAGTTACTAATCAAATTGGAAAAGGTCTGACAGGAGATTATAATGGAAAAAATTATCGTATTGGTAAGCCTACTTCTTTTGAAAGTGCTTCTGAAGAGTATACCCAGTTCAATCATGATTGGGCATCAGAAGGAAAGACGGTTGTATACGTAGCAGAAAATGAAGAAGTTATTGGGATTATAGCTCTAATGGATATTCCGAATGAGCATGCTAAAGAAACAGTTAATTACTTTAAGAAACTTGGTATCCACACGACTTTAATTACTGGTGATTCGGAAATGACGGGAAAAGCTGTAGGCGAACAATTGGGAATAGACGAAGTTATCGCTAATGTAATGCCTGAAGATAAATCCAGAATTATAGAAGAACAAAAAGAAAAATTTGGAGTTACTGCCATGGTCGGAGATGGTGTGAACGATGCACCGGCCCTTGTTAATGCTGATGTTGGTATAGCTATGGGGGGCGGTACTGATGTGGCAGTAGAAGTATCTGATTTGGTTTTAATGCAGAACAATTTATCTAAATTAGTACAGTCTCATAAAATTTCCTCAAATATGGGTCGTGTTATTAGGCAAAATATTATTTTTTCAATGGCAGTTGTTGCCTTTTTAGTTGTCGTTAGTTTGTTAGGATTAACTGATATTACAATCAGTGTAATTGTTCATGAAGGAAGTACTTTAGTTGTTATACTAAGTGGACTTCGATTATTAAGATCTAAATAATGAACGAATCGATTGACATGAATGAACTTTGAAGTGTGGATTCTACAATGCTCCCATAACATTGGACACTAAAAAACAGAGCAATCTAATAAAGATGTTATGAGTAAAAACAATGCCTTGCATACCGTTTTTATCATACGGGCGGTCAAATAAGCAATTAAAGAGCATGGGAAGCATAAAATCATAAACAGTGACTTAAGGCAGCCAGTTTACATTCAAAAGTTAAATTGACTGTATTAAAAGTTTCGAAACGATTAATATCCGTATGGGGGCAAGCGTCGAGCCAAAGATAATGCCAGGACAGAGCGTCTTTTTCCGTTCTTTTAAGTGGGAAAGGTTTTACCTTCTCTAGGCCAAGACAGTCCCAGAGCTAAAAGGGCCAGTTGCTCTTTTTGGGCGTTTGTGAACGGTAATCGCAGGAAGGGGATTTTCCCAACCGCACCTGGTTTTCCATCACAATAAAGTTGGCGGCATTTGTTCTGATATTCTTGGGAATACTTACACTATGAATGGCCGTATTAAGTGATACAGGAGCTGCTATTATTGTAATACTGAATGCTCTCCGCCTTTTGAGGGTAAAAGAATAAAAGTAAGGATAACTAGGTAAAGCTGTTCAATCAAAAATTGAACAGCTTATTTTTCATCAAAATCAAAAACGTTTATTATAATACCTACACTTGTTCTGTTAAACGTACCGATTTTTTAACCTTATTGTATCAGTAATATCTTGAAACGAAGTAAGCGACTAAAATTTCTCTTTTATCATACGTTTATAAAAATACACTTTTAAGAACGGTTTGAAAATTTTTGAAATAGATCAAAATAATCTTCTGGTTAAAAAACCTGTAGATATGATTTCTCTCTTAAATTTTTGTTTGATTAGATTAGACCCTAATAAGACGCATTCAACATGTCTACACGTGAATTTAGTCTTTGAAAATGTAAGGACCATTATTATTATAAAAACCCTAGTATAAAACGATACGCTGAAGGGTCTCACAAATAAAACTAAGAAAATGATATTGAACAATAACGCTATTAAAACCACCTAGATAAGAATTGTTTTTATTAAATATAAACTAATTTATGGTGTTTTTTAAAAAGTAAGGATACGTGCGAATCTTTTATTGTTTAGTACCCCCAAGACTTACGTATTGTTCAAAAAGTCCATCATTAGCTATATCATCATTTATTTTTCTGCTTTTTAATATTATTTAACTCAATTTATTTTAAAATACTGCTCTTTAAAAATTTTTTTATAAATACATTGATTATACGGACATTATAAAAATCAAAAATGATATAATGAAGATAAGGGAATAAAGACGAATAATTTGGGTTAAGATAACTAAAAATACAAATTTATAAAATAAAATTCTAAAAATATCGGGGGATTGATTATGGATGGTAATATACGCTCAGCAATAGAATTTTTAAGAGGAGCGACTCAAATTATTATACCTGTTTATCAAAGAAATTATGATTGGAAAAAAGAAAATTGTGCGTTATTATTTGATGATTTATTACAATTAGAAACTGAAAATAAACAAACACATTTTTTTGGTAGCATTGTCGTTAAACCTGGTAAATACATACAAGAAATAGTTGTTATTGATGGACAACAGCGTTTAACAACATTATCACTTTTAATGTTAGCAATAAAAAACTGGTTAGATAATAATAAAGAAAAAGATGATAATATCCGTTTATCTTCTGAGTATGTATTAAATACCTTTTTAAAAGATCAATATTTAGATACTACAGATAAATTAACTTTGATACCCAATCCTAGAGATTATAAATCATATAAACTCTTATTCGGTAATGAAAAATTTTATGATCGTTCATCTAATATGACTTTAAACTACAACTATTTCTATTCAAGAATAGAGAAAATGAATATATCTGTTGATCAACTAATGAATTCAATACAAAAACTCCAATTTATGGTAGTTAATCTTAATTCACCCGAAGATGATCCACAATTGATTTTTGAAAGCCTTAATTCCACCGGAGTAGGTTTAACTGATGCAGATAAAATACGTAATTATTTATTAATGAATGAAAATTTATCTGAGCAAAATAGATATTTTGAAAATTATTGGGAACCTTTGGAAGAAAGAACACATTTTGAAGTAAGTAAATTTTTCAGATATTATTTAACTATAAAAAAAGCTGAATTTCCTAAAATTTCTAATGTATATGATGAGTTTAAGCAATGGTGTTACAATGAAGATGTAGATAAGTATTCATTGTTTGAAGATATTAATGATTTTTCAAATGCATATAAAACCATTATTGAATGTAATTCAGGATCTAAAGGATTAGATAGTATTTTAAATAGGTTTTTAGAATTAAATGTAACAGTGATAAGACCTTTTATAATGGCTATTATTAATGATTATATAGCAGGTAAAATATCTGAAAAAGAATCAATAGAAGTAATGGAAATAATTGAAAAATATATAGCAAGAAGGATAATTACTAAAGTACCTTCAAATGCACTAAATAAAATTATTGCCACTTTATATAAAGACTTAATGGAATATCAAAATAAATTTGATAAGCAATACAAAGCTTCAGATATTATTACTTACTTGTTATTAAATAAACAAGGATCAGGTAAAGTACCTACAAATGAAGAACTAGTTAACAGTTTGAAAAATAATGATTGGTATAATATCAATACTTCATATCGTTCATACATATTTGAAAGGCTAGAAAATTATAATCATATAGAATCGCTATCTATTTATGAAGGGCTTAAAAATAACGATTATAGTATTGAGCATATAATGCCTCAGAAGTTAAGCATTAATTGGAAAGAAATGTTAGGAAGTAATTATAAATTAGTATACGATAATTATTTAAATAGCCTAGGGAATTTAACTATAACTGGTTATAACTCGAAATATAGCAATAAAAGTTTCGAGGAAAAACAGAATATGAAAAAGGGTTTTAAAGATAGTCATTTTATAGTTTTGAATAAATTACCAGCTAAAAAACAAAATTGGACTGAAACAGAAATAATAGAAAGAACAAATCAACTAATAGATTTTGCTATGAAAATATGGGAGTTTCCTAAGACAACCATAAAAGAAGAACAAAAGGAAAAAGAATTGTTTATTTACAGTGGTAATGAAGATTTCACTGGTTATAAGATAAATGGTTTTACATTTATAAATGATCAATATATTCCTGTCAGTACATGGAAAGATTTTTTCATAGAGATATTTAAAATTTTGGCAGAAATAAATATAAATCCAATACTAGAATGTACAAAAATTGATACCAATATAGGTATTGAATCGATACTATTTAGTGAAAAAAATAACCACACTGAAGAAATTGTTCCAGGTATTCACCTATTTTTAAACCTATCGACTTATAGAAAAATGAATTATATTAATCAAATTTTATCTAAATATAATATACAATTTGATCAATTATCTTTAGATATCGAAGCTAAATAGTGATTATATTTTTGATATTCTTATTCTTTATATGTAAATTAAATGTTACATAAATAACTTTGTTGTAATATGTAAAGATGAATTATTTTTGTGCTATTGAGCTGTTTTTGTATTTTCAATTATATAAAGAATTTTGAAATTCGTAATGGTTGTTTCAAAAGAGAATCTACTTATCGCAACTTCCAAGTGTTAAAGAAACTCAAATAGAAAAATATATAAACCTAAACATATTTGCTGTATATACTAAAGAAAAAGTAATAAATAAGAGGCGCTTCTTTTCAATAGCGCCTCTTTATATTTTTTGAAAAATCATTAATATGGCGAGAGCTATCATAAGTAAAAATGAAAAATAGGTTGTGGATTATTAGTGCATTTTAAATTCAATGAGGTGAGATATGGATAAATTTAAAGAAAAAGTAAATGATTTGGAATTAATTGAGACTACTAAATATTATACAGAATTTAGAGAAGGCTTTAAAAAAATTAGAGATTGGGCTGAAAATGAAAATCTAAAAAATGAAGCGAAATTGGCACAATATGAGATTGAAATTTTCTCTTTATGTGAGAGAAACCCCATTTTATCAAAAAATAAAAATGAAAGAAGATTTGCAGCGGTAATTAGTTTTGCTGATGGTAAAGAGTGGCCAGATACTCAAAAATTTACTGATAACCAAATTAAATACTATGAGCAAAGGTTAAATGAGACAAACAATTTATTTTTAAAAGCAAGATATTCCGATTTCTTATTTGAATATGGTGATAAGAAAACAGCTAAAAATAAATATGAGATTTCACAATATTTACTATCATGCCTAGTTGAACTTATTTCACATTCTAGTGAAGGATTTAGTTACACCTCAGTATTAGCTAGATTAGTTGAAGTATCTCTTCTAATGGGAGATAGGGAAAGACTCAAAAAAGCTGTCGAATTAATTTATCTACAAATTAGTGAATTTGGTGATAATAATGAGTATAGTGGGTTATATGAACTTTCGAAAATTACAAGAGAAATTTTAAAATCTAAGCACAAAAAAATAATTTTAGAAGGTCATTCAAATAAAATTATAATTGCTTTAGAAAATGCTATTAAAAACTATTTTGAAGATAAAAATTATCACCTACATAGAATATTTTGTGAAGAACTTATTAAATACAAGAAATTCAGTTTAATTTCTTCTGGAAGAATAAGTGAATTGCAAAAAGAAATTGGAAAAAGCTATGAATTAGAAGCAGAATATCAACAAGGAAGAAAAAATAAGAGTTTATTGGTAAAAGCGTATTTTTTAGAAAAAGCTATGAAGCATTATATGAAAATTAGTGAAAGAGAAAAAATTAAGGAGATGAAAATTTTAGTGAAAAGAACCTATGAAGAATACGAAAAAAGTAATGAAATGAGTCTAATAAGAATTCCAATAGAATTTCCAGAAGAGGAAATTGATAAATTCGTTGAACATTTTACTTCGTTAGATATACAAAATTCGTTAGATAAAATAGCATACAGTAATGATTTAATACCTAAAATCACAGTAATTGAAGATCAGGTTGATAAGTTAAGTAAAGAGTTTCCTTTACAAAATTTAATTTCAAAAGGTTTATTGAATGATGGAAAAAAAATAGTGGAAACTACTACAGAAGAAGATAATAAAACAATCAATTTTAATAGTTATTACATGAATCATTTAAATATTAATGTTGAGTTACTTCTTAAAGCTATTTTTGATATATTAATATCAGAATTTGAAATTTCTACTGAAGATTTCATGCAAAAATTTAATAGATGGGATTTACTTGATAGTAAGAATATTCCTTTTATTAAATGTGGAATTACTAAGTTTTTAGAAAAGGATTATATAAGCGCTATTCATATTTTGGTACCTCAATTTGAATCAGTAGTTAGAAGAATGTTTTCTAAACTTGGTTATTCAACTACCTCTATTAAGAAAGGAATTACACAACAAGAAGTAACGTTTAATGAATTTTTACTCAGAGATGATATTAGATCAGCCCTAGGAAATGATGTTCATAAACTAATTCAAATTGTGATGGTTGAACAATCGGGGTTAAACTTACGTAATGAAATTGCTCATGGATTAATAGAATTACATAATATAAATTACACAAAATGTATTTTAGTTATTTATTTATTTTTGATATTAACTACGTATAATATCGAAAAAATTGATTAATTGATAATTAAAATATATATATAATATTTGTGGAGGACATATCATGAAATTAGAAGAGTTGCTACTAATCACACAACAACCATTAATTGAATATTCTCAAAATAAAAAATTATTAGAAGGATCACGTTTATTTGATATTGATGAAAGGATGTATGAAAGAAAAATCCCCAAAATTTTAACTAATAGCGATAAGTACCATATTGTTGAAATAGCCAACTATGATAATTTAATAATTATTGATAATGAAGTAATAAATGGTAATGAATTAATTCAAGTCGGCCAATGTATTGACTTTGATAGTAACGTAATGAGCTATTTACGAAATTTGATTGTGAATAATGAATATGAGAATGATTTCTTTAAAATTTTAAATAATATAAAAAAAAGTAAACAACAAATAAGCTGCGTACCTTATTTAATAGAAAATGGAAATAATATCCATAGTATAAATAAAATAATTTCATATGAAACAATATTATCATTTTCCATATTTGATAGAATAAGCGAATTTGATTTTGAAAATCGCAATTTCTCTAGATATTTTAATGATTCAGAAGTTATTTTAGATACAGATGATAGATACTATCATATGATGAATATACAAGACTCTAATATACTGAAATTTCAAGCAATTTATCTATTAGTTTTAATGGCATTTTTCATAAAAAATAGTAGTAAAAAATCAGCAGAAAATAAAATTGTTTACTTGATTCAAAATTTTATTAAAGAAACTGAAAATAAATTAGCTTACTCAGAGTTAGAGTTAAGTGTTATTTTTGATTACATAAATAATGGTGAAAATAATATATTTAAATCTACCAATTTGAATAGTAAAAATTTATTGAGTAAATTAAAAGGTATAGCTTGGGATTTATTTCATATTAGAACATCAGAAGACCAAATCGCTCTAAGAAATACCAATAGCAAAGAAGTTTTTTTACATTCAATTTTTACAGCAGATAAAGGCTTGAGTAATGTGATAAATAACTATTCAATAAGCAGGATGCTAGCACATGAAGAAAAATTATATGTATATAGAGAAAATAATATATTTAAAAAATTATCAAAAGATAAAGCTTCTAAAATACAAGAATTGTTAGAAAAAGGTAGAGATATTAGAATTTCTAATGTAAGAGAAGCAAAGTACAACATACAAGAAAATATTGAGATGTATGAAAATTATATTAATGAAATTGTTTCAAAATAGAATTATTAGAGTCGATTATAGAGAAAATAAAGTATTAAGCCATTATAATGATTTTTTACTTTAGTAATATCACTTACAAGGGGAAGCATATCATAAATGATGCGGTTTTTAAAAAAGGGTACTTATGTATGTAGGAAACATATCATAAGTGATGTGGTATTATAATAACAAAAATGTTAAAAAATTTGAAAGCAAAGAAAAGATGAATGGTCAATGGTCAATGAAAGGTCCTCCCTTTAGATTCTAACAGTACAGTTTGTGTTTTCTGTAGTACTAAAGTTCCTAAGAAATGATTAAATGGTTTGAGTTCCATCAATATAATTTGTGGTTATATTTTAGATGTACTTTAAAACAACAAAGGTAGTGTTATAATAAGTTAAAAAACTATCTAAGAGTATTACGTAAACTATTGATTAAGAAATGTTAAAATGTTTAAGACTATTAGAAATTGAATTGAGGTTATAGTATGGCAATTAGAGGTATTGGCTTAAAGGAAAGTATGAATAAATTTGTTCAAACTATCATGCCTTTAGACGATGAAAAGGAAATATTTAATCAAAGGCTTATAGATTATTTAAAACATCTTCAAGACAACAAAAATGAGAGTGAAGAGTATCAAAAAAATATTTTGAAAAACCTTTTAGAAAAGATATTACCAAATAACTTTATCAATACTTCTAATAGAATTGATCTTGCTATTTATAATGGTAAAAGTGCAAGTTCTTCATTAGGAGTTCTTTTTGAATATAAAAGTTTAACAAATAAATCTGAAATGATGAGTAAGGATAAATTTAATACTAAGGCTTTTCAAGAAATTGTCGCATATTATCTTACTGAGAGACTAATTTACAAAAATTTGGAAATTAAAAAAATCATTATTACAAATGGATTATCATGGTTTATTATTGAAGCCAAAGAGGTAGAAAAATATTTTTTCAAAAATAAAAAGCTTGTAGATTTATTTACTAAATTTTATAATAATCAGCTATCTAGCAATAAAACGGATTTTTTATATTCAGAAGTTGTAGCACCTGAAATTGACAAAGCTATTGAAAAAGGTATTACGATTGCTCATTTTGACTTGAGAGATGCTCTAAAACAAGGTAATAAAATTGAGATTAAGAAAAATAATCTAACTCAGATTTATCGTTTTTTTACTGCTGAAAATCTTTTGAATAAGGAAATTTTTACAGATTCCAATAAGCTGAATAAAGCATTTTACGATGAATTATTGTACCTTATGGGCCTAGAAGAAATACAACAAGGAACTTCTAAGGTTATTTCTCGGCTAAAACCTGATAAAAGACAACACTTTTCTTTTGTTGAAAATATTATTGGCAAACTTGAATTAAAAGATGTTCTCAAGGAAAAACAAGAAGAAATTGCTATTCAACTAACGGTTATTTGGATGAATAGAATATTATTTTTGAAATTGTTAGAATCACAACTAGTTCTTTTCAATAAGGATAATTCTTATCGTTTTTTAACTTTTGAAAAACTATTTAGTTTTGAAGAGATTTATAACCTCTTTTTTGCGGTTTTAGCCAGGAAAAACCCGGATAGAAATAGTAGAGTTCAAGAAAAATATAGTTTTATTCCATATTTAAATTCATCCCTTTTTGAAGAAACAGAATTAGAAATGTCAAGAGATGGGATTGGTATTGATCGTCTACCAGAAGGGGATATTTGTATTTTTGATAAGACTATATTAAAAGGTATGAATAAGAAACGAAAAAAGGGAAAAATTAATTTCTTAGAATATTTATTTGAGTTTTTGGATTCTTATGACTTTTCAACTAGTATTTCTCATCATCAAAAGTCGAAAAACGATTTAATTAATGCTTCAGTTCTTGGATTAATTTTTGAGAAAATAAATGGTTATAAAGATGGTTCGTTTTTCACTCCTGGACATATTACAATGTATATGTCGAAGAAATCTATAAGAACAACTATTGTAGATAAAATAAACGAGCATCTTGGTTGGTCTTGTAAATCAATTGAGGATATAAAATTTGAAATTAGAAATATTCAAGTGGCAAAAGAAGTTAACAAAGCAATAAATAATTTGAAAATTTGTGATCCAGCTGTTGGTTCTGGACATTTTTTAGTTTCCATTCTAAATGAAATTATTGCTCTAAAAAGTGAATTAAATGTTCTTTTTGACAGTGATGGAAATCATATTGGAAATTTAATTCAATGTTACGTTATAAATGATGAATTGATTATTCAAGACATGCTTGGTAATAATTTTATTTATCAGAGAGATAATAAATTATCTGAACAGATTCAAAAAGCTATCTTTGATATGAAGCGCCATATATTAGAAAATAGTCTTTTTGGGGTAGATATTAACCCAAGTTCTGTGAATATTTGTCGATTAAGATTGTGGATTGAACTTCTGAAATCATCATATTATTATGAAGACAAGGTAACTAACGAACAAGTGTTGACCACCCTACCTAATATAGATATAAACATTAAAGTGGGGGATAGTTTACTTCATAAATTTGATATAAACTACGAATTTGATATGCGACGTACTGACTTTAAAGAATACTTAGCTTTAGTGAAAAAATACAAATCTACAAATGATAAGAAAATAAAAGCTCAAATATGGGATAAAATTGAAAAACTTAAAAATTCTTTTGATGATACTGTTTCCAGTCCTGAACTCAAACGATTAAAATCACTTGAAAAAGAATTGGGAAAAGCTAGTCAAATTAGTCTCTTTGATGATACTATTGAAAGAAAAAAATATGAGCAAGTTCAAAAGCAAGTAAGAGAAGCGCAAAAACAACTTGAAATTCGCTTGAAAAATCCAATATATAGTGGAGGGATGGAATGGCGTATGGAATTTCCAGAAATACTTGAAGAAAATGGGAAATTCATAGGATTTGATCTCATAATTGGAAATCCACCATATATTTTCTCAAAAAACCAATCATTTACTGAAGAAATGAAAAATTACTATATTAAAACTTATCCGTTAAATCACTATCAAGCAAATACATTTGGCTTATTTTTAGAATTAGCTTTTTCGTTAGTTAAAAAAGGTGGTGGAATTTCATTTATTATTCCAAATACATTTTTAACGATTAATCAGTATAAAAGCTTAAGACACCATATATTAAATAATTTTGATGAATTGACTTTTATTAATTCTAAAGACCGAATCTTTGATGAAGCCTCGGTCGATGTTTGCATAATTGATATGTATACTCAGCGAGCAAAGAAAATAGATTTAGGTGAAATTGAGTCAGGTGAAATTACAGTAATTGCAGAAACTGATGCAGATACTCTTCTCAATAACGACATTATAATAGTTTCAGATAATAATTTCAGTAATATTTTACTTCAGATAGAAAAAAATTCAAAAGTTCTTGAAGGTAATTTTGCAAATGTTAAGGATGGATTAAAAGTATTTGAAAGAGGCAAAGGTACGCCAAAACAACCGGAGAATAAGGAAGAATTTGATTTGTTTAAAGCAAATAAATCATTTTTTGATTTAGAAAAAAAAGATAGCACCTACCGCAAGTTTCTTTCAGGTCGTGATTTACAAAGATATAAAATAAATTGGACTGGCCAATATTTAAAGTATGGAAAACATCTAGCTGCACCGAGAAACCCTGAAATTTTTGAAGGAGAAAGAATATTAATAGCAAGAATACCAGTAAAATCTAATTACTCTTTCAGAGCGACACTTGTTTCAGATGATTTTGTGCATGAGCAAAGTATTGAGAGTATCTGTAATATAAAATCTAATCCATTTTTTTTAATTGGTGTTATTAATTCTAAAATACTATCTTTTTACACTATTAAAAAACTTAATTTTTTACAGCGAAATACATTTCCTCAAATGAGGTTGAATCAAATTAGAGAATTTCCAATTCCAGTGGCTACGGATAAACAAGAAGCAGAATTGGCTCAAAAAGTAGAGAGACTTATGGCTGAAATTAAGAAAGAAAATCATAATCAGAATTTAGTCGAGAGTCTTAATGAGGAAGTTAATGAATTCGTAATGGACTTATTTTGTTTGGCGGAAAAAGAAAAAAAAATCATCAGAGAATTTGAGATTTAATAGAGTAAACTGAATACTATTTTAAAAATTAGTGTTAATAGGGCATCCTTCTTACATAGCAAAGGATGCTCTATTTTATTATCCATTTAAATTATTTTAATAATCAACAATTTTATAATTTCTTTGAGGCTTTGTGTATATGTTCGGTTTTTGTGAAATAGTAGTAAAGTACTCAATTTTTGTAATTTATTAAGCTTTCAATACCCATTTTTGCCTTGCTTTAGGATTGAGTGGATGCATAATTTCATTGGTTGCTGGATTCATGAGTCGTTTCACCTTCTTCTTATGTGGTTTCAACATCTCTAATACTTCATTGACACGTGCTTCAACTACTGGTTTTTTAGCGTATGCACCCCATGCTAATATCACTTCATCCGATTCTTTCACTGCCTTCATAATTTGAATATCTGTGTGTTTATCACAGCTATTTTCTAAATGTTTGAGATTGATAGGTGTTGTAATATTAGAGTATAGATTCACAAAAATAATTGATCCGAAGTCTTCCATTTCAAATATTTTATTTAGTATTAATTGAGTCGTTAAATCTAATTTTTTGGTTCCTTCAAAATTTGGATAACAAGTTATAACTGAAATTACCTTTTTATCTTTGTCCCACATTTTTTTGAGTAAGTATCGATGTTGATTATCGTCACTAAATACTGCTTCAGTTTCTAATATACATTGTATATTCTGCATTATTGATGCCTCCTATTAATATTCTTCGGGTAGTAACATGACGTAATAAGAAAGGTCTACATCATCTTCTCGGATAATGTAGACCTTATTAATATTGATAGCTTTTGAATAATTTGCCTTATGAATTTTTACGTACTCTGGACGTTCTTGCTTATGTTTGATATATAATTGACTATTATGCATATTGAACTGGAATATATGAAAGTAATCAATCTCTTCTAGTTCCTTGAATTGTTCGTTTTCGCGTTGCGCTACAAGTTTCCATAACTGTTGCTGCAACATTGCCGGCAAGTAATTGGCAATACCACGTGTAATATAACGTTCCATGCTCATTTCTCCTTTTCTATATCTTTCATTATTGTAATAACTTCTGTAATGACTGTGACGCTTATCTGAGCTATGTGTATCCATTTATTCATTATTGTGATGCTCCTTTTCAAGTAGGTGTCTTTGGTCTAGTAGTGGCATAACTGTATTATGAAGATATAAGAAGTCCATATCGTTTGTTTCATCAATATAACCAATCGCAATAAGTTGTTTTTGATAGTAGAGGATAAAGGGATATATATGTCTTTTGTGAAGGGTATCAGAGTAGTAAGTATACGTATGAAGTATTTTGTTGGTGAGTGGACCAAGTCTGACATATTGGTCAGGAAGGATATTATCTGCCACTTCATCAATGGCTTCACATTCCCATTTTTCGTCCTTTGGTAGACTGAATAAGTTTGTTATATAATGTTTGAGTTGTTTTTCTAGTGTCATTGTCATGACCTCCTATAATGTTTTTGATGTATACATGTAATACACCATATAGATAATATATGCTTCAAAAAAAGTTTAATTCGTTTGTGGATCCCATTGTTATTCAGAAAATATCCCAAGCAATATTTGTGAGAAAGGTTGATATGACAAGGAAATCCCGTTATCCCGCTTATTTCTCAGAAAATATAGCCATATATTTATATAATTTGGATTTGTAGGAGTAATTGCGACTTACTTTTTCTTTTTATATTATTTATTTATAAATAATAATGGGATTTTGGGATTACGCTTGCGTAATCCTTCTGCTACATGAAGTTATTGAATCCCGCTGTTATCCCGTTGACATTTTATTTTGGGATGTTCTTTCGTCATATCAATATAAGCTTCATATCGAGTTATGACTGATTAGTTTGTTGAAATATTTGATAGATGCGTGTTATTGAATGACGAAAGGACAAGTATGTTTATATTATATTTTGAGAAAGAGGGTTTGAGGTGAAAATAAAGACGAAGTGCTGAGACGCACTTCGTCGAGAGAAGAATGATTAAATTTGATTTTGTAGTTATTATAATTTTGATTCTAATTGGTGGACAAGATGAGTTAGCATTGTATTAATCGGTGTAGGTATATTAAATTCTTTTCCATAAGCAGCTATTTGTCCATTAAGGTAGTCTATTTCAGTTAAGCGGCCATTTGAATAATCTTGATGCATTGATGGGTAATGAAGTCCTTGAGCTTCTTTTGGATAGGCTGATACAACTTTTTTAAAAAGCTCATTACGATCCAAATGAATGTCTTTTGCCTTTGCAACTGCGACAATTTCATCAATAATTGGCATAATCATTTCATCTGATTGTGCATAATTACCAAATTCGTAAATGGTTTTGTTTAATATCGTACATAGAGGATTTAAAACACTATTGAGTGTAGCTTTAGACCATATTGATTCGAATACATTGGAACTAATTTGTGCATTCAAGCCAGAGTCATTGAATATTTGAAGTATAGTATTAGCTTGTTCATCTACTTCACCATCTGCTCTTTGTAGATATATAGATCCTTCGCCTTCGAGTAATAATTGACCTGGCCCGCGCAGTCCAGCTGTCCACATAGTTACGCCAAGATAGATTTGTGATAGCGGAACAATTTGTGATAATCGCTCTTCATGACCTAAGCCATTCATCATACTTAATATAGCTGTCCCACTATGAATACAGCCACCTTCTTGTAAACGTTGTAACATCTCTTCAGATTGCATAGCTTTGGTTAATATTATGATGAGATCAAATTCAGCTGAAACATCTTTGGTTAATATTGCGGGAATGTTAATTGAGTAGTTATCTGTTTCTGTTTTAATGTTCATGCCATCTTGATTAATTTGATTAACATGCTCTTCCCAATTATCTATAAGTGTTACGTCATAACCAGCTTCTTTTATAGAAATACCAATTCTTCCACCCATTGCGCCTGCACCTGCTATGGCTATTTTGTACATAAAATACACTCCTTAGCTATTTTTAGATTTTATAATCAATATTACAATATAATTGAATTATATCATTTTAGACCTTTTAGTGAATTGTTGCGCAATTCTTTGATTTGAACCATCATTCAGTTGGTTATCATATTATGGTTTTTAGTATTATTTGAAAATCCCATTGAAATTCAGAAAATATCCCAACCGAAATGCATGCTCATTGTTGGTATGACAAGGAAATCCCGTTATCCCGCTTATTTCTCGGGAAATAGAGCTCTATATTTATATATAATTTGGGTTGTAGGTGTACTGACGCTTAATTTTTTCTTTTTATATTATTTATTTATTTATAAATAATAATGGGATTTTGGGATTACGCTTGCGTAATCCTTCTGTTACATGAAGTTATTGAATCCTGTCGTTATCCCGTTAACATTTTATTTTGGGATGTTCTTTCGTCATACAATATAAGCTTCACATTGAGTTATGACTTGTTAGTATGTTGAAAAGATTCGTTAGATGGGTGTTATTGAATGACGAAAGGACAGTACATAGATATTAGATTTGAAAGTAGAGTGTTTGAGGCAAAAACAAAGACGAAGTGCTGAGGAGCACTTCGTCTAGATTATTATTATTGAAAAGTTGTTTAATAATTTCATTATTAAGTTTTAGTGTAACGTAGAATTGCTTTTTATGATTCTCATCTTTACGAATGTCAATACGGTCAATAACCGTTAGGTACAAAGCTTTGAGCTGTGATTTATCCGTGGATTCTATATTTTGAAATATTCGTTGTAATAGGGCAGCGATTTTTTTCGTATCATAAGATGGTTTCTCTTGATTTTGTTGGTGCTTGAGTTGATTCATTTGATTTGTAATGTCATTGAGTTGTGTTTCATATTGATGAATAGTTGGTTTGAGTGCAGATGTTAAGTCTGGATTGTCTTCGATGGTTTGAATTAGATTTTTAAGTTTAGTGTTAATTTCATCAAATTGTTGTTGTTTATAAGCAATATCATGGTTAAGTGAAGCTACATCGATTTGATTTTCTTGATTAACACGTTCGACAACTTGCTTGAGAACTTTATCACTTTTGACTATTTCGAGTATTTGATCCATAACATACTTTTCGATAACATCAGCTCTAACACTATTGGCTGAACATACCTTTGATCCTTTGTTGCGAAAGTTACTACATGAATAATATCGAATGCGTTTCTTGGTCCCATCTTTAAGTGTATTGGTGGTATTACTTGCGGCCATAGGATCACCACATTGCGGACAGTTAATAATACCAGTTAACAGATTGGTACCTTTTCCATGAACTTGAGGTTTTTGACTGACCTGTTTTTTGCGTGATTGGACTTTATCCCATAATTCTTGACTAATAATAGGAGGGTGTTTACCATCAGCTATAATAGGTTTATCATTCAGTCCTTTACGACGCTTTTCATTCCAATCTTTGTACTTCGCAAATTGAATTTTACCAATGTAGAATGGATTGACTAAGATATAGGTTATTGAATTGATGCTAAAAGGATTACCTTTTTTAGTAACATATCCTTTGTGATTTAGGGCATTGGCAATTTTACGGTACCCATGCCCTTTAGCATATGATTCAAAGATATATTTAACGATATTGGCTTCGTGTTGATTAATCATCAGTTCATGTTTGTTATCTGGAATCTTCTCATACCCTAATGGCAAATTACCTTGATAATAGCCTTCTTGAGCACGTCGAGTTTGGCCCATGAAGACATTTTCGACAATGTTATTACGTTCAAATTCAGAGAAGCTCGCAAGTATTTGTAGCATCAGTTTACCACTGCTTGTATTAACTTCCATACGTTCAGATAAGCTGAAGAATTCGACATTTTGACGATGAAGGTCTTCAACAATTTTGAGTAAGTCAGAGGTGTTACGTGCTAAGCGATTTGTTTTGTAGACCATAACAGCATCGATATGTCCTTCTTTTGCATCTTTTAGTAAGCGTTGTAATTCGGGTCGGTTCATAGATTTTCCAGAGATACCTCTATCTGCGTATACGTCTTCAATTGCGAAGTTATTAAAATTACAGTATTCTCTGATTTGATTGATTTGTCCGTCGATACTATATCCCTCTGTACTTTGCATCTCTGTCGATACACGAACATAGATACCAACACGTTTTTGTTTGAGTTGTTGCATAGCTGATTCATCCTTTCTTGTTTAGGCAGTTGATGATTGTACCGCTTGATTAACAATGTTTAGTGGCTCATCTTTTAAATAGATGCCGCTTAGTTCTTTATTTTTAGTAATATGAATGACATCAATAAAGGGATATAACATGTTTAACGTGAAACTTTTTTGTATAACCTTTTGTAGTGATGTTTGCAACTGAGTATCACTTATTGAGGATATGGTTTTGCGCTTTTGAAGCACTGATTGAGACTGATTCCTGAATGTTTCAGCATCAATCATACCTTTGGCAAGCTTATCTATCAGTTGTTCTTGCGTGAGTGTATATTTAGCTTCTATGTCCCTTTGTCTTTTGAGTCGTTGTTGAATTGTATGGTTGATTTTTGAATAGAGCTGTTGGTTCTGAAAGAAGTCCTGACAAGTCGCTAAGACACTTGTTTCTAATACTTGCGCATTGATTCCTTTGAATGCACAGACAAAACGTGATGCATTCATATTTTGAGGACAAGTATAATAACGTAATATATGGTGCTTTTTTCTAATCGTCATATTAGTCAGGGTTGATCCACAATATGGACATTTTATTTTCTTCTGAAGTTGATTATCTGATGGAGTCCGTTTGGTATGTTTTTGTGACCGTATTGCTTGAGCTTGTTCGTATATATTGGTCGAAACAATAGATGGGAACATGTTGTCATATTGTCCATATTGATTGATAACGCGACCACAATAATTAGGATTCGTGATAATAGCGCGTACTTGGTAGGGTTTACGATTAATACATTTATCATCTTTTTCTAGGTATTGCGCAATTTTCTTATAACCATAGTCTTGTAGGTAGTAATGGAATATTGCCTTAACCGTTGGTGCTTCATCTTGATTAATTGTGAATGTGCCATTGCGATAGGTATAACCAAATGGTGCATGTGTCGTGATGAGTTTACCTTGTTTTGCCTTTTCTCTAAGTCCATTTTTGACTTGTTCACCAATATTATCGGACTCTAATTCTGCGAGACTTATGAATATATTGAGCTTTAGGCGATCAAACGCTTTATCCATATCAAAATAGCCATCATGAATACTTAGAATATGAACATGATATTTTTGACACAGTTTCATAAGTTTTAATGCATTTTTCAAATTACGATGTAATCGATTTAAGCGATAACAACATAATACGTCACATTGTCTTTGTTGAATGCGTTCGATAACTTGTTGGTAACCCGTTCGATTATCCGTTCTGCCTGATTGCTTATCACTATAAAAGGTGATGTGTTGAATATTGTATTTTTTAGCGAGCGTTTCGATAGTTTGTTTCTGTGCAGTGAGTGATTGTTGCTTGGTTGTACTTTGGCGTAAATAACCAATAGCTTGTTTCATCGAGTTTCCTCCTTTCATCATGATAATATATATTTATGAACGAATTTATAGATGAGCCCAACACCTTACTGGTGTTGGGCGATATGATTAGTCATCAGTGCGATTAATTTCTTCAATAACCAAATCGGCTAATAGTGTGATTAATTCGTCCACATATATCACCTCGTTATTCATAGTGTTAACAACAGTTCTTTAGTTGCATATCAAAAGTGGTAAGGAAATCGATATTTTTCCTTGAGCAAATTTCTTCTAAATGAATGTAATCCTCATAGTCTCCATAGGCTACAATGGTCGTAGGTGTGATTACGTTATCTAAAATATCATTAACTAACTTGCGTTCATCTGAGTAAGTGTTAGTTATTTGGTGTCCCTCTTGTTCGCAGCACTCCTTCACGGTATCTAAAGGTGTGCCTTCTAAGTAATAAAACCTTTCATCTTCAATTTCATGAGCTAGTACGATTGTATTCATAGTGCAATTCCTCTCTATAACTTAATATTTGTGCTACAACACCTTTAGACAGGTGTTGTAGCGAATTTATTGTGTAACATATTGTAACCATTACAGGTCAATATCTCCGTTCTTATCCCATTCATTTGCTTGTGCAATCATGTCTCCAAGTAAAGGATGTGGATGTTTAGAATCAAATGGTAAGGGCATATTGGATTCGCTTTTATCAGCTAGACCAAAAATATGGGCGTAAGATTTATCAAGCTTAATGTGATAAAACACAATTGTTGTTGGTTTGCCTGCTTTGTCTTTGACACTACGCTTGGTTGTTTTACGATTGGCATCTGAATGTATATAATCTTTATCTCGGAGTGCATCGATAACATTATTTACGTCTTGATATTGATTTTCTTCCAACATATGTTTAAAAACATCTTTAAGCATTTTGACTTGAATACAATTATCCTTTAATTCAATGAGCCCATAATTTTCTACCATGGTTGATAACTTATTATCTTCAGAAAACTTCCCTCTATTTTGTGCTACAAATTGAATAATTGTTTCGATTGCTTTATCAGCAAGAGAGCGCTCACTTACTGAATCTGAATGGTAATTGAGTAAATAATTTCTAATCGCATCCAAATCAATAGGTGTCGCAATGACACGTTCTAATATACGAGCTGATGTCGTAATGGTAGCGTAGCGCTTGAACATACGAATACCTGTATGACTCGTTTCATTTTCAAGTTTCGTTTTAAACCATTGATGTTCAGTATGGAACCATTGTATGACTTCTTGTTCACGATTAAGTAGATATTGTGCGACTAATGGCATCACATGACCGTAATTAGCTGATATTGCCTTTTTAATGGCATCTGCATTATCAGCACTTGTCGTAAAAGCTTCTGATATTTCAATGGTACGAACATTTAATCCATCATTACGTGCACTATTATTGAAAATACTATGTTCGGCTGTACTGATGACACTTGTCCCCCAATTTTTCAAGCTTTTAACACCACCATGTATATTAGCTCGTTGACGCCCTTGACCTTCAGCAATAGAATAGAGCAAACCAGTTGTACTTTTAAATGTTGCAGCTGATAGTTCATCTAATACAATAGGTAAGCCAAAATTTTGACTCAAGTATCCTTCAAGTGCATTTCTCGTACCATTCCATGATCTAAACAGTGTATTGTTACCTTTGGTAGGATTACCGGCTATTGATACTGCCAAAGCGGCCGCTGTGGATTTTCCCGTACTAGAATTCCCAGTAAATGAGAAAATAGTACCTGTGAATTCAACCTCATATTTTGATTTTAAGAAAGCAGTCACTAATGATGAAGCACCAAATATCACAGCAAGTTCGAGTAACAAGTTTCCTTTTACTTCATCAAGATACATTTGCCACCAGCCTTCAAAAGTACCTTTTGGCCGTAAATCATATTGTGTATCGCATAGAATATCTTCTTTTAATGAAGATAGCACCTTCTTAGATACATAAGGTTCATCTAAAGATATGATAGGATAGTTCTCAGTGTTAATGACACCTACACCTTGATACATAGGTGATAGGGGTGTTTGAGCACGCATTTGTTGGAGAATGAAACCCAAGTCTCGTATATATTTTTCATTAACATTAAAGCCAAATTTGATAATGGTTGGAAGCTTTTGAGATGATAATATATCAGCTTCTTCAATTAATTCTGCATGATTGAAGTCTGATAGAATAATCTTTTCGACTTTTGAGATAGGATCAATGAATCTGGCTGTTATGACAATTGGACTTGCGATAAACACATCTTGATTATCTGCATCTTTCTTTTTTGAAGGGATGGTTAAAAACCATCCCGCCATTGTCAATGTTGCATTTCCATACTTTAAAGGTAAGTGTGAAGTATTCATTAGAAGCCACTCCCTTTCTGATAGTTATTATTGTGATGAGGATTAGGACCTACTTTACGGTAAATTAAATGACCGTTAGAATCCTTGCCAATAATAACGAATGGTACACGTGGTGCGTGCTTCACAAAATACGCAAACCAGCGACCAACATCCTGTTGAACCTTAGTTGAACAGATAACATGAGCCTTCATATTTAAATCGTGAAACGTAAACTGAGTGCCAACAGGTAAATTAAATGCGACCCCCGTAGCGCGTTTTTTTAATAGATAAAATTCTTTAGTTTTTTCCATAAGAGTTACATCTCCCTTTTTATTAGTTGGAACATTAATGTTCCGTAACCTTATTAAATCAAAGGAAAAAAGAATCACCGTCTAACTCTTTGTTGAAAGTTAGACGGTGATTATCGCAAATAGGGATAAACTCAGTAATCAGATTTTTTTTAAATTCTCTATTTCTTTGAAGACTTGATTTTAAAGTAGTGTTTTCTAAGGTGGACTTTCTCAAAAATAGCGTTCGAATGAATTAAAGATAGATGGCTATTAGGCAAATCACTAAAATCTAGAAACTTTAAATCATCATAGAAGAGGTTTTCTAACGTAATATTAGTTGCTTTTTTCTCTATATTTACTGTATCTTTTTCAAAGTTTTTCATTGCATCATTTAGTGAGTTCATGAATGTGATAAATGTGGAAGGATTATTTTGGATATAGTTCAAATTTTGAAGTATAAAACTGTCTATATCACTTAACGTTGTTAATAATAATTCGAATTGATAAAATTGTTCGATGTAAAATAATTTATGTATAAAGATATTTGAAAACATTCGAAGTTCGTTACTTGGATTTATGTTTAGATACTCATTCTCCTTACCCTCTTCAAATTGTATATATAAATGCTTATCAGTTAATTTATTTATATCTTTGTGTAGTTTTTGAATATCTTTATGTAACTGGATTTTATCGTTTGAATCATTATGGAGTTGTTTATACATGATTTTAGTACTATTAATTCTATTCAATGGTGAACGATTAAAAAGTAGTGAAAAGTATAAATTATCACCTGGCGAGTTTTTATGGTTATCTTCGTTACTATCAATATAAAGATATCTAAAGTAAAAAATTGATAAAATAGTTAATAGGTCTTCTAATGAATACTTTCCTGGATTCTTGTCTTTGGATAATTTTTCAATAAAGGAGGCTAGGTTAACTTCTATCGTTTTAATGGTTTTTTTGTTTAAATAGTTGTATTTATTTTTTAAAGTATTGCATACAGAATTTATTATTTGTTTATTACTAAAATACTTTTTTGAGTATTTACTTTCGTTTGAAATATCTGAGTTATTAAAAATGGTGCTTATATTATCCATGATTTTAAGGTTATCTAAATTTTTGTTTTTAATTGACTGTTTATAAGGAACAAAATCACTTTCTTCTTTTCTTTTAAGACCATTTTTTATTTTAAATGCAGTATTAAGCATATTCTCTAAAGATAAGATATCTTTATTCTCTTTAGCGTAAAATTTGAATTCATGTGACACAAAATAGCCAATTGAAGTTTGATAACGAACTATTTTATAATTTCTTTCATCGAGGTGAATAAGATTATCATTGTGTAATGAAAGCAGTATATGAGAATGTAACGAATCTTTCGAAGCAAATAAATTATTATATATTGTTTTTTTATAACTAATGAACTGCTCATCTAAGTCTATAACTTGATCATAGGTTGACAATATTTCATAAAAAGCGTTATTGAATCTATTTATGAAAGTCCGAACTCCATCTTCAACACCTAATAAATCAATTAAAGATGGTAGCATATCTTTGAAATAGAGAGTATCGTCTACAAATTTGAATTGAATGTATTCTGGATTTTCTTCAAAAATTACTTCAATATCTAAAGAGGAATCTATTGCTTCTAAAGTAGAGTTTATATCTGAAAGTAGGTTTTGTATAAATGTAAATTTATTCTTTGAAACTAATTGTAAGGCCATAAGTAAGATCATTCCTTTATTATTATTTACTTCTATAATAAATATAATCTAAAATGGTTATACAATTAAGGGAACTTACGTTCTAGTTTGGTAGATGATTATGAAAGTTAAAATTCCATTGCTATATTAATTCATGAAGTTAAGTTGGAAATGTAAAAAATAAAAGGGAATGACGATGTCAGGTATTGTGTAAAAGAGCATTAAGTTTAAATGATTATCGTTTTCCATGTTTTATAAGTCATTAATAAGGATTATAAAAACTGCATCATCAACAGATAAGTAGAGCCATATAATAAATAATCCTGAAAATCCACCCAATTTAAAGTATTAATTGGGTGGATTTTCAATTTAGGTTAAATAATATATTGATAATAAACACGAAACTTGTAAAGCTATTTAATTCTTGTACTTTATCACTAAGATTTAAATAGATAATGATAGGCTTTTTGTTTTTTTGATACAATGTCACAAAGGTCTTTTGAATAATCGAATTCTTTATTATTGATTTTATGTTTCTCTTTACTAATCCCTTTACTATATCCATAGTTATTGAATGCTATTTTGTGATACTAATACCTAATTTTTGGTGTGTATAATTATAAATATCAGGAGTTGCCTGACAAATTTCATTGATTAAAAGATAAGTTGAATAATTGCAACAATGATTAAAATACTTATAATCCATTTTTGTATGAAGTTAGGGATCTTTTTACTTAATTTCAAACCTAAGGGAGCAAAGAGAATACTCCCTATTATTAGAAATAATGCGTCTTCAAAAGGAACAAATCCCTGTATAAGTTTAATGATAAAGGCGCCAATTGAAGATATAAAAGCAATTACTATACTATTAGCAACCACCGTATTCATTGGTAATTTGAATAAAACTAATAATATAGGAATAATAATAAAGGCGCCGCCTGCTCCAACTATACCCGAAATGATACCAACGAAAAGACCAACCATAACTAATAATGGTTTGTTAAAGGAAGATTGATCTAAACTCGGTTTTATGTTAATAAACATTAAAATTAATGCGAGTAAAGCAATGATAATATATATCGTATTTACAAATGTAGCATTAAATAAATTTGCTAACAGTCCACCTAACATGCTGCCTATAATCATGCCACTACCCATGTAAAGCACTAATAGTGGCGAAAATTCTGGTTTTTTTCGCGCTTTTAATGACCCACTTAAAGTACTGAAAAAGACTTGACTGGAAGTAAGTCCTGATGCCATGTATGCACTGTACGCAGGAGCGCCAAATAGTGGTGGTAATAATAAAATAGCTGGATAAATAATGATGGCGCCACCTATACCTACTAGACCCGAAATAAAGCCTCCGAATACCCCAATAAGTAACATCATAATAATAGTTGAAATATCCATTATTTACTTTTTACCAATAAGTTAACGGCTTCATTAATCAATTCTTCAGAATTTTCACCATTATCCTCTGCTGCTTTTACACATTCTATTAAATTTTCACTAATGATAATTCCCATCAAACGTTGGATTGAACTTTTTGATGCACTGATTTGAGTAATGACATCTTTACAATCTTTTTCTTCTTCCATCATTTTAATAACGCCATTGAGTTGTCCTTGTATTCTATTAATACGATTAATCATTTTTTTATCATAATTCATAGTTATTTCCTCCACTTTTAATTGAATAAAGTCATAATAAACGATAAAAGTAAACATGTCAAATACCCCCTACCGTATTTGACATAATATAAATAATTAGTTAATATACCTGTATAGGTATTTATTAGGAGGTTAATATGAAACAATATAACGAAAATCATATCAATAATTTCAGTAAACAAGAATTAGAAAAATTGGGTGCACAAGGTCAACTGATTGACGTTAGAACACAAGAAGAATATGAGCTTGCACATATAAATGGTGCGACATTACATCCTGTAGATAAGATTGAATCGTTCAATAAAGATAAAA
>NZ_JAESKG010000009.1:0-2100 GCF_017891965.1 Staphylococcus sp. GDY8P126P | reverse complement strand
CTACAACATTGTTAATTTAGACGGTGGCTATAAAGCGTATGAAGCAAAAAACGACGATGATAATACATTCGAAGAAAATACTAATGTAGAAATTAAAGCAGAGCGTAAACAATTTAACTATAGTGGTCTTCAATGTCCAGGTCCAATTGTAAACATCAGTAAAGAAGTGAAAAATATTGAAGTAGGCGAGCAAATCGAAGTTACAGTCACAGATCCTGGATTCCTTAGCGACATTAAAAGCTGGGTCAAACAAACAGGACATACGTTAGTTGAATTGGATGAAAGTAATAATGGAATTAATGCTATCATTCAAAAAGAAAAACCAAAAGACTTACAAGTGAATCATACTGCTAAAGGTACGACAATTGTACTATTTAGTGGAGAGTTAGATAAAGCAGTGGCAGCAATGATTATTGCAAATGGCGCTAGAGCTGCAGGAAGAGATGTAACTATCTTCTTTACTTTTTGGGGACTTAACGCGTTGAAAAAAGCGCAAACAGTTAACGTTAAAAAGAAAGGTATCGCAAAAATGTTTGATTTGATGTTGCCAAAAACACCTTTGAAAATGCCACTATCTAAAATGAATATGTTCGGTTTAGGTAATATCATGATGCGATACGTAATGAAAAAGAAAAACGTTGATTCATTACCATCACTCATTAATCAAGCGATAGCTCAAGATATTAAATTAATCGCATGTACCATGAGCATGGATGTCATGGGTATTACAAAAGAAGAATTAAGAGATGAAGTTGAGTACGGCGGTGTAGGCACTTATATAGGTGATACTGAAAACGCGAGTCATAATTTATTTATTTAATTAAATCTATCAAAATAAGGAGTTCTTTATATGTTTTTCAAACAATTTTACGATAATCATTTATCTCAAGCATCTTATTTAGTTGGCTGTCAACGTACGGGAGAGGCAATAGTAATTGATCCTGTTCGTGATTTAACAAAATATATGGAAGTTGCAGATAGCGAAGGTTTTAAAATTACACAAGCTGCAGAAACCCATATTCACGCTGATTTTGCTTCTGGAATTCGGGATGTGGCAAAACGTTTAAACGCCAATATATATGTATCTGGCGAAGGTGATGATCAATTAAGTTATAAAAATATGCCGGAACATACAAATTTTGTTAAAAATCAAGATATTATTCAAGTAGGTAATATTAAATTAGAAGTCTTGCATACACCTGGTCATACCCCTGAGAGTATCAGTTTCTTACTCACTGATGAAGGTGGCGGCTCAAGTGTTCCAATGGGTTTATTTAGTGGTGACTTTATTTTTGTTGGTGATATCGGTAGACCTGATTTACTAGAAAAATCAGTACAAATGGAAGGTACTACAGAGATTGGTGCAAAACAGATGTACCAATCTATAGAAGGTGTTAAAAATTTACCAGATTATATTCAAATATGGCCTGGACACGGTGCTGGAAGTCCTTGTGGTAAAGCATTAGGTGCCATACCAATGTCTACGCTAGGTTACGAAAAAATTAATAACTGGGCATTTAATGTAACAGATGAATCTAAATTTGTTGAAACATTAACATCAAATCAACCAGCGCCACCCCATCACTTTGCACAGATGAAAAAAATTAATCAGTTTGGTATGAAAATGTATCAACCATACAACGTTTATCCTAGTTTAGATAATGAAAGAATAGCATTTGATCTTCGTAGCAAAGAAGCCTTTCACGGTGGACATACACAAGGAACAATCAATATTCCTTATAACAAAAACTTTATTAACCAGATCGGTTGGTATTTAGATTTTGAAAAAGATGTAGATTTAATCGGAGATAAATCTACAGTTGAACAAGCAGCGCATACTTTACAATTAATTGGTTTTGATAATGTAGCAGGCTATCGTTTACCAAAATCAGAAATTCTAACACAATCCATCCACAGCGCTGATATTACTGGTGAAGAAGCAAATGTACTCGACGTACGTAATGAAGAAGAGTGGAATAATGGGCACTTAGATCAAGCAGTCAATATTCCGCATGGTAAATTATTAAATGAAAATATTCCATTTAATAAAGAGGATAAAATATACGTACATTGTCAGTCAGGTGTTAGAAGTTCAATCGC
>NZ_JAESKG010000008.1:0-37689 GCF_017891965.1 Staphylococcus sp. GDY8P126P | reverse complement strand
ACAATTATACGGACTTTATCTGATTTTCTTTACTTTTAACAAATAACACAAAGTTTTTAGCGTCTACTTTTGATAAAGTTTGTTCATTATTAGATAGCTTATCAGCAATGCTTTTATAATCATTTTGCTGTATAAATTTTTCAAATTCTCTAATTTGTCCCTTAGCATTATTCAAACTGATTAAATAGTAAGCAATTCCAATAATTAGAAGTGTTATAACAAGAATAACACCAAATATTATGTATTTTCTTTTTTGATTTGTATAATCCATATGTTAAACCCCTATTAATAAAATAAGTATTAAAGAAATGAGTTACCCCACCTCTTTAATACTGTAGGCTGTATCTTATCAAGAGTAAATTACTAAAAATCCATTAACATCAATGTTTTTACTTTAAGAACATATATTTAACGTGTTAAATCAAATGAAAAAATACAATGTCATTATTAGATGACAATTGATTACGGTCAGAAGAATGTACCACAAATAAAAAAACTAATTCCTTTTTATTTTATCGAGGAATTAAGCTTTTGACCTGCAACAATCACGCCCAATTTCGGAATATCTATAATATGATTTCGATCTTAAATTATCTACTTTAACTGACGCTACCTGCTCGTTAAAGAAGACCTATTTAAAAAAGTTTATACTGCACCTGCCTTTATTATGTAAGTAAAAGTAGTAAAGCTTTAAATTGGTTTTCAAAAAAGTAGGGTTGATTATTTCTTTTTCATCAATTATTATTGTGTTATTATCACAATATGAGAAAGGAGGCAAAAAGTAATGGGAATTGATTTCATTAATGTCGAGTTTAGAAAGCATGTAAAAGTTTCAGGGGATTTAGGTACAACGGGATCAGTATGTCCTTTTTCACAAAAACAAAAAATGGAAACACTACCGGAAAACTTTTTGCCTCCTTTTATATAATGGGCAAAAATTTATGAATCTATTGCATTTGTAAAAATGCATACGAATGATTAGGCACCGGTTGTTAAACTGGTGCCTTTTTTTTGTTTGATCAGTTCAGTTAGTTTGGAGAACCGAATCTTTAATCATGCTGTAGAAATATGGTGAGTTCGTTGATTTGGTTTTACAATATAAATAGATATGAGGTGAGGTTTATGGTGAAAGCAGTGGATTTAGCCTCCTAAAATCACAATATATTTTAGGAGGAAATAAAATGAAAAAGGATAGTAAATCTAAAGAAATGATTCAATCTGAAAAAAGGGGTTCTACTAGGCTTTTAATGATGGTACTCTCCCTATCTGTACTTGTAGGTGCAATTACGGCTGATTCAGTCAATCCCGTACTTCCACTAATAAGCAAAGATTTAGAAGCTTCGAAATCTCAAGTGAGTTGGATAGTTAGTGGTATTGCACTTGTTCTTGCGATTGGAATTCCGATTTATGGTCGAATCTCAGACTTTTTTGAGTTACGAAAGCTATATATCTTTGCCATTATGATTCTGGCAAGTGGTAGTCTTTTATGTGCAATTGCCCCGAACCTCCCATTGTTGGTTTTGGGAAGAATGGTTCAGGGTGCTGGGATGTCCGCAATTCCAGTTCTATCAGTCATTGCAATTTCGAAGGTTTTCCCACAAGGAAAACGTGGGGGAGCTTTGGGAATTATCGCAGGAAGTATTGGTGTTGGAACTGCTGCTGGTCCAATATTTGGTGGAGTAGTTGGTCAATATTTAGGGTGGAATGCCTTGTTTTGGTTCACATTTTTGTTAGCCATTATGATTGTTATTGGTGCCTACTACGCGTTACCGACAATTAAACCGGCAGAATCCGTAGGAAGCAATAAGAACTTTGATTTCATTGGTGGTTTATTCCTCGGCCTCACAGTAGGATTACTCCTTTTTGGCATCACTCAAGGAGAAACTTCTGGTTTTTCTTCGTTCTCATCGTTAACTAGCCTAATTGGTTCTGTTGTAGCTTTGGTGGGATTTATTTGGAGAATTGTTACCGCAGAAAATCCATTTGTACCACCTGTCCTGTTCAATAACAAGGATTATGTCAATACGGTCATAATTGCATTTTTTTCGATGTTTGCTTATTTCGCTGTTCTTATGTTCGTCCCATTACTAGTCGTTGAGGTGAATGGACTCTCTTCTGGACAGGCTGGAATGATATTGTTGCCAGGTGGTGTGGCTGTTGCAATCTTATCTCCCTTCGTTGGCCGTCTTTCTGATCGATTTGGGGATAAACGTCTGATAATTACTGGGATGACTCTGATGGGGCTGTCTACCTTATTCTTGTCCACCTATGCATCTGGTGCTTCACCTCTGTTAGTTTCCGTGGGGGTCCTCGGAGTAGGGATTGCTTTTGCATTCACGAATTCTCCCGCAAATAACGCCGCAGTAAGTGCACTCGATGCAGACAAGGTTGGTGTCGGAATGGGGATTTTCCAAGGTGCTTTGTACCTTGGATCAGGAACTGGAGCAGGTATGATTGGAGCATTATTATCCGCTCGACGTGATGCTACTGAGCCGATAAATCCATTATATATATTGGACGCTATGTCCTACTCAGATGCGTTCCTTGCAGCTACAGGGGCAATACTCATTGCCTTAATAGCTGGATTAGGTTTAAAAAAGCGTGGGTAATAACTTAGTTATGTAAAGATTAGTTATTGTTTAGTTCATCTTCTATAGTTTAAGCTGTAAATAAATAGCTTAGGAATCACGCAAATTTGAATTTCTTAGAATAGAATACTTTTAAGTAACTCAACTTTCGTACACTGTTTTATTGGTGCGAAAGTTGAGTATGTTAAGGATGAAACAATGAAAACATTGGTGATCGTTTCTCACCCAGATATGCCAAATTCTCGAATCAATAAAGTTTGGGTAGAAAAAGCAGCGTCTTATTCAAACGAAATTACCATTCATGATCTTTATAGAGAGTATCCTGATTTTATTATGAATGTAAAAAGAGAGCAGGAATTAGTTGAAAATCATGATAATATTATTTTTCAATTTCCATTATATTGGTATAGTTCTCCTTCATTATTAAAAAAATGGATCGATGAAGTGATTATATATGGATGGGCTTACGGATCAAAGGGTAAAAGAATATTTTATAATCGAAAATTAGGATTAGCTATATCAGCTGGCGTAAAAAAAGGTGAATTTACAAGTATGGGTAAAAACAAGCATACATTAACCCAGATGTTAACACCATTCAAATCTTTATGTGCATAGATTCATGCTGAATATGTACCAGAGTTTGTACTTTACGGTGCTAATTCGGATATGAAGGGCGAAGAGATACAGAAAAGTGCTAATGAGTATTTGCAATATATTAAAAAGTATTATTTAAGAGCATAAAACACTTCTGCGATCATGCCAACAATACTAGAAGAAAGCCCATTTCCCCTTAACACATTTAGGGAAATGGGCTATTGAAGTTATTGAAGGTTTTAGCGATTTCATTTTAGGTAGCCAATTCAAAGTGCCCAATAAATTCCAAGAAACACAAATCTGCTAAAACAGCTTGCCATGTAATTTTTGAACTTGATCCTTTAACCGTTCATTCTCTTCTTCTAACGCCTTTATACGGCTTTTTAAGGTTTTTATTAATACGTCCTCTGAACGAGGGCTTTTACTAGGTTTACGGGGGGTTAACTCACTTATCTGCATCCCTCTTAATGTCTCCACTCTAGTTCTAATATCTTTTTGTTTGTAAAGCCATGACTTTGAAACATTTGCTTTTTGTGCAACGGAATTAAAATTAATCTTCTCTTCTTTCAATGCCATCTCTGAAATTGTCTTTTCAACCCTAATTCTTGTTTTCTCCGACTTGTCTTTAGCTAGCTGAACTATGGCAGTTGTGTTACCTTTTCTAATCATTTTAATTCGTCTCCTTTAACGAATGAATAATCTGTTCTAATCTATTTTTAACACGTTCATTGGTTTCAACCTGACGCTGCCATTGGTTTTGTTTAGCCCTATTTAGTATTTCTTTAGTTCGCTCTAAGTGCTCTTCATGTTCAGTAAGAAATTGTTTACTTGTACAGAAATTCGTACAATCTAAACATGCATTTGCGTGAGGACATGGTCCTGCAATTACTGGTAACCGACAATAGCCATTAGGAAGTGCCTGTGCATTGATATTCTTTTTAAACCATTGAAGATCTGTATTGTCAGCTTCAGTATTTTCCTCACTTAAATCCAGAATGCTACCGTTATTCGTTACTAAGGTTTCCTTAAATTTCGTAAATTCCTTCTTTAGGGTTTCATCAAAAATATGTGCATATCTTGCCGTCATTTCCGGTGATTCGTGACCCAAGAACTTCTGGACAATATGTTGTGGCACTCCGTTATTTATCATTCTAGTGCCAACTGTATGCCGAAAGGCATGAGCATGAAAACGAAAAATTTCTCCGTTGCTGTCCGTTATCTTTTCTTCATAAGCTAGTTCATTTAATTTAACCCTAAAGGTATCTTGTTTCAATGGTGAGCAATCTTTTCGGGGAAACACATATACACATCCATCATCGAGTTCATCAGCCACCCTTTGCTCTTGAACTAATATCAATGCAGCAATTTCTTTAGAAATAGGAATGATATGCTCTTTCTTCATTTTCCACTGATAATACTTTAAAAAGCAATCCCCTTCTTTATCGGTTATGACGCTCCCTTTTTTCAATGTACAAAGTTCACTGATACGCATCCCGCATTCTTGAAGTACCATAACCATTGTAGCAATATAAGGTTCCAATTTATCTAATTTCCCATTTAATTGTTCAAGTATATGTTCATCAATATAACGTGGTAGTGCCTTCGGCACTTTAGGGTAATCTTCTTGAAAGATAAGGATCTTAGAAGGTGTATCCTTCCAGTCATATCTTTGAATTGTAGTAAAAAAAACGTCTAAAGTAGATATTCGTCCAGTTACAGTACTGGGTTTTAAACCTTTTAAATTAATATAATTAAAATATTGCTCAATTTCATTTCTAGTTAATTGATGAATCCTTTGTATACCTTCACAATTTTTGTTCATGAAATTAAAAAATTCTTTTAATTTTGAAGCTATATCTACTACGTGAGAAAAGCTAGCTGTGTTTAACATTAGTTTACAATATCGCTTAACTATTTCTTTAAAATAATTATTCTTAAAACCCTTAAAGTTGATCGTATATTCGTAGGATGTTGGGTTTACCTTATCTTCCGGTAATGATAATTTTCTTCGATTCCAAACATCTTTTTCCCATTCTTCCCCATCAAAATAGAAGTCCTCATAGAATTCCATAAACTGCTTAAGATGAGTAACGTAATAGGAATTCGCATGTACAGTAACTTTCTGCTGATTTACATCAAGTTTGTAATTAGTAGTCGTAGTTTTTACTTTTTGTTCTGTTAAGTAGGTCCGGTATTCTGTCAAAGCTTTTTTTATAGGCACTTCGGTTATCGATGTAATATTAGGATATTTTAAATTTAAAAATCCCATCATCCGGCTTATCACTGTTCCCTTTCTAATCCAAACGGATTTTGCATTCCAAGCTCCATTATTCAAGTGAAGGTAATAAAAATATTTTAATTCTGTTTTCAACCAGACATTTTCCACCTTATCGAAATTTACCCAACGATTTCTTAGTGACGGATTCTTACTTAACTCAATTGCACTAGGATGCGGACAAATTCTTATATCCCATCTATCTGCTGCCCAATAACCTTTTAAAACACTTGTCATATTAGCTATTTTTTTATTAATCTCTGTACTAGCGATAAGCTTTCGATTAGTTGCTACACTTGGAAATTTCATTGTCATGTTTCTCTCCCTTGAAGATACTTTTTATATTCATTCTTCATATCTTGATCAGAAAGATGAACATACGTATCAAGTGTTGTTTGTACATGGGCATGCCCTAATCTTTTTTGTACATATGCAGCATCCCATCCACTTCTAATAAGCTCTGTGGCATGCGTATGACGTAATATATGGGCAGTGAAAGTAATCCCTGTCCGTTTTCCTAGTCTTCTTATTAAGTCTAATACACTTTGATATTTTAGAGGGTGGCCAAAATAAGAATCTTTAAGATTAATAAATATATAATCATGATCTAAATCTTCCCCATATTCATGTACTAAGTAATCGGTATATAATGCCATTAATTCCTTACTTACATCAATAGTTCTTTTTTTTTTAAGTTTAATATAAGCTCCATTTTCATTATGATCTCTTGGCCTGATGTTAATCTGGTTATCCCATGTTGAAATATCTTCAATACGAAGGGATAATGCTTCTCCTATCCGAAGTCCCCCTTCATACATAAGCATAATAAGTAACTTATCTCTTTTGGTATGACATGCCTCAATTATTGCTTTGACTTGTCCATGTTCTAATACTTGTACAAGTTTCTTTTTGACCCTAAGCTTTAAAATATTTTTTTTATAGGATCTACCTTTAGAAATATGGTGAAGAAACCCCTTAAAGTTTCTTCCTCTTGCTTCTTTAGACATATCTATAGCTTTAAAATTTTCTGTGCGATTTAAATACTCTAAGAAACTAGTTACAGCGTTAAGTATGGAATTAACTGATGTTTCCTCTCTTTTAGCCTTCTTTGGTTGTATATCTATTACCTTTAAATGCCCTGCTGGATTTCTTAACCATCCTACAAAGTTTGCTAAATCCTCAAATTGTAAATCTCCTAATTCGATTCTACTTTGGCTCATAAATTCATAAAACAGCTTGAGATGATAACAATATGTTTTAATGGTATTTGGAGCTTTGCCCGTATTATCCAAGTACTTTATAAATCGCTTAACCGGTTCTATCACTTCAAATTCTTTATCTAGCAGTATGTATAACGGATATGATTTTTCCTCCACAATTACTTTCTGAACCTTCATCTTTCCACCACCTTTAAATACTTTAACTACTATTAATAATACCCTTATATATTTAATAGTTAAAGCACTGTAATTAAAAAATCCTAAACTTCGAGTACTTAGAGTACTCTAGTTTAGGATACTATGTTTAATAATTGATATTGAATACTTTCTTGAATAAAGATTTAATAGGCTTTTCTTTTTTATTAGTTTCTAGAGTTTTAGGTTTATATACTAAAAGTGGTTCTCCATAATCCCCTTTTTTAGTAGTATCAAAGAATCCTAAGTCTTGATAATATAATTCATCTTTTAAATTAGTATCATAAAGAAATATAGGTATGAACAGTTTATCTGATAACTTTTCCAATTGATTTACCAGCATTGCCCCCATACCTTTTTTAAATGAATGTAAGGCCTCAACTTCTATTAATACACCATAATCTCTGATAATTTTTTCTAAATACTTATTTTCTGATCGCCCAGCTAACCTAAACTGAATAAATGCTGTAATATCAGTGTTGTATACCATATAAGAAGGGCTATCATTCTCTGGAAATTGTTGTATATGAATATAAAATTCTTTTTTAGGAAATATGTTTATCATTTTATTAGAGAAGTTACGACTAAACACATCTGTTTTATTATTAAAAGCCATACCAATAAAATGATTTCTAGTCTTGCTGTCGCTATGTTTTATAGAATCTTTGTATTCTTTTAATGGTAATAGTTTTCTATATCCTTCGTGGTCAAAATCTAAATTCCCCAAAAAACCCCTCCTACATTATTCGTTTTTGTTGTTATCTTTATCAAACCAAGATGTTATTTTATCTTTTATTTCATCTAACTTACTATTTACTTTATTCAATTCTTCTTTCATTTTACTATCATTACCATTTTCTTTAGCTGTCTGTGCATTGTCTAGCTGGTTTACTGTATCTTGATAATCATTTGCTACTTTTTCTGCCTTATCATCATTAGCATTATTCTTTAGATTATTAACTTCGTCTTTTAATTCTTGAAGTTTAGATTGTGTATCATCATTAGAATTTTCAATGCTTGTCTTTGTATCTTCAACTTTACTCTTTAATTCATCATCTTTTTGTTGAACGTATTGATCTGTATTATCTTGTTGTGCTTGATTATTACTTGATTCTTGTGTTTCATCATTATTACTACATGATTTCACACCTAAAGCCACTAAAAGAATTACTAAAATAATAATGATAAATCCAAACCATTTATTACGTCTTTTGTACTTTTTATTTCTTTGTTCTTCATACATTCTTTGTTGATGTTCATAGAACCTTCTTCTATTTTCTTCGTTGATGTCATAGTTATTTCTTGATTGTCTTTCTCTCTCTCTTTCTCTTTCATATTCTTCTCTATATTTGTCAGTTCTTTTCATAAATAAACCTCCATACACAGTAAAATATTTGAGCTATTAGCGTCTGCCAAATTCTAAATACCTTTTTAATCTATCACTTGTATTATGCTTTCTATAAAGTTTAGCAATTGCTTTTTGGTTAATTTCATATTTCTTTTTTAAGTTATTTTTTAATTTTAATACTCTACTTATAAAGTATTCTCTATCTACAGTGTATTGTCCGTTTTTATCCGTTTTTATGTTGCCCTCTTCGTCTTTTTCAAGTAGATATTCAACACGTTCTAAATTCTTGAAATCATTAAAATCTTTAATTACATTAAAGGCTCCCTCTAGTTCTAAAAGTGGGTTTAAATCTGCCTTTTTGCTTGTCCCTTCTGTTAATGGTTTTAAGCATTTATCAAATTGTCTTATTTTTAGAATTTCCTTCTTTAATACTCCACTAACTTCATAAAAGTGAATTAAATCTCTCACAGCGTCCCTGTAAGCCTCATACTTAACTTGAAAATTCTCAAATGAATCTTTCAATAATTTTATATCAGTATAACCATGTTCCATAGAATTCAATTGAACTTTCAATGATTCTAAAGGGTCTATATCTTCTATATTTGAACTTTGTCTATGTACACTATATTGAACATTAAAATTATTTCTCATAACTAAATAATTAGTGTTTCTAATACTACGCAATTCACTGTCGATAACATCTTTATATTCTTCTAGCGTATTTACTACATTATCAATTAAGTTTTTCTTTTCTTCTTCAAATCTAATTGTATTTGTTACTTTCATCTAAATCACTCCTATTTTTAAAAAAAGAACGTGTTTTCACACGTCCTTTTATAGTTTTAAAATGGTAAATCATCATCAGAAATAGATTTATCGTTGCTATTATCTTCTTCTGCTGGGCTTATAGCGTCATCTTCTGACACGTCATCTTTTTTGTTTTCTTTTTTGCTTTCTAAAAAGATAGTCTTTTCAACCAAACACCTAGACATATTAATATTATCCTTTTTATATGTTTCAGTTGAACCTTCAATTATAATTAGATTACCTTTACTTTGATAATCAACTAAACTTTCAGCTTGTTTTCCCCATACAACACAATTAATAAAATCTGTTCTATCATTATCAAACTGCCTAGGTACAGCTATGTTAAAGAAAACATAAGACTTATCATTTTTACTTTTTCTTAATTTTAAATCAGTTGCGATACGTCCACTATATATTACTTTGTTTATCATAATTTTCTTCCTTTCTTTATTTAGATAACATTTTTCTAACTAGAAGTTTTGCACCACTTCCAGCCATTCCAGTCGCCATTCGCCCACTTCCAGTAGAGTAAACCATTGATCTAATAAAGGAAGGCGATTTAACTGTAATAATAAAGAATCCTATACCTAATAATAATGTGCCTACGTCTAACTTTGCGCCAAAGAATAAATTTATTCCTCCAAAGAAAGTAAACACTTGTAATGGTAATTGAATACTAATTGCCAATAATTCGCGCCACCATACACCTACATAATTATTTTCATCTGCTAATAATGAAACTGCTACCAACGGGGCAACTACTTTCATTATTATTAAATCAGCTATCCTACTAACAAATTGGAAAATAAATATTACAGTAAATACTAAAATCAATAGAATAAATAGAATAAACATAATTTGACTACCTGCCATAGTCCCCATAGAACCTAGCATTTCTTTAAATCCGTCTTGACCTTTTTTTAAAGAACTCCATTCTTTAATAGTTTCTAAATAACTTTTTTGACCTACATCTAAAAATGCCCTAGTGGCTGCATAAGATAATTTAGTCATTATATCAACTAGCCATGGTAAAGCTGCCACCAATAACGAACTCGGTAATAATTGTGCTACATAATAACCTGGGCTTTCAGCGTTACCTTCTGCATTTTGTTTCATAACTTGAACCATTTTAAAAGCAAACACACATACTGCTATTGAAGTGATTAAGCTATTAACCAATATAGACGCATTTGAAATGTAATCACTTGAAATACTATTAGGGTCAATAAGTATTTTATCTAACAACCATATAAAGAACTTTAAAGGCTCATAAAATAGCGTATAAAGAAATTGAAATATAAAATTCATCATACCGTCTGCAATACCATTAGTTAGGTCTTTAACAGCGTCTTTAATCCAATCCATTCAACCACCTCAACTTTCATTACAAGTATAACAGATTTTACATTACATGTCATGTCATGTAATGTAAAATCCTACTTTTATTTAGCTTGTTTTTGTTTTAATTTTTCATAAAATGCCTTTTTAGAATCATTAATTTTTTGTTGCTCGTCTTTCTTATCTTCTTGTTGTTCTTCATTTTTGCTTTTACTCTCTTTTACTTCCTCATTTTGTTGTTCTTCTTGTGCTTGTTGTTCTTCCTCTAACTCTTTCTGTCTTTGTTCTTCTTTATATTCTTCTAGTTTTTGTTGTTTAATTTTCTCTTGTTTTTTATCCCATTCTTCTCTTAATCTATTATGCTTATCAATCATAGATTGGTTCTTTTTACGTTTATATTCATTTTGAGGTGCTATATATGTTTCAGTTAAATTAGGAAACATTTTGAAATATGCTAGCTTTTTAATGATTTTGGGATTTCTATTCTTGGTTATGAGAATAGCTTTGTCTTGTTGCATATTGCTTATTTCATCTTCATTTAGTAACGCCCTTCCAGTGTAACTCACGTTTTTATTTGATGATTTACTTCTGCTATCTTTACCACTAGAAGAACCTTCACTGCTTGTTTCAAACTCTACAGTGGCGTTACCTAATTCTTCTTTTATATATTTAGCTGTATCGTTATTTACATTACCTAAACATAAAATAACAGCATGGTTCCCTATAATAGCGTTTGCTTTATCTTTATTATACTTGTCTACAGCTTGTGAAATAGATTGAACAATTGTTGTTATACTAATACCATACTTACGACAAGTTGCTAAAGTTTCTTCATAGTCTGGTATTGCGCCGATATTTGGCCATTCGTCTAGTAAAAAATCTACTGGGACTGGAAGTCTAGCACCGTTTTCGTCCCCTAACCTATATAACTGTTGAAACATTTGAGAGAAGAATAAACTAGAAAGTGATTGAACAGTGTTCCCCAAAACCGGCAACATTACATATATAATAGTTTTTCTTAATCCTACATCTCGTAAATCAAAATCAGAATCGCTTGTGTAACTTCTAATTTCGTTATCAATGTAGTTTCGTAAATCGGCTACAAAGGTTAATATAATACTTGCTCTTGTTCTTCCTTCTGATACTGCAAAACCAAATTCATAGCTTTCTCTAGCTGGGTGGTCTTTAGGTAATTCATTAAAGCGATTATCTAATTCAACTGATCCTTCGTCATCATGATTAGGTTTATTGTTTTGAATAAATTTAATAATATTTCCTATAGTTCGTTTTTCGGGTTCAAATTCATATTTAGCATATAGCAATAATGAATTTAGTAATCCTACAGAAGATTTATACCATACATCTTTATTCATTTTAGAATCCCCAGCTGATTTAATAATTAATTCAGCTACAATTGAACAATCAGAATCTTTATCAATATAGTCAAAAAAGTTTTGTCTATCAGAGGCTAAAAAGTTTTTGAAATTTACAACTCTAACATCATAGCCTTGCATACGTTTAATATTAGCTGTTTTTTCGTAAACTTCGCCACTAGGGTCAGTTACAACTATTGATTGTTGATTTTTAACAATAACATTAGGTATAACATAGCCAGCCGATTTAAAAGAACCTGGCCCTCCTACTACAAATATATTTCTATTAGGGCATTTGGTATCAAAATCTTGTATCACTAAATTCTTTTTATTTATAGAAGTTGCTTTACTTTCTAATTCGCCTAAAAGTGTAGTCATTCCTTATCACTTCTTTCTTCTATTAATGATTTATCTAAACTGTTGTAAACATAGTTTGTAATGTCGTTTTCTTTCATTTTTTTATAATGACCTTCTGAAAACAATTCACTATCCTCAGCAAATTTAGCTGATCCATGAGAACCATGTTTAGCAATTTTATAATCTTGATTTTTTTCATTACCGTCTTTACTCTCAAATAATTGTTTTATTAGAATATATATACAAATAATTGTTGCTATTCCACCTATTACAAAAAACACTGTATTTTTATCAGTTATAAAACCAATAATAGTGCTTATTGGGTGTTTAGCTGGAGGGATAAACAACTGTGATATGTCGCTAAATATCTTTTGCTTATTGCTAGTATTACTTAGTGTGTTTAATGCGTATGCTAATATTTGCGCTAAATATATTAATACTAGCCAAATAATACCAGTTAAAATGAATATTCCTTTTTTCATTTTCTTATCCTCCTTTTAATCGAATGAAAACTGAACTTTGTTTTCTTTTGTTAGTATCAACTTACAATCAAATGACTTTCCACTTTTTTTAGATTTAAAGCCTTTTAATTTTTTAGTTGTCTTACTTTCACATAATGCTTTTACTACAGTTGGAGGTATACTCTTTTCTAACAGTTTTTTAGGAATCGTAAATTCACAACCGTTATTGTACTCTGTACAACCATAAAATCCTTTTCTATCTATTAAATAGCCATTATCACAAGCAGGGCATTTTGCGATATTGTTAGATGATACTTTCTCTTTGGCCACTTTTTGTATAATTTCTTTATTTTTAACTTCTTCGCTAATTGTCTTTTTTATCATTTCATTAATGGTATTTATAAATGAATCATCATCTTTTTCTCCTTTACTAATACCATTCAAATATTTTTCCCATTGTCCTGTTAAGTCTGGTTTTGAAAGTAAATGTCCTTCCAATAATAGACAAGCTAATATACCATTTTTAGTAATATAAATTTTGTTTTTTTGTACTTGAATATATTTATTCTTCTTCAAATTTTCTATAATGTCAGCTCTAGTTGCTGGTGTACCTAAACCTTTACTTTCTTTAAGTGTAGACTTTAATCCTTCATCTTCTAGTGTTTCTATAGGATTGGCCATTGCTTTTAATAATGTTTTTTCTGTATATCTTTTTGGAGGTGTCGTTTCTTTTTCTAGCAAATCTAATTCAATATCTACTTCTTCATTTTTTTCAAAATTAGGAATTGTTTCTTCGGAAGTTTTTTGTTTATTTAACAAAGCCTTAAATCCCTTATCTTGAATAATTTTACCTTTCACTTCAAAAATGAGCTTTTTAACAGCAATTTCTATAGTAGTCGTTTCATATTGCTCTTTATCCATAAAGTTCATGGCCACATTCTGTAATATACTTTTATAAACATTGATTTCTTCTTCTTTTAAATCTACTTTATTAAAATCATTTCCAGTTATTAATATTGCGTAATGATCTTCTATTTTAGTAGGATTAATCAAGCTGTTATTAGTTAATTCATTATTCAAATTAGTATTAGTTATTTCTTTTAAATAATCTATATTTTCTACTAACATTTCTTTTTCATCTTCTGTGATATATCTTGAATCAGTTCTAGGATATGTGATTAATTTCTTTTCATATAATGTCTGTGCGATTTCTAATGTTCGTTTCGCACTTATTTTATATTTATCATTCATATCTTCTTGTAAAGCTGATAAGTCATAAAATTTAGGTGGCATTGTATAGCCTATTTCTTTCTCAATATCAGTAACTATTCCTTTTTGTGTTAAATCTGTAATGTCATTATCAAACAAGAATTCGTGCAATTCATCTTCACTATCAAATTTGTTTTTTAACTCTGTTTTTACTTCTTGTTCATCTTTGTTAATAGTCGCTGAAACTTTATAAAACTTTTTGCCTTTAAAACCTTTGATGTTATTTTCTCTGTTGTAAACCATGTTTAATGTAGGACTAGATACTCTACCAATGTGAATAACACCGTCATTACCTAATTCTCGTGAAATTTTAGTAAAATGACGTGATAAGTTAATTCCTACTAACCAATCACTTAATTCTCTAGCCCTGCCCTCTTTGTAAAATCCATAAGTTTTTTCTTTAGGTAATATATTTTTAAAAGCCTTTCTTATACTACTTTCAACTTTAGAAGTAAGCCACAATCTTTTTATAGTAACTTTATCTGTTACTTTCAATTGATTTAAAATTTTATATGCTATATTTTCGCCTTCTCTAGCTGGGTCAGTAGCAATAATAACTTCATCAATCTTGTTTTCTTTAAATATATTTTTAATGTTGTTAAATTGATCTTTCGTTTTGTCAGATACTTTAAATTGAAAATCGTCTTTTTCTAACAATATAGGATATGTGCTAAAATTCTTATATTTTTCGTCATATTCTTGTGGTTCTTGCAATTCGACTAAATGACCAACTGCCCAAGTTAAAAAACCACTTACATTTAATTGTTCATCTGAAACTTCCATATACCCATTTTGTTTTTTCTTTTTTGCAAAAACAGTGCTTAAATCCATTGCTTGTGAAGGTTTTTCACATAGAATTAAAGTGTTCATAAGTATCCCCTCTTTCTATTCTTGATTCATACTTACTAAGTTTCTTTGTGTTAGTTCTTCGATATTATCTATCTTTTGTTTACCTTCTTCTTCTGTTAGTTGAATTTTGCCATATCTCATTGAGTAGTCAGAGTTTTTTTCTTTTTTGTTTGTGATTGAAAGTTTAATAGAATAAAGCACTTCATCATCATTATCTACGTCTTGATAAAGTTTAATGTCTTTAGTTTCCTTTTCTACACCTTTAGTTTGTGCTGATTGATTTTGCATTTCAGCTTGTTTTTGCATTTTTTCAGATAATATATCTTTCATATGCTTGTAACCTTTATAATCATCATTTTCATAACCATATTCAATTAGACCTTTTATCATATCGTTTCTTTCTTCTGTAGTGTCTACTGTTTTTTCTTCATTATCCTTTTTACTATTTTTCTCACTTTGATTTTGGCCACAACCAGCCAAAACCAAAGTGAATAAAATAACTATAGTTAATAATTTTTTCATATTCTCCACCTACTTATCATAAATAAATTGCATACGTTGTGTTTCTTCTTTTGTAAATTCTCTTGAACTTATTACTCCTTCGCCTTTTACGTTGGCCTCACTAACTATAATTCCACCGTCTTTTTTAACCTTTTCTACGAACATTATATGTCCGTATGGTGCTGGTGCACCAAAGTTACCAGGTTTTATAGAGGCTCCAGCGCCAGCTTTTGGTTTACTACCTACTTCCCAACCTTGTGCTTTTGCATTATCTCCCCAATCGCCACCATTACCCCATGTTAAAGGTACTGGTTTACCGATTTCTTTTCTACGTTGATGTACATACCATGTACATTGTCCCCATGGATATGATTGTCCGTTATATTTCGATTTATCGGGTTTAGGGAATTCGCCTTTAAAATCAAAGCCTTTACCGTCTGAACCTCCACCACTACTTTCAGTTGAACATTTGGCCTCTTCGCCACCGAATGACTTCATGATTTTTTTAACTGTAGGTACCCAGTTACTATTTAAGTCTGTCGGGTCATTGCTAGCGCCAACTGGTGCGTATTTTGGCCCGATTTTTTCGGGCGTTGTTAAACCTTTAGAAATATATAAGTCATATAAATTTTTTGCGCCTTTATCAAGTCCTTCTTCAATTGAAGGATAAACTTGTAAAGGTCCAGCCCCCATTATTGATAGAGGGTTTTTTTGTTTTGTTGCGTTTGGCCCTTTGCCCCACTCTGATTCAGAGGCTACAATTGCCATAAATAATTTTGGTGGTATTTTATTTTTTTTAGCAATTTTGACCATATCTTTAGCTTTACCTTCTAACGCACCACCTTTGGCATTTTTTTCAAAAGTAGAAATACCCGAACCGTCTACACTTCCACCAGTACACGCACCAGTTGCTGTTGATTCAGCCTCTTTCATTTTTTGGTCGCCACTCTCATTAATCTCTTTCGTGAAAGATCCTACAAGATAAGCAACCATTATAAAAATAAGAAGGAAAAAACCTATAACTATAGCTATTACTGGTTTTAATATTTTGGATAATGCTTTTTTCTTCATTAGCATTGTTATCCCTTTAGCAATAGCAGTCCACATGATACTTTACCTCCCTCTTATTTTTTCTCTAATTTCTCTATATCTTTTTGAATTTCTTTTTTCTTGTCTTTATCTTTTGTGTTGTCCTTTTCTTCTTTTAGTTGTTTGATTTTAGCTTTATTTATTTCTTCTTCAACTTCATCATCTTTTAGTTTTTTATTAATATCTTCAGCTGATTCAACATAACCTTCTTCGGCTGACGCTAAAGCCAAACGTTTGCTTTGTTCTTCGTAATTACCTGTTGAGCCTACACTAAATGCTGTTCCGTCTTTGTCTAAGATTTTCTTTTCTAGGCTCAAAGTATCGTTGTTTTCAAAGTTGTAAGCTAACTCTCTTATTTTATTTTGCTTACCTTCTTTATATAATTGTTCAATTACATAAGGTGTGTTTTTACTGCTTAATTCAATTAATTCTTCATATTTCTTTTCTTTTTTTAATGTTTTTTCAATATCTTTTTTGTTAAAGCTATCGTCATTTTTCATTCCTTTAACTGCTTGATCGACATTGCCATTATAAAGATTTTCATACACTTTACTTCTTTGTTCTTGCTTATCTGCTTGTGCTATTTTGCTATCTAATTCTTGTTGTTTTCCGTTTATAATCATAAATGAAATTAGGCTTATAACTATTGCAATACCAACAAAACCAAGTATTAAATTTCTAATGTATTTTTTTCGTGTTTCTCTATTGCGTTTTTCTTCATTCAGTAAATACTCTGTCTGTACTTGATTTAATTCATGTCTTACAATCTCTTTCAATTTTTCAAAAGTTTCTGCATTATTAACTTTATGGAAGAAATCATCTTTTTCTTTTGATAAAACTTCAAATTTATTGCGATAATACTTATCAAACGTGTATTGTGATAATGTACTCATTATTAACAATTTATACTGTTCTAAATTATTTATTTTAGGTTTAGGTAAATATTCATGCCCTTTAAATGCTATTTTTATATCCTCAATATTTTTAAAAAATAGGTTTGCTGGGTGCATAACAGTTATATTGTCCTTTAATGGATCAACTTTTAACACATAATCCATTAAAGATAATTTGAGTGCTTTGCTTTCTTTTTTTGCTGATAGGAAGGAATTATATTCATTGTCAGTGTTGTAAATGATATGAAAATAATCGCCTTCCTTTTGTAAATCTTTAACTTCAAAAAACAATTCATTAGGTTCTGTTAGGTCGTATCTAATTTCATCTATGTCTGATATATGGCATAAATCAACATTGATGATATATTCTAAGTGGTTATGTTTCCCTACTAACGTTCCTTCATTAAAATTTCTGATTTTCATGAGATTACCT
The DNA here is from genome assembly GCF_017891965.1 of Staphylococcus sp. GDY8P126P. Classification (NCBI taxonomy): domain Bacteria; kingdom Bacillati; phylum Bacillota; class Bacilli; order Caryophanales; family Staphylococcaceae; genus Staphylococcus; species Staphylococcus sp. GDY8P126P. The sequence continues at coordinate 20,099 of NZ_JAESKG010000008.1, read as the reverse complement.
CCTATTCATAAATCATTTCTGCTTGTCTTAATTCTTCTTCTAATTCTGCTAAATCAATATCTGATAATCCTAGTTGCTCTACATAATTCGGCTCTATGTCTGCTGATTCTTCATAAATCGTTTCATATAAATCTTTATTCCAAAGTCTTGTTTCTTCTCTATCTAAATCAATTCTTATAAATGCTCTTTGTGTTCCGTATAGTAGTAATGCCTCGCCCTTTTTCTTTTTAGTTAAATGAGATATTTCTTGATCGCTAAATTTCAATCCTAATTTATCAACAACATCATCAACGCCTACGTTATCCATTCCAAAGAAGAATTTAGTATGACTATTTTCAATAATAGCTGAACCTATTTCTTGTGATGTTCTAAGAATATCTTTTATTTGTTGAGTAGAGGCAATGGCACCACCACCATATTTTCTAATACGCTTATATGCTTGATAATAGAAATCTAAGCTATATTCATTTGTTGCTAAGAAGTGTAATTCATCAGTCATTAATACCGTTTCTGTTGTTCTATCTTTTGTAATTTCGTCCCATAAGAAACTAAATATATTTAAATATGCTGCACTTTGAACATCTTTTTCTGTTTGTAATGGTTTAAGGTTAAAAGTAACAATTTCATTATCTAACTTGATGTTTGTATAACCGTCAAAAATTGTAGTAGTACCATGTTCCATTGTGTAATCTTCTATGATAAGCGTTAAGTCCTTTAATACCTCATATTTTTCTGGGTCTAAGTCTTTTAGTTTGTTATATAATTCTGTTAAAGTTGGATAATCTTCGCTTTTGAAATCTGATAATTTCGCATTACCTTTAAAGCCTTTATCTTGATATAACTGTCTTAAAGTTGAAGATAATACAGATATTTCTGTTTGAGATATTTCATCTTTAAGAACTCTAAAGAAGGTTTTCAACTTCCCTATTTTAGAACGAACTAATGTGTCAATTTGACTTTCTTGTTCGTTGCTTTCCGTTAAAACATCTGATGTTGTTTCATTGTCTGTTTCATCTTCTTTTTCAAATACTTCTTCTGAAAATATTTCAAATGGATTAATTTTGATATTTGAACTTGTTGAAATATTTACAACTGTTCCACCGTAATATTTAGTTATATATGAAAATTCATCTTCGGGATCAATGATAAATTGTCTTATAGATTTTTTTACATTGTCTAAAATCATTCTCATGTTCAAAGTTGATTTACCTACACCACTTGTACCGATAATAGTCATATTTTTATTTAAAGTTTTTTCTTTGTTATTGAAATCAACTGCTACTAATGAATCTGTATTTTTGTTAATTCCAAAAACTGATGTATTAGGTGTTAAATCAATAATTTCTGAATCATCAAACATAAAGAAATGCCCTGCTGTTGCTGTATCCATATTTTGTTGTGTAAACGCTGATAAGAAGTTTCTATTTAACGGAAGAACTGTATGAAATGATTCTCTCATTGCGTTTGTAGGTGTATGTGTTTTAAGTCTTAATCTCGTTAAAGTACGCTTAACATCTTTTTCTAGCGCTTGTATCTTTTCGTATGAATCGCCATTTAACGTGATATACATATACATGTACATAAATCCTGTTTTTTCATCTAAAAATTTATCAAGTTGTTTTTTACTACTATCAATTTCTCTTTTAATTGTTGCATTTCGTTTCGGGTCTGTAGTACGCATTTGTTCTGCTTTTTTGTTTTTAATTGAGTTGTTTAAATGGTCAATCATTTTTTCAATATTTGCTGGTCTAATAAATTTCGTTATTTGGATATTTCCGTTTTTCTTTAGTAGATTTGATAAGTACGCCCCTTTTACTGATTGAGGGTAGTCAACTACTAATAAATTTTTAATATAGTTTTCGCCAGTTTCTATATGTGATTTTTTCTCTATCCAACTAAATGGATAAATACTATCCACTGAATCTGTATCTAATACTTCTGTTATCCTTTGAAAAGATTCATTGTAAATTTTGTTTGTTGCTTGTTCTTGTTTTCTCTTTTTTAAAATTGCCATATTCAAAAACTCCTTTCGTTCTAATTACTAAGATGATAATCGTTATATCCTTTATAATCATATAACGCATAAAACTGGTTTAAGTATTCGGTTTGGTATATAGGTCTAGTTTCTAAACCGTAATGTGAAAATGCTTGTTGTAATGCCTCTTTATTAAGATTTATCTTTTCATGTAGTCTGTTCACTGCATGATCTAATTGTGCTACCGTATTTTCTGTTATTTTTTCTGAGAAGAAAATATAATGTTTTTTTGTACTCATTTCGCCTTTTGCTAACTTTTCTTGTAAAAACAATATGCGACCAGCTATTAATTGGCCTCGTCTTGTTGGTTTGTTATCGTTATTTTTCATATCAAGTAATACTTGTCTATAAAGATTCTTTATATAGTTTTGTATGTTTACTGGTTCAGTAATAGTTTTAATCATTGGTTCATCATAAAGAATATTTGAAATAAAAGATGAATATTCTTCTAATAAATCATTTTGTTCAAATTTAGTTAATAACTCTGTATTTACACCAGTTATATTTAAACCTCCACTAATATAACCGTCTTTAGTAACAACATAATCTTTATAAAAACCAGCTATTAATGAATCATCTTGAATACTTTGATTCCGTCCGTCCCCTTTTATATATCTATTTATAATTTCAAATTGTTGTTCGTTATTTTTATTTTGTTTATTCTTTTTTTTAAACATCATCATCACCCAATCTTTCTTTACTTTTATAAAAGTAAACTTTTTGCCTTTTAGTAAATTGCTGTGATTGTTTCAAAATATCAATCATTCTTATATTTTCTTTTGTGCTAATTGGTCTAATTGTTAGCAATCCATATATTGTTAAGCCAAAAATCAAACCTACTATAAACACCATAAAACCAGTTACTAAGTTAAGTAATCCCATTAAAAACGTTACACTAAATGCAATTACTAAAAACAGTAAAAAAGGTATAAATACGATTGCTAACTCTTTACCATTTAAATTTAAAAATATTTTATAGCTAGCGTCTACATTACGAGGTATTATATTTTCTTTAACTTTCTTTTCTTCGCCTAACATATCAAGCATTATATCTTTAACTTGTTGCTCAACGGACATATAATCCACTCCTTTTAAAAGAAAAAGCTACATTACTAGAATGTAGCTTTTGTTGTGTTTATTGAAATAGGTTGTATACCCATGGAACCAACCAAACAAGTGCTGCACCAAGAGCTACACCAGCTAATGCCATTCCGACACCTCTAAACATTTCATTTTTTGTCATTGGATCGTCGATAGTCGGTAATTTTTTAATAACTATCCATACACCTGCACAGATACCAACAATAACAATAATACCAGTTAAGAAAGTTTGAATTTGTTGTAATCCTTGTTCAATTTTCGGACCAGGGTTAGCCGCCGCAAATGTTGGATTTGCTAAAATAAAACTTAAAAATGCTACGTAAACAGTTATTAAACTAATTTTTTTAATCATAATTAATCAACCTTCCTTATATTTTTTTCTTTTCTAACTCTTGGTTTAATTCTATTTCACTACGAGAAAGCGAATTATCTTGTTTCATTTCTTTAGATAATTTTACTGCCTCCTCAAAAGTGTCTGCTGATGTTAAATCTTTTTTATTTCCGTCTTTATCAAAAACAGAAACAGAATACCCTTTTTCTGTTGCTACAACTTTAGGGTCATTTTCTAAAGTGCTTTCGTCATATCTAGCGCCAAAGAATTCTGTAAATCCCATTGCTATTTGTCCCGAGGCGTTTTTTAATTCTTCAAATCCTAACCTCATTGAAGGAGAAACAGTTAGCTTTTCTTTAGCCTTTTCAATGAAACTATCTTTAAAATCTGAAATTAAATGTTCTGACTTACCATTAATTTCATTTTCTAAAGTAACCATGCTTTCATTATCAGTGACTTTTTCAACACTAGAAATGTTGATATTACCTTTCAATGCTGTTGCTGTAAGTCCCAAACTTAACGCTAAATCTTCTTTAGCATTTTCACTAACTTTATTTGTATCGGTCAATCTCTGCTTTCGTTCCTGTTCTAATTGGGTGTTATATTGTAATTGCTTTTGTCGATTGTGATACTCATTAAGTTGGTCATAGTTTGTAAGTGCTTGATTTTTTGAATTATAAATAAATAATTCATCATCTACCATTTCGTAATTGGTTTCATTACCAAAAGTGTTTTGAACAGCCTCTTTATAAGTGCTACCAGAATTCAAATAATACATATCATTATCTTTATTGGCGTATAAAAGAACTTTTTGTTTATCCTCTCTATCTTCGGCCATTACTAACTTATTTTCTTTTCTATCTGTAGCAATGCCTTTGATATTAAAAGTATTAACTTCATCATCTTTCACACCAAATCTTGATTGATAATTTAGTTTGCTCTCATATTTTTTTTGCTCAATAGATCGCTTTCGATATTCTTCAATACGTTTACGAAATGTTACGTTATCCAATTACAACCCACCTTTTCTATTTGATAAATCAATTATAACATAACCTTACATGTCATGTCATGTAATTTATACAACTTTTTAAACTTTTTTGTCATGACATGTCATGTGTAAATGTGGTATTGTGTAATTAACTAGAATTACACGAAAGGACAAAAAAGGAGGTTATATTACTATGAATAATAATGAAGAAAATTCAGTCTTTTTATCAAAAAAGAAAAAAGTATCACTACATTTGTTAGTTGATCCCGATATGAAAGACGAGATTATCAAATACGCACAAGCAAAAGATTTCGATAACGTTTCACAAGCTGGTAGAGAAATCTTAAAAAAAGGATTAGAGCAAATTAAAAGTAATAAATAATTTATGTATTAGGCAACACCTCACTTAAATAACTCACAAACAGTAAAGATTATACACCTTTTCGGGTGTATAATCTCTTTTTTTTGAAAATTTAACTTTAAAACTATTTAAATAAAAACATTGGATTGTTTTCCATATTTTTTCTTCTCATAATCGTTGTATGCATTTCTTCAAGTTCAGCAATGATACTTCGCATTAAATAGCCTTCCATATTAGATACCTTTTCTTGTTTTTTAACAAGGTAGCCTTTAAATCGTTTTAAAACTAATAGTAATTCTTCATCTATATCTTCTAACATATAACCTGTATCGTATTTGTTATTAAATGATTTTCTAGCTTTTAAAATAACTGATTTAATACTTTTAACTTCTTCATAACTAAAATTATTAATATAACTTTTACTTAATTCGGGGAATTCTTGAAGTTCTATATATTTAAGAGATTCTTTATCATGAGTATTTGAAAAATGATTTGAATGATTTGAATGTTGGTTTATATCATTCATATTATTCATATCATTACTTTCAGTATCAATAAAGTCAGTATCAATAAAATCAGTATCATTTGTGTGTCCTTTTGACATTTCTAGGCGTGTTGTTTCGACATTTCTAGACGTGTCCTTTTGACATTTCTGGACGTGTCCTTTTGACATTTCCTTATCTTGTAAGGGCTCAACTTCATTTTCAGCCTTATCTATTTCATAAATATCATTTTTAGTTATGGCTGGTTTTAATAAATAAAGTAGATTTGGTTTGTTTAAACCCTGCCTTTTTTGAATTAGTAAATCTACATTTTCTAATTCTTTTTTAATTTTAGTGATTTTTTTGTTCCCACAATTTAATATCACTTCTAAATCAGCAACTGTATAAATGAAATATATATTACCTTCTGTATCTATCCAGTTATTTTTAATAGATAATTGTAGGCGATCTCTCAATATTGCGTAAGCAATTTTAGCGTCATTCGATAAATCTTTATAATTAGGATTAGTAAAAAATACTTTAGGTAATTGGTAAAAGCGTTCTTTATAATTTTCTTCTACCGTAAAAAATTGTTTAGACATGATAAAAACTCCTTTAAATGTTTATTTGAAGGAGTTTAAGTAATATCGTTATTTACAAGTGATGAATAAGGTTATATAATATTATCCGTTATATATAACTTAAAGACTTGTTGCTTTTATCTTGTAATGTATCGAGCTTGTATATATAATAAAGATACAAACAAATAGTAAAAGTAAATAACACATATTATTTAAACTCTTTAGACATCTAACAACCGCCAAGCGTTAGGTGTCTTTTTCTATGTTCAATAGTAACACTATTTTAAAAAAAATAAAAACTTTTTTGTTGCCTCACAGGTCAATTATATGCTTGTAATGAAATGTATTTGATAACAAATCTCTAATATAATTAATACATCTAAAATTATGAGGCCGATAAATCATGAATGAATACCGTATACAAAAACTATATAGATACATTTGTTTAGAATTTAAAAACCAGCGTCAACTCATAGGCAAGCGACAAGAAGAAGTTGCATTTGATTTGAGTGTGACTGCTGGTCATCTTTCACGTATCGAGAATGGTAAAAAACCTAGAATAGCATTACATACATTTTTAGTAATGTCTGAATACTATGGTGTAGACTTTCATAAGGTAGTTAAAAATGCAGAAGAAAAAATGGAATTGGATGAAGGAATGTAGATATTAAAGGTCATCAATACTAATATCTACCATTTCTTCTTCTTTTTCTTCTATTTTAGGCGTTTCAGCTTGTTTTAATTGATCCTTACGTTCCATTGCGTCTTTAAAACTTTCTTTATTACGTTTAATAGGCTCTGTATGCTCTTTTAAGGGCGCTGTGTGTTCTTTTGAAGGTATTGGAGGGTTTTCCCCTATTTCTTCAATATAGCGCCTCAATGCCTCTCTTATGTGTGCTGTTTTGGTACCTCTAGGAACATTTTCTAAAAAATCGAAGATTTGAGGGTAATCTTCTTTTTTTATTTTCAGAAGATGTTTAGTTTCTTTCTTATCCATAATTATTTACTTTCTTGCTCTACTTTGTTTTTTAACAATTCCCCCAATTTTTCATATCCACGAACATTACTAAACTGGCTATCATCTGCTTTCTCGAATACATCTGAATAATAATGACTTAATGAATCAAAATGAATGTTTGCACCACCACCAGTAACAATAATTCTGTCAATTGAATTTATATTACCTACAGTGATTTCAAAGTTACTCATAACTTCTTCTATCAAACTATCCTGTTCGTTATAAAATTCATCTTTAAAGTCAATAACTGTTTTTTGATTAAGTTTACATTGCTTGTATTCTAATCCTTTTTCAATCATACGTGGTGTGATTGAGGCACCTTCTGATTTTTTAGATACGTGACTAGCAATTCGTTTATAAAAATCAATAGTACCTTTGTTTATAACAAAACTTTCTTCCTCTACACGTTTCATATTTTGATAAGTATCAATAATTGTAGTACCACTACCAAAATCAAGAACACTGTACTTACCTTCTGTAAATGCTTTGAATACTTTTCCGTTTTCCATATTAAGATCAAGCAAAGTTCCCATAGGTTGAGCTACTATCTTAACGCCTTTAACATTAATTGTTTTAGCGATACCATCAATTTCAATTAAACGACTTTTATTTAAAAGTTTTTCAAACTTAGCTTGTTTATCAGTTCCTATTTCATTACTTGGCATACCAGTAGCAATTACAACGTTGACAACTTCTTCTGGCACTTCTCTTGCTAATAATCCTATAGAACATTCAACCAAATCTTTGAAAGATTTAATATCATATCTATCATTTGTTGAGGCAGTATCTTTACCAGTATTCGTAGTTTTATCTAAATCATTACCAAATAGTAATACTTCATCATTATTCCCATTGATAATAAATTCTGATACATCTAATTTATTATCAACAAATCCTTTTAATTGATTGTTTTCATTAGTTTTTCTTCCGATTCTTGAAGGGATTACAAATTTTTCATCATTAATCTTCCCTTTTACAAATCCATTACCAAAATCTAAAGCCATTACATATACGTTACTCATAATAAAACCTCCACATATTATTTACTCTTTTTAAATTAGTACAATTGATCAAATACCACAAGTTATTTATATACTTTTCTATATTTGTATATACTAGTACATATCAGTATATATTATAGTATATCTTAGTATATACCAGTATATACTGTGTGGGTAAAAAAATAACAACCAGCATTTATTTACTTGATTGCTACTTCTTATAATTAATTTTAACACATTTTGCATTACATGTCATGTCATGTTTGATATTTTCGTAGAAAATTTATGTCATTTCTATACCAATTGTTAGAACCAAAAGAAAAATAGTAACAACAATACCTAAAGCAATACCAATATACAAACATACTTTCCATGGAAGAATGAAAATTGAGATAAATTTAAGGAATATTGTACATAAAGCCACTGTCATAGGAACACACATAATGAAATATAGAAAAAATCTAAAAATAGGGTTAATATGAACAGCATTTTCGCCAGCTGTTGATAATAAAATCATAATAAAACCTCCTATTCTTAAAATATTAAATACTGTGGATTTTGCTATTAATAAATCAATTGTTTTATAAGTTTATCATCATATTAATATTTGATAATTTCTATTAATTATTATGATTCATTTCATTTATTTCTTTGCTTTCTTCATTGGTATTTTCAGATTCTTCTATAATTTCATTTCTTTCTAAATTGTGTTCTTTATTATCTTCAATATTAAGTAAATTTTCATTTATAATTTTCTTTGCGTCTGCTGATCTATTTACATTAAATTTATTGAAGAACCATCTTCCAAATTTTTCGTATTCTCTTTTCTTTTCTTCTTTAATTTTTTCTTGAAGTTTTTCTTTTTGTTCTAACATTTTTTGAATATCAGCCATAATTAAAACCTCCATATTTTTGTTAATTTAATTATAACCTTTTCATTTGACAGATTCAAGTTTTACCGTTATAATCTAGTTAAATCCCGTAAGGGCGCACTTATGCGAACGTTCCGTTCGCGTGCTAAATTCGTGAAATTAAAAATTAATTTTTAATTTATTTCGCCTTCGCTCAATATTTGGTTTTTAAGGAGTTTTAAATATGGCTATGTACCATTTTCAAAATAAGTTTGTATCAAAAGCAAATGGACAAAGTGCAACAGCAAAAGCTGCATATAATAGCGCTAGTAGGATTAAGGATTTTAAAGAAAACGAATTTAAAGATTACTCAAATAAGCAATGTGATTATAGTGGAATTTTATTGCCTAATAATGCTGATGATAAGTTTAAAGATAGAGAATATTTGTGGAATAAAGTTAATGATGTAGAGAACAGAAAAAATAGTCAAGTTGCACGTGAAATTATAATTGGTTTGCCGAATGAATTTGATCCAAATAGTAATATTGAATTAGCAAAAGAATTTGCTGAATCTTTATCAAATGAAGGTATGATAGTAGACTTAAATATTCATAAAATTAATGATGAAAATCCTCATGCACACTTATTATGTACATTACGTGGTTTAGATAAAAATAATGAATTTGAACCTAAACGAAAGGGCAATGATTATATAAGAGATTGGAACACAAAAGATAAACATAATGAGTGGCGAAAAAGGTGGGAAACAGTGCAAAATAAACACCTAGAAATGAATGGTTTTTCTGTTAGAGTTTCTGCTGATTCTTATAAAAAGCAAAATATAGATTTAGAACCCACAAAAAAAGAAGGTTGGAAAGCTAGAAAGTTTGAAGATGAAACAGGTAAAAAATCTTCAATATCCAAACATAACGAAAGTATTAAAAAAAGAAACCAACAAAAAATTAATAAAATGTTTGATGAAGTAGATGATATGAAATCTCACAAGTTAAATGCTTTTAGTTATATGGATAAATCAGATTCGACTACATTAAAAGATATGGCCAAAGATTTAAAAATTTATGTAACACCTATAAATATGTATGAAGAAAACGAAAGACTTTATGACTTAAAGCAAAAAACAGCATTAATAACTGATGATGAAGATAGATTGAATAAGATTGAGAATATAGAAGATAGACAAAAAAAGCTGGAATCTATAAATGAAGTCTTTGAAAAACAAGCTGGAATTTTCTTTGATAAAAATTATCTCGAACAAGCATTAAACTATAGTGATGATGAAAAGATCTTTATTACACGCACTATATTAAATGATAGAGATGTGTTACCAGCTAATCATGAATTAGAGGATATAGTTAAAGAAAAACGTATAAAAGAGGCTCAAATAAGCCTTAATACAGTTATAGGCAATAGAGATATAAGTATAGAATCTATTGAGAAAGAATCAAATTTCTTTGCTGATAAACTTTCAAATATTCTTGATAAAAATAATTTGTCCTTTGATGATGTGTTAGAGAATAAACATGAAGGTATAGAAGATAGTTTGAAAATTGATTATTATACTAGCAAATTAGAGGTTCTAAGAAATGCAGAAAATACATTAGAAGATTATTATGATGTACAAATAAAAGAGTTATTTACAGATGATGAAGATTATAAGGCTTTTAATGAAGTTACTGATATTAAAGAAAAACAACAGCTAATTGATTTTAAAACTTATCATGGCACAGAAAACACGCTTGAAATGTTAGAAACAGGTAACTTTATTCCTAAATACAGTGATGAAGATAGAAAGTATATAACTGAACAGGTTAAGTTATTACAAGAAAAAGAATTTAAACCTAATAAAAATCAACATGATAAATTTGTGTTTGGGGCTATTCAAAAGAAATTATTGAATGAATATGACTTTGATTACAGTGATAACAATGATTTAAAACATTTATATCAAGAATCAAATGAAGTAGGGGACGAAACAAGTAAAGATAACATTGAAGAGTTTTATGAAGGTAATGATATTCTTGTAGATAAAGAAACTTATAATAATTACAATAGAAAACAACAAGCCTATGGTTTAGTAAATGCTGGACTAGATTCAATGATATTCAATTTTAATGAGATATTTAGAGAACGTATGCCTAAGTACATAAATAATCAGTACAAAGGTAAAAATCATAGTAAACAGCGTCATGAGTTGAAAAACAAAAGAGGTATGCACTTATAGTTTGTAAATAATATAACATTGTGAAGTTGGGAGATAAGAATTTGGATTTTAAATTATTATACTATGTTATTAAAATGATCCCTATTGATACAATAGTGAGTATATTAGGCTTATTTGCTACATTTGGTGGTGCGTTAGTTGGTGCTTTTATAGCAGGGCTATTCACGTTAAAAGCAATTAATAAAGATTTAGAAGAAAGAAAACAAACTGCCGAAAAAGATAAAGAAGAAAATAGACAAAGAGAAGAGAAAAAGATCAAAACACGATTGTTATTTGAAATGGATAACTTAATTATGTTTAACCATGAAATAGCTGAAAATATATATTTAGATGATAAGTTAAAGCGAATAAAATTTCTAAAGAATTTTGTTTTATATGATAAAATGAATACTATTAATTTAACATTGTCAGAGTTAGAAAAATTTCGATATTTGTTAAAGCATAATTATTTAAGCTATGAAGATAAAGAAGAAGAAATATATAAGAAGTTTTTAGAAGTATATGATTCCGATATTTCAATTGACTTACCCTCTGACAAAATCAAGAAAGTAAAATCCTTTCTTGATAATACGAAAAATGAGGGGGAAATGTGCTGGCATGTTGATAAAAATAGTATATTACGTTTGAAAGACTTTAATAATAATTTACAGGAATTATCTCACTTAATATATGTATTAAGTACCGAGGAATTAAATGTGCTGTATGGTATTAAACAAACTATTAAAATTATGTTAGAAAATGCAGAAGAAACTGAAAGAGACTTTTTTTATATGGTTGATAAATATTATTTTCTTCACAATATACTAATAAATCAATTAAATGTTATGTGCAAAAATATATTATAAAAAAAGAAGGCTTAATTGCCTTCTTTTTATATGTCAATTTCTTCTTCTTGTTTAGTTTCAATTTCTTTGTTCTGTTCATCTTTATTAAAATCTTCATTGCTTTCAGTAAAGGATATATTTTTAATACCAGCTGAATTTTTAATTTTAAAATCTATATAAACATTTTCATTAGTATCATGTTCTAATTTAGCAGTCATATTTGATCGTTGGCCATTTTGTTGATTTTTATTCATTGAAAAGTAAGTTTCATTTGTATTATCAATATTATCTACATTTAACTCATAGCCCATTAATACACCATTACTTACAAATTGGCGTAATGTATCTTTTAAGCCGTTTTCTTCAACAGACTTATTTACAAAGTTTTCAAATGATACTATTTCATCTTGTGGGCTTAATTTATGCTTTTCTTCTAATATATTACCGTCTATATCTCGTTCATGAATATATTTTTTGTTTTTATCTTCATTATCATCATCTTGCACAAATATAGTTGTAGTATTATTAATAACATTTCGATTATAAGTTTGAGTGAAGTTGTAATCTCTATTTTGTGAATCGTCATGTTTATTAATCAATTCAATTTTAGCTTTATCTTGTGAATTATTTGTATTAAACCCTTTGTAATCAATATTCACTTTAAAATCATCATTCTCATAACTATTCTCAGAAATTTCATTAAGTCCATAATCATTAACTAAATTACCTTTGATAACAGTTATTTTATCAAATCCATTTTTTAGGTTTGTATCTATCATTGTTGAAAGGTCTTTATATATGTCTTTGTTCATTTCTGATTCTAGTTTTTTATCTATATATTGTGAGAACTCTGGTAATGAATTTATTTCTTCAATTGTAGTTTTTGCAAATGAATGTATGTTTTTTATGTGGTCTTTTAATTCCTCATCACTTATATTTTGCCCCCAGCCACTTAAATATCCTAAAGAGTAATCGCTAGTATCTAAACCATAATAATTAGCGACTACATATGCAGAACTTTCAGCCTCTATTTCTTTTAAGGACTTACTATGTTCAGATGTTTGTGTTTGACCTATATCGGCATTATGCAATTGAGAGTGTGCGTATTCATGTATTAAAGTTTTAAAGCGCATATCATATGACAAATCATCAGAAATTACAATTTCATCTGTTTTGGGAACATAGTACCCTTTAGCGCCACTGGATAATGCCTGGTCATCTAATACATGTTTTTCTTCTACGCTTGGTGTTAATTCATCATTAATGTAATCTTTGAATTCATTATATAAGTCTTTATAATCATTAGAGTTTTCAAATTCAGTTTTTATTAGGTCTTTTGCTGTTATTAAAGGTTTGCCTTTTGTGTCTGCTACATCAAATACATTATGCGCCCTATATCCAGTAATAACTGGTTTTCGTTCAGTTTTAGGATTACCATTATTATCACGCATTAAATTACCGTTGCTATCTTTTATTTCGACATTACGCTTTTGTACAATAGGCGCAATTATATTCATACTTTTTGCACCTTTTTGTACTTGTCTATCAAATTTATTCTTCCACGCTTTATAGCCAGCTACAGCTGTAGCCTCGGGATTTTGACCAGCAATCAACATAATATTATTAATTGAGTAGTTGTGAAATTTCGCTGTAGTATCTAAAAATTCCTTATAGGTTTGGTCATTGTTTTTGAAGTCATCTAGCTTATTATTCAAATCTTCTACTATTGAATCTATTTTTTTCTTTTTATAATTTTCTTTTGAATAAGCCATATATTACACCTCGCTAATAGGTTTATAAAGTTCTTTGTATAATTCTTTTTTAGCATTATATAGATAATATCCAACAACTTCATATTTTAAATTCTTATTTAATTCTTCTGAAAATAATAATTCACTTGTTTCTGATTTTGTTATATAAATTGGCAATTCACTTCCAATGATTTCAGTATATGTTTTTAACATATTGCACCTCCTACATTTCTAAATTATCTCTTTCTTGCTTTAATTCATTTTTAATAGAATTAATAATATTACTATGTGTTTCTTCTGATCCATTTATAATATCTTCAAAAGATATTGAGTTAGTTTCATTTTCTAAAGAATCATTTATGAAATTAGGTTTGAATTCAGAACTCTTTGTTCCATGTAATTCAGTATTGATATAGTTTTTAAAATGACCGACTATTTCAATATCATTTTCTCTTTCTTTATATTGTTCTTTAGTAATATTGTGTAAGGGCAGGGTAGCTTGTTTCATTCCTTCATAAAAATTTTCTCTTTCTTTGTATAAATGGTTAGATACAGGGGCAAATTCTAAATCATATTTAGCTTTATCTAAAACAGTTAAACTATTTTCAGCTAAAATAGATGATTTGTTCGTTGTATATTCATAGAAATTATTTGAAAAATTGTTTCTAGCGTCATCTAAATAAGTTTTCACTTCTTTTCTATCCTCTATAGAAAGGGGAAGTTTATCATTATAAATTTCTTGTTCATAAACTTCATATAAAACATTGTTATCTCTAAACATGTTATTTAAGGGCTCATTATAGAGATTAAAGGCTAACTGATTATTTAAAGCCTTTTTCTCAATATCGTTGTTAATGTTTAATCCTTTAATATTGATTTCAGTATCATAGAATGTTTTTAAATCTTTAACTTTATCTAAGCTATCTAAATTATTTCTATCTGAAAAATCTTCTAAATCCCTTCTATAAACAGCTAAAGCATTATAATTTGATCGTTCGTCAAATAAATTAATATTTTGTTTTAATCTATCTTTAATAATTTCATTAGGTGGTATATCTTCGATTAGATTTTTAACAAATTTACCTTCATTATCTTTATAATCTGTTAAATCAATATAAATATAAGAATCATCTTCGAGAGTTTTAAAATCATTGTATGAAAACTTATAGTTTATATTATCGTAAGTTTTATCCATGTCTTGAGTTAAGTTATCATTTAATAACCTTATATTATCGTTTTCTTCTATTGGAATTGCTGGGAAGTCATTAATATATAAATGATGTTTTTCGGGGTTATAGCTTACATTATAAGTAATATCATTTTCTGTTATGGTATGTGAATCCTCAATAACAGGTTCTCTATTTGGTTCTACATGATATGAATATCCTTTCATACTTAATACTAAATCAACAAAAGCGTTAGTATACCAATCATCTGAATATTCATCTTGTTGTGTGAAATCATCAATATCATTAATATCACTGTCAAAATAGGTAATTTCTTCTGACTTAATGGCATTTACTAGCTTTTCATAACCTTTATTTGCTGTATCTTTAGTAAAATATTCATCTAAATTAGTTAAGTTATAATCAAATTCATAATCATCTATACTCATAATATGTGGTGTTTGATATTTTTCGTTAGAATCTTCTAAATCATAAACTGGTTGAGTATACACTTCGTTATAGAAATTATTTCTATAGACTAAATTACCTACTATGTTTTTATTAGTCATATCTCTTTGTTCGTTCATTTGTTTATCACTTGCTGGTACATAATAAAATTCAGAATTTAGTTCATAATCGGTGTTGTTCAAAATTCCTCGGGGTGTAAACCTCATTATTAAATCACTCCTTTTTGTTTAATAAAAACCTAATGTAAATATAACCTCCATATAGTAATTATACCATTTATGACGTGTCATTTCATGTCGTGTCATAATAAATAAAAAGAAAAAAAGGCCTTTTTACAGGCCTTATAAATCTAAATCAATATCTTTATTCTTTTCGTTCTCTATATCATAATTCAAAAAGTCTTTTACATGCTTTTCTGGTTCTTTTTTGATAGTTAGCGCAGACAAAGTAAAATGTTTGTTATTTTTCTCAACTTCTAAGTAAGGATTATCAATATCATTAAAATTAATTTTAGCTGGGTAGTCTGTTAGGCTTTTAAACTCATACAGAGTTTCATAATCATCTAGCAAATCTAACTTTTCATTAGGCAGAGAAGATTGTAATTTATTATATCTATTTGATCTTCCATTAGATATTAATTCATTAATAGCATTTTTAGTTTGTTGATTATCAATACTATCTTGAATATTCAATTCTTTGTGGAAGTATTGCATAGTTGAATATTTAACTAATGGTATCTTACTTAAACTAGCTTTTGCTTTTATGTAATCTTTAGACATAATATCGTATTTTTGTTCAATATCTGGTGCTTGTTGCTTTAAAAAATTATTAACATTTTGTGGTATTTTGGCTTTTGATCTGTTATTAAGGTATTCATTATTACTAATTACTATAGACTTTGTTAAATCAATAGCTGAATTGGGTTTATCGGGCTGTTCGCCTCCTAAATCAACTTTATATTTATTAGGTATTTTTTGTGCATTTGTTCTAAAAGGTATACAAACTCTATTATTATTTCGTTTGAAAGAATAATAATATGGTCTTGAACCATTTTTATTGCTTGATATTTCGTTTCCTCGTAATTTATTAAATAGGTTTTGATTTAAACGAACAACTTCCATTGTTATTCACTCCATAAATTTAATAAAAAAGAGGCGTAATATACGCCTCCTTAAAACAATATAATTTGTTTGATCTCTATAGTTGTTTCTTTCCGTGCAGTATTAATTTTTATATCTGCGCCACAACGCCGATTCTAGTTCGTGTAGTATTAATTTTTATATCTGCGCCACAACGCCGATTCTAGTTCGTGCAGTATTAATTTTTATATCTGCGCCACAACGCCGATTCTTTTCTTACTTATATTATAACAATACCTGTCATGTTGTGCAATGTTTTAAAATGATAATTTAGATAGGCTTGAAAGCTTGCTAACAAACTCCTCATACTTAATAGCTGTCTCATCTATTGTTGTTAATCTTCTATTCAATGGTTCATGTAAGTAAGATTTATTTAATAAAAAACCAAGCAAAGTAAGATTTCTTCTTAATCTAGGAGATTCAGCAACATCAAAAGCATAAACAAGTTGCTCTTTTAAATTTGTATAACTATTATTTTCTATAAAATTAATGAAACGATTAATTATTGCAATCACACAATCACACAATTGTATTGTCCTATGTTCGTGAGATTTATACCAATGTATATTTGAATTAGAGAAGGATTTAATTTTTTCTTTAATGTGCATTTCTTCATCAAAACTATGTTTACTATGTATTAGTATTTTAGAATTAATTGTATATAAAGCAGAGAAATCTTTAATATAGATATGAGATTCTTCTCCACTAAAAAGATTATCTTTAATCACAGTATTAGTAAATAAATCAATTAACACCTTTGTATATTCATTCTGATTACTTTGTTTTGATAGGTATTGTGCAAACTCTGTATAGAAGTCATTAAGCTCTTTCTGTTCTACTAAATTAGGGAAATTATATTTTTTAAATAATTTTTCCAACCATGGTATATCGTTTTTTACTTTCAAATATAGTTCTTGCTTTAATAATTGAGGGTTATATATACGTTTAATAGAATTATTTTTGCTATTATCATAAGAATTATCTACTATATCAACAATAGTAAGCCATAACAAATTTAAATAATTAAAATGTAAATTATATCCTTTAATTTTAATATATTCCAATATCAATTCTATGTTTTTAGTATCAATAGACTCCAAAAAATCATCAGATTTCTTAAAAATATATTTGGATTTTAGTTCTGGAATGTTACTATTTATTTTTAATTTGTTCCATAATTCATTATGGTTATCATTTATTATTTCTTTTTCACTAACTAAACCACCTAATGAAAATTTTTGAAAGGGATTAACATTAAAGGAATCGTTTTTCAACCTAAACATTCTTGAATTATTTGTTTCATCATAATAATAAAATTCACGTCTATCCATATTTTTATATTCATAGTATTCTTTAATTAAATCTCTCAATTTACTATCCACAATATTTTTCCTCCTTTAACTTTTGTATTCTCTTAATATTCTATAGACAGTATCTCTGCTAACATTTACCTTTTCAGCAATTTCTTGCCCTGTATAATCTTTGGTATCGTATAAATGTTTAATGTAATCTTTTTTTTCTTGTGGCATTGCTTTTCTGCCCCCCATGTTACCTCTTGCTCTAGCTGATTCTAAACCTTTTTTAGTTCTTTCGCTTAATAAGTTAGCCTCTAATTCAGCAAAAGCACTCATCATTGTAAAAAACATCTTTCCCATTGGGTCTTTAGTATTGATATTCATATCAATAATTTGTAATTCAATATTATTATTCTCTAGCCATTGGGCTAAATCTATTAGTTGCTTAGTTGTCCTGCCTAATCTATCTAGCTTGTAAATAACTAAAGTGTCGCCTTCACGTAAATAATCTAAACATTTATCTAGTTCAGTTCTATTTACTTTACGCCCACTAACTTTTTCGCTAAATATTTTCTCACAACCAAAATTACTTAAAGCGTCTATTTGTAAATCTAAACTTTGATCTCTGGTAGATACACGAGCATAACCAATATTGGCCATAATTGTAATTATCCTTTCTAAAATAGCATTGTATAGTGTTTTTAATGTATGATTACCTATAAAATTAATTCTCAACGCAAATGAGAGCTAATCTGTTTGTATTATTTGCCATGTTATTTATTAATTATCTTACATAGAATATAATACAAGATTTTAATACAGTAGTCAACCCATTATAGCGCTATTAAGAATAGTAATACATAGTGTACTAAATACAATCGTTTATAATACTATTATTTCACTCTTTATTTTTGCGAACATATGTTCTATAATTAGTTGAGGTGTTTACTGATATGAAAATAATAAATCCTAATATGCCCGAACCGTACAAATATGAAACTGATTATAGAAACATACCGAGGGAATACTTAAATCCACGTATTCCAAAAGGTAGAGGAATAATTAAGTGGAACGCATTTAAGACGATACCCCAGCAATATGAAATATTGGAACAACACATAGAAGATCAAAATAAAATAAATATGCCTCTATTGTCTGATGACCAACTACAAGAAATTAATGAAAAAGTAAGTAGCAAGATTAGTAAAAACATATTAACTGATTTAGATTACTGGCAAGACGGATATATATATTCGATTCAATGTTACATTAACAAAATAGATGAATTAAATGGATTTATGATTATCACTAATTCTAATTCAAACAATAAACTAAGAATATCTTTAAGTAGTATTGTTAGCGTACAGTAAAAAACACCAATGAATTTAATTTCATTGGTGTTTAAATTATTTTAATTATCCTGCGAATCTTCTACTAGAAATTCATTTGATACATTATCATAATCTAAGGTATATTTCGTCTGAACTACATTATTATTGTTGGTTTTACTTAACTCAATATATACTTTATTTTTATCACGTTTAACGCTATTTATCTTAACATCTTTAAATTTAACTTTTGATTTAGACTTAACCTGTTTTTTAAGTTGTTTTTCTAATTGAGAGTTATTTTTAACGTAGTCAGATATATATTTATAATCTTTCTTTTTATATGCTTTGTTTAACTCTTTCGTATATTCTTTAATATAGCTTTTAGATTTTTCTTTAACCTTTTTACTTTTATTCTCATACTCTGTTATTTGAGATTTCTTAAAGCTCAATTTTAAATTTTGAGATGTATTATCATAATTACGTCTTATATTTATTCTGTTAGTTTTAAACTCTTTACCCTCTAATTTTCCAATCGCATATACACTTAATTCTGTTGGATTGTAATACTTTCCATATGTCTTTTTGGAATTATAATCAACATCTTTATCATCAATTATAATTTTGTAACTATTTTTTTCTAATAAATTATCATGGTTTAGCTTAACCTTAAACCAGCTTTGGTTAAAATCTTCATCTGCATATATCTTATTATTGTTTCCTCTATTGCCTAAATCTATATCTATTTTTCCTGTCAAAGTCCCGTTATGAATTGAATCTTCAATTGTTTTATCTGTTTCAATACTATATTTACCAATAAAGAACTTACCTAATTCTGTTGTTTGATTGCTTTCTGCTATTACCTCTTTATCAGCGTTTCCCTGCTTATATTTGTAAAATCCAGTGTTATTAAATTCTTTCACATAAACGCTGGTAAGTTTAGGTTTGAATTCTAATTTATCTATAAAAAAGAAATTCTTCCCGTTTTTCTTAATAGTTATTAGGTTATTTCCGTATTGATCTGTTATAGAGCCATACTCGGTATTATGGTCTTTATTTTTATCAATATTACTTTTAATTTTTTGCATTTGTTCATTGTATTGTTCTTGATTTTCGATAAAGTCCGTATAATTG
>NZ_JAESKG010000007.1:0-2992 GCF_017891965.1 Staphylococcus sp. GDY8P126P | reverse complement strand
GCTTGATAACTATTTTTCATAGCACGCCTCCAATTACAAACTGGACACAATTTTGATTTACAAAACCATGTCTTATGTAACTTCAAATAACCTTCATCAGTAGGCTTGAACTCTAAGACGTTACCACATTGTTTTACGTTAAAAGCCTTTTTAATTTTTAAGATTTCTAGTATATCTGCATAACTTACATTATCGATTTTCTTTTCTCTCCACGGGCGTTGTTTCCCACTTTTCGTTAAGTCTTTTAGTGTTTTATTATCTTGATTTTCATCTATATATTTTGTATGATTGTCTTGCATATAAAAAGACCTCCAGTATTTGATTTTAGCTCGACACTTTAATCTTATTACTGGAGTTTTTTTATGTCAAATTTTATTTTATACACTAAAAATCTTTCAAAACACTGTTACATCAAGCTTGAAACAACATTTTAAAAAAGAACGTTATTTCTATATAGTATCAAGACAAGAAGAAACTCGTTTTCAACTCGTTTTAAAACCACCAACCAAAACCTTAAAACTCATCGTAATTTCACTTAAGTTTTTCTTAATTATTCCTTCTTTTTCTACGTCACTTAAATTCCACGTTAAAGGCGTCATATCAAGTAATTTATTCAATTCTTCTTTATTTAATTTAACCTTATAACTAATGTCTATCATTTCAATTTTATTAAAATTAGCTTCAAATAAATCTATAACCTCAGAATTATCATAATCCTTATTTTTATGATTACTAAAGACTATATTCCTTATTTCTTTTAAATAATCACTATTAGGAATTATTTTTATCAATTTCCCCTCTTTATCTAGAACTCTTTTAAACTCATCATAATTAGAAGGGCTAAGCACATTAATTAAAAAGTCTACATTCCCATTCATAACTGGTATATCAGCTAGATCAGCAACCAACCAATTTATATTTTTATATGATTTTGCTGCTTTTTTTACACCTTCTTTTGCAATGTCTATACCTAAGAATTCATTTTCACCAAGAAATGTTTTACTAATTTCATTTAAAATATAACCCTCACCAGTACCAACATCTATCACATTATTTTTAGTTTTAATCTCATATTTTTTAATAATTTCTATGATTTTTGAAATTAATATCGAATACAAATTGCTACTATCATTCAATTCTCTTCTAGCAATAAACAATTTTTTATCGTATTTACTTTTTTTATGCCCTGAAATTAAATTCGAATAACCCTCTTTTGCAATATCAAAAGTATGGTTATTCTCACATGCTAAAGTTTTATAACCTCTCTTTAATTTTTCATCACATATAGAACACTTAAAAAACATATTCACACCTCCAATCAAAT
Source organism: Staphylococcus sp. GDY8P126P (assembly GCF_017891965.1). Classification (NCBI taxonomy): domain Bacteria; kingdom Bacillati; phylum Bacillota; class Bacilli; order Caryophanales; family Staphylococcaceae; genus Staphylococcus; species Staphylococcus sp. GDY8P126P. The sequence continues at coordinate 1,668 of NZ_JAESKG010000007.1, read as the reverse complement.
AATTATAAATAACAAAGTTGCTTTATTCCAATTGCTTTATTGACGTTGAGCCTCGGAACCCTTAACAATCCCAAAACTTGTCGAATGGTCGGCTTAATAGCTCACGCTATGCCGACATTCGTCTGCAAGTTTAGTTAAGGGTTCTTCTCAACATCAATAAATTTTCTCGGCATAAATGCGTGTTCTTTTCTTGTCTGCCCAGTAGACAAAGTAGACCCAACTGTTATTGCTTTACAGGTCTATTTTTCGTCGTTATAATCTAGTTAAATCCCGTAAGGGCGCACTTATGCGTTCTAAAAAGAACGCGTAAAAAACCATAATCGACCTTCGTCAATTTTTATCTTAGTTTTAAGGAATCGGCGTTGTAGCGCAGATATAAAAATTAATACTGCACGAACTAGAATCGACGTTGTAGCGTAGATATAAAAATTAATACTACATAGAAATTTAACTAAGATTTAAGCTACTAGTTTTTTGCTAGTAGCTTTTTTATTTTCTTAATTTTTAAATGCCTTTATTTTGAATTTTAAGGGGGTATTTAGAGCAAACTCTATATTTATATATTTTTATACCTGTATATTTATATATGTTTCTTAAAACGCAAATATGAGCAAAATAAGGGTACATCTTTCTGACATTTAACTTGTATTCAAAAGACATATTACTTAAGTTGCTAAAGTCATTTTAAATACAATCACTTGTACTTTTTAAACATAAGCCAGAAAAACGATATAACTTTTATATATATTTTTCTAATTTGATTGGAACTCCCTAAAATTTATATAACTTAAAAAGTTAAATTGTTTATCTCATTTTTTGTACATAACCAGTGGCGAATTTTTCAGACACTGCCCATTTACATGCAAATTAAAATTTTCATGGTAAAACTGGTCAACCATGCCGGTTGAACGCTATAGTTCCTGCAGGGGCAAAAATACATAAAAAAAACGCTAGCTTTTAAGCTAACGTTTCAAATCTTTTAAGTAATAATTTTGTTTTTCAAAATTCCAAATTGCAGTAATTGAATGTGCTTTTTCTTCTTCGTCTGTTGTTTTATCTTCGTCACTTGTATTAATTAAATTGCCATCTTCGGCATCGTCTAAATTTAAAATTTTATGTTTTTGTTTAAGCAATCCACCATAACTCAACATACGTTTTCGGTATAAACCTTTTTCTAAATCATTCACGATTTCCTGATTTCTTTCGTCATCATCAGTTAAAAAATCAGATGATTTAACCGAATATTTCGAGGTTTCTTTGATTGCTGCTTGAATATCTTTATCGCCTTTTTGATTTGGTTTGATCGCTTTAATATTTGCTACTGGCCGATAATTAACTTGTAATGCTTTTTGCCATAAATTAATCCAATCATTTTGAGAAATGTAATTCTCAGAACCTCTAAAATATTTACTTTCAACACACAATAAAACATGCATATGTTGATTATAACTACCGTCATTTTTATTAACTGTAACCTCTGTCGAACGCATAAAACCAATTAAATTTTTACTAACTTTTTTATATTTAAATAATCTTCTAAATGATTCAGTTAAATGTTTAAGACTTTTTTCTAAAGTATCTCCATCTATCGCATTTCGTGTTGATAGTGTAAGAAACAACCAACGTGCTTTCGGCTTTTCTTTAACCACTTCTTCAATCACTCTTTGA
>NZ_JAESKG010000006.1:0-68146 GCF_017891965.1 Staphylococcus sp. GDY8P126P | reverse complement strand
TTCAGTTTTCAATGTTCATTTAAATTTCTATTGGAGCGGGTGATGGGAATCGAACCCACAACATCAGCTTGGAAGGCTGAGGTTTTGCCATTAAACTACACCCGCATATTTATTCATTAAAGGTATTTGATGCGGCCGAGAGGATTTGAACCTCCACGGGAATACTCCCACTAGGCCCTCAACCTAGCGCGTCTGCCGTTCCGCCACGGCCGCTTAGCCAAACGGTCAATTTGTTTCTCGTTCATTAAGTAACAAATAACATTGTAATATATTCTTAATTATTTGTCAACAACTTTTTAAATTGTATTTAACAAAATTAATGTTTCCTTAACCAAAGTTGCTATTAATTTCGCAACGTTTAATATCATATAATATATTTCGCTCATCGTCAATGAATAAACAAAACTAAAAAGAGTAAATTAACAAGATTAATTAATTAAACTCTCTAATTTGGTGAAAGTACACACAAAATACTCTATTTTTCCCTTAATCATTGCTAAAAATCTTCCATAAAATACATTCTATATATAAATAATGAACGCCTTTCGACTAAATTATCGATAGGCGTTCATTATTTATAAGTATATTAGTTGTTTAATTCTTTCAGTTTTCCATTACATTTTCCACAAACCATTTTATTTGTATCGACTTTTCTTATTCTTGGAAATCTAGACGCACATTTTTGACATTGATATATATAATTAACTCGATCTTCATATTTTTCAATTGCAGAACAAAATCTAGGTGCACCTGTTTGTTGGCACAGACGTTTAAAATCTTTGTCTTTATGTTTGTATCCTTTCTTCTGTAAGTGCAAATGATAATGACATAATTCGTGCTTAATAATATCAATGATAGCTGATTCACCAAACTTAGCAAATTGCTTTTCATTCACTTCTATATTGTGTGAACTTAATAAATAGCGACCACCAGTCGTTCTTAAACGCTTATTGAAATATGCTTTATGTTTAAATGGCATTTTAAAATACTTTAACGAGATTGTCTCTGTTAATTTTTGTAATGCACTGTTATCCATTTGGATCAATCATTGTTAATGATACTTTACCTTTTTTATCATCAATATCTAATATCCATACATCTACAATATCACCAACACTTACAATATCCATTGGGTTTTTAACAAACTTCTTAGCAAGCTTTGATATGTGTACGAGTCCATCTTGTTTTACCCCAATATCTACAAATGCACCAAAATCAACCACGTTCCTTACAGTCCCACTAAGTTTCATGTTTTTAGTTAAGTCTTCAATAGATAGTACATCAGATTTTAAAATAGGAGTTTCGAATTCATCTCTTGGATCTCTATTAGGTGCAATCAATGAGTTAATAATATCTTCAAGTGTCGGTTGACCAATATTTAACTTTTCTGCCATTGCTACAATATCAATTTTGTTCAAGGCAAGTTTAAGTTTTTCCGTTCCTAAATCATGTGTAGTCATTTCAATTTCAGTTAATAATTGATTTGCTACATTATAACTTTCTGGATGAATCGAAGTATTGTCTAAGGGTTCTTTACCACCTACGATTCTCATAAATCCAATACTTTGTTCAAATGTTTTCGCACCTAATCTTTTAACTTTAGCAATTTCTTTATTATGCGTTATAGCACCATTCTCTTCTCTATAATCTATAATATTTTGTGCAATTGTGGGTGTTAAACCTGATACATATTGTAGTAATGAACGTGAAGCAGTATTCACATCAACCCCCACTTGGTTAACCGCAGTTTCAACAACAAATGACAATGCACCTTCTAATGACTTTTGGTTAACATCATGTTGATATTGACCAACGCCGATAGATTTTGGATCTATTTTCACTAATTCACTCAATGGATCTTGTACTCTTCTACCTATCGAAACAGCACTACGCTCCTCAACTTGAAAATCTGGGAATTCATTTCTTGCCACTTCCGATGCAGAGTATACAGATGCCCCCGCTTCATTAACAATGATAAATTGAACGTTTAATTGGTGTTCTTGTATCATTGAAGCAACAAATTGTTCAGTTTCACGGCTCGCTGTACCATTACCGATAGCTATTAATTCGACATCATATGTTTTAACGAAGTCCACAAATATTTTTTCAGCATCTTCTTTTTTATTTACTGGAGGATGAGGATACATGACTCCTTTAGCTACAAATGTACCAAATGGATTAATGACTGCAAGTTTACAACCTGTTCTAAAAGCGGGATCAACACCAAGTATTTGCTTTCCTTTCATAGGTGGTTGTAATAACAAGTTTCTCAAATTTTCACTAAATACATCGATTGCATGATTTTCAGCTTTTTCAGTTAAATCACTTCTTATTTCTCTTTCGATCGATGGCATGATTAATCTTTTCAAACTATCTTTAATAGCATCTATAATGACATAGGTACCATTATGTTCAGATGATATTTCTTTGCTTCTAATAAAATTTTCTATCCCTTGTATATCCATTTCTATTTTAACTGATAAAACCTTTTCTTTTTCACCACGATTAACTGCAAGCACTCGATGATTGGCGATTTTTTTAATCGGTTCGGTATAATCATAATACATAGAAAAAATTTCTTTCTCATCTTCTGCATGCTTTTTCTTTTGCGTTATAATATTGCCCTGTTGAAATGTATCTTTAAGTATTTTACTTCTATATATAGGTTTATCTGAAACAATTTCTGCAATGATATCTTGAGCGCCTTTGATTGCATCTTCTACACTTGTGACTTCATCGTTAATAAATTGTTGTGCTTTCGTTTCAACAGATGTGTCTATATTTGTTTGTTGTAACCATTGCGCAAATGGCTCTAATCCTTTTCGTTTTGCCTCAGTTGCTCTTGTTTTCTTTTTCTGTTTGAACGGTCTGTATAAATCTTCTACTCTTTGTAATTTTGTTTGTTTTAAAATATCACTTTTCAAATCCGAAGTTAATAAGCCTTGTTCTTCGATATTATTAATAACTTCTTCTTTTCTCTTCTGTAGATTTACCATATATTGATATTCATCATCAATTTGTTTAATTTCTACTTCATCCAAACCACCTGTTTGCTCTTTTCTATAACGAGCTATAAAGGGTACTGTATTTTTATCTTCTAATAAAGATAAAACAGCATTAATTTGCTTGGTTGTGAAGCTATATTTATCTCTGATTGATTGAATTAAATTACTATCCATGAAATCCTCCGCTTATCATTATGTAATATTATTTTGTTAATAAATACATTTTAACATATCTGTATTACATGACTCTCTCAGAATCATCAATACAATTAAAAAAGCAGATTCCATAAATTTCGAAATCTGCCTTGTCTATATATTCAATTTATTTATTTGCTGCTTCCTGTAATTTCTTAATCGCTGTTCTCTTCAATCTTGATACATGCATTTGACTTAAGCCAATTCGTTCTCCTGTTTCTTTTTGGCTTAAACCTTCAATAAAAGTACAATGAATAATTTGTCTTTCTCGTTCTGAAAGTATTGGAAGTATTTTTTCCAATATCATCCTTTTTTCTGTTAAATCATAATTATCATCTTGTTGACCCATGATATCTAGTAAAGTTACAGTCGAACCGTCTTTATCTGCTTCAATAGAATGATCTACGCTCAACGCATTGTAGCTTTGACCCATTTCCATTGCTTCAAGCACATCTTCTTCATTCACTTCTAATCGATCTGCAATTTCAGTAATAGAAGGTGAACGTTCGAGTTCATTTGTTAATTCATCTGTAACTTTCTTAATTCGTGGTCCAATTTCTTTGATTCTTCTAGGTACATGAACACTCCATGTTTTATCACGCAAATAGCGTTTAATCTCACCAATCACAGTTGGTACTAAAAAGGCTTCAAACTTTCTATCAAAGGACAAGTCAAATCGATTGATTGCACCGATTAAACCAACCATACCGACCTGAACGAGGTCTTCGTGATGAGATTGACCTTTAGAATATTTATATGCCAAGGATTCGATTAACTTTCTATAATGTCTTACAAGTTGATCTTGTGCATCTGTATTTTCATTGTTTTGATGCTGCATAATCCATTGGTTTATTTGTTCAGGTGATACATCATTAACTGATTTCGACTCTCTCGCCATTATTTCGCACCTGCTCTTTTTTAATATACTTTATCATACTGATTGTCACACCTGATTGTTTATCAACTGTAACCTCATCCATTAAAGATTCAATTAAAAACAGACCCAAACCGCCTTCTCTAAGGAAGTCTATGTTTTCATTTTCTTTATATGGTCCTAATTTTGCTTTTGTTTCTTCATAATCGAAACTATCACCTTGATCAGAAATAATAATTTTAATTTTATCATCGAAGATTTCGAAGCAAAGATTAATCATCCCCACTTGATTGTAATCATCTTTATAAGCGTGTTTCACTGCATTAGTCACTGCTTCGCTGACAGCAATTTTAGCATCTTCTATATCATCATATGACGCACCTGCTCTTGAAAATACACCTGATAATGTCAAACGAATTAAACTTACATATTCTGCGGATGCTGGTAAACGCATTTCTATATAATCTTGTTTAAATTGCATGTTATTCGACCTCCGTTCCTTCATTAACATGCATCAAATCTTTTAATCCAGTTATATCAAAAAGACGACTTATTCGATCTGAAACACCTAATATATATAATTCTTTATCGTTTTGGTTTAATGCTTTTAATGTACCTACAAATAAACCTAATCCTGTTGAATCCATGTAACTCACATTTTCTAAATTCACATAGATATCGTGTGTTCCCTCTTGTCTCATTGGAACTAAGACTTCTTCTAATTCAGGAACTGTATATACATCCAGTTCACCGCCAACTTTCACCTCATAATGTGAATCATGAGTTACAGTCTCAATATTAAGCTTCATAACATTACACTCCTAATTATAGTCTCATTAATAACTTTTATACCCTTAAATTTAAATTTTAAATCTAAACACTAAAAACTAATTTACTCTTTTAATGATTAATATCGTTAAATCATCTCTTTTATCTGGGTTTTGTATTTTTAATATGGCTTCATATAATAATTGCACAATATCTTGAGGGTGCATATGTTTATATTTATGAATCATATCTAATAAATGTTGTTTGTCTAAAAAGTCGCCCGCTTCATTTCTGACTTCAGTTACGCCATCTGTAAAAATAATAACTAAATCATCTAAATAAATAGGTATTTCTTGTTGCTTATAACGTGTTTGTTGACTCACACCAAGTACTCTTCCTCGAACTCCCATTTCCTCAAATGTTTCTGTTTCAGCTCGATAAATATAACCTGGTTCATGGCCTGCAGAACTACAATATAATAAATGATTTAATTCTTCATATAAGCCATAAAACATTGTTACGAACATATTTTGATTCACATTTTTTTCAACAACTCGGTTCAGTCGTTTTAAACCATCACTTGGTAATTGTGAATGACCATATGAATCCATTCCAAATTTAATCATACTCATAGCTAATGCAGCTGGGATACCTTTGCCAATGACATCCGCAACAGCGAAACTCATCGTGCCATCTTTATGATCAATTAAGTTAAAATAATCACCGCTTACTTTTTGCGCTGCAACTGAAATGACACCGATTTGTATACTATCAAATTGAGGTATATCTGTTTTTAACATGGTTTGCTGCAGACGTGAAGCTAAATCTATTTCTTTATCGTGATACTGTAATCTGTCCACTAATTGTTTATAGTCTCTATAACTATAACCAAACCCTTTAACAATTTCTTTTAACACATTAAAGGTTTTCAAAATTTGTGCTTCACTTAAATTTTGACCTTTTATATAATCTTTATGTATTTGAACGATATCTTCGGGCAAAATATCTTTTTTTATAACTTCTTCAGTAAAACCTTCACACTTCTTTATTAAATCGCTTGTATCAATCGTGTGTAAGCTTTCATCAATTAGCGCTTTATATTGATTTTTGAATTCTTTCACGCAGTAACTCCTCCTCAAAATGCAAATATAAATCGCATACATTGAATGCAACATATTCAAATGTTCTGTATGTATGTCAATCGCTCCATTGAATAAAACAACTTTAATTGTTAAATATTCATGCATCTTTTATTAAATGTACTTTAGATACTTAAAAAAGCTTTAGGAAACCCTAAAGCTTTTAAATTAGACATCTTATTCAAAGGTCACAACCATTTATTAAAAGCAATCTTGGTTAAAATTGATTAATTCATTAATAAATGATTATTGCATGTTATAGAGAATCAATGTCTATAATTCACTATTTTATTAACTTATTAGGTAAACCTTTGAAAATCAGGATTTGTGACTCCTAATATTATGTAATCCTAAACTAATATCAATGGCATTATTAACTTCTTTCATTTTTTTATCAGAAAGATAAGTTAATTTTTCTTTCAGCCTATTTTTATCTAAAGTTCTAATCTGCTCTAGCAATATAACAGAATCTTTATCTAATTTATATTTACTTTTTTCTATTTCTACATGTGTAGGTATTTTAGCTTTATTTATCCTACCAGTAATTGCGGCTACAATTACGGTAGGACTATATTTATTACCAGTATCGTTTTGTATAATTACGACAGGTCTTATTCCCCCTTGTTCAGACCCCTGGACTGGTGATAAATCAGCTAAATAAACGTCACCACGTCTCATCATTCATTATTATTCTTGGAGCTAATATATACTTCGTTGCAATCACAAGCTTCACATTCAAACGGAAATGCTTCTGCTGCGAGGGAGAGGTTCAAATCAGCCATTTGAGAATAGCCTTCTTTTAAAAGTTGTTCTATACTATGAATTCTACTTTGGTTGAAACTTGCCATGAATAAAGACCTCCATGTAACTAAAATATAAATCTTCGAGATTGGTTGTTAGATACATGATAACAAATTTTACAAACAGTGACTATACTATTTTAGTAATTCATTGCGAATTTCTAGGTCTTTCGAACTATGGTAAACACGTGGTAGTCTTCTACTCAAGCGACATAACACTTCATAATTTATGGTTTGTTGCTGATGCGCCAGCGCTTCGGCTGATTGTGGGGTATCGCTGTGATGATCCATTATGATTACTTTATCCCCAACTTGAATCTCATCAGGAATTTTAATAATTGTTTGATCCATGCACACTTTTCCTATGACTTCACATTGTTTGCCATTCACATTCACTGAGAAACCTTTCATCATTCTAGGATAACCATCCGCATAACCTACTGGAATGACACCAATTTTAGTTATTTCGTCAGCCGTATATACACTACCATAACTGACTGATTCACCTGCATGAAGTAATTTCGTCTGTACAATTTCACTTATCCACTGTGCACTTGGTTTTAAATGCACTTTCACATTTGATTTAACATAAGCGGATGGATAATAGCCATATAGGGAAATACCTACTCTAACTGCGTTACAAAATTGTGTGTCTTTCATCAAAGCACCAGCAGAATTTTGTGAATGTATATAATCTGGTTTATCGGCTTGTCCAACGATTTCTTCAAACATTGTTTGTTGGCGGTTCATTGAGTCGCCAGGTTCATCTGCACATGCGAAATGCGTAAATACACCTTCAAATATTAAATGGCTATGGCCATTAATAAGCTCTATGACTTCTTTGTATTCTTCTGCTGTCTTCATACCTAATCTACCCATACCCGTGTCTAATTTTACGTGTATCCATAAATCTTTTTCATTTGATTCTGGAATTTCTTTCACGACTTCTACTAGCCATGATTTTGATGGTACAGTGATTGCAACACGGTGTTGAATCGCTTTATTAATATGCTCCGTTGGAATAACGCCTAAAACTAAAATCTTAGCATCAATGCCATGCATACGTAATTCAATCGCTTCATCCAAAGTTGCTACAGCAAAAAACTCAGCACCATTATCCATGAGCTGTCTTGCTACCTTAATACTTCCAAGGCCATAACCATTTGCTTTCACTACTGGCATAACCGTCTTATTTGGATGTAATTTTTGAAAGACTTGAAAATTTGCAACGATTGCATTTAAATCTACATTGACGTAAGTCGATCTATAATACTTATCAGACATAAAGCACGTACCTCCTATATCAGTTCATAACCTGTGTAATAAATATATTATCTTAATTTTATAACAATACAGATAATATATCCAAATTTAATAAACTGAAATCACCTAAATTAATTTAAACCTCTAAAATAACCTGACTCATTGCATAGTGTTCTGTATGCGAAATACTCACATGTACTTTGTACCCCTCATAATGTATGCAAGGCTTACCATCTTCATCATTAACACAATCAATATCCGTGAAAGATACTGTTTTTCCTAAACCACTACCTAAAGCTTTACTAAACGCTTCTTTCGTTGCAAATCGACCAGCTAAAAATTCCATTTTTCGTTGTTCATTATTAAATTGATTAAACTTATGTTGTTCATTTATTGTTAAAATGCGATCAACCAGTTTCGATTGACGTTTATAAAGATTCTTTATTCTACTTATTTCAATTAAATCGACACCTATACCGTGTATCATTTCCGTCTCCTACCTCCCATATAACGTCTTTATACTAACGCTATCTTGTTATATGGCTTTCGTTTAATGATTTGTGTTTTCTATAGCACTATCTTGATTCACTTGTTTTATAGTTTGTTTTAACTGAGCGGCTACCTCTTTATTGACCAGTTTAATTTCAGTATTTCCTCCAGCTGTAGACAATGTTAAACTTGCTAACTGATATTTTCTCATTAAAATACCTTCGTGTGTATCAACATTTTGTATTCTGAATAAAGGCATCTTCACAACTTTTACAAACCACAAACCATTTCTAACCGTTATCGTGTGATCTTCTAGATTATATTTAAATATTTTATAACGATATTTGGGTACAATAACCAATTCGACAATAATATACATCAATATGATTACTGCACCGATAATTAAAATCCATTTCATTGTTTCTTGTGCAAACCACTCGAGCCACAAATGATTTACTAAATAAAACGCTACTAATAAAACACATAATATCACAGTAACAATTGACGCTGCTATGCGCATGACTGTTTTACCAGATGCGTGCATATACTGATAATTACTCATTTTGTTCACCTCTCAAATACCATGATTGTAAGGATTTAACTCGTTGATATGCATTGAATTTCAACCCAATATGTTCATTACCAGCAGCTTTTGCAATAATAAAATTAAAATTACCTAAGTCACTATTAATTAAAAATGGGGTACGTCGTACTTCTAGTCCTAATATTTTATCTTGTTTGAAATAAGTATTTTTAAATCCAAATAAAGTGACATTACGTACTACAAGTTCATCTTCAACTAATTTCATACCAGAAAATTTAGTCACAAGGTAACTACGCACAATAAAAATTAATATAATAACTCCTGCAATTAAAAAGGCCCATGCCGCCCAAAAATAATTAATTACCGCAGCTACCATGATAAGTAACAAAGCTTGTTTCCAAAAATGGCGATGAAAACCTCTCCACGGCATACCTACTGTTGCTTTTTCAAACGTCATATTCGGCATTAAAGTTTTAATAATTTCAAATGCTTTTTTACGCTTAATGAAAGGAAGTATCATCACATTGCCATCTAAGGATACGTCATCTTTATCCATATCATTCATATCACTTGTTATTACAAAATGAATGGATGTATACCCAAACAATTTTCTAAGAAATGATTGCTTTTCAACGACAGCCTGTACCCTATCTGTGGGAACGGTAATATTTTTAACATTAAATAGTCCATACTTAATATTTAATTGATTACCATGCTTCGTCACCGTGTAATTAAAGTTGCGTACAATAACAATTAATGTCCCGATGATATAACTCGCAATGGCAATGGTCGCAACCATCATTAAGACAATGACAAAAATTGCTTGTGAAATTTGTGAGAACTCATCAGTTATCCAATCCCATGGAATAACTTCTGACAATCCCCCAATTATCGGAGAAAGTGCAGCGAAGGCAACACCAATGGCTCCACTCGTTAATGCCATAAATAACAATTCTTTAAAATTCAATTTATATAAAAACTTAACTTCATCTTTAGCATTTGTTTCATTTGTCGTTACATTGATATCATCGTTCGTCAATTCTGAATCATCGATCTCTTGTGTAGATACAGGATCTACTGCTTGTGCTTTGCTAGTAGATAGTTCATGTTGCTTTTCCTTTAAAGTTTGTTGTATCCATTCGCTCTGTTTTTTAGAAACAGTATCCAAATCAATTCCATCACTTGGGGTTTTAATCTGTAATTTAACACCGCCAACGATTTGATTTATGATGCCTTGCGTTGTATCAAGTGTTTGGATACGTCGTATATTGAGCTCTTTTCTTTCTTTGGTAAAAATACCTGTAGCAAGTACAAAGTGGTCATTTTCAATCCAATATCTTGTGTTATATACTTTTAAAACCTGAGTTATGAATGAAAAAAGAAATAATATGGTTACAATACCTGGGAAAATATAAGCATAAATATTAGTGAAATCAAAATCACGAATATTAAACACTAGAAAAATAATGATTAAAACGATATTTTGTTTGATTGCTTCGATCACACCCGTTATATATGAAATTGGATGTAATTTTTGAGGACTATACATCATAATCAGCTCCTCTCAAATAATCAAGACTTATCGCTTCAAATGTTTCTGCATCTTTAATGCTAAGTAATGGGAATGTTACATGATGACCAGCAGTCACTAATGATGCTTTAGCTAAACCTAACCTTTTCAGTATTGGATTATATTTACGTTCTATATATTGCATACGTTCTAATTTTACGAATTTTTGTGATTTGAAGAAAAAATCATATTTAACTTCTATATCATTTTCACCAATTCGATAATATGTATAATGGTACTTAATCCAAGGTCCAAATGCAGCATAAACTATATCTATTAAGATAAGAAAAATGAATATATAAATTAAAAAGTGCCACCAATTAAAATGGCTCCATAAGAATATTAATACCATCATAACGATCAAATGCACTATAAATTCTAGTCCTTCTGTTAAATAATAATATTTTATAGCTTCTTTTGGACTTTTTTTAAAGAGCTGGTCGTTTATCATAAATACACTCCTTCATTAAGATTTCCCCCATTATAACACAGGGTATAGTGCGCATTCATCCTCACTTCAAAATATGTATCAACACAATTAAAATATTAAAGTATTTTATTCTTTCATTCCCATCTAAACTCCATTTAACATAAAAAATCACCCCAAATAAATGGAGTGATTAAACCTAAATTTCATATATGATAAATCGTTTTATTTTTTATGGTCTGCAAACGTGCGACCTTTCATTGATTTCTTGTTATTGTTTCTGTCAGAAGAAGGTCTATCATTTTTCTTCTTATTGTTGAATCCGCCTTTACCTGAACGACGGTTCTTGTTATCAAACTTGCCGCCACCACGTTTATGGTTACCGCCACGTTTTGGTCCACCTTTACCTTGACGACCTTTACCGCGAGATAATGGTTTTTCAAATGTTAATTGAACATCAACTTCGTCGTTTGATTCGACTAGCTCTTGTAATAATGACGCGATTAAATCCACATCATTATATTCACCAAGTAACTCTGTAGCAATACGTTGTAATCTTGGTTCATTGTCTCTTGACATCCAGTTTTGTACTTTACCTTTAATATCGTTTTCACGTGCTTTTAACACTTCTTTACGATGAGGCGGTCTTAAAGCTGTCATTTGGCGTTTGTTTGCTTGTTCAATTTGACGAATATAATCCATCTCAATTGGATTTACAAATGTGATTGCAACACCTTTTTTACCAGCACGACCAGTACGACCAATTCTGTGCGTATAACTTTCAGTATCTTGAGGGATATCAAAGTTGTATACGTGACTTACACCTGAAATATCAAGTCCTCTTGCCGCAACATCTGTTGCAACTAAAATATCTAATTGATCATTTTTGAATTTTTTCAATACTTCTAAACGTTTAGCTTGAGTGATATCACCATGTAATCCTTCAGCTTTGTATCCTTTTGAGATTAACGCGCTTGTTAATTCATCAACACGACGTTTTGTACGTCCGAATACGATAGCTAATTCTGGTTGATGTACATCTAAGAAACTTGTAAAAGTATCAAATTTCTCTAATTCTTTTACGATAGTATAATATTCTTCAATTTGTGGATCTGACATTTCATTATTCATCGTTTTAACGATAACTGGTGATTTCATGAATTGTTGAACCAATGTTTGAATTGCTTTAGGCATAGTAGCTGAGAACAACATTGTTTGACGTTGTTCAGCTGGAATTTTGTCCATGATGAATTTCATATCATCAATGAATCCCATATTCATCATTTCATCCGCTTCATCTAAGATAAGCGTATGAATATCATTCGTTTTTAATGTACGACGGTTTAAATGGTCAATTACACGACCTGGTGTACCTACTACGATTTGTGGACCTTTTTTAAGTGCTTTAATTTGACGGTCGATTGGCATACCACCAAATACAGTAACAACTTGAATATTTTGTCCTTTAGCGAATGCTTTTAATGATTCAGCAACTTGCATTGCTAACTCTCTTGTTGGTGCAAGGATTAATGATTGTACACCTTCTTGGTCTGCCACTTTTTCAATTAATGGAATACCAAACGCACCTGTTTTACCTGTACCTGTTTGCGCTTGACCAAGAACATCTTTGCCTTCTAAGGCAAGAGGGATACTCTCTTTTTGAATAGGAGTGGCCTCATTGAACCCCATGGATTGTAGGGTTTCTGCCATCTTATCTGAGATCCCTAATTCTTTAAAATTTTGCAATATAATTCTCCTTTATTTATCTGTATTTCTATACATATATGTTCACTTAAGTTTCTTCAACTTCTTTATAGTACCACCTCAAGTGCATAATCGCAATAAACCAAATTAGAATAAATTGAGTGAATCTCTCGTAATCATCACGTTTTCTCAGCTTATAAACGCCGAAATACATAGGTTGTAAGCGTTTAATTTTATTTTTTCATATTACTTTTTACTTTCTGAAAAAAATTTGTTAATTTATTTATTCTGTTAATGATTAGATTATTCCAATTAATTATTATGACTTAAGCATTTTTATAAAATGATATTATGAAGTATGATTCATAAACCAAACTATTTTCCATACAAATCTTTTAGCCTATGCAAATTTTAAAGAAAATAATAATTAAGCATGACACTTTAATAAAATGAAATTTTTGATTCACCTTATCTTAGTAAAATAATAACTGATTAATATAAAAGCACTTAGTTTCATAAAATATCATTTTATATTTAAAACTGTCTACCGCATTATTCAGTTGATTTGGTCATTATCTCATATAATAAAGAACCCAAGACGATTGTACGTCCCGGGTTCTTTGAGCTCAATAATATATTGATTCCATATTTATGGTAGTTAATCGTTTTAAATTAACGCTTCTACCACTTCTTCTAATTTCATTCCTCTTGATCCTTTGACTAATACTTTGTCATTCGCTTGAACATAACCTTTTAATGAACGAATAAGGTCTGCTTTTTCTTTAAAAGCTTCAGACTTTTTAACGAAAGCTTTACCAGTATGACTAATGTGAGCCGCCTCATTACCAAACGTAAATAATGCGTCAATACCTTTGTCTTCAAAATATAGTCCTACAGCTTCATGCATGATTTGACTATCAGGACCTAATTCTAATACATCGCCAAGGACAATAATTTTTCTACCTTCCATGCCAGAAAGTGTGTCTATGGCCGCTTTCATACTCGTTGGACTTGCATTATAAGCATCATTAATGACAAGTATTTCATCTTTTGTATGATGTTGTTCCATTCTCATGCCAGTAAGCACGACATTTTTCAAATTATTGAAAATAGTTTGGTATGTTAAATTTAATCTCTTACCTACTGCAATAGCAATCGTAGCATTTTTCATATTATGTTCACCTAAGATAGGAAGTTCATAATGTTCATCATGATTAATTGTGAATGCAATACCATGATCTTTGATTGTTTCAATAGTACTTACCAGCGTATTATCAGAATTTTTACCAAAACTTACTAAATCAGCATTTTGTATTTCGTTAGCATACGGTTCTAGTAATGGTTCGTCACCGTCATAGATAAATAAGCCTCCTGGTTTTAAACCAAGTGTAATTTCTGATTTAGCTTTAGCAATACCTTCTCTTGACCCTAAATCTTGCATATGAGACTCACCAATATTAGTGATTATGGCAATATCGGGTTGAGCTAATTTAGATAATAATTCAATTTCGTGGAAACCTGACATGCCCATTTCAAGAATGGAAATTTCAGTATCAATATCTAATTGTAAAATAGTTAATGGCATACCTATTTCATTATTATAGTTTCCTTGCGTCTTTTTGACTTTGAATTGTGGTTTCAAGACGCTTTCAATCATATCTTTCGTTGTTGTTTTACCATTAGAACCAGTAACTGCAATGACTTGTGGATTAACAAATTCTAAATATGCTTTTGCTAAATGTTGTAAAGCTTCTAATGTGTCATCGACCCAAATAATAGGTCCATCAATATTTTCGTCTAACGGTTCACCTTTTTGATAAAATGCAGCACCTGCACCATCTTTAAGTGCTTGTGCTACATATTTATGACCATCTACATGTTCGCCTTTAAATGGAATAAATAAATTTTGATTGTGAATGTCACGTGAATCAATAGAAACACCTTTAATACCATGATCCATAAATTCATTTTCTATTTCACATGGAATCCATGTTTTAATTTGTTCTAACGTTACCTCTATCATAATTTATTCGCCTCAGTCAATTTTGTATTTATTTTGTTTTTTATCTTCATGTTTTTCTTTAGCTAACTCAATTAATTTCTTAATTAAATCAGAGTAACTCACACCCATATTTTCCCATAAGCTTGGGTACATGCTAAATGCAGTGAATCCAGGCATCGCATTAGTTTCATTTATAAAAATTTGATTATCGTCTGTTACAAAGAAGTCAGCTCGTAGTAACCCTGCACAGTCTGTTGCTTTAAAAGCTTCAACAGCCATATTTCTTAACGTCATTTGAACCTCTTCGTCTAAGTCAGCTGGAATATCTAATTTTATTTTTCCGTCTTTATATTTTGCCTTATAGTCATAGAAAGCTACTTCTTTGATAACTTCTCCAGGCCATGTCGTTTCTGGATAGTCATTTCCCAATACAGCAACTTCAATTTCACGCGCCTCAATACCCTGTTCGATAACTAACTTGCGGTCAAATTGGAAAGCTTCTTCTATACCGTTTTTAAGCTCTTCTTCATTATTACATTTACTAATACCTACACTAGATCCTAGGTTAGCTGGTTTTACAAATACTGGATATTCTAATTTATCATGTACTAATTTTAAGATGTTACCTTCATATTTGTGATACTCACTTCTTAAAAAGCTAACATAAGGTAATTGTGGTAAACCTCTATGCGCAAAGAGTTGCTTCATTACTAATTTGTCCATTGAACTTGAGGCAGCTAAAACGCCATTACCTACATACGGTATATCTAAAACTTCAAATAAACCTTGGATTGTGCCATCTTCACCATTAGGCCCATGTAATAATGGAAATACTGCACTATATGCATTTCCTGTACTTCCTTGACTTAATAATTTTGAAATTTCACCCGCTTCAACATCTATTAAGCGTAATGAGTCGATATCGTTGATCGTATCTACGATGTTTTCTTTCTTTTTCCAAGCACCATCATTAGTTATGTAAATAATGTCTATTTGATACCGTTCCTTATCAATTGCGTTCAAGACATTTTGTGCTGTTAATATTGAAACATCGTGTTCTGCACTTTTTCCTCCGTATACGATACATACATTTTCTTTAGCCATTTTTTAGCCTCCATATACAATTCTTAAACTACATCATATCACGATTTAATATTTTTTTGCATTTGTTAAGTGGTATAAAAAGCATTTATTTTTTGTTCTCTTTTATCATTCGTAAAGACATATCATAAAACTTCATATTTATAATTTTTTAAATCGACACCCTACTTCTAGCAAAATATGTTAAAGTTCGGTAAAATCTATATATAATACTAAAGATAGAGAAATCTAGCTGTTTAAAGGAGTAAGAAATGAGTACTTCACGTCAATTAAAAAACAATCATTGGATACGGCGGATTGACTGGGTTTTAATAGGCATCCTCGTATTATTAGCATTCGTAAGCGTCACGATTATCAATTCAGCTATGGGTGGCGGTCAATATAGCGCTAACTTTAGCATCAGACAAATTTTATATTATGTTTTGGGCGGTGCCATTGCATTACTCATTATGCTGGTTTCACCTAAAAAGCTCATGAAATATACATATTTATTATATTTTATCTTATGTATTGGACTGTTCATATTAATTATTATCCCTGAAACACCAATCACACCAATTATTAATGGTGCTAAAAGCTGGTATAAACTAGGGCCTATCAGTGTACAGCCTTCAGAATTTATGAAGATTGTGTTGATACTAGCACTCGCAAAATTGATTTCTAGACATAATCAATTCACGTTCAATAAATCATTAGAAACCGATTTTAAATTATTACTAAAAATTGTAGGTATTTCGATTGTACCTATGGGATTAATTTTATTACAAAATGACCTTGGTACTACACTAGTTATTTGCGCTATTATTGCTGGTGTCATGATTGTTAGTGGTATTTCATGGAAAATATTAGCACCGCTTTTTATTGCGGGTATCGTAATAGGTTCAACTTTAATATTGTCTATTATTTATAAACCTTCACTTATAGAAAACACATTGGGAATTAAAACATATCAACTAGGTAGAATTAATTCTTGGTTAGATCCTTATACGTACAGTAGTGGTGATGGTTACCATTTAACAGAATCCCTTAAAGCAATCGGTTCTGGTCAGCTATTTGGTAAAGGATTTAATCACGGTGAAGTATACATCCCAGAAAATCATACCGATTTTATTTTTTCAGTTATTGGTGAAGAATTTGGTTTTATTGGCTCAGTAATTCTAATATTAATTTTCTTAGCCTTTATATTCCATCTCGTACGCTTAGCAACTAAAATTGAATTACCTTTTAGTAAATTATTCATAATTGGATATGCTTCACTCATTTTATTCCACGTATTACAAAATATTGGAATGACTGTCCAATTACTACCTATCACTGGTATTCCACTACCATTTATTAGTTATGGCGGTAGTTCATTATGGAGTCTCATGTGTGGTATTGGTGTACTTTTATCTATTTACTATCATCAGCCCAAACAATACTCTGGTGATAAACAACAATTATGAACAACAGAATAATGTATGATGACCTGTCATACTAAAAAGCTGGGACATCGATGTCCCAGCTTTTTATATGTATACTATATCATTAAACAAATTAATCTATATCTTATGCGTTTTAAACATTTATAAAAGTTTATACTACACTTACACTAATATCTTACCCTTAAAAATTATTTCAATTTTTAAATGTGTATCATTATCTAATGTACCTTATACATTGGCTTTGACCTTTTTTCTAAACTATTATAAGGCAAAATAAAAAGTGACCAGAACAATGGGCTCTAATCACTTGATTGGGTAACTTGACTATTTCAATTCGTTAGCGGCTTTCACAGTCGTTGGTAAAGTGTGCATAACTTCTAATCTTGATTTGGTTTTCTTTATGTTTACCCCTAATGATGATAATAGTTTAACTACATTTTGAATTTTTTCGTTATCCTTACTCATATCATCACTCCTAATCTATTGCTTCTACTACATATTACCCTATTTAAATGTAAAATACCACATTATATTCAATTTTTTATTTTAATTCAAAAAAAACAGAGTTTTTAATGTGAAATTTCACTAATTATAAACTATCCTTTGTAATGTTATATATGAAGAATTAATTCATTACATTTTATATAGCCCTACAATATATACCCTTTAGATAGATTAATAAATTATTTTATAACCTAAATCGTACACTTCTTTTTCTAAATTATTCAAATTTGCAGGCGTTTCAAAATCTACAAAGATTGCGCCTTCTTCTATATCTATACTAACTTTAAACACACCATAAAGTTTCATTAGTCTTTCTTCAATTTGTAATTTTTGCTTCTCATTATAAAGTTCAGCAATATAAATAACTTTTGATTGCATATGTTTCACCTTACTTAATCCTTCATCAATTTTTGAAAAGTTACAAGTAGTTCTTCCATCGCTTCTTGTTCATGACCCTGTTCAACTTTATCCATAATACAACTTTTCATATGATGATCTAATAATTTAGTAGCGACACTATTTAATGCGGATCGCGTAGCTCTTATTTGTGTAAGCACATCGTCACAGTACACATCTTCCTCTACCATACGATTTATGGCTTTAACTTGACCTTCGATTCTATTAAGTCTTGATTTTAAATTTGCTTTTATTTCTTCTGAATGATGCGCTTTTTGTATTTCAGTCATTTCTCAAACGCCTCCTATTCTATACCCATCATATAATATACCCCTGTTAGGTATTAGTCAAGTGATAAAACATGTTCTCCATGTTACAATAGTGGAGACTTTTACATTATTTAATTACTGTGCTATTTGTTGGAGGTTTAATATGATAGATATCTTTTCAATTATGTTTAATCACACGAACGTCATCATTAATATTATATTAATTGGCGCGTTTATATTAAACCTAATCTTTGCTTTTACAATTATTTTTATGGAACGTAGATCTGCTGGTTCAATTTGGGCATGGCTACTAGTACTTGTGCTGATACCAATTTTAGGATTTATCATTTACTTATTCATTGGCAGACAAATTCAGCGAGACCATATATTTTCCTTAAATGATGAAGATAAAATTGGCATTGAAATGATTGTTAATGAGCAATTAGAAGCTTTAAAAAATGATGATTTTTCAAAAGGCAATCATCAAATTGTGAAATTTAAAGATATGGTACAAATGTTGTTATACAATAATGCTGCGTTCTTAACAACAGATAATGAAATTAGTATCTATACAGATGGCAAAGAAAAATTTGATGCACTGCTAAATGATATTAATAATGCAACAGACTATATTCATATCCAATATTATATATTTAGAAATGATAATCTCGGGAAAAAGATACTATCTGCACTTGAGCAGAAACTCGAAGAAGGCATTGAAGTGAAAATGCTATACGACGATATGGGGTCTAGGGGTTTATCTCTAAAACATTTTAAGAACTTTAGAAAAAAAGGTGGCCATGTTGAAGCATTTTTCCCTTCTAAATTGCCTTTAATTAATCTGAGAATGAATAATCGGAACCACCGTAAAATCGTGGTTATCGATGGTCATATTGGTTACGTAGGTGGATTCAATGTGGGTGATGAGTATTTAGGTCTTAAGAAAAAATTTGGTTACTGGAGAGACACACATCTAAGAATTGTTGGAGATGCTGTGAATGCCTTACAATTACGTTTTATGCTTGATTGGAATTCACAATCAACACGTGATCGCTTATCTTATGCTGAACGTTATTTCCCTGATGTTGATTCAGGTGGTACAACCGGTGTACAAATCGCTTCAAGTGGTCCCGATGAAACCTGGGAACAAATTAAATACGGTTATTTAAAAATGATTGCTTCAGCAAAAAAATCTATTTATATTCAATCGCCCTATTTCATACCTGATCAAGCATTTCTAGATGCTGTCAAAATAGCTGCACTGGGTGGTGTTGACGTAAATATTATGATTCCAAACAAGCCTGATCACCCTTTTGTTTATTGGGCGACTTATAATAATGTAGCTTCCCTTTTAGATGCAGGTGTCAATATCTTCCATTATAACAATGGCTTCCTACATTCTAAGACACTCGTTATAGATGATGAAGTAGCAAGTGTAGGTACAACTAATATGGATCATCGTAGTTTCACATTAAATTTTGAAATTAATGCATTTATCTATGATACATACATCTCAAAAGCATTAAGATCCGCTTTTGAAAGTGATTTACATGTATCTTATCAATTAACAAAAGAAATTTATGAACAAAGAAGTTTATGGATTAAATTTAAAGAAGGTATTTCACGACTATTGTCACCGATTTTATAAAAAATCAGGTCTAACGTAACAATTTCCCTACTGTTGCTTAGACCTTTTATTTTATGAATTTATTTAATATGACTAAACTGAGAGGTGTAGCTAATTTGAAAGAAACTGAAATACTAAACCGTGCATATAATCACATGTGTACATATCATAAAGATGACGCGACTGGCCATGATATTGCACATATTAATCGTGTATTGCGTTTAGCAACTTATATAGCTGAACAAGAACAATCGCAACACATGTTAACAATTCAACTAGCAAGTTTATTACATGACACTGTAGATAGTAAATTAACCAATCATGAAAAAGCGTTAACTAAGTTAAAAAGCTTTTTGAAAGACTTACAATTACCTAAAGAACAGCAACAACATATATTACATATAATTGAACATATAAGTTATAGACATGGTCAAAATAATGAAGTTTCATTAACACTTGAAGGACAAATTGTGCGTGATGCAGATAGACTAGACGCAATAGGAGCGATTGGTATTGCACGCACTTTCCAATTTGCGGGTCATTTTAATGAACCCATGTGGGTTGAGCATTCAACAAAGCATATAACAGAGACGGATGACACACATTATGATCAATGGTCGCCATCAGCGATCAAACATTTTTATGAAAAGCTTTTGAAATTAAAGTCATTAATGCATACAGAAACAGCAAAACAATTAGCAGCGCAAAGACATCAATATATGGAAAATTTTATCAATCAATTTTTCGAAGAATGGTATTTTTAGATAAAACATTGTAATCATACAAAAAAGCACAACCTACTGAGTAAATTGTGCTTTTTTAGTTCTTAAAAATAGCTTAACTTATTATTTCTTTTTATTTTTCTTAGAAACAACTTGCGTATTTTTACCTTTACCTGATGCTTCAGCTTTATTTTTCTCCATAGCTTCAATCATCGGTGCAACTTCTCTTTGTGCAAGTTTAGAGTAGTACATATTCGCTACTTGCGTTTGTACAATCAAGAATGCCGCACTGACTGACCAATATAGACCTAATGCTGAAACAGATGAGAATGAAATCCACACAATCATAATTGGTGAAATGACCATCATCATGTAACCCATTTGACGTTGTTCTGCTGGCATACTCTTACTTGATACGTATGCTTGTAAGAAGTATAAGATACCTGCAATAATTGTAATCCAAATGTCTGGTTTCGCTAGGTTAAACCATAAGAAATAAGGATGTTCTGTAAATCCACCGCTTGATGGATATTTCAATACGAAGAATAGTCCCATAATGATTGGCATTTGAATAAGGATTGGTAAACATCCTAACATGCTCTTCATCGGATTCATATCGTATTTTTTATAAACTTCCATCATTTCTGAGTTTGCTGCCATTTTTTCTTCTTGTGTACGCGAACGCTTAACCTTCTCTTGAATTGCATCAATATCCGGTTTTGCAACTTTCATTTTTTCACGCATCATATGACTATTTTTATAGTTTGATAACATGAATGGTAACAATACGATACGTATTACTAACACAAGTACTACGATTGCTAAACCATAGTCATTATTAAAACTAGTTCCCAACCAATGTATTAAATTATCCATTGGCACATAAAACGTATTATAGAAGAAACCGTCTCTATTTTCAGGTTTAGAATAGTCACAGCCTGCTAAAAAGACCATTACACCTAATAATAAAGGTAGTAGTGCTTTCTTTTTCATTTTTCCACCTCTAATGATATATTCACATAGAATTTATTTTATCATACTCAAAGGGAAGTAGAAAACAAAAAAAGAAATATTTATACTTTATTCAACATTTTGTAAGAATTGTCTAACTGTATTTGAAATATTTTCACTCTTTGTAATAGCTGAAATAATGGATATACCGTCTGCACCAGCTTGCATAACTTCCCTCGTATTTTCAACATTTATACCACCGATTGCTACGATTGGAAAATGATTAACATGCGCTCTTAATTTCGTTATCATTTCTGGCCCTACTGGTAAATTTGCATCATCTTTAGATGTCGTTGCGTACATTGGCCCAACACCAATATAGTCCACATGTGCTAAATTAGATGTTTTATATTCATCTATATTACTAATGCTTAAACCAATAATTTTTCCTTTAAATTGTTCAGCAAATACTTTAACATCCATATCATCCTGGCCAACATGAATCCCATCTGCACCAATCTTATTGGCTAAGGCAACATCATCATTAACGATAAATGGTACTGCATAATCATGACACAAAGCTAATAATTTCCGTGCTAAGTCTTCTTTTTCATCTCCAATTAATGCACCGTTACCTTTTTCTCTAAATTGGAACATGGTTATTCCAGATTCAAGTGCTTCAGTCACAACATCTATAATAGTTGTCTTACTTTCAATATCTTGCGTGCCACAAATAAAATACAGTTTCAAATTATTTTTATCAAACATTACTGCACCTCTTGTATATCACTTTGATTTGAATAATCATCATAAGTCACTTGATATAGTGCATCTAATAATAACGTCATAAACGTACCAGGACCTTTGTCTTCCGCAAGTTGCTCTGCCTTTTCCGCAGCGATATTATAAATTGAAGTGGCTTCAACTAACTGGCTGATTGAAGTTGTTTCATCTGTCGGTAAAAAACTAGCTATGACAGCACCTAATAAACAGCCTGCACCCGTTACTTTAGCCAACAAAGCCGATCCATTATTCAGTTGATATATTTGATTGTCTTGAATCACAACATCCTCTTTGCCAGTGATGACTATCGCACTATTTAATCGTTTATGCGCTTCTTTGGCAATTTCTATCGCATTTAAATTATCATCACTGTCCGTTCCTTTCATCTTAGCATCATTATTTATCAACGCTAAAATTTCAGATGCATTCCCTTTTATAACTGCTACATCTACAGTATTCAAAAAAGTTTTACAAAAATCCTTGCGATATTGGGATGCACCAACAGCAACTGGATCAAATACAATTGGCGTGCCTACTTCATTAGCTGTTTTAGCAATTTCTAAAATGTCCTGCTCTCTATCTTTAGTTAAAGTACCAATATTAATGAGCAGTGCATTAGCAGGTGTTAACATATCTATCGCTTCTTCAGGTGCTTGACTCATTGCTGGGCTTGCACCTAAACTTAAAAGTCCGTTTGCCGTAAAGTTCTTTACGACATCGTTTGTGTAACAAATAACGAGTGGATTATTCGTTCTTACATTATTTAAACTATTCATCATCTAGACCTACCTTTTTCATATATGCAAAGTGATTTACAGGTCCTCTACCTTGACCAATTTCTGGCGTATATTTAATGCTTAATGAAATAAATTTTTTAGCTTTTTTCACTGCGTCATAAATCGTTCTACCTTTTGCCAGTTCAGCTGTAATTACTGCTGAAAAAGTACAACCTGTACCATGGGTATGCTGCGTATCATAACGAGGTTCTTCAAACGTATAGACCTCATCTTTAGTAAATAAATAATCTTTAGCAGTTTCTAAATCTTCAGCATGTCCGCCTTTAATAACAACACCCTTACTCCCAATTTCATTAATAAATATGTTGCCTGCTTTATATATCGCTGCCTCATTATCAATCTTTAATCCAGTGATTTCTTCAGCTTCTGGTAAGTTTGGAGTCGCTACTGTTGCATAGGGTAACAATATATTTTGTAAATCTGCTTTCGCGTCATCATCCATCAATGAATCACCACTTTTAGCTAACATAACTGGATCAATAACATATGGTATCTCAGGATATTTCACTAAGTATTCTTGAATTAATTGCATCATTTCCTTTGAAGCAATCATACCAGTTTTAATGGCATGTGGTAATTCGTCATCAAACACACTTGTCAGTTGTTCAGATAACCACTGTGACTCAAGATTGTGAATATGTTGTACACCTTTAGTGTTTTGCGCAACAATGCTTGTAACAGCCGCCATACCATATACGCCACAAGCATGAAAAGATTTCAAATCTGCCATTACACCAGCACCTCCTGTTGGATCAGTACCAGCAATTGTCAATGCAATATTGGGTTTATTCATTTTTCATACCTCCATATGACCATGATTCTTCATTAAATGACATATTAAAAAAGTTTCTTTCATGTACTGTACTTTGTAAAAAGCATTGTTTTATCTCATTTTTTTCTTTTTCGCTACAATGTTTCGTCAATTTATCCATTAAATTATCAAATACAATAACTAATTCATCCATTTCAGTACTATAAAATTCAAACCATTTAGCTAAAATAGAATCTTTATTTAATTCTTTATCCCTTAATGCTTCTTGAGCAATGACTTGATAAACATAAGGACAAGGTGCCATTGCAGCAATTGTATAAGCGGCATTTTCTTTAGCATACGCATTGAAATACATATGTTTAATATAATGATCGCCACTCGGTGGCCAAACTTTCTCTTGTACGATTTCATTATAACTTTCTTGGACATAATCCGCTAAAATTTCATGTGCTTCCACTTCACCATCTACGATAAATTGAATTTGTTCAACCAAAAATCGAACATCATTTAAGTTCTCCATTTTTGGAATTAACAGCGCGTATATATTCGCAAATTCATTTAAATAAGAAGCATCTGCTCTTAAATAGAATTTGGTTGCTTCAATCGGTAAATTCCCATGTAACATACCTTGTATAAACGGATCGTGGTAGATTTGATTAATAATTGGTTTAGCTTCTTTTTTTAACTGTTCTGAAAATAACACAAAAATCCTCCTATAAATAAAAAAACTACATTCCCGACAGAAACGTAGTTAATTAATAGCGAGGATTTATACCCCAACTTTAGATTAAACTACTTTCCTACGTTGGTATTAACCAAATCAGGTTGTAAGGGTCTGAATTTAATCATCTCAGCCAACTGGCTCCCCTAGTAGCGTTTTTATATTTTGTTTAATTAAAAGATAACAAAATACTGACAAATTTGCAAAATAACTGACTATAAAAAAAGCTGAGACCTATATGTCCCAGCTTTAAATATTTATCTTAAGTTCATTACTACACTTAATTTTTTATGCAGTAACCCATTGTGAAGCGCCTTCTGTATCATAAAGTTTTTGCGCTGCTGCGTCTTGTACTGCTTCAGGTGCTTCTGTTGGTGATACACCTTGATATTCAGATGGTGCTACTGAATCCCATGTGCTTTGTAAGAATTGATATTTACCTGCTGCACCTGATGATGGGTTAACAGCTTTAAGGTCGCCGCCTGATTCACGTTGCGCGATTGCTTGTAAATGAGAGTTAACATTTACTGATGAACCTTCTGAAGCTTCACTTGAACTAGATTCATTTGAGCTTGAAGTATTTTGTGTAGTTGCTTCTTGTTGTGGTTGTTGTGTTTCTTCAGTTTGTGGTGCAGCTTCTTGTGCTGGTTGTTCAGTTGAAGCTTGCTCAGTTTGTTGTGGTTGCTCAGCAGTTTCTTGTGCTGGTGCATTAGTTGAACCTTGTCCATAGCTCCAAGTCCAATATTGACCGTCTGATTGGAAGCTATAATCAGTATTATTGTAATTAAAGTTTATATTATAAGCACCGTCTTGTACTGGCGCTTCATTTAATGATTCTGGATTAGTTTGAGCTTGTTGAGCTAATTGGGCATTGTCAACGCCTTGTTCTGAAGCGTCTACTGAATTTCCTGCTGCGAATCCTGTTACGCCAAGTCCAACTGCTAATGTTGATGCTACTACTGTTTTTTTCATTGTAAAAAAGTCCTCCTATAAGGTAATTAAGTTTATTTTTATTTATGATTAATTTGCAAATACAACTATAACATTCAAAAAATCGTTGTAGGTTACAGTGAAATAAAAAAAATCGACCTTTTTTACAATGAAATTACATTTAATTTATCTTTGAATATAATTTTTTATCCCTTTAAAAACTTCTGTGATAGTTTTTAAAGGCTATGAAAAGTAAAATTTCACGTAATATGATTGTAATATATCAGATTATTCAGTTTTATTTAAATTACTTATTAGCGATTTGATTGCTGATTCTATATTAAATAAGCTATCCCTCTTATAGGGATATTTTAAGAGGGATAGCCAATAGAAGTATAATTGATAGTAGGATTTAAATGTATATTAAAGTGGATGATTAGATTAGGGGTAGATTTAGGGTGGGTGGTTTATACAATTTCATATATATCATTATTTTGTACGTTAATGTCTTTAAATGCATTTTGGGAATGCTCTAGCGGGAATGGTTCAAAAAGTAAATCATTTTTATCTTTGTTTTGTGGAGACATGAATTTAATTGATTCAATAAGTATTTCTGATACAAAATGCGTCTGACCTTCTTTTTCATATTTATGTGATTGCATTTGGCCTGTTATACCTACAAGTGAGCCTTGCTTCGTATATTTCTCAATGTTTGTTGCCATTTTTCCAAATGCTTTACAAAATAAATAATCACATACCGGGGTTTGATTCTTATCTTTATAGTTCCTTGATACAGCTACACAAAATGTAGCTAATTTTTTCTCCTCCTTATCATATATTTTAGGGTCCTTAGTTAGTCGCCCTACGATAACAATGTTATTAATCATATGTCACCTCCTTTATAACTATATTCTATGAATTTTACACAATACCGTCAAAGTACAATAACACAGAATTCAAAAGATGTTTTAATACTAAATTCTACAAATTTTACCTTTCTCTTTTAAAATTACGTTATAATGATTGTATAATTCGAATAATTGTAGAAGTTAAATTTATTAATTGGATGTGAGAACGATGAAATCATTTAAAGCTGTTCGATTTCAAATCGTATCAGATAGTGGTGGCGTTACAGAATATGAAATAGAAGATGGCGTTATTATCAATAAAGAAAATAGTGGAACTGGTTGGTTATTAGAAATTGTTATTTCAGATTATCATTATGAAACAATGAAACAATATATGGATGATGAAACTTTATTAGATATACGCGTAGTGATTACACGTCCAGCAAATGATCCGGCTCTTTTTGATGCGACGATTAAAAACATAAAAAAACTGGAAAGTACAATCTCCATCGTTTTTGAATGTCATATTTATACATTAAGACAAGTATATGCAGAAAGTTTATTAGAACAACTTATTGATGAAGGTTTAACAGGAGACGAACTTAAAAAATCTTTCAATCGTATGATGCAATCTAAACCAAGATTAAAAGATGAAAAAATAGAAAAATAATTACTATAAAAAAGACCTCAAACCGTTGTATTTACAACTGAGCTTGAGGTCTTTTATTTACTTTGCTTGAATTGCAAACGTTAATTCACAACTACATGCTACTTCACCATCGACGGTAGCTTTTGCGTTACCTTTACCGATTGGCCCACGCATTTTTGTTATTTCAACTTCTAATTTTAAAGTATCTCCAGGAGTAACTTGTTTTTTGAAGCGACATTTATCAATTCCAGCAAAAAATGCAAGTTTCCCTTTATTTTCTTCACTATTTAAAATCGCTACTGCACCTGTTTGAGCAAGCGCTTCTGTAATTAAAACACCAGGCATAACTGCATATTCCGGAAAATGACCTTGGAAAAACGGTTCATTACCTGATACTTGTTTAATAGCCACACAACGTGTACCTACTTCATATTCAACAACACGATCAATTAATAAAAATGGTTGTCTATGCGGTATGATTTCTTTAATTTGGTTATAATCAAAAATTGTTTCCATTGTTTACTTCCTCCATCTTGTTCTTGAATCGCCACTTCAATTGCGAATCATGTATTAAGCTTGTGTTCGTTTTATATCTGCACCTAGTGCTTCTAATTTACCGTGTAAGTCAACATAACCTCTGTCTAAATGCTTTAATTCTGTTACTTGCGTCGTTCCATCAGCTACAAGTCCGGCTAATATAAGTGCTGCTGCTGCACGTAAGTCAGTAGCTTTTACTTGTGCACCTTGTAGTTCACTCTTACCTTCAATCTTAGCACTTCTGCCTTCGACAGAAATCTTAGCGTTCATACGTTTAAATTCAGCTACATGCATAAATCTATTTTCAAATACAGTTTCAGTTACTACTTTATGTCCTTCAGCTGTTAGTAATAATGCCATCATTTGTGATTGCATATCCGTAGGGAATCCTGGATGTGGTAATGTTTTAATATCTACGGGTTTTAATTCATCTTCTACTCTTACGCGAATTGCGTCATCTTGATAATCTAGATTCACACCCATTTCTTCCAATTTGTAAACAAGGCTTGTCATATGTTCTTTTATAGCACCATTTACAAGTACATCACCACGTGTAATCGCACCAGCAATCAGGAGTGTACCTGCTTCAATTCTATCAGGAATAATCGCGTGTTCCACACCGTGAAGTGTTTCTACACCATGGATAATGATCGTATCCGTGCCAGCTCCAGAAACGTTACCTCCCATTTCGTTAATATAATTTGCTAAATCAACGATTTCTGGTTCTCTTGCAACATTTTCTAATACTGTTTTACCTTCTGCTAGTGAAGCTGCCATGATAATATTTTGCGTTGCGCCCACACTTGGGAAGTCTAAATGAATGCTTGTACCTTTTAATCCATTTTCAGTACTTGCATAAATAAAACCACCATCCATGTGAATATCAGCACCAAGTTCTTCGAAACCTTTGATGTGCTGTTCAATTGGTCTAGAACCAATTGCGCAACCACCTGGCAATGCGACTTTAGCATGACCTAAGCGGGCTAATAATGGACCCATAACAAGAATACTGGCTCTCATTTTACTTACATATTCATATGGTGCCTCTTCATTTAATTCTTTCGTTGCATCTACAGTTACTGATTCTTCGTCTTTATCGTATGAAACTTCTGCATTTAATGTTGAAATCACATTATTAATCGTTTCTACATCACTTAATGCAGGTACATTCATAAGTTTACTGACACCTTCTGATGCTAAAAGTGAAGCAGTTAATACTGGTAATACAGCATTCTTGGCACCTGACACTTTAACCTCACCAGTTAATCTATTTCCACCATTAATTTCTATCATATCCATCTTAAATCCTCCACTTTGCTACTTATATATTTCATTTTAATTAAACTATTTTATGTACTTCTAAATTATTATATCTATAATTCAAAAAGATATACAAGTATTTGAATTATTGTGCTAAATATTTTATTTGCGTTGAGTATTGTAACAAATCCACAATAAAATTACTAACAGCTGTTCCAAGTAATATTGCTAAAAAAATCATACAAATTTGAACTTGTAAGGGATACCCCTTTTTAAAAAACTGCTCTAATCTCACTGCATTTAATGCCCAATAAGCAATACAAATACAAACCACATGTAAGATAAGATGTACAATTGAAAATTGTCCTAGATACTCCATACAATAACTCCTCACTTTAGACTGTCAATTTATTTTACACGAAATAATCATTAAAAGATACTTAAGAACTGCAGAATTTAATTAACTATAATGCTTTTGTTGTTTGAGCACTTCACTTATTATTTTTGTGTCTACTTTACTATACGAACTTACGTCTATAAAAAAAGAGTCTAAGACATTTTTCATGTCTTAGACTCCTTTTGGAGTGAGTAGTAGATGCCTAAATGGAAAAGTAACATCCCACTCACCAATGATATAATTTATTGTAAGTTCGCGACGCGAATACGGTTATTCGCTCTTTCTAAAGCACGTTTAGCTCTATTAACGTCGCTGTTATCTTCTTCATTATTCAAATGAGATTCTGCTCTAGATTTTGCTAATTCAGCTCTAGCAACATCTATTTCATTCGCAGGTTCTGCAGTTTGTACAATAATTGATAATTTATCTTGTCTAACCTCAACAAAACCTTCACTCACTGCAATATATTCTGAACCACCGTCAAAATTTATTTTGACATAGCCAATTTCAAGTGCTGCAACTGTTGGAATATGTCCATACATAACACCGATTTCTCCTGCAGTAGTTTGTAATACTGCAAGATTAACATCTTCTCGGTCGTAAACAGAACCATTAGGAGTGACAATATTTAGGCTTAATGTGTTCATTATCTTTACCTCCTAATTTTTAAACTTCAACACCCATATCTTTAGCTTTTGCGATTACTTCTTCCATACTACCTACAAGACGGAATGCATCTTCAGGGATATGATCATATTCGCCATCTAAAATTGCTTTGAAGCCTTCTACCGTTTTTTGAACAGGTACATATGAACCTTTTTGACCAGTAAATTGTTCAGCTACGTGGAAGTTTTGTGATAAGAAGAACTGGATACGACGTGCACGTTCAACAGTTTGTTTATCTTCTTCTGATAATTCATCCATACCTAAAATAGCAATAATATCTTGTAATTCTCTATATTTTTGTAATGTAGATTGTACATCACGAGCTATTTCATAATGATCTTGACCAACAATTGTAGGGTCTAATGCTCTAGAAGTAGATGCAAGCGGATCAACGGCAGGATAAATACCCATTTCCGTTAATTTACGTTCTAGGTTAGTTGTAGCATCTAAGTGAGCAAAGACAGCTGCTGGTGCTGGGTCAGTATAATCATCGGCAGGTACGAAAACTGCTTGGATTGACGTTACAGATCCTTTAGTTGTTGATGTAATACGTTCTTGTAATTGACCCATTTCAGTAGCAAGTGTAGGTTGATAACCAACGGCTGATGGCATACGACCTAATAGTGCTGATACTTCTGAACCAGCTTGCGTAAATCTGAATATGTTATCAATAAATAGTAAAACATCTTGTCCTTGTACATCACGGAAGTGTTCAGCCATTGTTAAGCCTGATAAAGCAACACGCATACGCGCACCAGGTGGCTCATTCATTTGTCCGAAGACCATAGCTGTTTTCTTAATAACACCACTATCACTCATTTCGTAGTATAAGTCATTACCTTCACGCGTACGTTCACCTACGCCGGCAAATACTGAAATACCACCATGTTCTTGAGCTATATTATTAATTAATTCTTGAATTAATACTGTTTTACCTACACCAGCGCCACCGAACAAACCGATTTTACCACCTTTAATATACGGTGCAAGTAAATCAATTACTTTAATACCTGTTTCTAAGATTTCAACTTTTGTTGATAATTGATCGAATGCAGGTGCTTCTCTATGAATTGGATCACGTTTGACAGAAGTATCAAGCTTCTCGTCTAAGTCAATTGTATCACCAAGAACATTAAACACACGTCCTAACGTAGCATCACCAACTGGAACACTGATGCTATCTCCGCTATCTCGAACTTCTGTACCACGTTTAACACCATCAGTAGAATCCATTGCAATTGTACGTACGACGTCATCGCCAAGTTGTAATGCCACTTCTAATGTAAGAGATACTGTACCTTCATCTCTTTCAACGTCTACGACTAAGGCATTGTTAATTTCTGGAACTTCATTGTGCTCAAAGCGAACATCAATTACTGGACCCATAACTTGAGTTACACGGCCTAATCCCATGTTTTTTTCCTCCTTTAATAATTATTCAAGCGCAACTGAGCCACCGACAATTTCAGTGATTTGTTGAGTAATTGCTGCTTGTCTTGCTCTGTTATATTGAATAGATAAGTCATCAATAATTTCTGACGCATTATCTGATGCATTTTTCATTGCAGTCATACGCGTAGCATGTTCACTTGCTTTTGCATCTAAAATCGTTCCATATATTAAACTTTCAACATATTGAGGTAAAATGACGCTCAATATTGCCTCTTTGTCTGGTTCGAACTCATATGATGACAATTGACCATGTCCTAAGCTAGAGTCCTCAGGAGACAATGGAAGCACAGTTTTGGTAGAAGGTGTATTTTCTAATACACTTACGAAATGACTAAAATAAATTTTCACCTCATCAACTTCTTCTTCACTATACAAATCTATAGCTTTTTTAGCTATTGCTTGTACTTCTTTAAAAGAAGGTTGATCTGGTACATCTATAAGTGAATCATGTATGTCATAACCTTTATTTTTAAGGAAATCCACACCAGTTTGACCTAATACTAGAATTGAATAATCATCTTTACTTGCATGTTTTTCTTCAATATCTTTTATAAGGTGTTTTAATACGTTTGCATTGTAAGCACCTGCAAGACCTTTATCACTTGTAATCACTAGGTAGGCACTTTTCTTCACTTTTCGTTGTTGTAACATTGGGTGACGTGAATTTTTATCTGCACCTGCAACTGCAGTAATCGCATCTTGCATTTTTTCCATATATGGTCTGAACTGTTTCGTGTTGCTTTCCGCACGGCGCAATTTAGAACTTGATACCATGTTCATTGCTTTCGTAATTTGCTTCATTTTTTTGGTTGATTTTATACGTGTATCAATCTCTTTAAGAGATCCCATTATCTCACCACCTTTTATTTAAGATTAACTATTATGCTTCTGATTTGCTAAAGCTTTTTTTGAATTCTGTAATTGCTGATTCAAATGCTTCATCTTTTGGTAATGCACCTGAAGTTTTAATTTCATTTAATAGTTCAGTCGCATTAGACTTAGCCCAAAGATTTAATTCTTCCTCGAAACGAGTAATATCTTCTACTGGGATGTCATCTAAATAACCTTTAGTCAATGCATAAATAATTAATACTTGATTTTCGACAGGTAGTGGTTTGTTTTTATCTTGTTTTAAGATTTCAACCGTACGTTTACCACGTTCTAATTTTTTAGCTGTAAACTCATCTAAATCTGAACCAAATTGTGCAAATGACTCTAATTCACGATAAGAAGCTAAATCTAAACGTAACGTACCAGCAACTTTTTTCATTGCTTTTATCTGTGCAGAACCACCAACACGTGATACAGATTGACCAGCATTAATGGCAGGTCTTACACCTGAGAAGAATAAATCAGATTGTAAGAAGATTTGTCCATCTGTAATTGAAATAACGTTAGTTGGTACATAAGCTGCGATATCGCCTGCTTGTGTTTCTATAATTGGTAAGGCAGTAATAGAGCCTCCACCTAAATCATCATTTAACTTCGCTGCTCTCTCAAGTAATCTACTATGTAAGTAGAACACATCGCCTGGGTATGCTTCACGGCCTGGTGGTCTACGTAATAATAGTGATAACTCACGGTAAGCTGCAGCTTGTTTCGTTAAATCATCATAAACAATTAAAACGTCTTTACCAGCAAACATGAATTCTTCAGCCATAGCTACACCTGAATATGGTGCAATATAAAGCATTGGAGCTGGGTCAGCTGCTGAAGCAGAAACAACAATTGTGTAATCTAACGCGCCTTCTTGGCGTAGCTTTTCAACATTAGCACGAACAGTTGAATCTTTTTGTCCAATAGCAACATAAATACAAATTGTATCTTGATCAGCTTGGTTTAAAATTGTATCAATAGCAACCGTAGTTTTACCTGTTTGACGGTCACCAATGATTAATTCACGTTGACCACGACCAATTGGTACAAGTGCATCAATGGCTTTAATACCAGTTTGTAATGGTTCATCAACTGATTTACGGTCCATTACACCTGTTGCTTTTTTCTCTACAGGTCTTGTGCTTGTTGTATTAACTGGACCTTGTCCATCAATAGGTTGTCCAAGTGGGTTCACAACACGACCAATAAGTTCGTTACCTACAGGAACTTCCATAATACGTCCAGTACGTTTTACTTCGTCCCCTTCTTTGATATCAGCGTATGGTCCTAAAATAACTACACCGACATTTGATTCTTCTAAGTTTTGTGCTAAGCCTAGAACGCCACTTTTGAATTCTATTAGCTCACCAGCCATAACATCGTTTAATCCGTGGATTAATGCGATACCGTCACCAATTTGTAGTACTGTACCTACATCAGTAACTGCCATTTCCGACTCATAATTTTCGATTTGTGAGCGAAGTAATGCACTGATTTCTTCAGCTTTAATGGCCATCTATGTCACTCCTTCAAATTTTATTTCACTCTAATAAATTGTCTTTCTAATTGTGCAAGATCATTTTTAATACTTGCGTCCATCACTTTCGTACCAACTTTAACTCTGATACCACCGATAAGTTCAGGATTAATTTTGTTAGTAATCATTATTTTAGAAAGTTTAGTTCGTGCTTTAATAATTTCTTCTATACTTGATAATTCTTCTTCTGACAATTGATATACGGATTCGATTACAGCATAGTCTTGATTATGCTGTTCATTATATAATGTTTCAAACGCGATATATATTTCATGAATGTGTCCTAAATGACGATTGCTAGCAAGTATTGTCAGCATATTCTGCAAGTATTGGTTCGTTTGTCCAAATACAATGCTTACGAAGCGACGACGTTGCTCAACATCTTTTTGTGGATCTGCATCCAATGCTTGTAGCTTTTTATTTTCAGATTGAACTGCTTCATTAATTGTTGAAAATTCATCGTACATGTCGTCAAGTATGTCTGCATCTTTAGCAGTATCAAATAATGCTTTGGCATATTTTTTTGCTATGTTTGCCATTACTTATCGCCTGCCTCTTTTATGTACTTTTCAACTAAAGCTTTTTGATCTTTATCTGAGATTTCTTTTTGCAGTACTTTAGAAGCGATTAAAACAGAAAGCTCAGAAACTTGGTTGTTAATATCTGCAATTGCACGTTCTTTTTCACTGTTGATTTCATTCTGTGCAGTTTCAATCATGCCATTAGCTCTGATATTTGCTTCATGAATAATTTCTTCATGTTGTTTTCGAGCTTGAACTTTAGATTCTTCTAAAATCTTTTGAACCTCATCTTGTGTTTCTTTTAGTGTTTGTTTATTTTGTTCTTCTAACTTTTGTGCATTTAATTTAGCTTGTTCAGCATCATCAATGTCTTTATTAATATCGTGTTCACGTTTATCCATTACATCTTTTAATGGACCCCATGCGAACTTTTTCAATAAAGCTAATAAGATAAGAAAAGTTACAAGCGTAACGATTATTGTCCCCCATTGAACGCCGCTAGTTCCAGCTGCACCAAGTACAAACATATTTGTCGTAGCAGTCACTTACATAGACACTCCTTTCATACATTATAATCATAAGACATTATTGATAAAAACGAACGGCGAAAGTCTTTCAGACTTCGCCATAATAATTAGTTGAATTATAGTGACATGAAAGCGATAACTACACCAATGATAGGTAATGCTTCAACTAAACCGATACCGATGAACATAATACCCATTAATTGTCCACGTGCTTCTGGTTGACGAGCGACACCTTCTACTGTTCTTGAAACGATAAGACCATTACCAATACCTGCACCTAATGCTGATAAGCCGATTGCGATTGCTGCTGCGATTAAATTCATTTATAAAATCCTCCTAGTTTTTCTTTAAAATTTAATTAATTAATGACTGTCCTGAACTTTATGGGACATGTAAACCATTGAAAGCATAACGAAAATATATGCTTGAATTGTACCGATGAATATTGAAAACCCTTGCCAAACAACTAAACCAGGTAACCCGATTATCCAACCCCATGCTCTAGTTGAATCACCTGTTACTAATCCTGCCAATAATCCTAATAGCAATTCACCTGCGAAAATATTACCGTAGAGTCGAAGACCTAACGTTAAAGTTGAAGTGAATTCTTCAAAGATATTAATTGGTAATAAAAAGATTGGTTTTGTATAGTTTTGGAAATAACCTTTTGTACCTTTCATTCTAACACCATAAAAATGTGTTAATAGAATGATGAGTGTTGACAGTGTTAAAGTAACTGTCGCATCAGCTGTTGGTGATTTCCACCACAACGTATGCCCTGAAATTAATTGAAATGGAAGTCCTAGCATATTACTCACAAATATAAAGAATATAAGTGTTACTGCCAAGAAATGGAATTGCCCACCTTTTGACCATGCCATGTTACTTTCAATAATACCTCTTACAAAGTCAAAAACCCACTCTATGAAATTTTGTTTACCAGTTGGTCGTTTTTTGAGGTTGCGTGTACAAATAATAGCAATGACAAAAACAATAACCGCTGTAATAATCAACATCATAATTGATGAAAGATTAAACACTATGTCTAGACCAAATACATTCCAACTGACTAGAGGGTCTTTATGATTCATGCTTTCTCACCTCTTTCGTTTTAAAATTTATTTCTTGTGTAAAAATGGTTTGAAAACAATTAAAACATATGAAATCATTAAACCAATAACCACACCAATGATATTAATTTCATCCTTATAAAAATACCAAATACAACATGCTAGAACCACTATTAAATATCTCCAAACGTTGCCCGTTGAAATATGTATGTTATCTTTTTCTTTTGCCTTTGCTAAATAATATTCGAAAGTAAAAGTATTAAAAAGTGATCCAATTGTACCTATTATAAGCCCTAATATAAATGGTGAGTATGTGAAAATAAACACAATTAATAGTACAACTATACCATATAAATAGTATTGAATGTATCTATTAAAAATGATGTTGAAACGTTCCATGACTATGCCTCACTTCATCTTTTTCATGCAATAATGAGAACCATTTCAATCATACAGTTTTAATAATAATATAGGGGTAGTTAACGTGTCAATTCTATACAAAATGTAGTTTAATTTTTTCTCAAATTGTCACAGAACCGACACATTCCCCCTTTTTAATTATTTGAATGATTCTGGCTTTTTGGAAATTATATGAAAATAATATTTGATATTCTCACAAATTCGTAAAGCGGCATTTCCATCTCCATAAGGATTTCGTGCATGGCTCATTTTGTCATATAACATTTTGTCATCTAATAATTGTTTCGTAGAATCAAATATGTTTTTCTCGTGGGTGCCTACTATTTTAAGCGTACCAGCATTCACACCTTCGGGTCTTTCTGTAGCATCTCTTAACACAAGTACAGGTTTACCTAATGAAGGCGCTTCTTCTTGCACACCTCCAGAATCAGTTAATATCAAGTATGATTGATGGGCAAAATTATGAAAATCCACAACTTCCAATGGTTCCACCAATTCAATTCGCTCGTGATTTGATAAATAAGTTTCTGCAATTTCCCTAACTTTAGGATTTTTATGCACTGGGTAAACCACAACGACATCTTCAAATGCTTCGACAATATCTCTAACAGCTTTAAATATATGCACCATAGGTTCACCAATATTTTCACGTCGGTGCGCAGTTAACAAAATGATACGTTTATCTTTATGCTTTGCTATAATCTCAGAATGATAGTGATCATGTATTGTCGTCTTCATAGCATCTATAGCCGTATTACCTGTCACAACGATTGATTCCTCTGGTTTGTTTTCTGCTAAAAGATTGTGAGCAGCATTATTGGTAGGGGCAAAATTCAAATCTGCCATTACCCCTACCATTTGTCTATTCATTTCTTCAGGAAATGGAGCATATTTATCCCATGTTCTTAAGCCAGCCTCGACATGACCTATAGGAATCTGATTATATAATGCTGCTAAACTACCAGCAAACGTCGTCATTGTGTCACCATGAACGAGTATCATATCTGGTTGTTCTTTCTTTATAACATCCTCTAGTCTCGATAAAATACGTGACGTAATTTCAGACAGTGACTGGCCTTGTTTCATGATATCCAAATCATAATCTGGTGTGATGTGGAAGCTAGTCAGAACTGAATCAAGCATTTCTCTATGTTGAGCCGTAACAACTACGATAGGTTCTAGCGCATCGTCATGTTTCAACGCTTGAATTAGAGGTGCCATTTTTACTGCTTCTGGACGTGTGCCGAAGACAGTCATTATTTTTTTCATTTTTCCTCCACTCCTGGGCGAAACTATTTTGTACCGAATAAACGGTCACCTGCATCACCTAAACCTGGTGTGATATATGCATGATCATCAAGCTTTTCATCTAATGCAGCGATAAATATATCCACATCTTCATGAGCTGCTTGTAATTTTTCTACACCTTCAGGGGCAGCGATTAAACACATAAAACGAATATTTTTAGCCCCACGTTTTTTTAATGAATTAATAGCTTCTATAGCTGAAGCACCTGTTGCTAACATTGGGTCTACAACTACAATTTCTCTTTCTTCAATATCTTGTGGTAATTTCACAAAATATTCAACGGCTTCTAGTGTTTCAGGATCTCTATAAAGACCCACATGACCTATTCTAGCTGCAGGTACTAATGTTAAAATACCTTGTGTCATCCCTAATCCTGCTCTTAAGATTGGTACAAACGCTAATTTTTTACCTGTTAATCTTTTAGCAATCATTTTTGTTACTGGTGTTTCTATTTCCACATCCTGTAATTCTAAATCTCTTGTAACTTCATATGCCATTAACATACCTACTTCATCTACTAGCTCTCTAAATTCTTTAGTCCCAGTATGTACGTCACGGATATAACTTAATTTGTGTTGAATAAGTGGGTGATCAAAAACATGTACTTTGCCCATAAATTTATTTCCTCCAATTTTAATTATATAAAGGATGTTTTGAAGTTAAAGTCTTAACTCTTTCTTTCCCTTCGGCTAATGCTTTTTCATTTTCTGGGTCTTTTAAAACTAAACTAATGATTTTCGCAACTTCTTCAAAAGCAGTTTCATCAAAACCACGTGTTGTTGCAGCTGGGGTACCTAAACGGATACCACTCGTTACGAAAGGTTTTTCTTGATCAAAAGGAATTGTATTTTTATTACAAGTTATTCCAATTGCATCTAGTGTTTCTTCAGCAACTTTACCTGTAATACCCACAGAACCTTTGACGTCTACTGCGACGAGGTGATTATCCGTTCCTCCAGATACAACTCTAAATCCTTCGTCAGTCAATGTGTTAGCTAATGTTTTAGCATTTTGAATCACTTGTTGTTGATAAACTTTAAAGTCATCTTGTAATGCCTCACCAAATGCAACTGCTTTAGCAGCAATCACATGCTCTAATGGGCCACCTTGGATACCTGGGAATATCGTTTTATCAATTTGTTTTTTATATTCTTCTTTACATAAAATCATGCCGCCACGAGGTCCGCGTAATGTTTTATGTGTAGTTGTCGTTACGAAATCTGCATATTCCACAGGATTTGGATGTAAACCAACTGCGACTAAACCAGCGATATGTGCCATATCAACCATTAATTTTGCGCCAACTTCATCAGCAATTTCTTTGAATCGTTTGAAATCGATTGTTCTTGAATAAGCTGATGCACCAGCAACAATTAATTTAGGTTTATGTTCTTTAGCAACTTTTAATACTTCATCATAATCAATTTGCTCATTTTCTTGGTCTACACCATATTCCACAAAGTTATAAAATTGACCACTAAAGTTCACAGGTGCACCATGTGTTAAATGGCCACCATGGCTTAAATTCATACCTAATACAGTATCACCGTGTTCTAATGCTACGAGATAAACAGCCATATTGGCCTGAGATCCTGAGTGTGGTTGAACATTAACATGTTCTGCGTCAAATAATTTTTTAGCACGATCAATAGCTAATGTTTCTGACACATCTACGTATTCACAACCGCCATAATATCTTCTATTAGGATAGCCTTCAGCATACTTGTTCGTTAACACTGATCCTTGGGCT
The DNA here is from genome assembly GCF_017891965.1 of Staphylococcus sp. GDY8P126P. NCBI lineage: Bacteria > Bacillati > Bacillota > Bacilli > Caryophanales > Staphylococcaceae > Staphylococcus > Staphylococcus sp. GDY8P126P. The sequence goes on along the minus strand of NZ_JAESKG010000006.1, from coordinate 28,551 downwards.
TCCATAACTGCTTCTGAAACAAAGTTCTCTGAAGCAATGAGCTCGATATTGTTATTTTGACGGTTAAATTCATTTTGAATCACTTCATATATTTCTTTATCTTGCTTTTGAATAAATGACATTGGTAATTCCCTCGTTTCTGTATTAGTTATATTTTGCTCTTTCGCCACCAATTTTCTTAGGTCTTGAAGAAGCGATGGTTACAATTGCTTCACCAATTTGCTTAACACTTGTACGTTCTGGAATAGCGACATGCTTGATGTGCATTCCAATAAGGGTTTGACCAATATCAATACCTTTAGGTACCGATATATGTTCAACAACCATTGGTTCATCCATATGCTTGTATGCATAAGTGGCAAGACTTCCACCAGCATGAACATCTGGTACAACCGTAACTTCTTCCATCGTGAGGGGATTGAATTGTGCTCTTTCTATTGTTACCGCTCTGTTTATATGTTCACAACCTTGATATACAAAAGAAACGCCTGTTTCATTTTCGATTACTTTCAATGAATCAAATATTTCTTTAGCTACTTCCATAGAACCTACACTACCAATGCGTTCACCAATGATTTCTGATGTTGAACAACCGATAATGCATAATTCATTAGCCTTGAAAAAAGATTGTGATTTTAATTCATCTAACAATAACTTCAAATCTTCCATTCTTGCACCCCTTTTTATTAATGACATAAAAAGTAATTGAATCTCAAACCGCTTTAAAACATACAAAATTGACTGATAGCAAATTTGCTACACGTTTTTATTATAACGTATTTACTAACGTACTTATACTAATTTCACCAATTTATTAGTTTAATATTTTATTTTTTAAACTATCTATCAGTAAATTTAATTCATTATATATTTCAAGATATGCAGATTTACTCCCACCAAACGGATCGGAAACCTCTCCTATCTTGTCTACATACTCATTTAAAGTAAATACGTGATCGGTGTTATCATACAATTCCTTAATTATGCGCTTATGAGATGAACCCATCGTCAATATTAAATCTGCATTTATATCTGAAGCAGTAAAAGACTGGGCTTGGTATGGCACATTTAAATGACGCTCAAGTAAAATTTCCTTAGTATGATCTGATATCGGTTGACCATCTATAGCATACATACCACGTGACACAATTGTATGGTTAGGTAATTTGGACTGAGCGATACTTTCAGCCATAGGACTCCTACAAGTATTTCCTGTACAAACAAAAATGATTTTCATAAATCTGCTCCTTCAATAATAGATTGATTAGCCGCTTTCATCATTCTATTCATAATTGCCGTAGTGTTATCATTCAAATCAAATCCATAAATAAAGGCATGTTGAATTTGATCGTCTTGGTCTAACTGATGCAATATTTGATAAAGATTATGATTAGCCCCTTTAATATCATTTTCATCTTCGCATAAAGGTATAAATTTCGCAGCTTCTGGTATTAACGCTTGTTTGCTACGAGGTACGATAAACGCTGTTTGTGTCCAATTTGAAGTCGATGTAGGTAACGCATTAAAAGACTTCAATATTCTTACTGGTGTATCAGGTGAATAATGTTTATATTTCATACCTGGAGCAATTGGTTTTTCAGAATCTAATGTACCTATTGTTGTCACACTTTCTGGAATAACCGCTTCTATCATAGATTTTGTGATAGAACCGGGTCTAGCGATTTTAAATGGAAATTGTGTACAATCGAGCACAGTACTTTCTAACCCCTCTTCACTTTGGTCTCCATTCACAATACCATCGATACGCCCGTCCAAATCACGATAAACATGTTCAAATGTAGTCGGTGAGGGTCTGCCACTCAAATTTGCACTGGGTGCCGCAATTGGCATATCAACATATTTTAGTATTTGTCTTCCGATTGGATGACTTGGCATACGCACTGCAATGGAATCTAACCCACCACTAACACTTTCACATAAATAGCCTTTTTTTAATGGAACAATAAATGAAATCGGTCCAGGCCAAAATTCATTCATTAACATTTCAACTTCTTTTGACAGCTTATCTGTAAAAGCTTGTATTTGTTCAACTTTATAGATATGAACAATTAAAGGATTGTCAGATGGTCTACCTTTCGCACTATAAATGTGTTTAATTGCTGCTTCATTACGTGCATCTGCACCCAATCCGTATACAGTTTCAGTTGGTATAGCAATTAAACCGCCATTTTCAAAAATTACTTTTATATCATTCAGTTCATTATCTGTATTCAATTGATTATTAGATTGGCGTAAATCCCATATTTTTGTATTCACTTAGACTCACCCTTTCATCTTGTTATCTATTTTAAAACAAAATAAAAAGTTATGCACTCTCATGATTAATCATGTTTAGCACATAACTTATGATCACCAAACAAATGAAATTATTCGGTCGTTATTATTTATATCTTTAATGATTTGTACATCTAAACTTGGATATTTCTCAATAATACGTTGTTTCAATGTTTGTCCTTGATTAAATCCAATTTCAAACACAACTTTCGCATTTGGCAATAATACTTCGGGTAACTGATCTATAATTTTATCATAGATATCATAGCCATTGTTTTTTGCAAAAAGCGCAGTATGTGGTTCATAGTTTAACACTGTATTATCCATAATAAATGCATCATTATCATCAATATATGGCGGATTAGAAATAAGTCCATTTACTTTGATGCCGTGCTCAATCAGTGGCATTAATGTATCACCTTGTAGAAATCTAATTTCTACTTGGTGCATCTTAGCGTTAGCCTTAGCGACAGATAACGCTGAAGTATATAAATCTGTAGCATAAACTTCTAATGAAGGGTTCAATTTTTTTAATGAAATCGGTATATTCCCACTCCCCGTGCCTATATCTACAACACAATCTCCTGAATGAAGTTGATTATAAAAATGAAGCATTACTTCTTCTGTTTCAGGTCTTGGAATAAGACAATGCTTATTCACTTTAAAAACTTCACCATAGAATGTTTGTTTACCTAGGATATATTGTATTGGTTCATCATTTAGCATTCTTTGTGTTGCGTCATCAAATAAGTTTTTATGTTGAAGTGTTACTTCATCATCCATATGCATTAAGTAATTGGCTTTAGACCAATTAAACAAATCCAACATTAACCATTCGGCACGCGTTGATTCAATACCTTGTTCATTGCATTTCACTTTAGCTTGATTTAATAATGTTTTATAATTCACCATTATTTAATTCTTTCAATTTATCAGTTTGTTCCGCTAAAGTTAAAGCATCAATAATTTCATCCAACTTACCTTCCATAATTTGGTCTAATTTTTGTAAAGTTAAACCAATACGATGATCTGTTACACGGCTTTGCGGATAGTTATAGGTTCTGATACGTTCTGAACGATCTCCTGTACCCACTGCTGATTTACGTTGGGCAGCATATTTTTGTTGCTCTTCTTGTAATTTCATATCAAATAAGCGTGCTTTTAATACTTTTAGTGCTTTTTCACGGTTTTGGATTTGCGATTTTTCTGAAGAAGTCGCAATAACACCGGTTGGAATATGTGTAATACGCACAGCTGAATCTGTTGTATTAACGTGCTGACCACCTGCACCACTTGAACGGTATGTGTCAATTTTCAAATCTTCGTTGCGAACTTCTATTTCAACATCTTCTACCTCAGGAAGTACTGCAACTGTAGCTGTTGATGTATGGATACGTCCGCCTGATTCAGTTTCAGGTACACGCTGTACACGGTGTGCACCATTCTCATATTTTAATTTACTAAAAGCACCATTACCAGAAACAGAAAAACTTATTTCTTTATAACCACCATGATCACTTTCGGTAACTTCTACAATATCTGTCTTATAATTTAACGTTTCAGCATATTTGGAATACATTCTAAATAGGTCACCAGCAAAAATTGCTGCCTCATCTCCACCTGCTGCTGCACGAATTTCTACAATAACGTCTTTGTCATCATTAGGATCTTTAGGGATCAATAAGAACTTAAGTTCTTCTTCTAACTTAGGTACTTTATTTTGAAGTGTTTGATGTTCCTCTTTCAACATTTCAATTTCATCATTATCTTTTGTATCACGTAACATTTCTTCTACTTCAGAAATATCTTCTTTTGTTTGTTTATAATCGCGATAAACGTCCACTGTTTTTTGTAATTCTGCCTGCTCTTTAGAATATTTACGTAAATTATCTGGATTATTTACGACATCAGGATCACTTAACATTTCATTTAATTGTTCATATCTTTCTTCTACTATGTCTAATTGATCAAACACTACATTTCCTCCTTCTCAGTATTGCTAGGCGCTACTATATGATGCGCTCTGCATCTGGGTTCATAGCTTTCATTAGCACCAACTAAAATGACTGGGTCGTCGATTTTTGCTGGGTTACCATCAATTAATCTTTGCGTACGACTTGACGATGCACCGCAAACCGCACAAACTGCTTGAAGTTTAGTTACATCCTCACTCACAGCCATCAATTGTGGCATTGGCTCGAAAGGTTGTGCTCTAAAGTCCATATCTAGACCAGCAGTAATGACTCTATGTCCTTTTTCAGCTAACTGTTCAGCTATATGTACAATACCATTTTCAAAAAATTGCACTTCGTCTATTCCAATTACATCTACTTCTGATAAATCGTGCTTTAATATCTCAGCTGCTGTCGAAATATTAATTGCTTCTATAGCATTGCCATTGTGAGAAACAATCTTATCTTTATGATAGCGGTCATCTATAGCTGGTTTAAATACAACTACTTTTTGTTTAGCATAAAGCCCTCGTCTTAATCGACGAATAAGCTCTTCAGATTTGCCACTAAACATACTTCCAGTAATACATTCAATCCACCCGGAATGATAAGTTTCATACATTATGCGTTCCACCTTTTTTCAAAACATAATCGATTCATTATATCATATTTTCCACTACAAAATAGAATATATTTTCAAGTTACTGCGTTAATTTTATGTAACAATTTGGGATATACAAATAGAACTATCGTTAAATTCTCATTGAACTGCCTACTAACAAAACTGATCCACTTTGTTTCAACATTGTATACAAACTTAAATTTAATGCTATACTTGCAGCCAGTATCGTTACTCATAAAATAAAGGAATTTCAACATTGTTTATGATATCTATTTGTGATTAGGAAGTGCTTTTTAACATAAAAAGGCATTCTCATAAAATGAGAATGCCTTATACCAACAATTATTCGTTGCTTGATTTGAATCCGAATTTTTTGTTGAAACGTTCCACACGACCATCCGCCGCAGCGAATTTTTGACGTCCTGTGTAGAATGGATGTGAATCAGATGAAATGTCTAAACGAATAACTGGGTATTCATTACCATCTTCCCATTCCATTGTCTCTGATGATGTTTTAGTTGAACCACTTAAGAATTTAAAATCTGTAGTAGTATCTAAAAAGATAACATTGTGATATTCAGGATGAATATTTTGTCTCATTATTTTCAGCTCCTTTGCCCTGAACCATCTGGAACAGAGTTTTTTGTGAGTTTTTTACCCAATACTTGATAATTATAATGTCTATAAATATAAAACGCAACCCTAAATCTCATATTGGTATTATATCTATGAATCATTTAGTAATTAAATGATTGGTTTACCCGTTTTTGTGCTTTCTTTAGCAGCTTTTTGTAACTGTTCAAAGAATTCTTGGTTATTGTCTGTTCGTTTGAGTTTACGAACAAATCTTTCTGTAAAGTCCGTTGAATCTGTAAACATATTGCGTAATTGCCATAATGAATCCAGTTCTTTGGGATCAATGAGCAATTCTTCTTTACGTGTTGAACTGCGTCCAATATCAATTGCTGGAAATACTCGACGTTCTGCTAATTTACGATCTAAATGTAACTCCATGTTTCCAGTACCTTTAAATTCTTCGTAAATCATGTCATCCATACGCGAACCAGTTTCAACTAAAGCTGTAGCTAATATAGTCATACTGCCACCCGCTTCAATATTTCTTGCTGCACCAAAGAATGCTTTTGGTTTGTGTAAAGATGCTGGATCTAACCCACCAGATAACGTACGACCACTTGGCGGAATAACAAGGTTATAAGCACGTGCCAATCTTGTTATAGAATCCATTAGTATAATGACATCCTTACCAATTTCAACTAAGCGTTTCGCACGTTCTAATAATAATTCTGCAACTTTGACATGGTGTTGAGGTGGCTCATCAAATGTAGAATGAACTACTTCTGCAGTTTCTACAGATCTTTCTATATCAGTAACCTCTTCTGGTCGTTCTCCTACTAATAATACAAATAATTCTGCATCAGGTTTATTCGTTGCAATTGCATTTGCAATTTCTTTTAATAAAGAGGTTTTCCCTGCTTTAGGCGGTGCGACGATAAGTCCACGTTGTCCTAATCCAATTGGCGTGATTAAATCCATGATTCGAGTTGAAAAATTCTGCTTTGTAGTTTCTAACACAATTCTTTCTTCTGGATATAACGGCGTTAACGCCTGGAAATGAGGACGTTTTTTTACTTCTTCTGCATTCTCATCATTAACAAAATCAACCTGTAATAAACCATAATACTTTTCATTATCCTTTGGCTTTCTAACCTTACCAGTCACTTTATCTCCTCGTTTAATTTCAAAACGACGAATTTGACTAGCTGAGATATAGATATCTTTTTCTCCCTTAGAATAATTAACTGTTCTTAAAAAGCCATAACCATCTTGTTGGATATCATCTAGAATGCCTTCCATATAATAGTTACCATCTTTTTCCATTTGCGCTTCCATAATCGCGAGAACAAGTTCTTTTTTATTCAATTTACTATAGTTTGTTAGCTTAAGAGATTTTGCTTTTTGAGTGAGATCTTTTGTAGTGTAATTTTTGTATAACTCGTGGAACGATTCATACTGAGGTGATGTTCGTACTTTTTCAGGCATTATCTTGCACCCATTTCATAAATAAGTTTTTTAAATAACATAGTAACTACGCTACTACTTTTATAACTATAGCAAATTTCCTATTTAATTACAAAATGTATTTCGATATATAAATTATAAAAAGAGAGTAGAACAGAAATCTAATTTCTCTTAAAAAGATTTCATTGTTCTACTCTCATATAGATTCACATTACCTATTAAATTAACTTATTAATTGTAGTAACCTGCAATTGATTTAACTTCTAAGAATTCTTCGATTCCGTAGTCGCCCCATTCACGGCCTATACCAGATTGTTTATAACCACCGAATGGTAAATCAGGTTTACGTCCAGCTTCGTTAATTTCAACTGTACCTGCTTCAATTGAACGTGCTACTTTATGAAGTGTATCTTTATCACTACCATAAACGTAACCAGCTAAACCATATTTTGTATCATTTGCAATTTTGATTGCTTCATCTAAATCATTATATGTGATCACAGACATTACTGGTCCAAATATTTCTTCTTGGGCAATTGTCATGCTGTTATCTACATTATTAAAAATAGTTGGTCTTGCAAAGTAACCTTTGTCTAATCCTTCAGGTTTACCAGGGCCACCATATAATAATTCGGCACCTTCTTCAATACCTTTGTCAATATAGGCTTGTACTTGGTCAAATTGTTTTTTGCTTATAATTGGTCCAACTTGTGTACCTTCTTCTCTAGGGTTACCTACTTTTACTTGACTGAATTTTTCTTTTACAGCTGTTAAAAAGTCTTCTTTTATACTTGCTGGAACGATTGTTCTTGTACCTGCAGTACAAACTTGCCCTGTGTTGAACACTACTTTATTAGCAGCTGCACTTGCTGCACCATCGATATCAGCGTCATCTAAAATAATATAAGGTGATTTACCACCTAGTTCAAGTGATACTTTTTTGAAATCTTCTGCAGCTTTTTTCATAATACTTGAACCTGTTGGGCCAGAACCAGTAAATGACATCATTCTTACTTTTGGATGTTCACTTAATGGATTACCTACACCTTGTCCATCACCATTGACTAAGTTAAATACACCTTTAGGTACACCCACTTTATCAAAAATTTCTGCTAATATAATAGCTGCAAATGGTGTTTCTTCTGAAGGTTTTAATACTACCGGACTACCAGCAGCAAAAGCAGCAGCTAATTTCAATGACGTTTGATTTGTTGGGAAGTTCCATGGTGTAATAAGTCCTGAAACACCGATTGCTTCTTTGACAACTAAATCATCGCCTCGACGTTCTTCAAATTGGAAATCATTTAATGCATCACGTGCTGCTTCAAAATGATCTAAGCCCATTTGATAGTGTACATTTTCCGCTACAGATAGAGGTGCACCTAATTCGTCTGTAATTGCTTGAATTAAGTCTTCTTTTCTATTTTTATATTCTTGTACTATTTGATCTAATAAATCTTGTCTTTCTTTAACTGAAGTGTGTCTGAATTCTAAATATACGTTATCTGCTGCTTCTACAGCTTTTTCCACGTCTTCTTTATTACCTTTAGCAATCGTACCAGCAACTTCTTCTGTTGCAGGATTAATTACTTCAAGTGTTTCTCCACTTGTACTTTCAACCCATTCTCCGTTGATATATTGTTTAATGAAATTTCTCATCAATAATTCACTCCTTAACTTGTGTTGATAATACCATTTTAACCGAGATTTCATTTTTTTAAACATAAGTGCTCACGCCAAATCGTAGCAAACGTTGTTATAAAGCGTTTTCCATTCATTTTATACAATTTTTTTAACCCATTAAATTTCAGCGCCATTTTGTTATTCAGTGAATAACTACATGTACACTCCAATTCATATACAAAAAGAGACCAAGACATCGATTTATGTCTTGGTCTCTTTAAAAATTCAGAGCAATCGAAAATGATTAAATTATACTTCCACTTTAATACGCTACTTTCCAATCACAACTAATAGAATTGATTGTCTTTAGAAATACCTAATTAAGACTGTGTGCTCCATTCTCTTTTAGTAATATTTTGAATTTCGCTTTTACTTTAGAATTTAATTACTATTTATTTTCGAGTTCAATATAATCTTGAGCCCATTTTTCCATTGGCACTAATGCTGCTGCTAAAGCATCACCTTTATCTGTCAGTTGGTAAAGAATATTCATTGGACTGGTAGAAACCACTTTCTTTTCAACTAGTCCCCATTCACTAAGATCCGTTAACTTTATGCTAAGTGCACGTGGTGTAATTGTCTTTAAATCACGTTTCATATCTGAAAAGTGTGCAGACTTTTCCGTACATCTAGATAAATAATTAATAATAAGACCATTCCAACTTCTACCTACTATTTTAAAGGTTTCTTCTAGATAAGGGCAAACTTTCATGGTCATCACCTCAATATCGATTTATTCTATTATCATTTAAACTAAGTACACTTTGGTTACTAAGTATATTTATTATACCACATTTTCTATACTTCTTCAGTCCAAATGTCTGCACCTAAAGATTTTAAAGTACTAACGATATTAGTATAACCACGATAAATATGCTTTACATTATAAATTGTTGTAACACCTTCAGCGAATAAACCAGCTACAATAAGGCAAGCACCTGCACGTAAATCACTAGCATAAACTTCTGCGCCAGTAAGTTTAGATGGCTTAATTGTTGCTGTACCATTATCTGCCGAAATATCTGCACCCATGTTTTTCAATTCATCTACATGTCTAAAACGTGCTGGATAAATCGTTTCGGTAACAAATGATACACCATCAGCCATAAACAATAATGGGGTAATAGGTTGTTGAAGATCGGTAGCAAATCCAGGATATACAAGTGTTTTAATATCAACACTAGCATATGGTGTACTACGTTTGATTACGGCGCTATCATCACCAACTTGAATATCAACACCAAGCTCTTTTAATTTCACTGTTAATGGTTCTACATGCGTTGGAATAATATTATTAATTGTTATATCTTCACCACATGCTGCGGCAATACACATATATGTACCAGCTTCAATTCTATCTGGAATGACCTGATGATGTGAACCGTGTAAATGTTCTACGCCATTAATCTTAATCGTACTTGTGCCAGCGCCTTTGATATCTGCACCTAAGCTTGTTAAGAAATTAGCTACGTCAACTACTTCTGGCTCTTTTGCAGCATTCTCAATGACAGTTTGACCTTCAGCACGAACTGCTGCAAGCATAATATTGATTGTTGCACCAACACTTACAATATCTAAAAAGATATTCGCACCTGTTAATTTGTCAGCCTCTATCTTCATTGATGTAGAACTTGATTCATCAATTTTAGCACCTAAAGCTTTGAAACCTTTAATGTGTTGATCAATGGGTCTCGGTCCTAAAGGACAACCACCTGGTAATCCAATCACACATTTTTTAAACCTACCTAACATAGCGCCCATCATATAATATGAAGCACGTAACGATTCTACTTTATTATTAGGTAATGGTGCATTTTCAATTTCATTTGGATCAACATTTAATGTCATACCATCTAATTCAGTCTTAATATTTAAATCTCCAAGTAAACTTACTAAAGTTTCTACATCAGAGATTTCTGGAAGGCCTTCAATAGTTACTTTGTCTTCAGCCAAAATTGCGGCTGGAATAATTGCTACTGCACTATTTTTAGCACCGTGGTTGTTCACTTCACCTTTTAGTGTTTGACCACCTCTAATTTTAATCACTTCTTGAGCCATTCGTATGTTCTCCTTTGCCTTTCAATCAATATTTCTCTTCCATAACATCATTTGCATTATAAATTAAATTATTACAGTTTGCAAAGCACATCAGTTTATTAAAATTTATTTCATATAAAATAAAGTGTCTTCTCTTGTATATAATTTTTTTACTATTGTTTTCAATTCCCATTATTTACCAATTCAAATCATAATTATAAGGATTTATTATTAAAATTTTATGTTATCCGTGCTTTCCTGATTGCTTTTTTACACAAACCTAACAAATTATAACATAAAAAAGAGAGCGAAGCAGAAATCAAAAAAATGAATTTGATTTCGACGTCTCGCCCTCATAAATCGATACAACATATATAAAGTATCAAAAGTTATTCGTTAACTTATTTTGCTTGGTTAGATGTACCAAACTCTTTAATTTTACCAATAACAGTAGCTTTAATTGCTTCACGTGCAGGTCCTAAATATTTACGAGGATCATACACTTCTTTATCATTGTCTAAAGCTTCACGAACAGCTTTAGCTGAAGCAATTTGGTTTTCTGTATTTACATTGATTTTAGCAGTACCAAAAGTAATTGCTTTTTGGATATCTTTCGTTGGGATTCCTGTACCACCGTGTAATACTAATGGTAATCCTGTAGAAGCACCAATTTCTTCCATTTCTTTAAATCCTAATTTTGGTTCACCTTTATAAGGTCCGTGTACTGAACCTAATGCTGGCGCTAATGTATCGATACCTGTTTTTTCAACAAGTTCTTGACATTCTTTAGGATCTGCATAGATTACGCCGTCAGCAACTACATCATCTTCTTGTCCACCAACAGTACCTAATTCTGCTTCAACTGAAACACCATGTTCATGAGCATATTCTACAACTTTTGAAGTGATTTCAACATTGTCTTCGAATGAACCATGTGAAGCATCAATCATTACTGATGTAAATCCAGCGTCAATTGCTTCTTTACATTTTTCAAAGCTTGAACCGTGGTCTAAGTGAATTGCAACTGGTACAGTAATTTCTTTGTCATGCATTAAACCTTCAACCATTTTAACAACTGTATAGAAACCACTCATGTAACGAGCAGCACCTTCAGATACACCTAAAATTACAGGAGCGTTCTCTTCTTGAGAAGCTTCTAAAATTGCTTGAGTGAATTCTAAGTTATTAAGGTTATATTGACCTACTGCGTAACCATTTTCTTTTGCATCTATTAACATTTCTTTCATTGAAACTAAAGGCATGAAAGTTCCTCCTTGGTGCTTTAAGCACATATTTTTACAATCTAATTATATCAAAGTCGTATACCTTTTGCATTCTTCAATATATTTGTAAGCGTTTTTATTTTATATTTTTATTCTAGATGTATAAAAATCGCCTAAATTTCAAATTTTAATAATCATTTATACCCCATTTTTATATACATACATTTGAACGAAGCACTAAATAAAAAAAGACACACATCTCGACGTAATAGTTCGAGTATGTGTGTCTTAACATATTATTTAGATTGCTGATGGTTCAATGATGCTTCTATAAATGCTTTGAAAATCGGTTGAGGGCGATTAGGTCTTGATAAAAATTCTGGATGGAATTGACATGCAACGAAAAAGTCATTGCTTGGAATTTCTACCATTTCTACTAAACGACCATCTGGACTTGTTCCAGAAAACACCATTCCGTTTGCTTCGAGTTGTTCTCTATATTCATTATTAAATTCATAACGATGACGGTGTCTTTCTTCAATTTCAGTTTCATTATAAATTGAATTTGCTAATGTACCTTCTTTGATATGACATGGGTATAAACCTAAGCGTAGTGTACCGCCTAAATCTTCGATATCTTTCTGTTCTGGTAATAAGTCGATTATAGGATGTGGTGTATTAGGATCTAATTCTGCTGAATGCGCGTCATCTAGTCCAATGACATTTCGAGCAAACTCAACAGTTGCTAATTGCATACCTAAACAAATACCGAAATATGGCACATTATTTTCACGTGCATATTTAATAGCTGATATCTTACCTTCACTTGCACGGAATCCAAATCCACCAGGTACTAATATACCATCAACTTCTGCTAATATTTCAGCAACGTTTTCATCGGTAACTTCACTTGAATCAATCCATTTCACTTCGATATCTTTTTTGAATGGATAGCCAGCGTGTTTTAATGACTCGACAACTGACAAATATGCATCTTGTAAGCTTACATATTTACCTACTAAACCAATTGTTATCTTGCCATCTAAACTGTTAACCGTATCTAATAAATATTGCCACTCATCTAATTGCGTTTCGTATTTTGGATTTAATTCTAAACGCTTAATCACAATATCGTCCATATCTTGTTTACTTAATTGTAAAGGTATCTCATATAATGAATCAGCATCACGACATTCTATAACGCTTGCTTTATCAATATCACAGAATAGCGCAATTTTATCTTTTAAATCTTGAGTAAGTTCATATTCTGTTCTAACAACAATTAAATCTGGTTGGATACCAAGACCTCTTAATTCTTTCACACTATGTTGTGTTGGTTTTGTCTTCATTTCTCCAGCAGCTTTGATATATGGTAACAAAGTACAGTGAACATACATTACATTTTCGCGTCCTAAATCACTACGGATTTGTCTAATTGCTTCAATAAATGGCAATGACTCTATATCCCCTGTTGTACCACCAATTTCAGTAATAACTACATCTGCATTTGTACTTTCCCCAGCTAATAATAAACGCTCTTTTATTTCATTCGTAATGTGCGGGATAACTTGAACTGTACCACCTAAATAATCACCACGACGCTCTTTTTTTAAGACATGAGAATAAACTTTCCCAGCCGTTACATTTGAATATTTATTTAAATTTATATCAATAAATCTCTCATAATGTCCTAAGTCTAAGTCAGTTTCAGCACCATCGTCTGTCACAAAAACTTCACCATGTTGATATGGACTCATTGTGCCTGGGTCAACATTTAAGTATGGATCAAATTTTTGAATCGTGACTTTTAATCCTCTATCTTTTAATAATCTTCCTAAAGATGCTGCCGTGATACCTTTACCCAATGAAGAAACAACTCCACCAGTTACAAAAATGAATTTTGTCATGTTCTGCCTCCTATGATTAAAACCGTATTTTCTTACAATACGTTTTGATTCGTATCAAATCTCCAAATTAGTTGCTAAATTTTGTGATACAACATTTACATATTTAAATGCTTCATCATTATATGTATTAATTGTCGTAACAAGTACTTTCAAAATATAAAATACTATAAAACTGATATATTATTTAAAACAAAAAAATCGCTCCCTCTCACATGGTTGTAAGGGGGAGCGTATAATATTTATACACGTCGTCCTAATTAAAGGAGCCCGAATAAAATTTTATCATGTTCACGAAAAAAGTCAATTAAATCTCAAAGAATTATTCTTCTGTTTCTTCTTCGTCTTCAAATTCTTCTTCTTCATCTTCTTCGTCTAAATCTTCATCATCTTCATCGATAACGATATCTGTTTCATTAAGATCTTCATCAACATCGTCATCTTCTGGATCTTCTGGATCATTCAAAGTCTCTTGGTCATCTGTAACTGCTGGAATATCATCATCATCATCAGCCTCATCTTCACCAAGTAATTTTAAGTTTTTATCTTCTTCATCATCGTCGTCCAGAATATCAAATTTTTGAATCGTAGGCGCAATTTTTTCTTCAATATCTGCAACTGAATACCAATCACGTAATCCCCAAATATTTTCACCAACATTTAAAAAACGACCATCTGTGTTTAAATCTGTATAGAATTGAACAATTCTATTTTCGATTTCGTCGTCTTCATAATGTCCAAGTGCTTTAAATTCATCAATAATATCATATAAGTTCATTGTGTCATTTTTTTCATTTAATAACGTATATGCCATATCGATAAATGATTTCTCATCAACCATTTCTTTTGTGTAATCTTGAATTCTCATTATTTATTCTTCCTTTCAAAGGCGTTTATCCAAATCAGTACTAAGTTTAACATAAGTAATAATAACAAATGTAAATTATAAATGACAATTCCTGATTTCGCAATCGCATTTAGTAATTTATATATTTTTCAAAGACAATATAATCATCTGCGGCATCTATTTCAACAAAATTACTGTTTATACATAACGGTTTTAATTCATTATTTTCACCATACAAAGTGATTGTCAATAACTTTACACTATCAAAATGTTTACGTACATATGTAGATAATTGTCTCAATGCGCTTTCAGCAATACCATGGTGCCGTTCTTCTTTGTTAACTTCAACCGAAGAGATATTCATTCGATCTTCATGTCTTTCAATAGCAATAAATCCCACTTTATTATCATCTTTAATTAAATCAATGATATGAATATTGAATGGTTGTTCTTCTGTGTTCGGTTTTAATTTTAAAGAAGAAACATGTTTAGAATCTAGATCAAGGTAATATAACCTTTCTTTTCCAATAGGTCCTTCTTCTTTTGTAGCTGCATGCATAAAGCCCGCACGTTCATAAACATTCCAAGCGCCTTTATTTTCAGCGTCGACCACTAAATATAAATGGTTAAAATTTGGAAAAAGTGTCTGTACATACCTAGGCAGATACATCATCATTTTCGTACCATAGCCATAACCTTGAAAATCTTCATTGACTGATAAGGATCTCACATATATAACTTGATTTGGCGTGTCATATCCTTCATGTTGATAATACTGATGCAGTACAAAGAAGCCAACAACTTCACCTTCATCATTTAGTGCAATATTTGGAATTCTATCTTCATCAATGATCGCATCATCCAATACATCTTTAGGTAATGATGAATAAATTTGCTGTCTTTCACTTAATTTGAAATCATATAAAGATTGTCTATATTTTTCTTCATAAACTTGTACCGTAATATTTTCAAAATTTTCCTTTATAAACATGTTTTAATCCCCTATTAAAAACGTAGTCGTTATTTATTCATACCACTTCTGAATCAAATCAACCTATAAATTTACATATAATTTAGAAACATACCTAATTAATTAACAGCCTTAATTGTGAACTATTCTATCAATCCTATTAAATTCATATTTGATTTTCCTTCATTTTATTATACTATAAGTTATAATGGAAATTTTTATTAGGGGGAATACAGATGAAGATAGGTGTCGATGCTGGTGGCACGCTCATTAAAATTGTTCAAGAAAAAAACGGTGAACGAACATACAGCACAAGATTAACTACTGAAATTGAGGAAGTCATTCAATGGTTAAATCAACAAGATTGTAACAACATTAATCTGACGGGTGGGCAAGCTGCCATGATTAATGAACAACTCAATTGTGAATCTCGTGTATTTGTTGAATTTGATGCTGCAGCTAAAGGGCTAGAAATTCTATTAGAAGAACAAGGTCACTTCTTAGATGATTATATTTTCACTAATGTTGGTACTGGTACTTCACTTCATTTTTCAAATGGCAAAGCGCAAAAGCGTGTAGGCGGAATAGGCACCGGTGGCGGTATGATACAAGGCCTTGGATACCTACTCACAGGTATCAGTAACTATAAACAGTTAACTGATACAGCTCAAAATGGTAACCGTGATATTATAGATTTAAAGGTAAAACATATATATAAAGATAGTGAGCCTCCTATTTCTGGCGA
This sequence comes from Staphylococcus sp. GDY8P126P, assembly GCF_017891965.1. Taxonomy (NCBI): domain Bacteria; kingdom Bacillati; phylum Bacillota; class Bacilli; order Caryophanales; family Staphylococcaceae; genus Staphylococcus; species Staphylococcus sp. GDY8P126P. The sequence goes on along the minus strand of NZ_JAESKG010000006.1, from coordinate 12,233 downwards.
TTTAACTGCAGCTAACTTTGGTAATGTGCTACATCATTTAGATGAATCATTTACAGATGCAGATAAATTGGCTTCTGTAATTGCAGTCGTCGGTGAAGTCATTTCGACAATGTCAATTACTGTCGCAAGAGAACATAATACAAAAAATGTTGCCTATATCGGTTCTTCCTTCCACAATAACGATTTATTAAAGGAGGTGGTCAAAGACTATACTGTTTTACGTGGGTGTGAACCTTATTATATTGAGCATGGTGCATTTTCTGGTGCTCTAGGTTCTATACATTTATAATGCTTATATTCATTAAATTATATAATGTATAGACTGCTCATTAAGCACGTTTATCTGCCACAATGTGACATATTAAAAACAGGACATTATATGAGTTATCTAAATGAAAAATGATTTTGTAGGATTTTATACAATCATACTGAATGGGTATAAACAAAAAACAGTAATTTCTAGTTTAAAACACTAGAAATTACTGTTTTATTTATAAATATGAAATTGAATAATACAGATACTAATCATGTAACTGTTTAAAATAAGCAGTTGGACTTTACACCAATTGTTTAAATTGACAAAAAGCCTAGACGCCTAATTATGTTCCAGACTTTTTGACATTATCTATTTATGACTCAATCTCTTTATTTCAACTAGTTATTACTCCAAACAAATCTATAACTATTTCGATACGATAAAATTTGTGCTCTAAATTATAAATATTATAAATACATAACTCATAAACAGCTATATTGTTGATAACCTTTAATTAAAATGTTAACTGGTCAATTACTTTTTGAGCAGGCACAACGGTTCCGACTACGCCTGACTTCAAGTCTATTGCAACTGCATGGTCATCATCACGTAACGTATCTAACCATTCAGCAAATACTTCCCCTTCAATCTCAATAATTTCACATTCTTCAAAATCTTGATTTCTCACCTTTTCAGCTCTATTTTTAATACTCCATACAGGCATAATATGTGGTTTTTGGTGTGCTTCATCACTGATCATGATAAATTGTTTTTCATTCTTATTAGTTAATCCAAACACAGCATCTTCTTTAGCAACATCTTTAACAAATTCTTTCAATCTAATACTATCCAAATCAGACATCAATTCATTTGAAGCTGCAACGATACGAACGCGTTCACCATCTTTATGTGAAGTTGGGTTCATCAATACCTCATCATCTTGATCAAAAATATCGTCAATTTCATAAGTTACAAAACGATCAATATCAACCGTTTTTACTTTGTCATATTCAATTTGCTCTTTATTTAAATAACTTTCTGCTGTTGCTTTATCTGTCCAAGCACATACTACATTTTGTTCAGATATTTCTTGTCTAATCAAATGCTTTGATTTAGTTCCGACATAAAAAACTTCATTTATTAAAATATCTTGAAAAAATGAACTTTCTTTGTAAGACATATTTTCACCTTCAATTCATTTATAATAATTACTTATATTTAAAATATAAATGACTGTATGTTTCTAGTCAATCAACGAATGTTCCTTATAAATTTAGAAAGTATTAACAGGAATCAAATTTTTTAATAAAAATTAAAGAATAAAAGTCATTCTCTTCCTTGGCTAATATTCTAATCGTATACATAACCACTACGCATTCGCATAAAATATATCAATAGTACTTTGGATCGCTGGTAGTAATTCACATCTATTGTCCAATTAAAAAATCTGAGACACCTATTTATGTCCCAGACACTTTACATTTTTAGCTTTTAAATTATTATCTACTGAGTAGAACCACTAATTTTAATTCCACATTTTATTTTTCTTGAATCTCTTTTAGAAATTGTTGCTCCAATGTATCAACCGTAGCTTTGTTTTCAGCATGCCATATACAACCAAATCTAGATTGCACCGTATCATTTTCAAACCATTCACCATCATAATAAGAAAGTGGAAATAATACGCCCAGTCGCACATATTTCAAAATTGTCGCAAAAAATTGTTCGTTATCACCAGGCGAAATATAACTATAAAATTTATGATAGCCTTGTTGAAGTATAGGCTCTAACAACAACATACTTGTCGAACCATTTTGTCTAAAATTCAAATCAATCGCATATACATCATTTTTGTCGTCTAATAACAAGTCAAAGCCCGCTACGCCAAAGTAACCTTTAGATACCCCAATTTCCATGATTTCTCTACCAGCTTCTATCACGTGTTTAGGTACATCCGGCGCATTTTCATTTCCACTATAATGGCCGTAAGCATCTGTGAGTTGAGCTGAAGTACCTATATATCGTATGCCTTCATTTTCAGAATATGCAAATTGTACACAATAATTAGCAATCGCTTCTATCTTTTGCTCTATAATCATTGTGTCTGTTTCTGATTGAGCTTGAGCAATTCGTGTTTTTGCTTTTGTTAAATCTTCTTCTGAATAACAAATCATTACACCATACCCGCCAGCAGTTGGTAAGTCATCCCCAGGTTTTAATACAAATGGGAACGACCATTCAGACACCGCCGCCTCAAAATCTTCAATGTTTACAACTTCTCGACGGGGAAGGAATTGATTGTTCGTCCATTCAGGAATTCTTGCTTTATTATTTAATGCAACAAAGATATCTTTATCTAGTGCATAATGCGCTTTAGTTAATATATCTTCACCATGAATATATTGAAAATAAATTTTCTTATTCTCTTCTTGCGCTAACACTTTTAAAGTTTGTTCATAACTTTGTTGATCGTTGAATTGAATGATATTTGTAGGCATTGTTTTCCCTACCGCTTCAAATAACTGCTTTAATTTATCAGTGACGCTCGCTTCATGAACGATTACTGGCATATGATTAGCAATTATCAGCTCTCTACCTGTTAAAAAATTCGATTGGTGTTCTTCAGGTTCCAGCCATGGATTTGAAATATAAGACGGTCTAGAAGTATAGACAACGCGAGAATCGTAAAGATCACTAAGTGTTAATTTGGGTCTATGAGAGCGTTCTTTAGTCATTTTTTATGCCCCTTTATAAATTGATGTTGTTCAATAATCTCATCAAACAACGCTTGATTCGTTAATAATTCTAATCCCATAAGCGAGAGAATCTTAGCACCTCTAATTAACGCTTGGTCCCCATGGGTACTTGCTGCAGCCTCTCTAAATCTATGCGTATGACCTACTAAATTACGTGATCCAATTTTAATATGTGGATGTATCGTTGGTACAACATGACTCACATTTCCCGTGTCAGTAGAGCCATAACCAAAATCATCATCAATGACAGCTTCACCCATTTCTGTTGCATATTTAGCAAATAAATCATCTAGTTTTGAAGATTTTATAAACTCGTTCACGCCATTTTGTATAGGTCCAAATTCATAATCACATCCAGTTTGCAATGCCGCACCTTTAGCTATTTGACCAACTCGTTCAGTTAAAATGTCTAACTCATGGCGACTTGTTGCTCTAGTATAGAATCTCGCATGTGTAAAATCAGGTATAATATTGGCTGCTTGTCCACCATCCAATATAACGCCATGGACACGTTGACTACTTTTTATATGCTGACGTAATTGCGCAACCCCATTAAAATATGAAATCATTGCATCAAGTGCATTTTTCGCTTCATCTGCATTTTCAGATGCATGCGCACTTTTACCAAAAAATTTAACATCTAGTACATCTACAGCCAAAGTATTGATTGTTCTGTATGTTTCATTACCAGGATGCACCATTAAGGCGATATCTAAATCATCAATAATACCTTCTTTAACATAAGTCGCTTTAGCACTACCGTTTTCTCCACCTTCTTCTGCAGGACAGCCTAATACAATTACTTTTCCGCCGACTTTATCAATGACTTGCTTTAAGGCTATACCCGCAAATGTACTAGCGGTACCAATAATATTATGACCACACGCGTGACCTAACCCTGGCAATGCATCATATTCGGCCAAGTAACCTATAGTTGGTCCCGTTTGTCCTGAATCATAACTTGCTATAAAGCCAGTCGCATGTCCTGCTATATTTGTTTCGACTTCAAAACCATGTTGCGTTAACGTTTCCGTTAACGTTCTAGATGCAAATATCTCCTCATTACCTAATTCAGGTCTTTGATGGATTTGATGGCTCATTTCTAAATATTTATACTTTTCATTTTCTATATAGTCCAATACAATTTGTTTATTCTCCATAATTCAACACGGCCTCCTAAATTACTTGGCATTATGTTTATACTCAATTTATAAAATAAATCAAATGCAATAAGTAATTTATTAAATAACACAACATATGATTCATAATGCACAAAACATGATTTAATTATTACTTATTCTATCGGGTTTATTGAATTCTGTCATTCATTTTCTGAAATTTATAAAAATAACTTTCATACGCCTTTATACCACATTTCAAAAATTGTAAATCCTCTTTTAACTTGTTACAATTAATTTAAGTTATATATGAGGAGGATACACCATGCCAAAAATGAACGTAGAAAGTTTTAATTTAGATCATACAATCGTTGTAGCACCTTTTGTGAGATTAGCAGGGAAAATGGAAGGCGCTAACGGTGATGTAATTCATAAATATGATATCCGCTTTAAACAACCAAACAAAGAGCATATGGATATGCCTGGGTTACATTCATTAGAACATTTAATGGCAGAAAATATTAGAAATCATTCAGATAAAGTCGTTGATATTAGTCCAATGGGTTGCCAAACAGGATTTTACGTTTCATTTATCAATCATGATGACTATGAAGATGTGTTAAATATTATCGAAGCAACAATTAAAGATGTATTAAATGCTACAGAAGTGCCAGCATGTAATGAAGTTCAATGTGGTTGGGCTGCTAGCCATTCATTAGAAGGCGCCAAAGAAATAGCCCAAACATTCTTAGACAAAAAAGCTGAATGGCATGATATCTATGGTGAAGCACAATAATTTATAATGTGAGTTAGCATTTTATAAATATATAAAATAAGAGAGCACAGCGTCATTTCAAACGCATGTGCTCTCTTATTTTAGTTTAGTAAGTTATAATTTTTTGATTAATTTCATCATCACAAATTGCAATGGAATACGTCCGTATAAAGCCCATTTCGGAAGTTGTTGACCAGCAATTGGAATTTGTTTGCGCGCCATATAAATATTCGCTGGTAAGACCGCCCATAAAAACGCTATGAGTGCATTTTTTTGACCCTTAGTAGGTTGTTTCATTAATAATATGACACCAAACACGATTTCCATAACGCCTGTGATTAACACAGCTGCTTTTCGAAATGGTAAGTACGCTGGTACAATACGTCTAAATTGTTCTTCATCTTTAAAATGGAGTACCCCTGCAACACTAAAGACAATTCCAAATAGCATTCTTAAAATACGCATTACTTTTCAACACCCATTTCTTTCAAATAGCTTTTGCCAAATTCAGGTAATTTCACACCAAAATTATCAGCAATCGTTGCACCTAAAGAACTAAATGTGCTGTCTATCGTTAGCTCATGATAGTCACTCATTTTAGGGCTAAACATAAGTACAGGAATGTATTCTCTAGTATGATCCGTACCATCTGCAGTTGGATCATTACCATGGTCTGCTGTAATAATAACTAAATCTTCTTCTTGTAAGTGATTCATAAGTTCAGGTAAACGTTCATCAAAATCTTTAATCGCTTGTGCATATCCTGGTTTATCACGACGATGGCCATAAAGGGCATCGAAATCAACAAGATTTAAAAAGCTTAACCCATTAAAGTCACGTTGCACAGTTTCAATTAATTTATCCATACCATCCATGTTATCTTTGGTACGTATCGATTCAGTCACACCTTCACCGTCAAATATATCATTAATTTTACCAAGGGCAATGACATCATAACCATTATCTTTTAATTCATTCATTACTGTTCTACCAAATGGTTTTAATGCATAGTCATGTCTATTAGAAGTTCGTTTAAATGAACCTGGCTCTCCAATATACGGTCTAGCAATGATTCTGCCTATTAAATATTTAGGATCCTTGGTTAATTCTCTTACTTTTTCACAGATGTCATATAGTTCCTCTAAAGGAATAATATCTTCATGAGCTGCAATTTGAAGTACTGGGTCTGCAGAAGTATAGACAATTAGATCACCCGTCTTCATCTGATGTTCGCCCCATTCATCTATGATTTGCGTACCGGATGCAGGACGATTGGCTACAACTTTACGTCCTGTTAACGTTTCGATTTCATTAACCAGTTCTTCTGGAAAGCCTTCTGGATAGACCTTAAATGGTTGCATGATATTTAGCCCCATAATCTCCCAATGGCCAGTCATGGTATCTTTGCCGACTGAAGCTTCACTCATTTTTGTGTAAAAAGCTTGTGGTTCCGCTTCTTTATCAATAACCGGAAGAGGTTCAATATTACCTAAACCTAATTTTTGTAAGTTAGGTAATGACTGTTCAAATCCTTCGAGCGTATGCTTTAAAGTGTGACTGCCTTCATCATCAAAAGCTTTTGCATCAGGTCCTTCTCCAATACCAACAGAGTCCATGACAATTAAATGAACTCGTTTAAATGGTGTAGTCATAATATTCCTCTCCTATTCAGTAATTATTTTATGAATCAATGTTGGTTCATTACCAGTGTCACTAATCGTAATACTTTGCAATAGTTTATCTTTTACGTTATCAATTTGTTCTTGATTGCTGTGGATTGTTAACAAAGCCTCTCCTTTGTTGACGCTATCTCCAACCTTTTTATGCAATACGAGACCCACACTTAAATCTATTTCGTCTTCTTTAGTTTGTCTGCCTGCACCTAACATCATAGAAGCTACACCGACTTCATTTGCAATAATTTCAGTTACAATGCCTTCACTTTGTGCGGGTAGTTCAATTTGATATTTGGCTTGTGGTAATTTTGATACATCGTCTACAACAGAACCATCGCCATCTTGGTTTTCTAAAAATGTTCTGAAACTTTCTAACGCTGAACCATCTTGAATTGCTTGTTCTAACATTTTACGTGCTTCATCAAGATTTTGAGCTTTTCCACCGACGACTACCATCTGTGAACCTAGCGTCATAACTAACTCTGTTAAGTCTTCTGGTCCATTACCTTGCAACGTTTCAATCGCTTCTTTAACTTCTAAAGCATTACCTATTGCATTGCCAAGTGGTTGGCCCATATCCGAAATAATTGCCATTGTATTTCTACCTACATTATTACCGATACGAACCATGGCATGCGCTAATGCTTCTGCATCTTCTAACGTTTTCATAAATGCGCCATTACCGGTTTTAACATCTAATACAATTGCATCCGCGCCAGCAGCAATTTTTTTACTCATTATAGACGATGCAATCAGTGGAATTGAATTCACCGTACCGGTAACATCACGAAGTCCATATAGTTTTTTATCAGCGGGTGTTAAATTCCCAGTTTGACCAATGACTGCAACTTTCGCCTCATTAACCAATTTAACAAATTGTTCTTCGCTAATTTCAACATGGAAACCTTCAACTGATTCTAATTTATCAATGGTACCACCAGTATGGCCTAGTCCGCGACCACTCATTTTCGCTACTGGCACACCTACCGCAGCCACTAATGGTGCAAGTACTAGTGTTGTCGTATCACCAACACCACCCGTTGAGTGCTTATCCACTTTAACCCCATTAATATTAGATAAATCAATGACATCACCTGAATTAACCATCGCCATCGTCAAGGCAGCTCGTTCATCATCATTCATATCTTGAAAATAAATCGCCATCGCTAAACTAGAAGCTTGATAGTCAGGAATATCTCCATTTGTATATCCATCAATAAAGTATTCAATTTCTTGTTTCGTTAGCGCTTGACCATCACGTTTTTTTTCAATAATATCTACCATTCTCATATGAGTTGGCCTCCCCTATTTTTCAAGTCAATACATAACTATATTCAGACAAGATTTCAGTTATTTATTAATAATCTGAGTCACTTTCTAAACCTTGTACAATTTCAACGCCTGCACTAGCGCCAATACGTGTGGCACCTGCTTCAAGCATATGATTGAAGTCTTCAAGATTTCTAACGCCACCAGAAGCTTTGACTTCTAAATCATCGCCCACTGTATCTTTCATTAACTTAACATCTTCAGGTGTAGCACCACCACCAGCAAATCCTGTTGATGTTTTAACAAAATCAGCACCAGCTACCTTGCTTAATTCGCTTGCTTTGACTTTTTCCTCATCAGTTAATAAGCATGTTTCAATAATAACTTTAACTGTTTTACCGTTCGCTGCACCTACGACACCTTCGATATCTTTTTGAACGTCTTCAAAGCGTCCATCTTTTAAAGCACCAATATTAATTACCATATCTACTTCTGATGCACCTTTATTAATAGCATCTTCTGTTTCAAATATTTTTGTTTCAGTCGTTGATGCTCCTAATGGAAAACCTATAACTGTACATACTAATACATCTGAACCCTTAAGTTGTTCAGCAGCATATTTTACATGTGTTGGATTAATACAAATCGATTTAAAATTAAACGCTTTCGCTTCCTCGATAATTTTATCTATTTGATTTCTCGTAGATTCCGGTTTAAGTAATGTGTGGTCTATATATTTTGCGTAATTCATATTAAATCCTCCTATTATTTTGTTTATTAGCATATGGTGTTTTAACCCACTCATAATTATATAGTAAAATTTAACATATATGTTTATAAACATTCTCTCTTTACCTCTATACTACAAAAATTCGCAAAAATAATAAACAAATGTTATCTTTAATTTGATAAAGAATTTAAAGGAGAAGATGATTATGACAAAAGCAACACCTCATATTCAACCTAATGGGAAAAAAATAGCTAAAACCGTGTTAATGCCAGGGGATCCACTTCGTGCAAAATATATTGCGGATAACTATTTAGAAAACGTTGAACAATTTAACGAAGTACGTAATATGTTTGGTTATACAGGTACATATAATGGTAAAGAAGTATCTGTAATGGGATCAGGTATGGGCGTTCCAAGTATTGGTATCTATTCGTATGAACTATACAATTTCTTTGATGTAGACACAATCATCCGTATCGGCTCATGCGGTGCTTTACAAGAAAACGTTAACTTATATGATGTGATTATTGCACAAGGTGCTTCTACGAATTCTAGTTATGTGGAGCAATACAACATTCCTGGTCATTTTGCACCATTAGCAGATTTTGAATTAATATTAAAAGCTAAACAAAAAGCAGATGATATCGGTGCTACGACACATGTTGGCAATATCTTATCTTCTGATACGTTCTATAATGCCGACCCTACATTCAATGAACAATGGCAACGCATGGGTGTCTTAGGTATTGAAATGGAGTCTGCAGCACTATATTTAAACGCTACTTATGCAAATAAAAAAGCTTTAGGCATATTTACAGTAAGCGATCATATCTTACGTGATGAAGCGACAACTGCTGAAGAACGCCAAAACTCTTTCACTCAAATGATGGAAATAGCATTAGAAATTGCTGAATAACATTTTCTTTAGGTTTCAGATTGATATGTAAATAAATACATATAGAGCTAGTGTGCTAATTCATAACACTCAGCTAACATTTTTTATAAAGAAAGAGGCCCTGTCTATTTAAATAGACAGGGCCTCTTTTATACGTCTAAGCTATATGCCCAGACACTATTCTCTTTATCTTAAACTGAATGTATTATCTACCTAAATATGATTTTAACATCCAGTTATGTTTATCTATATTTGTTTGCATACCGATGAACATATCTTCAGTCACATCATCATCTGCATTTGAAGCAACTTCAATTGCTTCTTCTAATTGTTTAGATACATTATCGAAGTCTTGTGAAAGTTCTTCAACCATTTCTTCAGCTTTGTAACCTTTGTCTGCTTCTTTGATAATTGAAAGATCTAAACTTTCTTTTAATGTTGCAACTGGATTACCACCAGCAGCTAAAATACGCTCAGCTAAATCGTCAATGTATTGACTTGCTTCGTCATATAATTCTTCGAATTTTGTGTGTAGTGAGAAGAAATTAGGACCTTTTACATACCAATGAAAATTGTGTAATTTGGTGAATGCGACTGTCCAGTTTGCTACTTGTTGATTTAATACTTTTACTACTTCTTCATTACTTTTTGCCATGTAAAATCTCTCCTTTAAATTTCAATATTATCATTAAATGACAACAACGTTCTTGATTACAATAATTATTATATTATAATAATTCTAATCTGTAAAGAATATTCGTGCTCTAAATTAGAATTATTTTAATTTAGATGTCCATTTAACGACCTACACTTATTATAACAAATTGCACACTACTTATTCCAGGTCTTTTCTGTACGGCATTGCGCTTTTTGCACCTAAACCTGTCACTGAAAAACTACCAGCCAAATTAGCAAAATTCACAGCATCTTCCAATGACTTATTTTCAATTAATGCAACTGCTAGTGCACCATTAAAAGTATCTCCAGCTCCTGTTGTATCTATGACTTCCTTTTTATAACCTTCAATCAGTTGTTGCGTATCGCTATAAAACAATGCGCCTTTTGCGCCTTGCGTAATAATAAGTTTACGTGGATATGCTTTAAGTGCTTGTTCTACTTGATGGTCAAATAGTAATTCACTTTCTGATTCGTTCGGCGTTATCCATGTTACTTTTTCGATTACTTCTTTATCCAATTCACGATAAGGCGCAGGATTTAAAATAACTTTGATACCATGCTTTGCTGCATATGTGACAACTGATTGAACCGTTGCTTCAGGAATTTCATGTTGGAGCAAAATAATGTCATCTTCACCAAAGTTTTCCAACTTTGGCAAAACAATATCTGGTGTAATATAGTTATTGGCAGCCGGAACGACAATAATACGATTATCATCTTCAAATAATGTAATGTGTGCTGTACCTGACTTCTCATTGTCAATGATGTCCATATAAGTGGTATCAACATGGTTATCTTTCAAGTTTTCCAAAATTTGTTTGCCGTATGCATCATCGCCCACTGCACCTATCATATACACTTCATTACTTAAGCGTGCAGCCGCTACCGCTTGATTTGCGCCTTTGCCACCAGGATTAGTAAAAAATGAAGTGCCCATTACTGTTTCTCCTGCTTCGGGCAATATATCAGTTTTTACAACTAAATCTATGGATGCACTACCAATTACAATAATTTTTCCCATGTTTGTTTCCTCCGTATTTTCAGTAAAAAATAATCAGTCAATAAAAAATGATTTTTCATAATCATTAGGTTCATGCCAATGGGTTTTCCACATATGATTTCTATTATCAGCAAATAATTGATAACCAAAATCTCTGATTATATTTGGCACGAAACGCAACAATATACCTAACCATTTGTAGTTAGTCAACGATGTGATTAAGGTTGTAATTGCATCAGATTTATATTTCAACTGGTCACCTTCTTGTAAAATCACACTATCGTATTGTTGCGCTTCTGGATAATTTTCTAATAAATTTTGTGCTACATCACCCTGTAATTTGGCAAATTGATAACGTGTAGAAAGTCCGTGTTGAATTAACCAGATCGCATAGTTATAACAATAAACACAGTTACCATCATAATAAATTATTGGCATATACAACGCTCCTAAAATGATATATTTAGTCTACCATTATCATTATATAATGGTACTTACTTTTATTATATCCTAATTTCCTTAAAATAAACCATAAGTGCTTATATCTGCCTATTCCTATCAGTGCTCGTCGATTAAAAACATTATGTCTTTTTTACGCTTCTGTTTTAAAAGTATCCACTATAATTTAAATAATTAATAGACATTTATATTGTCATACTTTGCATAAAAAAATGACCAATCCAATCTTGAAGGATTGATCATTTCATATGCTTTCATAATTACTTATGCTTCATCATAACGTATAAGTTCAATTACTCTAAACTCTTTTTAATCTTGGTTCACTTTAACAATTCTAGTATATTTTAGAAACTGTTCTGTGTATTTTTGTTTAATTTCATTTAAACTGTCATACGTGATAGCGACAATATGCCAATTCGGATTAAAATGATAAAACGAATCTTTTTTTCTAGACCATTTAACCATAGTACCATCTTTATTATAACGTGGTAACGTCATCTCATAGCCTTCCAACACATTGATATATGTTTGAAAAATATCAGGATCTATACGGTTAAAATTATCTATAACTAAATAACTTTTATCTTTTCGAGGCATGAGATTAGTCAAGTCCAGACTCCT
>NZ_JAESKG010000005.1:0-238793 GCF_017891965.1 Staphylococcus sp. GDY8P126P | reverse complement strand
CAATTATACGGACTTTATCCATTTTCTTTTAGTTTTACGCCAATTAATATATTATTTTTCATTAATCATCTTTATTTATTCATTTTATAATCGTATAATATAATTACACATATAATACACGACTTAAAATAGGAGCATTTCATTGAAAAAGACAATAGTCATTATATTAATTCTTCTAATCGGTTTAGCTGGTTACAGTTATACCAAAAGTTCAAAAAAGCAAATGACAGATCCACTGATATTTGCTAAAGCTGAGATAGGTAGCACATTTTATTCTAAAAATAATGATACTACTTATAAATCAGTTCAAAAATATACAAATAACCATTCATCTAAAACAGGTATAACATCAACAAATAACAAAACTTTTAGAACAGCATTTTCCTATTTACTAATTGAAAATACAAAGACACATGACCTTTATTTAGGATATTTTGGTGACGTTATAAATGAAACACCAGTACCTATAAAATATACTGGTGATGTAAAAATCATATTAGATAAAAAAACAAAATTAAATATGCCAAAATCAACCACTCTAGTAGATGAGTTAGACTCAGGTACTAAGAAACGTGGCTATGCATTCACTAAATTAGATTCACAAAAACAACCAAAACAAATAGAAATTGTACTAAATAAACCTATAAATACATATGACCAACAATATTATGGCAAAAACATTCATATCAATCTTCACGCCAGCGCTAACTAATAAATAATTAAATTGTTATATCCTATGACGCCTATCATTTATAGATATGATTCACAAATACAAAAAACAAACCAGATGGCAAATATAGCATCTGGTTTGTTTTTATTATACATTCAATTATCAATCCACTTTATATATGACTTTCTGTTTAACTACTATCTTGTTAAGATTTATGGTTTTCCATAAAGTGGTAGACATGTAGCGTTAAATAGATAACCTCTGCCTCATACACTTTTATTTTCAATTCTTGTTGTAAAAGTCGCATGATTTTCAATGCAATATTAAAACATAATGGATATTGTTCTTTGAGTAGTGCTTCAAAAGCATTGGTTTTCTTTAATGATTCACCATTTCGTAATCGTTTAATTAAGAATTGAATATGTCTTATAAAACGTTGATATTGAATAGTATCCTTATCTATCGTTTGTTTCAAATCATTTTCTAAAATAAAAACACTCTTATTAATCAGTTCGTTGATTAAATCCATCTCACGCATGGACAATGATTCAGTATTCGAAGCAATATGTAATGCAATAAAACCAATTTCATCTTCAGGAAAGTGAACCTCCAATACGTGATTTAAACGTTCAATTACTTTTTCAGCTATTTTGTATTCTTTGCTATACAACTGTTTAGTTTCTACAATAAAAGGGTTATTAATCAACTGATTTTGCTTCAACCGCTTATAAGCAAAAATAATATGATCGGTTAATGAAATGACTAATTTTTGGTTATCTACCTTCATTTCCGAATTCGTAATAATATCAACTGCTTCTATCACTGCTTGAATTAAAGTATCATTTGCTAGCTCCATTAATGTTTTATAATGGTCTTGCTGTGATTTTTGATCCAATATGTATATTTTTTCTATCGTTTGATTCTCTTGTAAAATCATGCCACTTTTTTTATTAAACCCAATGCCTTTTGCAATTAATACATATTCCGCTTGTGCTTTTGTACAAATAATCACATTATTATTGAGAACCTTAGTTATTAAGAAATCATTCACATCAATCATCCTTATCTTTATCTTACTCAATATTATATAGTGACTAATTATAAAATGAAAGAATTATTCTATTCTAATTAATAAATATGCCTTACGAGTTGATTAAAAAAACAAAAAACGCCTCTAAGATGTCACTTTATCGTGACAATCTTAAAAGACGCTTTAAGCTTTGATATTTATGAACTAATTATCAATTTGATTATTTTTTCATGCCCCAACTTTCAATACCAAATAAATTGATTTCTAATTCTTCTGGTTTGAAAACTGGTTTTTTGCCAGCTTTACGTTGATGTTGGTAATCGTTCATAACAGCAAATGCAATGTTTGAAAGACCTATGATTGCTACTAAGTTGACAATCGCCATCAATCCCATAAATACATCTGCAGTACTCCAAACAGTTTCTGTCTTAATTACTGCACCAACAAACACTAATACGACAACTAAACATCTAAAGATAAATAATATTGTTCTATTTTTTGATAAGAACTCGATATTAGATTGGCCGTAGTAATAATTACCAACTACTGAAGAAAATGCAAAGAGTGTAATGGCAATCGTTAAGAATATACCACCAGCACTACCAAGATGCTCATTTAAAGCTGATTGCGTTACGGCAACACCTTGTGATGCATTTTCACCAAACTCTAAACCGCTATAAAGCAATATCATAATAGCCGTTGCTGTACAAACTAGCATCGTGTCAAAGAATACACCGAGTGCTTGAATTAAACCTTGTTTAACAGGGTGTGGTGGTGCTGCTGTCGCTGCTGCGTTAGGCGCAGAACCCATACCAGCTTCATTAGAAAATAGACCACGTTTTACACCTTGTAGTATGGCAGCACCAACTGCACCACCTGTTACTTGTTCAAATCCAAATGCACTTTTAATAATTGTAGAAATCATTGGAATAATTTGATCATAGTTCATGATAAGAATCACTAGAACTAAACCGATATAAATAATAGCCATAACAGGTACAATAACTGAAGATAAATTGGCGATACTACGTACACCACCAAATATAATGATAGCAGTAAGTACCGCTAAAATAATGCCTGTTATTATAGGATCTACATTATATTGTGTTTTCAATGATTCAGCAATTGTATTAGATTGAACTGTATTAAATACAAAAGCAAAAGTAACCGTAATTAATACAGCAAACACGATACCTAACCATTTTTGATTTAAACCTTTAGTTATGTAATAAGCTGGTCCACCACGGTAACCGCCTTCTTCATCAGGCACTTTGTATACTTGTGCTAAAGTTGCTTCAATAAAGGCACTCGCTGCACCTATAAATGCAATAACCCACATCCAAAAGACTGCACCAGGACCACCAAGTACTATAGCTGTAGCAACACCCGCTATATTACCAGTACCAACCCTAGAACCAGCACTTATCGCAAATGCTTGGAATGGAGAAATACCTTTTTTACCGTTATCTAATGTTTCAGGTTTTTCACCAATAGCACGAAACATTTCTGGAATCCATCTTAATTGCACAAATTTAGAGCCGATAGTAAAGAATATACCCGCTGTTATTAAAAGTCCAATTAGATATTGTGACCAGATTAAATCATTCCCGACTTGAACAAAAGCTTTGAACCAATCTGGAATTAAACTATCAAAATCTTTCAATTTAATCCCTCTCATCTATGTAATATTTAATTTCAAATTAGAGCAAGAGATTTATAGACAGTCTTATAAGGAATTGTAACATTTCATTACATGCCACTTATAAAATGATGAAAAAGTACGCCCTAGTCATACGCCTAATACGATACTTTTCACACTGCTATAAACCTCTTTTTTAATAATTTATTGCACCTAACTGGTATTTTATCACCATATAGCTGTATTTACTAATAATTTTTAAAAAATTACCCCTAATTAACTTCTAAGTCAATAATTTCACCAAATTCACTTGTATCTACAATAAAGCTGCCATTTGTATATTGTTCAGACAAATGAATATCTTTAATGGCGCCAGATTCTTGTTGTTTATCAGAATAAATCGTGTAAGTCGTGTGCTCAGGTTGAATTACGTCAGCCGCTACAATACGATGCGGTGATTTTTTCAATTCTTTCAGTAATGTAATTCCACGTTGTGCACGTTTGGCTGTTTGTAGTACTTTGAAACCAATACGTTTTAGTGATCCTCGTTGTGTTGCCATTAAAATTGAGTTGTTTGCACTAATGACCTGTGTTAACACGGCAAAGTCTTCATCTTTTAGATTAATTGATTTAACGCCAGCTGCTCTCAATCCTGTATCAGAGAGTTCATCACTACTATAGGTTAATGACATACCTTTGTTTGTAATAACAGTAATTAATTGAGTAGAGTCTATGCGCATGACATTAATAATTTCGTCATCATCTTTCACTTTCATTGCAACGAGAGGTTTATTGAATCGTGATGTTTTAAACATAGAAACATTACTGCGTTTAATCATTCCATGACGCGTAGCTAAAATATAAAATGCGTCTGGTTTAAAATCACTTTCACAATACGCATCGATGATAAATTCACCTTCATCAAGTGGCACAATTTGAGAAACATGTTGACCTAATTCTTTCCATTTAATTTCAGCTAATTTATGTACTGGAATAAATAGATAACGCCCTTTATTAGTAAAGACCAATGCAGTATCAAGTGTATTGACTTCTTGATGTTTCATAAGTACATCACCGTCTTTTACACCAATTTCATTTACGCCACTGGCATTATAACTACGTAATGAAGTGCGTTTTATATAACCGTGTTTTGTAACACTCATAATAACCGTTTCACTAGGAATCATAACTTCTTTATCAATTTTAATTTCAGAAATCTCTGCTTCTATTGAAGACAAACGCCCTTGTTTAAAACGATTGCGAATTTCTGTTAATTCTTCTTTTATTACATTTAAAAGTGCACTATGATCATCTAAAATATTTTTTAAACGTCCAATTAGTGATTTTAATTCATCGTGCTCTTCTTGTAGTTGCACAATATCTGTGTTCGTTAAACGATATAATTGTAGTGTTACGATCGCTTCGGCCTGTGCCTCTGTAAAATCAAATTCAGCGACTAAGTTGTCTTTAGCATCTTTTTTATTCTTAGAAGCTCTAATTAACTTGATAACTTCATCTAAAATAGATAATGCTTTCATAAGACCTTCAACAATATGCATTCTGCTTTCAGCATGATCTAATTCATAACGTGTACGTTTAGTCACAACATCAATTTGATGATTTAAATAACTATCAATAAATTGACGAATCCCCATTAATACTGGTCTACCTTCACTAATAGCAACCATATTAAAGTTATAAGCAACTTGTAAATCTGTATTTTTGTATAAGTAATTTAATACAGCTTCACTATTTACGTCCTTTTTCAATTCAATGGCAATACGTAATCCAGTACGGTCTGTCTCATCTCTTACCTCAACAATACCATCCACTTTTTTATCAGCACGTAATTCATCCATCTTTTTAACAAGTGAACTCTTATTCACTTCATATGGGACTTCAGTAACAATTAATTGCTTTCTGCCATTTCTTAATTCTTCATCTTCGACTTTTGAACGAACAATAATTTTACCTTTACCAGTTTCATAAGCTTTTTTTATACCATCTATACCTTGTATAATGCCACCTGTTGGGAAATCTGGTCCTTTAACATACTTCATCAACTGAGCTACTGTGATATCAGGATTATCGATAAATTTAAGTGTAGCCTGAATCACCTCACCCAAATTATGTGGTGGAATATCTGTTGCATAACCAGCAGAAATACCCGTACTTCCGTTAATTAATAAATTAGGTAACCTTGCTGGTAATACCATCGGTTCCAAAGTAGTATCATCATAGTTTGGCATGAATGGTACTGTTTCTTTATTAATATCTCTTAAAAGTTCTTCAGAAATACGACTTAACTTAGCTTCTGTATAACGCATTGCTGCAGCCGGGTCATTGTCGATACTACCGTTATTCCCTTGCATTTCTATGAGCACATGACGCAGCTTCCATCCCTGACTGAGTCTTACCATAGCACCATACACAGATGAGTCGCCATGAGGGTGATACTGTCCAATTACGTCACCGACTGTTTTAGCACTTTTACGGAAATTTTTATCATATGTGTTACCACTAGAATACATAGCATACAAAATACGTCTTTGAACAGGTTTGAGCCCATCACGAACGTCTGGCAATGCACGCTCTTGAATGATGTATTTACTATATCTACCAAAACGATCGCCAATAACATCTTCTAGCGATAAATCTTGAATTATTTCACTCAATTGATTTCCTCCTCATTAGGATGTTCCTGTTCTAAAATTTGGATTTCATTATTGTCTAATATACTTTGTTCTTCTTGTAATCCAAATTCAACATGGTTTTCTATCCATTCACGTCTAGGCGCAACTTTGTCACCCATTAATGTTGTTACACGTTTAGAAGAACGTAATTCATCTTCAACTTGAACTCTGATGAGTGTTCTTGTATCTGGGTTCATTGTCGTTTCCCATAATTGATCAGCGTTCATTTCACCTAAACCTTTATAACGTTGTAATGAGAAACCTTTGCCTAATTTTTTTTGTAATTTTTCTAATTCTTCATCAGTCCATGCGTATTCGATTTTTCTTGAGGGGCCTTTCCCTTTTTCTAATTTATAGAGGGGGGGTAAGGCAATAAATACCCTTCCAGCTTCTACAAGTGGTTTCATATATTTAAAGAAAAATGTTAATAACAGTACTTGTATATGTGCACCATCCGTATCCGCATCAGTCATAATAATTATTCTGTTATAATTACTATCTTCAATTTTAAATTCATTTCCAACACCAGCACCAATAGTATGAATAATCGTATTAATTTCTTCATTTTTAAATATGTCATCTAGACGTGCTTTTTCTGTGTTAATGACTTTACCTCTTAAAGGCAGAATAGCCTGGTATTTACGATCTCTACCTAATTTTGCTGAACCACCTGCTGAGTCACCCTCAACAAGATAAAGTTCTTTCTTCTCAGTATTTTTACTTTGAGCTGGCGTTAATTTACCTGAAAGTAAAGTATCTTTACGTTTATTTTTCTTACCGGAACGTGCATCTTCACGAGCTTTACGCGCAGCTTCTCTAGCTTGTTGTGCTTTCAGCGCTTTTTTAACAAGTGATTTTGATAACTGACCTTTTTCTTCTAAATAATATGGAAGTTTGTCTGCTACTACAGAATCCACTGCACTTCTAGCTTCTGGTGTACCCAATTTAGACTTTGTTTGTCCTTCAAATTGAAGTAACTCTTCCGGAATACGGATGGAAATAATAGCTGTTAACCCTTCTCTAATATCATTTCCATCTAAATTTTTATCTTTTTCTTTTAGTTCATTAATACGGCGTGCATAATCATTAAATACACGTGTCATTGCAGATTTGAAGCCAACTTCATGTGTACCCCCGTCTTTTGTACGCACATTATTAACGAAGCTCAAAATACCTTCTGAATATTGATCATTGTATTGGAATGCAACTTCAACTTCGATATTATTAGCTTCCCCAGAAAAGTCGGCTACATCATGTAAAACTTCTTTTCCTTCATTAACATAAGCAACGAATTCTTTAATACCATCTTCATAGTGAAAAACATCTTCACGTTCTTTTCCAGCTCTTAAGTCTTTCAATGTTATTTTAAGACGCTTAAGTAAAAAAGCTGACTCCTGAAGTCGCTCACTTAAAACATCATAATTAAAAGATGTTGCTGATTTAAATATCTCTGGATCTGGTTTAAATGTCACCTTAGTTCCAGTCTTTTTAGTCTTCCCGTGTTTAACCAAACCAGTTGTTGGTTTACCACCTTGTGCAAAACTTTGAGTATAGATATTGCTATCTCTGTATATTTCTACTTCTAACCATTCACTTAATGCATTAACAACGGATGCACCAACACCATGTAATCCACCTGATGTTTTATATCCGCCTTGTCCAAATTTTCCACCAGCATGAAGTATTGTGAAAATGACTTGTACTGTAGGTTTTCCAGATGTATGTATACCTGTTGGCATCCCACGACCATTATCTTCAATTGTAATGCTTTCATCTTTATTAATTGTAACTTGGATTTCGCTACCAAAACCATTTAATACTTCATCGACGGAATTATCGACAACTTCATATACTAGATGATGTAATCCACGTTTATCGGTAGAACCAATATACATCCCAGGTCTTTTTCTTACGGCCTCTAATCCCTCAAGTACCTGAATGGAATCATCCGAATAATTATTTTTCTTATTCATTGCCAATCGTTTCGCCCTCCTACAAACGTACGTTCGTTTTTAAAACTATACATTAGTTATTCTTATATAAATCTTGATAAAATGCAAGTATCAAATGAATTTTCAATTGAGAAATAATACCCATTTTAAATTTTCATTCGTATTATCCTATGCTTATATGGTAAAATAATTTTAATGTCATTAAAGGATGTGGATTATATATGATGATTGTAATCATGTTAATACTAAGTTACCTTATCGGTGCTTTCCCAAGTGGCTATGTAATAGGTAAACTATTTTTCAAAAAAGATATCCGTCAATTCGGAAGTGGTAACACTGGGGCAACAAACAGCTTTAGAGTATTAGGAAAACCTGCTGGATTTCTTGTAACTTTCCTAGACATATTTAAAGGGTTCATTGTAGTGTTCTTTCCACTATGGTTACCTGTCCAAGCTGAAGGCCCAATAACTACATTTTTCACAAATGGACTTATTGTTGGTGCTTTTGCAATTTTAGGCCATGTATATCCAGTTTATCTTGGATTCAAAGGCGGAAAAGCCGTTGCAACAAGTGCTGGTGTCATACTAGGTGTCAATCCTGTCTTATTATTAATATTAGCAGCAATTTTCTTTGGAATATTATATTTAACAAAATATGTATCGTTATCAAGTATCATTGCATCTATTTGTTGCGTCATTGGTGCATTATTAATTCGAGACTATATCCTATTTATTGTTAGTATTGGTGTCGGTGTATTGCTCATTATTAGACATCGAACTAATATTGTAAGGATATTTAAGGGTGAAGAACCTAAAATTAAATGGATGTAACTATTACAATAGTCTTTCTACAAAATAATATGTTGTAAACAAAATTTGAGCTGGGGCGTTAATGCCTCCAGCTTTTTTATATCACATATTGAATCGTAAGATTTAAACACAGCTTTATGATCATTAATTCTATTATACTACTTATATGTATCATTATCATGCGTTATATATATTTCTCCGCATTGTAGAATGATTTGACATAACTAATTGAAAAATTATGTTATACTACTTTTAATATTACTGAAAGTGGGTAGTATATAAAAATACTAATTCAATTTGGTTGCCAATAGTCATAAGTTAAGTACTTGTGAACCGAAAGGAGACTTTTATTATGGAAATAGAACTTTCAAATAATGCCGTGTCTTGGTTTAAAGAAGAACTTGAATTACCTGAAGGTGACAAAGTCTTACAATTCTTTGTACGTTATGGTGGCGAATTCCAATTAAAACAAGGATTCAGTCCTGCATTTAGCGTTGACAAAAAAGAGGATGTTGAAATTGGTTATGAAAATCATTACGACGGTTTAGATGTCGTAATTGCTGAAAAAGATTTATGGTATTTTGAAGACCATAATTTATTTATTGACGTAAATGATGGCATTGATGAAATTTCATATGCTACAAAATAACCTATATAATAAAAAGCGCCTGGCTCAAGTGTCAGACGCTTTTTATTATATATAGATATAGATATTAACCACTTCGTTTTATAAGCCGTTTATGACCTCTAAGCACTCTCCAGCCTTGTTTCTTTTATCAACTTCACTATAAGTTGCATGCCACTCAGGGAAATATTTATCTAATCTAATTGGTTTGAAATCTTCTTTTTTTATACAAGTCAATGCCGTTGAACCTGTTGTTGCAAGTTCCCCTGCTTCATTATAGATTTCATATTTATATATGGATCGCAAACGTGAATATCTTTCAACCCATGTTTTTATTGTTACTTTTTCCGGATAAAAGATCGATTTAATATACTTGATATCTAAATCGATTACTGGCGAAATAATACCACTATCTTCCATATCCTTATAACTAAAACCTAGTTTAGAAATATAATCTGTTCTTGCTACTTCAAACCACGTAGGATAATTACCATGATAGATTACACCCATTTGATCAGTTTCTGAATAACGTGCTTCAATTTGTGTCATACTGTAAATCATTTTTGCATCCTCTTTTCAATATTTCTACTGATACATATCATACCTTAAATATTAACATAAAAAAGATGGACTAGCATATGGCCAGTCCATCAGTAAACTTATTATACAGGTTTGTTTTTTTATTGTTGTCCAGCTAGTTTATTTCTTAATACAAGTTGTAAGATACCACCATGACGATAGTAATCCATTTCTACATTTGAGTCGAAACGAGCAATAGCTTTAAATTCAATTACCTCACCATTGTCTTTTTTAGCTTGGACTTTAACTAAGTCGTGTGGCTTAACATTTTCATCAATGTCTACAGAGATAACTTCAGTACCATCGATACCTAAACTATCAGCTGATTCGCCCTCTTGGAATTGTAGCGGCAATACGCCCATCATTACTAAGTTTGAACGGTGAATACGTTCGTAACTCTGCGCAATAACTGTTTTAACGCCTAATAAGTTTGTACCTTTGGCTGCCCAGTCACGTGAAGAACCCATACCGTAGTCGTTACCTGCTAATACAACTAATCCAGTACCGTTTTCCTTATATTTCATAGCTGCATCAAATATAGACATTTGTTCACCTGTAGGCCAGTAAGTAGTATAGCCACCTTCAGTACCAGGTGCAAGTTGGTTTTTAATACGAATATTCGCAAATGTACCCCGCACCATAACTTCATGGTTACCACGACGAGAACCATATGAGTTAAATTGACGAATTGGCACGCCATGTTCAATTAAATATTTACCTGCTGGTGTATCTTTACCAATCGCACCTGCTGGAGAAATATGGTCTGTCGTTACAGAATCACCAAATTTACCCATTACTCGTAAATTATTTAATGAATCAATTGTTCCTGGTTCTTTAGATAAACCTTGGAAAAATGAAGGATTTTGGATATAAGTTGATTCTGGATCAAAATCATATAAAGGTTGATCTGTTACATCAATTTCATTCCACATTTCGTTATTGTTATATACAGTTTCGTACTCTTCTTTAAATAAATCTGGTGTAACAACAGTATCAACTGTGTCTGAAACTTCTTTGATTGATGGCCAAATATCTTTTAGATATACATCTTCGCCATCTTTACCTTTACCAAGTGGTTCATTTTGTAAGTCAATATCTACTGTACCAGCTAAAGCATAAGCAACCACTAATTGTGGTGATGCTAAATAGTTAGCTTTAACTAATGGATGAATACGACCTTCAAAGTTACGGTTACCTGATAAAACAGAAGTAACAAGTAAATCTTCTTCAGCAATCGCTTTTTCAATTTCTTCTAATAATGGACCAGAGTTACCGATACATGTTGTACAACCATAACCAACAAGGTTGAATCCTAAGTCATCAAGATATTCATTTAAACCAGAATCTCTTAAATAACCAGTAACAACTTTTGAACCTGGAGCTAATGATGTTTTAACATATTCAGGTACTTTAAGACCTTTTTCAACTGCTTTTTTAGCAACAAGCCCAGCACCTAACATAACATATGGGTTAGATGTATTCGTACATGAAGTAATCGCAGCGATCGCTAAATCACCCGTCTTCATAGTTGTTGAAGTGCCATCTTTAAATTCAATTGTTGCAGTTTTATCAAATTCACTCTTATCAAAACCATGACCTTGGTTACCCGCTGGTGCAGTTACTGATTTTTCGAATTCTTTTTTCATGTCACTCAAGAAGATTAAATCTTGTGGACGTTTAGGACCTGATAATGAAGCTTCAACAGTAGCTAAATCAAGTTCTACAACATCTGTGTACTCAGGATCTTCTTTTTCTACAGTAAAGAACATGCTATTTTCTTCTAAATATGTTTTAACTAAGTCAATTTGTTCTTCAGAACGACCTGTTAAACGCATATATTTTAATGCTTCTTCATCTACTGGGAAGAAACCACAAGTAGCACCGTATTCAGGAGCCATATTAGCAATTGTTGCACGGTCAGCTAATGGTAAATGTTGTACACCTGGACCGAAGAACTCAACAAATTTGCCTACAACGCCTTTTTTACGTAACTCTTGTGTTACACGTAATGCTAAGTCCGTTGCAGTAGCACCTTGTGGTAAAGCATTTGATAGTCTAACACCAATAACTTCAGGAATTGGGAAGTATGAAGGTTGACCTAACATACCAGCTTCGGCTTCAATACCACCGACACCCCAACCTAATACGCCAAGACCGTTAATCATTGTCGTATGTGAATCGGTACCAACTAATGTGTCTGGGAATGCAACAGTTTCACCATCAACTTCACGTGCATGCACAACGTTAGCTAGGTATTCTAAGTTAACTTGGTGTACGATACCCGTTGCTGGTGGAACAGCACTATAATTATTAAATGCTTTAGTTGCCCAATTTAAGAACTGGTAACGTTCATAGT
Organism: Staphylococcus sp. GDY8P126P; assembly: GCF_017891965.1. Classification (NCBI taxonomy): domain Bacteria; kingdom Bacillati; phylum Bacillota; class Bacilli; order Caryophanales; family Staphylococcaceae; genus Staphylococcus; species Staphylococcus sp. GDY8P126P. The sequence goes on along the minus strand of NZ_JAESKG010000005.1, from coordinate 226,440 downwards.
TTCTTTCAAACTCTAATTTCATATTTCGTTCTAGTGCTTCTGGATTAGCATAGCTATCTACTTGTACTGAGTGGTCGATAACTAAATCAACAGGCACTTCTGGATTGATCTTATTTAAGTCGCCACCTACATCATTCATGGCTTTACGTAATGAAGCTAAGTCTACGACAGCAGGTACACCTGTGAAATCTTGTAGAATTACACGTGAAGGTTTGAAAGGCACTTCTCCTTTTGCACCTTCAGTAAAATCAGATAACGCTTTGATGTGTTCATCTGTAATTACAAAACCATCTTCTTGTCTTAAAACAGATTCTAGTAATACTCTAATTGAATATGGCAGTTTCGCTACTTTAGTTAAACCTTGTTCTTCTAAAGTGTTTAAATCATAATACGTGTATGATTTCCCATTTAAGTCAAACGATTTTTTCGCTTGCTGTTTAATATTAGAAGCCATATAAATCCCCCTTGAATTTTTTTAATATATGCCGTTAGTTAAATTGTATAATTATATGTAGTTTAAAACAACTAGATAGAGCCAGAAACATGGCTAAATTAGATTTGATTTTTCAATCAGTATACATAAGCAAAACTTATTGCTAAATGCAGGTGTAATAAGTTATTATTATCAATTGAGAATCATTATCAGCTAATTTCATTATCCTACAAAAAAACTGAGAACCCAATTGGATTCTCAGTTTTTGACTATTAATCAATATTATTTTTCTGCTTTTTCTGCATCTCTTAATGGTGTACGTTTTTCAATAATATCATCTTCATAATCTTCTTGTTGATGTTGTACATAATCTTGCAATCTATGTTTATTTGGTGTCAAAGTAAGTCCTAAGAACTTACGCTCTTGGTTCGCATCTTTGTAGAATGAAATCATCATCATGATCACTACAAAGGAGAACGGTAAGGCACTTATAATGGCGGCACTTTGAATCGCATTCAATGCTTCAGCACCATTACCTCCACCAGCAAATAATAATACGAATGCAATTAATGATTGTGCGATACCCCATGTAACTTTAATCATAATAGAAGGCTCTAATGAACCATTTGTCGTTTGCATACCTAATACAAATGTTGCTGAGTCAGCAGAGGTAATAAAGAATGATGCGATTAATACTAATGCAATAATAGATAGTATAATACCTAGTGGAATTTCATTGAACACACCAAAGAGTTGTGTTTCAGCAGTCATATCGAATAATTCTGGATTTTTCTTACCAGTTTCAATTCCAAGTACACCGAATACACTGAACCAAACGAAACTTACTAACGCTGGTACTAAAAGTACCCCAGCAATAAATTCACGAATAGAACGTCCTTTAGATACACGTGCAATGAAAATACCTACGAATGGGCTCCAACTTAACCACCAACCCCAATAGTAAAGTGTCCAACTAGACATCCATTCACGTTTTTGAGGGTTTAAAGCTGCAGTGTCAAACGTATTTAATAAGAATGAGTTCAACAAACTACCTGTAGAACTTGTCATCATATTTAAAATCAATACTGTCGGTCCAATGATTAAAACAGCAATCATTAAAATTGCACCTAAACTAATATTTAAATTACTTAAATATTGGATGCCTTTACTTAAACCAGACCAAGCACTCATAATAAATAGAATAGTTACAACTACAATAATAATTGCTTGTACCCAAACATTATTTGGTATGCCAAATAAATAGTGAAGCCCACCATTGATTTGCAATGCGCCCATACCTAGTGATACGGCAACACCTACTACTGTAGCGAATACAGCAAGCACATCAATGATTGTCCCAATTGGGCCTTCAACTTTATTTCCTAAGATAGGACGTAATGTTCTAGAAATTAATCCAGGTTCGCCTTTTCTAAATTGGGCATAAGCGAGCGCTAATGCAACTACGCCATAAATTGCCCATGCATGGAATCCCCAATGGAAAAATGTTGAACGTAAGGCCTCGGTATAAGCTGCTGCAGTTTTCGGATCCGCATTTGGCGGCGCTGCAAAGTCAGCCATTGGTTCTGCTGCACCATAGAATACAAGCCCAATACCCATACCAGCACTGAACAACATAGCAAACCATGAAATTGTATTAAATTCAGGTTTGTCGTTCGGTTTACCTAACTTCAATTTACCAATCGGGCTAAAGATTAGGAAAATACAGAAGAATACAATAAACGTTGTAAGAATTAAGTAATACCATCCTAGTTTATCTGTAATCCATAGTTTAATTGTATTCGTAACATGATCAAATTGTTCCGGTAACACTGCGCCGATAATAACAACAATCGCTACGATAATCGCACTATAGATAAAAACTGGAGATATCTTCTTACCATTAGGTTGGTTACTAGAAGAATTCATAATTAATTACTCCCTTTCTTATCATATTAAATTTTCGAATCTAAAATAGAATGATTAGAATTTCTAAACACTACTATTTTATGTAATAGCCACGTATTACAATAACAAAACAATGAGTTAATATCAAATTTCATTAAATAAACTATTTTCTAAACTTTACATATAATGTATAATAAACTTTAAATTTAATTAAGAGGAGTTAATTATATGTTAAAGGAATTCAAAGAGTTTGCACTTAAAGGTAATGTTTTAGATTTAGCAGTTGCTGTAGTTATGGGCGCAGCATTTAATAAAATTGTTACTGCTTTAGTTTCATACATTATCATGCCATTAATTGGTTTAATTTTCGGTACTGTTGACTTTGCTGAAAGCTGGTCATTTATGGGTATTAAATATGGTATGTTCGTTCAATCAATTATTGATTTCATCATCATTGCATTCGCTTTATTCCTTTTCGTTAAAATTGCTAATACGTTAATGAAGAAAGAAGAGGAAGAAGAAATCGAAGAAAACACTGTATTATTAACGGAAATCCGCGACTTATTACGTGAAAAAAATTAATTCGATTTAATTAGTATAAAGCGAAAAAAATTAAGCTTTTTTAAAATTTTCATAGTTCGCTCTAGTTTAAATCAAAAAAGCCAAGACATTTCAAAATGTCTTGGCTTTTTTCTTATTTAAATATATTTTTTTATACTCTATTGTTTTTTAAAATGCGTTGTACTTTGATATTGTTCTGTGGTTACTTCCAATATAAGCGGTATTCTTTGCTTGAGTTCACTTACGTGAGAAATAATCCCAACCATGCGACCCGTTGATTTTAAACTTAGCAATGTATCTAGTGCAGTTTCTAGTGTTTCCTGATCTAAAGTACCAAATCCTTCATCTACAAACATTGAATCAAGTGAAATCCCACCTGATTCTTGTTGCACAATTTCACTTAATCCCAATGCTAATGCTAATGATGCCTGAAATGTTTCTCCACCAGATAACGATGTAATGTGGCGTGATTGATTTGAATGTGCATCGAACACATCTATTTCTAGTCCACTATAGCCTTGAGATATTTGAGCTCGTCTCGTTAATTGGTATCTCTGTCCCGTCATAATTGCTAAGCGCTGATTAGCTTGAGTAAGAATACGCTCCAAGTAATATATTAATACATAATTTTCCAACGTTAATTTTTGTTCATTTTTCCCTGCTAAAATTTCTGCTAATTGAAATACTTCTTGTTGAGATTGCAATTCACTATTTAACTCATCTATAATTTTATTTATTTCAGTTGTTTTTTTAGAATTAAACTCCATTTTATAGTCATGTTGACTTAATTCAGTTGAAGCTGTTTCATATGTTTGTTGCATTTCTTCAAATCGTTCTTTTAGTTGTTGTGTATCATCTAGCTTCTTATTATTTGTTTCAGCTTTTAGTTGCGCTATATATAATTCGTAAGATTGTTTCTCTTTTTTGAAAGTTTCAATTTCTTTTTCTAAATTTTGCTTTTCTGATGCTTGTGCTGTTACTTTTTCAACTTGTTCTAATGATGTAAAACCAATACGTTGCATTTCCTCATTGATTTTCATATCAGTCTCATTGATTTCAGTTTCTATTTCAGCAAGGTTATTTTTTAAATAAGTTACACTATTTTTTTCTATTGCTAAAGTACTCTTATAATTTTGTATTTTTTGTTCAATTTCATTTAGCGTTTGATCAAATTGGCGTATTTGATTATAAGCATCTTCAAATTTTGTTAAAAATTCATCAACCCGTTTATAACCTGTTGTATTTTCAAAATCGTTTATCGCAGTTTCATTTTCTTTTAATATGTGTTCTTTTTTTTGAATATTCATCTGTAAATCGTGTGAACTTTTTTCATATTGTTGTAATTGGTCTTTTAATTTTTCTATTTCATTATTTTCTTCATCTATTTTTTTCTTTTCTTGATATTTCTTCTCAACTTCATCTTCTATAGCTTCATAATTTATATTTTCCAATGAAGCTATAGTATATTTTGATAATTGCTCCTCAATGTGTGACAATTCACTTTCACATTTAATAATATCTCCTTTTACAGTAGCTATTTTTTCTTCTAATAGCGTGAGCTGTTGATGTCTTTCCATTATTTCATCAAAATCCACGTGACTCGATAATGTATGAATTTCATTACCACAGATTGGGCAAGTTTCACCAGTATGTAGAGCTGCTTGTACTGTTGCAATTACATCTTGTTTGTTGTTTAAATCTAATTTAGATTTATCAATATTATTATATTCCTCATTGAGTTGCACACGCTTTTGACTTAAATCTTTAAGATTACGTTGCTTTTGCATTTTTCTTTTCTGTAATGCATCATACTCAATTTTATCTTTTTCATTTTGCTTCAATTGTTTAATATCATTATTAAGGTTGTATATTGCTTCCGTAATTTGTTCTATCTTTCGATAATCAGGCTGACGTTGATTTAATTTAGCTGTAGTATCTTTGATTTCCTCATTTTTTTGAGTTAAATACGCTTCTAAATCTGTAAATGCTGTTTTCGTGAACTGATAATTGTTGTAGGCATCTTTATATTTATTTGCTTTTTCAAAAAACAATTGCGTCTGTTCAATAAAACGCCTTAGTTCCTCAATATCATCTTGCTTCTCTTTAAGGTTATCCGCTTCAAGGTTACTTTGTTTTATCTTATCCTCCAAATCAAAGATACTTTTAGATTTTTCTTCAATACTTTGCGCTACTTTACCTTTTTTGGAAATTGTATTTTCTTTTACTTCTAATAAATTCGTAATGGGTCTTACTTCGTTGATTTCTGTTACACGCTTAACTTTTTCTTGGATTTCGTGTTCATTAACTAATAATGCTTCATATTTTTGTTGATTTTCATTGAGCTTATTTAAAGCATCCTCTAATTTAATATTATTATTTAAAGCATTTTCTGTACTGTTGACTTTATTTTTTAATATTTCTTTTTTCTGTTCAAAGTCATCTCGTATTATTTGTGCTTTCATTTTAAAATCTGGTAATACCTTAATGATATTGTTCGTTTGTCTAGCACTTATTACTTTATGCTCGCATAATGTTTCATCATCAAAAGTTTCCAATTCTTTCCAATGATTTTCTAAATCGTTGTACCTTTTTTCTATTTGCTCTCTTACTTCTTTTACATCATCAGATAATTTTTTTTGAATTTCTTCAAATCTCTGACTGTTAAACAGTGTTCTTAATATATCTTGTTTTTCCACACTTTTCGAGAGTAAAAATCGTTTAAATTCACCCTGTGGTAATATAAACAGTTGTCGAAATTGTTCAGCATTCACACCTAGTAGCGCTTTGATAAATTGATTACCACTATTAATTTTACTTTCTCTAAGTGCATAATCATCTTGTTCATATTGATAAACTGCTAGTTGCCCTAGTGTTTTATTTTTATTACCTTCCTTTATAAATGCACCTTGTCTTTGAATTTTAAAATATTGATTTCTTAATTTAAATTCAAATTCGACAACCATTGGTTTTTTACTTTCAGCAAAATGACTCCTTAAATCGCTTTCTTTTCTATCTTTTGTGGAAGCTTCACCAAATAATGCAAACACAATAGCATCAAATATCATCGTCTTGCCTGAACCAGTTTTTCCACTGATTAAAAAGAGTTGGTTATTTTCTACATTATTAAAATCAATTGTTTCATTTAAAAAGGGACCGAAATTAGTTAAATTCAGTTTAATGGGTCTCATTTATTTAGAACCCTCCTCAAGTAATGCTGTCATAATTTTTTCTATTTTTTTACTTTGATTCGTAGTTAAATGTTCATCCGTTATACTATTATAAAAATTATCAATTATTGTTTCATCATCTAATTTTTGAATTTCAATATTTTCATGGTGTATAGATGTATTAAAATCAAACGTCTGATTGGTTAACGCTAAAGTATTAGGATAAATTTGCTTCAAATGCATCATAGGATCACTCACATGTGACATATGCTTTAATTTAAAATGTAAATAATTTTCTTTATGTTTTACTTCTAACTTTTCTTGTATTGCATCTTCATAATTACCTTCAATCACTTCTAATTGTCTTAGAGGCTTTAATGGTATAAATTTGTCTGTTATTTTTTGATTTTTAATTTCTACTATTTTATAACCTTTTGGTTGTTTCGTTTCTGAAAATGAATATTGTAACAATGAACCACTGTAATTTATAAAATTAGATTCAATACTGAAAGGATGATGTAAATGTCCAAGCATAACTCTATCAAACTGATTAAATAGATTCTCATCAACTGACTCAACTGTACCTATAGTCAACGGCCTTTCAGATTCAGAGCGAATTCCACCTTGTACTGTTAAATGACCAACAAAAATATTCACTTTATTCTCATCTATGACTTCATGCATATATACCAACACTCTGTTTAAAGCCTGTTGGTGTGTTTCTATAGCTTTGTCATCAAAGAAATATTGCATTTCATTTATAGTGGCAAAAGGCATTGTGTAAAAATCAACGTTCCCAATCGTTACTGGTTTATTCATATCATTAAGGTCAGTACGTATGTACATATGTGATTTTTCAAACCATTTTGAGCCATAATTTAATCTTTCCTTACTATCATGGTTACCATTAATCATAATTAAAGGAATACTCATTTCTAAATTTAATATATCAATTGTCTGTTCAAGTAATTGAATCGCATCTTTATTTGGATAACTTGTGTCATATAGATCACCCGCAATGACAATAACGTCGGGTTGTTCTAATTTCATTGCCTCAATAAATTTATCTAGTATATACGCTTGGTCTTCTAGTAACGACTTCCCATTTAATATTCGCCCTAAATGCCAATCCGCAGTATGTATGATTTTCATTATATCGCCCTCTCTTAGAACGTTTGTTCGTATTAATAGTTTATTATATTTTTCATAACGCTTCAAGTATATTAAAAGAGCCGTTTACCTTTATAGATAAACGGCAATAATTTATTGAATTAAATTACTTTTAACTTTTTTGAATTTATATAACATTGCTATTCTCCAAGGTACAATCATGCAAAATGCTAATAAGAAAAACATACCTGCAATTTCCCCTGGATCAATTTGGTTACTTATAAATATTTTGATTACTGTACGAATTAACAACAATGATATAAGAATAATTGGAAACGCTTTTGAACGTTTCATGTAAATTTCACTACCCTGTGTTTCGAATCTAGATGTCCAAATTAATATGGTAGAAAATAATAACCCCATAATGATACATTCTAAAATCTCAGTTCCAGTTAATCTAAAATAAGGTACCACGTACATCAATGCACCTGTTGCCATAAAAAATGGAGGTAGTATAATTTTCTTTTCATTTACGGGAAATTGTTGTGCTTTCATTCTGACTATAATGACACCAATACCCATTAAAAATGCGAAAACTATTGAAAATACTAAATACAACATGCTTACACCTTCTTTGCGTTTCTACAAGATGATATTTACCTTGGATAGTATATCACTTAATAAATTAATAATCAGTATTTATAGCCTAATTTATTATTTAATCTTCAAAATTTAAGGCTTAATGTTCATATCATGTCTTTTAGTTATGTAGAAAACGACATAGTCAAATGCTTATTCACAATATACACAAAATAAAACCAGCTTATATTTAAGCTGATTTTACTACATGTTTATTTATATTGCATTTGTTTGTGTACATGCGGACAATGCATCGTTTAAAGTGTATCTAAGATAATTCATATCATGTAATTGCATCGCGTTATGATATTTCTTAAATGCTTCGTCGGTCTGAAAGTTAATATGCATATTTGCTAGTCGATCAAGTACTTCTTTATCTTCCATGGCATAAGCATCCTTCACTTATTACTACCTCCCTTATATTCATATTATAACAAATTACAATCTATAATCAATTATTTTTCTGAATATTCCAATTTTTATTGTTATACTCTCCTACACTAATTACGTATTCATTCTATAAATTACCTATAAGAATATATTGTAAATTGATTATTGTATTCTTATTTTTCAAAAAGAATGTTATATAACTTATTTTTAAAATTCTCAATATCCTCATTCATATATTAATCTTATAACTTTTGACTTACACTATCTGTTAGGTAGTGAATTTTATCTTTTTCATCAGTTACAGCTGTGAAGGTAACCTTTGCAACTTGAATCGAATTTGGGAATTGAGTGTTACCATCGATCAACCACTTCCTTTGATTTTTTGATGCACTTTCATACCCTTTATTATCTACATTTGTAGTATTAAGAAAAGGTATATTTTCATCATCTGAAATTATTATTTTCAAAAACATTCCAAATGCTTTTAATTCATAATTTTGTACCCGAATAATGAAAAAGAAGTTATGAAATACTAAACAATGTATTTATAAATGCGATTTAAAAATTCATAGTCATTTTGCCACTGTGTTGCCAGAGCAAAAAATAAAGGGCTGAAAGTTACTTTTTACAAGTAGCTCCCAGCCCTTTAATGATGTTCTATTTAGACTTCTTCAATTGTTCCTGTTGGTTCTTGTTCATCATTGTCATCATTTGATTTATTTTCTTTTGAGAAGGTTTTTGACCCATTTGCATCATCATCATTCGTAGCATTTCTTCATTGATTGGTGGGTTCTTTTTAAGATAATCCATCATATATTTTCTTGCAAGGAAAAATCCACCTACTAAACCTAAAATTAATGCTAACACGATTAATACGATTGCTAACCAAGTTGCCATTGTTTCACCCACTTTCCTATCCTAATGAATTTTACTAAAATTAGTGCTCATTTTCAAGAGCAACTCTATTTATATAAATTATCGACTCATGTATTATATCAATTTCAAAATCAATTTGTAAATATAAGCTTATTTTAATTATAAAATAAAAAATGGTATGAGAACTTAAGTTCTCATACCAACAAAATCAATTTTCACTACACTAATTAAAATGTTTGAATTTGATTTAATACATTTTCTTTAGTAAAGCCATATTTTTCAACAACTAAGTCTCCAGGAGCACTAGCACCAAATCCGTCGATACCAATTACTTTACCTTCTGTACCTACATATTTGTGCCAACCAAGTGGTGATGCCATTTCAATAGCAACACGTTTAGTAATTGATGATGGTAATACAGATTCTTTATATTCATCAGCTTGTTGGTCAAAAGCGTTCCAGTTTGGCATAGAAACAACACGTACACCTTTACCTTGAGCTTCTAAATCTTTAGCAGCTTCTATAGCTAAGTTAACTTCAGAACCAGTAGCTAATAGTAAGAATTCTGGTGCATTATCTGATTCAAATACTACATAAGCACCTTTACGAACACCTTCTTCTACAGTTTCTTTAGAAAGATCCATAGTTGTAAGATTTTGACGTGTTAATACTAATGAAGTTGGTGTGCCTTCTGATTCTAAAGCAACTTCCCAAGCAACACGTGTTTCGTTACCATCTGCTGGACGAATAACGTTCATATTTGGAATTGCACGTAAACCAGCTAATTGTTCGATTGGTTCATGAGTTGGACCATCTTCACCAACAGCGATTGAGTCATGTGTAAAGATAAATGTTGAATTTAGACCCATAATTGATGATAAGCGTAATGCTGGTTTTAAGTAGTCGCTAAATACAAAGAATGTTGCGCCATATGGATGTAATCCGCCGTGAGCAGCCATACCATTTACAGCGGCACCCATTGCAAATTCACGTACACCAAACCAAATATTTTTACCTTCTGGCGTTTCTTTATCGAAATCAGGTGCATCTTTAACATTTGATTTATTTGAACCAGCTAAATCTGCTGATCCACCAAAGAATGAAGGCACTGTTTTACTTAATGCTTGAATCACTTCACCTGAGTCTGCACGTGACGCGCCACTGTGTCCAGCTTCAAAATGAGGTAATGCTTCACTATAATTGACAGGCAATTTACCACTGATTGCTAATTTAAATTCTTCTGCAAGCTCAGGATAATCTTTACTGTAAGTTTCTACAAGTTTATTCCATGCTTCTTCTTTTTCATTTGCACGTTTTAACATGCTTTGTTGGAAGATTTCATAAACTTCTTCTGGTACATTAAAGCGTTTTTCTGGATCTAAACCATAGTTTTCTAACGCTAATTTTCTTTCATCTTCTCCAAGTGGCGCACCGTGCACACCGTGAGAACCTTCTTTATTAGGCGCACCGAAACCGATTACAGTTTTAATTTCTATAATTGTTGGAACATCTTGTGATTTAGCTTCTTCAATAGCTTTATCAATTGCATCTAAATCATTGCCATCTTTAACTAAAATGTGTTTCCAACCGTAAGCTTCGAAACGACCTTTTACATCTTCAGAGAATGCTTTATCTAAATCTCCATCTAACGAGATATCATTTGAATCATATAAAACGATTAATTTATCTAATTGATTATGACCTGCTAAAGAAGCTGCTTCATGAGAAATACCTTCCATTAAGTCACCGTCAGAAGCAAGAACATATGTGTAATGATCAACAACGTTAGCATTTTCTTTATTAAATTTACCAGCTAAATGTTTTTCAGCCATCGCCATACCTACAGACATAGCAAAACCTTGTCCAAGTGGACCAGTTGTTACTTCAATTCCATCTGTATGTTTAAATTCTGGGTGTCCTGGTGTTTTAGAATCCCATTGTCTAAATTGTTTTAACTCTTCTAATTCTAAACTACCTGAAACATGTAATAAACTATATAATAAAGCAGAACCATGTCCAGCAGATAATACAAAGCGATCTCTATCAAAGAAATCTTTTGATTGGGGGTTAAAATTTAAATGGCGTGTCCATAGTGTATATGCCATTGGAGCAGCACCCATTGGTAATCCAGGGTGTCCTGAATTGGCTTGTTCAACAGCATCGATACTCAATGCTCTAATCGTATCAACCGCTAATTGATCTTTTTCTTTATTCATCTAAATGACTTCCTTTCTTCTAACAAGATTCTATATCATTATACCTTATTTAATATCTATTTAACAAAATATTGATTTTCTATTTATCTTCTTTCTCTTTCTCATCTAAAATTTTCTTCACTTTATCTGGAGTGACATCATTACCTTCAGGATCAATGACTCTTGTACTTTCAATTTGTTGTTTAAAGTTTTTTCTAAAAGATTCTAAATAAGCTTTTCGCAATTTCGATTGCTCTTTAGCTTCATTTTCTGTAAGTCCTTGTTCCTTTTTCTTTTTTGCTAATTTATTAATTCTTTTTATATCTACACCATCTTTTTGAGACATTATAAACCTCCGTTATTATTAATATAAAAAATATAACAAAAAAGTGAACGAAACTAAATTGTTTCGCTCACCTTAACCCAACCTTATTATCATCATTAATCATTATCTTTTATATATATTTTAATACATTGATGCCATTACGGGTTGTGAATCTTGTTCGCTTTTCTGCTCCAATTTAGTATTGTTTTGTTCGCTATTGTTAGATTGTTGCGTCATTTGGTGATCTGTCATTTCGTACGTCTGTTCTGAATTAGCATTATTATAAGCACTTAATATAAAAATTGCGCAAAGAACCATAGTTGCAATTAACACCGTTGTATAAGCTTTTATTTGAGATTTATATATTTTTATCATTTATAGTCACTCCTAGAACGTTTGTTTGTATAGTTACTTTATCAGAACATTTGTTCTATGTCAACACCGGAACGAACAAACGTTTGTAAAACAGATATACACATGCTATAATTAGGTTAAATTAGATTAGGGAGTGCCTATTATGAGAGAGTTAACTAAACGACAAAATGAGATTTTTGAATATATAAAACAAACTGTTCACGCTAAAGGATACCCACCAAGTGTTAGAGAAATCGGTGAAGCTGTTGGTCTCGCATCTAGCTCAACAGTTCATGGTCATTTATCTAGATTAGAAGAAAAAGGTTATATTAGAAGAGATCCTACTAAACCACGTGCCATTGAAATAGTAACTGAACAATTAGGTGAACCTATTAATATGGAAGAAACAATTCATGTTCCTGTAATTGGTAAAGTAACAGCAGGTATACCAATAACTGCTGTTGAAAATGTTGAAGAGTACTTCCCATTACCAGAACATTTCACATCTACACACAATAGTGATATTTTTATTTTAAATGTAGTTGGAGATAGTATGATTGAAGCAGGTATTCTTGATGGAGACAAAGTCATTGTTAGAAGCCAAACAATTGCCGAAAATGGTGATATTATTGTCGCTATGACTGAAGAAAATGAAGCTACAGTCAAACGCTTCTTTAAGGAAAAAGCACATTACCGTCTACAACCAGAAAATAATTCAATGGACCCTATTTATTTAGATCAAGTTACTGTCTTAGGAAAAGTGGTCGGATTATTTAGAGAAATGTAATTGGTAATTTAGAGCAATTTAAGACACTCTCAAAAAAATAGGCGAATGCGCAATTGCGCATTCGCCTATTTTTTTCTATTCTTTTCTAAAACTTCTTTAACTTTTTCAAGTATATCTTCTGTTTTATCTTTTTTATTTGTTGTCATAACTTATCCATCCTCACAAATCATGGATACCCGTATACAACTATAATAAAACATTAGCCTGTATAATTTTCTGTCCAGTAAGGTTGCCTATTTTTATTAAAATCGACACCCACACCAAGAGTATTAAATTCTTTTTTAAGTATATTTTTTCTATGACCTAATGAATTCATTAAACCTTGGTGTGCATAAATACTATTTGCTTGACCATATGCTAAATTTTCTCCTGCTACATTGAAATCATGTCCATCTGCCTCCAATCTATCAAAAGGAGATTCTCCTGATAAATTGTTATGATCAAAATAGTTATTATCAGCCATATCTTTACTGTGTTTTCTGGCAGTATCTGAAATACTAGATGAATAGCTTAATGTATTTAAATTATGTTGAACCCTTTCAGCATTTACTAAATCAAAGTTTTGTAGTTCGAAACTTTGGGCTAAATTATCAGAAGGTGCACCATATTGTTGTTGTAAACGATTTTCCATTTTGTCACTAACCTGTAAAAGCGCAGTTAAGTTATTGTTCTCATGTTTATCATAAAATGCCGTTGTATAAATACTGTCTTTATGAAAATTATCATATTCATCGTCTTGAACATCAAATTTTACGTTACCTTTTTGTTTATCTTTAATTGGTTCGCCAAGTCTATCTCGCACAATTTGTTTAGGTGTACCGTATTTAATTTTCGATTTAGAAGAAATTAGATTTTGATTACTATAAAGTGCATTCACTCTATCATCAATATAACTTACCATTACAAATGCTCTATAATCATCAGAATAATACGTATGCCACTGTGTGCCATATTCATTTGATGTCACTCGTTTAGCTTTGCCAAGTTTGTTATCGACGTCCTGTTTTGACATATTCATTTGAATATTATTCACAGCAAAATCTTGTTTATTAGGTACTTTCAGTTCATCGTTCGTTGCTGTTTCGCTTGAAGTCCAACTATCAACACTCGATTTGAGTTGCTGCTGTAACAATGTCATAGGTGCCGTTTCTTTGATAGGGACGACTAATACAATGATCAAAAAAATGACTATATATAATAAAAGTCTTCTGATTTTAAACACCTACTATAATTTTTGGTCTCTATCACCATTAAAAATTGAGTTTCTTACGATAACGTAATCTACTTTTCTTAATGAATTTAAGTCTTTGCCACCTGCATATGAAATTGAACTTTGTAAATCTTGTTGCATTTCAGTTAAAGTATTAAAAAGTGAGCCTTTATGTTCAACAAACATTTTTTTACCTTCAACGTTTTTATGTTCACCTTTTTGGAATTCAGATGCGCTACCAAAATATTCTTTATACATTTTGCCATCTAATTCCACTGTTTCACCTGGTGATTCTTCATGTGCAGCAAATAATGATCCTACCATAACCATTGATGCACCAAAACGAATTGATTTTGCAATATCACCATGTGTTCTAATACCACCATCAGCTATTATTGGTTTACGCGCTGCTTTACTACAATGATTTAAAGCAGATAATTGCCAACCACCTGTACCAAATCCAGTTTTAATTTTAGTAATACATACTCTACCTGGTCCAATACCTACTTTTGTTGCATCAGCGCCTGCATTTTCTAATTCACGTACGCCTTCTGGTGTACCTACATTTCCAGCAATTACAAATACTTCTGGAATATGTTTTTTAATATGTTTAATCATATTGATAACTGAATCAGAATGTCCATGAGCGATATCAATCGTAATATACTCAGGAATCACGTTTTCAGCAGCTAATGATTCAACAAAACCAAATTCGCGTTCTTTAACACCAACTGAAATTGAAGCAAATAAACCTTTTTCTTGCATCTTTTTAATAAAAGGAATACGACCTTCTTCATCAAATCTATGCATAATATAGAAATAATCATTCTCAGCGAACCATTCCGCTAATGTTTCATTCATTACTGTTTGCATATTTGCCGGTACTACAGGTAGTTTAAAACTTCTAGGTCCAAATTGAATTGTTGTATCACATTCCGAACGACTGTTTACAATACATTTATTTGGTACAAGTTGTATATCTTCATAATCAAAAATTTTCATTTTAACAAACCCCTAACATTTTTAATAAAACTTTTATATAATGGTAAGATTTTCATGATGTTAATGAGCATTATTATTGAAATAATTGATAATTTTATCATTTTTCCGAACAATAACTTTTTTATTTATCTTTTCCAATAGATAATATACATTGTTTTATATCAAATGTAAACTGACTTTAGTCGTAAATTACCAACTAGATTTTTTCACTCCTGGAATTTGCCCTTTATGTGCATAATCTCTTAATGCAATGCGTGACATACCAAATTTACGATAAACACCTCTAGGTCTGCCAGTTACTTTACATCTTCTTGTTAATCTCGTAGGAGAACTATCTCTTGGCAATTTTCTTAAAGCTTCATAATCGCCCTTATCTTTTAGTTCTTTTCTCAATTCGTAAAACTGTGCAACCAACTTTTCTCTTTTCTGCTCTTTTGCTATTTTAGATTTTTTTGCCATCTATTTTCCTCTCCTTTTTACAAATCGCAATTATTACGTTTTATATCATAACATATTTTTCTATCTATTCAATCTTTAATCTTTAATTAATTTTTAGTGGATATGTATTTTAATGTAATCCTTCAAATTGCACATTATTAAAATGTTGAAAGATTAAATTTTATGTGGTAATATTATAAAACGTAATCATTACTATTAATAAAGAGGTGTTAACTTTGCGCGTAAATATTACATTAGCATGTACTGAATGTGGCGATCGTAATTATATTTCTACAAAAAACAAACGTAATCATCCTGAACGTATTGAACTTAAAAAGTTTTGTCCAAGATTAAATAAATATACGTTACATCGTGAAACTAAGTAGTACATTTCATTACTTATCTTTTAAATACGACATTTAAAAATTGGAATTTGTAATATATGTTGTTTTTTTAATTTAAAAAGCAGCATATTAGTCTAATGTTCTGAGTTTTGAACAATAGAGTCTGGGACAAAAATAGATGTCTCAGACTCTTTTTCGTTTAGGCAGTAGATGACTGAATAGAAAATGTAAAGTCCCACTGCTTTAAAGAATTACTACTTCTATTTATGAAAATTAGTAGTTCTTATGTATAAAAATGCTAGTAGACTTATACATGCGCTTCAGCTCTCAAAACTTTTCAATCCTAGTCATCCTACTTTTGTTAATAAAATTAAGCCTTACCTCAAAAAAGCCAGCGAAATAAATTTCGTTGGCTTTAAATATGATGTTTATTCAACTTGTGCTTATTTTATTCTTAAATTGTGTTAAATTAGTCTTTAACTTCAAGATCAACATCATTAATGTCAATGCCTAATGCTTTAGCTACACCTTTACCATATTCACTATCCGCTTTATAACAATGACGAATATGACGGTGTTGTACTTCTAATGTTGTACCTTGCATTTCATTCGCTGTATTTTCAAAAATACGCTCTTGTTGTTCTTTAGATTGTAATCTGAATAAACGTCCTGGCTGTTCGAAGTAGTTATCGTCATCTTCACGGAAATCATATTCGTAAGCTTCGCCTTCTACTTTTAATCCAGGTTTTTTAAATTCAGGTTGATCTTCAAATGCACCTTCACTGTTTGGATAATAGTGTGTACTACCACCTTGATTGTTATCCAGAATTCTCATTTGACCATCTCTACTAAATGGACAGATATTTTCAATCCCTACACCTTTAGGTTGGTTTACTGGAATTTGCCAATGGTTCACACCTAATCTATAACGTTGTGCATCACCATATGAGAATAAACGTCCTTGTAACATTCTATCTGGAGAGAAGTCAATACCAGGTACAATGTTAGTTGGTGCAAATGCTGCTTGTTCTACATCTTGGAAATAGTTATCTGGATTGCGATTAAGTTCCCATTCTCCAACTTCGATTAGTGGATAGTCGCCTTTATACCATACTTTAGTTAAGTCAAAAGGATTATCTTTATGATTTCTTGCTTGTTCTTCAGTCATTACTTGGATATACGTTTTCCATTTTGGATAATCTTTATTTTCAATTGCTTCGAATAAATCTCTTTGTGAAGATTCTCTATCTTCTGCAATTGTTCGTGCCGCTTCCTCCGGTTGTAAGTTTTCAATACCTTGTTGTGTTCTATGATGGAATTTAACCCAAACACGTTCACCTTTATCATTGTACATTGAGTACGTATGTGAACCAAAGCCATGCATATTTCTAAAGCCTTTTGGAATACCACGATCTGTCATCAAGATTGTTACTTGATGTAAAGCTTCTGGTAATGATGTCCAAAAGTCCCAATTGTTTTGAGCACTACGCATATTTGTTCTAGGATCACGTTTAACTGCGTGGTTTAAACTTGCGAATAATTTCGGATCTCTAAAGAAGAATACTGGTGTGTTATTACCAACTAAGTCCCAGTTACCTTCATCCGTATAGAATTTCAATGCAAAACCACGAATATCACGTTCTGCATCAGCTGCACCACGTTCACCAGCTACTGTTGAAAAACGTGCGAACATTTCTGTTTGTTTACCTACTTCAGAGAAAATACTTGCTGAAGTATATTGTGTAATATCATTTGTTACCGTAAAAGTACCAAAAGCACCTGAACCCTTAGCGTGCATACGGCGCTCCGGAATCACTTCTCTATCGAAGTGTGCCATTTGTTCTAAAAAGTACCAATCTTGCATTAATAACGGTCCTCTTGGACCCGCTGTCATACTGTTCTCTCTATCTGAGACTGGCGCACCGAAAAGGCTTGTCAATTTTTTATTATTGCTCATTTTACTTCCCCCTTACTTCATCTAGATAATAATAATTATTATCTAGTATTTATTTTAATGTATCCTCCACGTAAAAGCAAACATTGGCTCACTAATTTTATTGACAATTTTCGCAATATTTAAACATTTTGTAATTATTACTCACAAAAAGCATTGCTTGTATTCAGTAAAAGCATTAAAATGGATTGTATATATAAAATTTCAATCGAATATAGGAGACTTTTTATGGCACAAAACAATATGAATCGCGGTCTAAATTCTCGTCATATTTCAATGATTGCAATTGGTGGTGCCATTGGTACTGGACTTTTTGTTGCAACTGGGAATGTCATTTCTCAAGCAGGACCTGGTGGCGCTATATTAGCTTATTTAATTATTGGAATTATGTTGTATTTCTTAATGTCATCAATCGGGGAGCTAGCAACTTTCTATCCTGTTTCTGGATCGTTTAGTTCTTATTCTACAAGGTTTGTAGATAAATCATTAGGGTTTACCATGGGTTGGCTATATTGGGCAATATGGCTACTTGTAACGAGCGTTGATATTATTATTTCTTCAAGTGTACTTTATTACTGGGATGCTTTTCAATTTTTCAGTCCTGTCACATGGAGCATTATATTCTTATGCTTACTGTTCTTATTAAATATATTTTCTGTTAAAGCATTCGGTGAAACAGAATTTTGGTTATCTCTCATCAAAGTTGTAACCATCATCGTGTTTATTCTCATTGGTGTATTAACGATTGTAGGAATATTAGGTGGGAAAACTTATGGATTATCGAATTACACAACTGGTGAGGCACCATTTGTTGGTGGTATTTCAGGTTTTCTAGGCGTCCTCTTGGTAGCAGGCTTTTCAGTTGGAGGTACAGAAGTCGTTGCTGTTACTGCAGGCGAATCTTCTAACCCTGATCGCTCAATGCCAAAAGCTATCAGACAAGTTTTCTGGAGAATTTTACTCTTTTATGTATTATCAATCGCAGTTATATCAGCAATTATTCCTTATACAGACCCAATGTTATTGAATAAAAACGAATCGGTTTCTCAAAGCCCTTTTACTATTGTGTTTGATCGTGTTGGCATTGCATTTGCAGCTTCAGTAATAAATGCAGTTATTTTAACTTCTTTATTATCAGCAGCTAATTCTGGGATTTATACTA
Source organism: Staphylococcus sp. GDY8P126P (assembly GCF_017891965.1). Taxonomy (NCBI): domain Bacteria; kingdom Bacillati; phylum Bacillota; class Bacilli; order Caryophanales; family Staphylococcaceae; genus Staphylococcus; species Staphylococcus sp. GDY8P126P. The sequence goes on along the minus strand of NZ_JAESKG010000005.1, from coordinate 207,588 downwards.
CAAGTAGAATGTTATTCTCTATGGCAGAAGATAGACAAGCACCTAAGTTCTTATCTAAATTAAACAAGACTACAAAATTACCAATGACTGCATTAATTGCTACATTTGTAATTGTATTGTTCATCATAATACTAGCGCAATTCAAATCAGATATAGTGTTCTCGTTATTAAATATTATAGGATCACTCGTTATTGTGATTTGGGCGTCTAGTATCTTATCACAAATTAGGTTACGCTCTGCTATTAAGAAACAAAATAAAGATCCAAATGAAGTGTTGCCTTACAAAGCACCGTTTTATCCATTTGGACCAATTATTGTCATTATAGCGTTATTATTCTTATTTGTTGGTAACTCGTTAGATGCTGCTTTATCTGGAGATTTTGCCGCACTATTTAGAAATTTAGCACCTATGATTATTTTATTTGTAATTTATATCGTTCACAAATTTATTAAGAAAACTAAAATCGTCAAACTCAGTGAGATGGATTTGAAGAGACACGATTATAATTAAAATTAAAACATCGGAATAAACTGTTATGTGTTTATTCCGATGTTTTTTAATTTGCTAACAATTTAATTATAGAAGTAAGGATATTTTCACTGGTCAAGAAGTGTAGTATAATAACATATAATAATGACTTAACCTAGAGGTGGAAACTATGGTTGGACAAACGAATTTATTTGATGACATATTAGAGACTGAAGAACGTTTCGTTATAGTTGTGCAATCACTTGAGGAAAAGCATCAACGCTTAATTAAACGCACACTAAGAGAATACAGTAGTTTAGAGCATTCACAAATGGAAAGCCTCTTTGAACATTTAAAAGACCTATTTTTAGAAGAAACATTTGAGGAGGATCAGTCCGCATTTTCAATCACTGTTTATACAAACCTAGATTATGCTGCAGACCATGTCTATGCACATGTAAAACGACATCGAGGTAAAAATGAATGGACACATACTGCAAAATAAATACATCTATTAAAAAAGAGGTTAGGACTTTTATTTGAAGTTCTAACCTCTTTTTTATTAAATACTACAAATCGTAATTTCAGTGCGCATACAAACAAATAATTACAAAAACGATATTAATACATTAAACGCTTTAACTTTTATAAAATCTGTCTCAATGTATGTGGAATGCCATTGTCACTATTGCTCAATGTAATTTCATCAGCAACTGCTTTCACCTGGTCATTGGCATTGCCCATAGCAACAGCATGACCGACCACTTGCAGCATAGAAATATCGTTTGAACTATCTCCGAATGCAACTACTTCAGATAATGCAATATCTAATTTTTTAGATAAATCTGTTACTGCATTACCTTTAGAAACACCCTGTGCCATAAATTCTAAGAAATACGGCTTACTTGTTGTCACATCTATATCTTCATTAAAGTGACCAGCTAAGTCAGTGTTAAGTTTTGAGATAGTTGATACATAATCTACACCCATTACTTTAGGCACGTCATCCTGGATGAAATCCTTTAAATCATTTACATGTTCCATAGGTAACCCAGTTAATTCCGATTCTATATTCATATATTCATGTTCACCTTCGTAAACAATATGACCATCTTCATATGTTAAAATGAATAAATTATTTTTGCGACAATAATCCACAATTAAATCGAAATTTTCCTTAGTTACCGTTCGACTTTTTTCTACAGTTTCAGTATTCACATTGACAGTTTTACCACCATTATAGCTAATTACATAACTTTGATATGTATCAAGTTTTAATTTTTTAGCAGTTGGTAACATGCCTTCAGTAGGTCTACCAGATGCTAATACGACTTTATATCCTTGTTTTTGTATATCTAATAAATAAGATTCTGTTTCTGGACTCATTTGATTTTCATTATTCATCAATGTGTCATCCATGTCCATGACTACCATTTTATACTTACCCATGTTGCTAATCTCCCTTCAACGTCTATATTCTATATTACAACAGATTATTAACGTTGGTACAATACTTTAGTCGTTGCACCTGTTTCATTGATTGTAACAAGTTCTGATCTACAATCTTTAAATTCACGCTTTAGTGCACGTACTAATTCGCCGCTTCGTTCAGGTGCTATTAATGTGAGTACTGTTGGGCCGGCACCACTAATTACTGTTGCGTATGCTAGATGTTGTTTCGCAATACCTTTAATTGTTTGAAATTCTGGAATCAAATGTTGTCTATAAGGTTCATGGAAACCGTCTTGTTCCATCATTTTTCCAGCTAATTCATAATTATGTTGAATTAATGCACTAATCATCGTATTACTAATTGCACTATTTTGAACTGCCTTTTCATGAGAAAATGTATCAGGTAATGCGTTTCTTGCATCAATTGTTTTTAATTTATAACTTGGTATCGTTATAATAATATCAATTTTAGGTGTATCAATGTAGGAGACATCTGTAACTTTTGTATCACCGTTATAATAACCAAGCACAAGACCACCATAAATTGTTGGCGCTACATTATCTGGATGCCCTTCAAAATCCGTCGCAAGTTGTAATAGTTCATATTTAGATAGTTCAATATCTCCAAAGTAGTTAGCGATATACAATGCACCCACTAAAGCCGAAGCAGATGAACCTAATCCTCTTGCTAAAGGAATTTCACTTCTCATTTCTACATTTAAATTTGGCAATTCAACTTCATATGTTTCAGCAACTTTTTGTGCGATTTGGTAAATGTAGTGGCTCTCATCATTAGGCAGTTCATCTACATTAGGTCCAATATGATTAAAAGACCATTGATCTTCATCGTTCACAGTAACGTCTAAATATAAGAATTTATTTAAAGCCATTCCTATAGAATCAAATCCGACACCTAAGTTAGCTGTAGATGCCGGAATTTTTAAATGTAACGCTTCTTTCATGCTATAGTGCCCCTTTGATGTAATCTAAAATACTCTGTCTATCATTTGGTAATGGTTTAATTGGATTATCTAATAGTGAAATGGCTGTATCAGGGTCTTTCAGTCCATTACCTGTTAGAACTGCAACAACTTTTTTGCCTTGAGGCAATTTACCAGCGCGATGTAACTTTATCAATCCTGCAATTGATGCATTACTTGCTGGTTCACTAAATACACCTTCATTGCGAGCCATTAATTGGTATGCTTCTAAAATTTCTTCATCTGTCACACTATCAATATAACCATTTGATTCTTCTAGTGCATTCGTCGCTTTATCCCAACTTGCTGGATTACCAATTCTAATTGCTGTTGCCACTGTATCAGGATTTTTAACAACTTTATTTTGAACGATAGGAGAGGCACCTTCTGCTTGAAAACCATACATGTTAGGCAATTGAGTGCCATTTTTATCCCTATATTCTTTAAAACCTTTCCAATATGCAGAAATATTTCCTGCATTACCAACCGGTATAGAGAGTATATCAGGCGCCGAACCACCCAATTGTTGAATAACTTCAAATGCGCCAGTTTTTTGACCTTCAAGTCGATAAGGATTGACTGAATTAACTAATGCGATTTCTCCATTTTTTGCAACTTCTTGCACGATTTCTAATGCTTCATCAAAATTACCTTCGATTGAAACAATTTCTGCGCCATACATAACAGCTTGTGATAATTTACCTAGTGCAATCTTACCTTCAGGAATTACTACGATTGCTTTTAAGCCAGCTCGAGCAGCGTATGCAGCTGCAGATGCTGACGTATTACCTGTCGATGCACAGATTACGATTTTTTTCCCTTCTTCTTTGGCTTTGGCCATCGCCATAACCATACCTCTGTCTTTAAAAGAGCCTGTAGGATTCGAACCTTCATATTTCACATGGAGTTCAATGCCTAATTTTTCAGACATCCGTTCACAATATATGAGTGGCGTATGTCCTTCATTTAATGTTAGTGATGGTGTTGCTTCATTTACAGGTAAATATGTTTTAAATTCTTCAACTAAACCTTGCCAGTTTTTCATAGTTATTAAACTCCTTCTACTGGATAAATTTTCTTAACGATATATCCAGATTCTGTGATGGATGCTTCAGGATTTTCATCTATACCAACAATTACAACACCAGCCGTATGAGCATCTCGCTCAGTTACGGCCAATGATTTATGAAACGGTAATTGACCTTTAAGTAACGTTTCAACTTTATTTACTTCTTCACCATCAGTTTGAACTACAACATAATAACTTTCTTTCTCTTTAAGTGAAACAGTTTCTGATTCATCCATCAGTTCTTTGGTTTTTTCAGTTTTTAATTCAAAGTGAGGCGGTAATGTATGCAAGTTAGTTTCAAAATTCAATGTGACATTTAATAAATCACTGACTACAGCACTACCAGTTGCTAAACTGCCTGCACCTTTTCCGTAAAACATTGTTTCTCCAACAGCATCGCCAATAACATAAATTGCATTAAATTCATCTTCTACCGCTGCAAGTTGGTGCGCTTTATTAATGAACGTCGGTGCAACTGAAGCTTGTACCTGTCCATTTTCATATGTACCTTTACCGATTAATTTAATTTTGTAACCTAATTGATCTGCAACTTGAATGTCTTCAGATTCAACATCACTGATACCACGTCTATCGACATCATTTAAATTAATAACCTGGTTAAATGATAAATAAGAAGTAATGACCACTTTTCTTGCCGCATCAATACCTTCTACATCATCTGTAGGATCTGCTTCTGCAAAACCTAATGCTTTAGCCTCGTCTAAGGCAGCTTCAAAACTTGTTTGCTCTTTAGTCATTTTACTTAAAATAAAATTAGACGTACCATTCAGTATGCCCATAAATTTGCTAATGTTGTTTGCATTCAACCCATTATTTATAGCATTTACAATAGGAATACCACCTGCAACACTTGCTTCATATTTCAACGCAACATCATTTTCTTGCGCTAAATCTTCTAATACATTTAAATGGACTGCTAATAAGTCTTTATTTGCTGTTACGACGTGTTTCTTCTGACTTAATGCACGTTTTAGCCAATCCACAGTTGGTTCAATACCACCCATAACTTCTACAATGATATCAATTGAATCATCATTTAATATTTCATCAATATCTTCTGTTAAATGATAACTCGACACATTTATTGGTCTTTGTCTTGATTTATCTCTAACTAAAATGTGTCGAATATTGATATCTTTATTCATTGTTTCTTTAATTTGTTCTCTATTCTCTTCTATAATTTTAACTACACCAGAACCTACAGTTCCTAAACCAAGTAAGGCTACGTTTAATTCTCTCATAACTTCATTCCTCCGTTGTTCTTCTTAAAAATACAATTGTACAGTTGAAAAATACTTGAATATGGTATAGTATAAATTCATTCATTATTTTTGTAAAGGTTCAATATTTAATCGTATATCTATCCTATCACTCCCGTGATAAAAACTAAACAAAATTTTCTGATTTTTTAGAAAGGTTGGTATTTACAATGAAAGTAGCTAAATTTGGAGGAAGTTCTGTTTCTAATGCAGAACAGATAAAAAAAGTATTAAATATCGTAAATTCAGATGTTGATCGGAAAATTATCATCGTATCAGCACCGGGTAAACGTCACAGCGAAGATGTAAAAACAACGGACTTACTAATTCGTTTGTATGAAAAAGTGATTGATAGATTAGATTACACGTCTAAAAAGAAAGAAATCATTCAAAGATACGCAGATATCATAGATGAATTAAACATGGATTATCATTTACTAACTTCAATTGATGAAACATTAGAGTCATACATTGCTACATTAAAAGATAAACCTTCTCGTTTATTAGACGCATTACTATCCTGTGGAGAAGATTTTAATGCGCAACTCATTGCAGAATATAACAATAGCCAAGGTATTCCTACAAGATATGTATCTCCTGGTGAGGCAGGCATTCAAGTTACTGATTTACCACAAAATGCACAAATCTTAGAGCAATCTTATAATACGCTATATAAATTACGTGAATATAATGAAAAACTCATAATTCCTGGATTCTTTGGGGTTTCACGACAAAATTATATTGTTACATTTCCAAGAGGTGGCTCTGACATCACAGGTGCTATAGTAGCTAGAGGTGTACGGGCAGACTTATATGAAAATTTCACTGATGTCTCTGGTATTTTTAGAGCAAATCCTACGATTGTTAAAAATCCTGAAGTCATCGATGAAATTACCTATCGAGAAATGCGTGAACTTTCTTATGCTGGATTTGGAGTGTTTCACGATGAAGCTTTACAACCTTTACACAAAGATAGAATTCCAGTTGTCATAAAAAATACAAATAGACCTGATGATATTGGTACATATATTCGCCATGATAGAGAAATAAATTCTAATAACATTGTCAGTGGTATTAGTTGTGATAAAGGGTTTACAGTTTTAAACATTAAAAAATATTTAATGAATAGACAAGTTGGTTTTACAAGAAAAATATTAGCTGTCTTAGAGGATTATGATATTTCATTTGATCATATGCCATCAGGTATAGATAATATTAGTATTATTATGCGCTCCAAAGAAATCCAAAATAGAGAAGAACAAGTCTTAAATGACATTCGAAAAAATTGCGATGTTGATGAGTTAAGTGTGGAACATGATTTAGCTATCTTAATGATTGTTGGTGAAGGTATGCATAGAATTGTCGGTACTGCAAATACAATTACGCACGCGTTAGCTGAATCGAATATCAATTTAAAAATGATGAATCAAGGGGCATCAGAGATATCAATCATGTTTGGTATACATGTCTCTGATGCCGATAAAGCAGTCAAATCCACTTATGAATATTGTTATAATGGCATATGTTTAAAATCTTAAGTAGCTTTTATTATCGTTATATAAATCAAAAGATACTTAAAGTAGTTTTAATGATATGATTGAAGTCATACAAATTCAAACTCGCTTTAAATAATATTTCATAAATCAAGCCAAACAAAAATCCTTCAAATTCATTGTATCTGTTGGTTAAACTTTCCAATGATTTGAAGGATTTTATATGGCTTTTTTCTCTGATATAAGCACTTGATTAATTCTTTCATCGCCCACTACTAAACGTAGTATTACAAATTGATAATAACTCAATGAATCTATAACACTTCTATAATTTGGTAATTGATGATAATCAATAGGATCTAATAATTCATACATTAAAACGATTTCTGGCTTAATATAGTCTACATCCCATTTAATAGAGTGAAAATAAATATTTTTTTCTGGCAATCGAATATTATGATTCCATCTAAACATCCATTCTTCATCTTCAACATCATAGACAATGATAGTCATAATTAATTTTTCACCATCAAATATTTCTGCATGTGTAATATTTTCGAAATTTAATTCGTCATAATTAGATGATGCGTGATTGGTATCGTGGAGCACCTTACGATTGTCATTAGGAATATATTTTAAGACCTCACCTAAAAATTTTCTTTCAACGCTGATATCAACTTTACCATTGAGGTTAAATTCGTCACGTAAAAATAGTTGTTTGGCAACTTCACCATTAAATTTAAATAAGTTAGGTACATTTTCATTTAAAGATTTTACAATGTCTTTAACTTTTTCATTATTTTCATTATCCAAAAGTGCACCTCCTATAAAAGTAAGCGTTTTCAATAATACATATTATATAATTTGTATGCGCATTTTTCAATGCATTAAGCGCAAAAATGTGAAATAAAGCACAAATAATTTTAAAAATCACCAATTTCTATGTATTGACCATTTGAATCTCCAATAATAGGATCTGGTCTATTCATTAGGAGCACACTATGAGTACAGTTCTTTATCGTATTTTGTATTTCTGCTATTGCAGGTACGGTTTGATATAACTTATCTTCATTCATAAAAGGTGCTGAAACAAAATAAAAGCGAATTTGGTATTTTGAAAAGGTTTCTAATACACCTTTGCCTATTATCACATGACTAGCGCTATCAACTATACCATTTGGAATGATTATATTAAAATCTGTATATTTTGATACATACCTTATAATATCTGTAGAATAACTTATTACTGATATTTTTATATTTGCTTTATATAGTTCATCTATCATTTTATAAGCAAACGGATGATTATCAAATGCAATAATATCGTCCCACTGGATCGTTTCTATGATATGTTCAAAATATTGTTTTATATTGCTCAACTTGCTATTCACCTTCTTCATTGAAAGATATTGTGCGTAATTCATTATAACTGTTTAATGACTTGAATTATACAAATTCCACAACAGTTTTAAAGAACCAATAAAATTTATTTAGTAATATTACATCAAAATATTGCTTTTGTAAGTAATGGTCTTTCTATTGTCATAGCACTAATATACTAATTTAAAATTATAGAATTTGTGCTAAACTAAATAAAAGCGTAAAATAAGATATAATAAAAAATTAAATAAGATTAGGATGATACATATGTTTTTCCCGTTAATATTAATTGTAATTATAATACTATTAATTGTTATTGTAATAATTGACCATCGAGTAATGCAAAATAAACTTGAAACTGAAACGTATTCAAAAGATCAATTAGTTACAAAAATAAGTACAGTAACTCGAGAAAATACACAATTAAAAAATCAAATGCTGAATATAGATGGAAACAATGATACGCACCATCATGGTTTAAGAAAAGCGAAGCAAGATTTAAATAGTATCTTAAATCAATATAAAAACGAAGGTGTCATTCAACATTTTGATATTATAGCTACTGGTAACTTAGCTGTAAAACATCCCCTTTTTGAGTACGCTAGAACTTTCGATTATGTTGTAATTACAGAAAAAGGCATTTTTAATATCAATGTTAAAAATTGGAAGCAAAAAACATTTTATCATTTCACTGCAGATACAACAAACAGCAATGAATCTAAAGTGAATGATAATATAGACCAAACTGTAGGACGTTATATTGCTAATCAATTTCATAGTCAGTTTCAATCAACACGTTCGACAACGTATACATTCATTGAACGTATTAAAAATAATTCTGTAACCTATGATTTTTATAATTATGATCCTTTTGAACAATCATCTATCAATACACAGGCTTTAGAGGCTAAGATATATGAGAAACTCAATCAACAAATCAAGAATATTGGACTTGTTTATTTCACTGATGGTAGCGTAAATATTATTGACGGCCCGTCTACAAGAGGTGATTACGTTGAAACAGTCTCATCTAAATCTTCCTTACAACAAATTATTGGAGATACTGTTCAATCAACAGATCAGGCATTGACTAAAGAGCAATATGATAAATTAGTAGCACGTTTTTATTAAATTAATATACTATATAGGAAAGAAGAGTCTGGGACAAAAATAGATGTCTCAGACTCTTCAAACTTTAGCTAAAGCCTCCGTCTTTGTGGGCAGTTTTTTGTGCACGCTTTCCGTGGACACAACCTTAGCCTGTAGTCTTCGGCCAGTGCTTTTCCACAGGAGTCGGCCCAAATTACTGCCAATACGTTATGAAAAATATAATATTATAAAGCCGAGACATTAATATACGTCTCGGCTTTTTTTCACATTATAAATTCAAAGTTTAACTCCAAATATTTAATTTTTTCTCTTTAGCAATGTCTTCAGACTTTTCAAAGGCTTCTCTATATTTTCCATTTGGAGAATAATATTTTTCTCTAGCTAAGCCTTGTTTGACTAATTGCTCATTATACATTGTCTTATTATCAAGCCAAACATAAGCTAATGTTCTACCGTATCGGTCTTCTTTTTCTTTATCGTACTCTAAATACACGTCTTTATTTGTTAAATGCTTTTTAGTATAATCAGAAGCCTCTTTCCCATAAGGTTGTACCGGTGTATTGGGTTTAACTGTTTCGGGCGTATCAACGCCAATCAGTCTAACTTTCAATTGCTCATTATTGTCATTTTCAGCAACGAATGTATCTCCATCTACAACACGTGACACATGAACTTTTTCAGAATCTTGTGGTCCTGTTGACGTATCTGCACCATTATTTTGAAATGGTCCTGTTTGATTAATATATTGAAAAGCTAATACACCTAACACTACTACGATAACGACTAAACTAGTCATTTTTTTCTTAGATTTCATTGTTGCACCCACTTCTTTTAAATATTCCAAATTATCATATAGAAAAAGCAAACTATCGTCAAGACCACATTATACACTAACTCATAAATTAGCTGATGTTTTAAATAACATGATATTGTTTATCTATGTAAATAACTCGTGCTATAATAATCTTGAATAGGAGTGAACAAATTGAGCATTTTCAAAGAAAACATGATAACGATTATTGCAGTTGTCATTGCCGTCATCGTAGGTCTAATCTTACAAAACCAATTTCAACTACCGCTAATGGTTTCTGCCGTTGTAGCAGTTTTATTAGGCATATTAATCGGATTTATCATTTTCATTATCCAATCTATCGCATCCAAAAATAAACGTAAATAATAAAAACTGCCGTTATAGACTTATCGGCAGTTTTTATTATTTAATTTGAACCATACAACATATTTAGCAAGTGCTAAATCATTTAAATCCATCCTTTATTTCTAGCAATATTCCATGCTTCAAATCGATTTTCGGCATCAAGTTTATCAATAATCGTAGATGTATAATTTCTAATTGTTCCATAAGATAAAAAGAGATGCTTGGAAATCTCTTTACTCGTATGGCCCTCACCTATCTCTCTTAAAACCAATTGTTCTTTAGGCGTTAATGGATTTTTTTCTTTAAATAGCGACGTCATCAGTGCTTCACTATATTCTTTTTCGTTATTCAATACTTTATAAATCGTTGTGACTAATTCATCTATAGAGCGTTCTTTCAATACATAAGCATCTACATCGTTCGCTACCGCTGATTCAAAATAACCGGGTCTCTTGAATGTTGTAACTATAATTACTTTCACATCAAGTTGTTGTTCTTTAATATTTCTCAATATTTCTAAACCTGTCATGCCAGGCATTTCAATATCTAAGATAGCAACCTGTGGTTGTCTTACTTTAATTAATTCATACGCTTCTTTTCCGTTACCTGAACTTCCAACTACTTCTAACTGTTCATTTAAATTAATAAGCTGAACCATTGCTTCTCTTAACATCGTTTGATCTTCTGCTAGTATGATATTTATCATCATGCGTCACCTCGAGATATTTTAATGGATATACATAAGCCATGATTCGATTGTATTTCAATCGATCCATTCATAAGGGCTACACGTTCTTTAATACTCTTCAAATCATGCTCTTTTAAATCATCCATGCCAATCCCATTGTCAATAATAGTCAATGTAATATCATTTTGTGTCTCTGTTAATGAACCAGTTACCGATGTTGCATGAGCATGTTTCAACACATTATTAATTGCCTCTCTCAAAATCATCGCCAAAATAGCTTGTTTAGCTGGACTAATACCTTTTGCTAGTTCGGCATTAAAAAATTCAAAATTTAAATTTGCATTTTTTAACAACGTTTCCATCGAAGCTACTTCTTCTTCAAATGACTGTATTTTCAAATCATTCACGATACTGCGAACTTTATTTAATGATTCCTTAGATATATTGTTAACTTCAATCATTTGTAATTTTGCTTTTTCTGAATCGCTATCAATCAGTTTGATTGCTAGTTCTGATTTTATGCTTAAACTTGCAAAAACATGACCTAACGTATCATGTAAGTCTTGTCCAATGCGATTTCGTTCTTGTTCGGCAATGAGTACATTGATATGCTTATTCTTTTCTTCCAGTGCATTTTTCATTTTTATTGTTTCACTCTGTTTGAAATTTCCAACAGTTATAAGTAATATAGCGATATGCATGACTGCTATAAAGCCTAAACTTAGCGGATCTGTGACATAAATTAAAATAAAATTAATAAGCATGACAACAATGAAAATTAAAAAGGCTATAGATTTCATTTTCACTTTCAATACATATGGTAAAATAAATGAACTAAAGAAAAAGAATAAACTCGTCGCTGGCCCGACACTATAAACAAAATAAGTGATACCAATATAATGTAAAATTAGAAAAGTATATATCATTTTTGTTGATAACACTTCCGTAAATATGGCCAAAGCAGTATATGAAATTGTAAAAATAATAAATATAATAACATACATCCAATATGACCCTTTTAAGTCAAATGTAAACAATGGTATCACTGCAAATATGAGATATACTAAACTCGATAAATCAATTACATTGACTTTCAATCTTTTAATCATATATCCACGTCTCTTCTCTTTTGAATAATAAGTGCAACTACTAAAAAGAGCATACTATAACCAACTAAAACAAAAAGTGATAAATAGTCTAGCGTCCCTCCTTTACCAATTTCATAAGCGACTTGCTTCAAATGGTAAGTCGGTGTGACATAAGCAATCTTGCGCATCCATTCAGGAAATTGACTTACAGGAAACCATAGACCGCCAAGAATAGCTAAACTTAAATACAAAATATTACCAATACTACTTGCTTTTTGAATTTCATTGATTTGTGATATCAATACCCCAACAGATAAAAAAGTACTCGCCCCAATCCATAATATTAAACCGGAAAGTAACCAATCTGAAGTTGACATTTCAACACCTTTCATAAAGTGTGCGACAATAAAAATAAGTAAGATGGCTAAAATAAACTGGAACATCATTTTAAAGACTTTAGCCATATAATATTGATGTGACTGTAGTGGTGTACGCATTAAATTTTTATACCAGCCTGTCGTCTTTTCATTAATTAAATCTATCGGGAATTGCATTAAACAAAAACTCGATAAACTAAATGCCATCATACTATACATATATTCTTTATAAAATGGTTTTTTCGCTTCTTCAGGCAAATCCAGTATAGATGTAAATAATAAATATAAAGCAAGTGGTACCAGTATAGATAGCACCAAATACACTTTCTTTCTAAATAATAATTGAATTTCTGTCTTTAAGTAATAAGTTAACATACTACTTCACCTCTTCTTTATTAAATACGGTTTCTAACAGACTTGCTTTATTGATCTCTATTTCATTCAAATCGACATGTATCGAAATGAGATATTCAATGATCATTTGTACATCTGTCGTAGTTATCCGTATTTTATGATTCTCTAATGTATATTCGAAGTGCTTACTAGATAAATTCGTTTCAACTTTGTCTTGGTATTTGCTTGGTAAACTAATGATTGATGTATGTTGACGTGTTCTTATCGTTTCCGGATTGTCATTTAAAATCACACGTCCTTTTTCCAAAACAATTACTCGGTCAGCCATACGCTCTACTTCTTCTATATAATGGGAGGTGTAAAATATCGTTACCCCGTCGTCCTTCAGCTTCGTTACAACTTCCCAAAAATGGCCACGCATTTGTACATCCATGGCACTCGTCGGTTCATCTAAAAATATACATTGGGGTTTACCTATAAGTGCGAGTGCAAAATCAAGAATCCGCTTTTGCCCACCCGATAATTTATTAGCATATTGATTTAATTGACTTTCATTAAAAAGTGTAATTTCACTAAACTCTTTTAAAGTAATGGCATCCGTATATAAATGAGCAAACAGTTGGTAAAGTTCCTTTACTTTTATTAAATCTGGAAAATTTGTTTTTTGAAACATAATCCCTAAATTTTTAGAATCCAATAATTGTGCCGTATCTAGTATTTCGCCTTTATTTGCATGTCGATCACCTATAATCATGTCTATAAGCGTAGATTTACCAGCGCCATTCGGTCCTATTAATGCAGTACAATGACCTTCATTTATATCAAACGTCACATCATCAACGACTTTTACTCGTTTATAAGTTTTAGTTAAATGTTTTATTTTAATCATTTTATACACTCCTTTCATTTCCTACTTTAAGTATGACGAATCTAATAGAAAGGCAGTAGTGAATATTGTCATAAATTACATATGACAAATGTCATTAAGTAAAATGAATATCATGAAATTATAAAGTTTACATAATATTATTATAGTTGTTTATATATTAGCTTTGGCACAAAAAAATACTGCGCAGAAAGAAATTAATCTTTCTACGCAGTATTTTCAATTAATGATATGCCATTTAAATATCTTTTGTAAATGTTAAAAATGCATGAAATTCTTGCTCGTTAGCTGAAAATGTACGTTCTTCAACTTCACGTACAGTAGAATTTAATAATTTATAACCAGATATTTCGTCTGTTTTTAAATAGTTATTAATTTCTTTTTCTAAATCATCTAGTGAAAGTGCTTTTAATGTTACTAATTTTACTTCTTGCATGATTCCATCCCCTTATGATAAGTAAATTTTATTAAGTATATTATACTATGGGGTTATATTGCACACAAATTTTAAAGGTAATTAGTCAATCTTCTTCCCATTAATAAGTCAAAGTTGACTGATAAATTCGCTTCTTCTACAATTAAAGTTCACTAAACATGAGTGAGGTGATTATCTTCTTTAAGTCAAAAGAAGTGCGTGCGTTTATTATATACTTTTTAGTAAGTCTTACATTAATCGTCTTATATTTAATACCATTTTCGCACGCAATATTTGGTTAAGCATTAGTTTCATCACTAATGTTTAAAGATAGAATGGCTCGTTAACTTTTACGAGTGCATTCTATCTTTTTTATTAAATCTGATAAATCTAATATAGCTTGAATAACTCAAATATTTGATCATTTTTTATTATTCTTATTGATACATACAAATTGGTAACACACTGTGTGTATCGGTTAATTACATGCTTTAAAAAGCGATACAGTTTTATGATTATTTTATTTTATGACCATCTATAACTCGCTAAAGGTATAGTTGGTTATTTTTAATGAGTGGGCGCAAAAAAGCAACCCAATCTATTCATAAAGAATAAATGGATTGCTTATATTCCTAGTGTTTAACCCCTTTGTTTAGCACCTAGTAAAGCTTGATGTATTGTTCTCTTTCCCATTCAGAAACTTGAGTTCTGTAGTAATCCCACTCAATTGATTTAGAGTTAATAAATTGGTGATAGATGTGATTACCAAGTGCTTGTTTGATTGGTTCGTTGTCTCTCATTGCTTTAATTGCAGTATATAAAGTTGAAGGTAAATCTTGTATACCAACCGCTTCACGTTCTTCACGGTTCATTTCATAGATATTTTGATTCACTGGTTCTGGTACTTCAAGTTTATTTTTAATACCATCTAAGCCAGCTTGTAATATTGCTGCTAATGCTAAGTAAGGATTGGCAGCCGGGTCTACTGAACGCACCTCAACACGTGTTGATAGTCCACGAGATGATGGCACACGAATTAATGGTGAACGGTTCTTACCACTCCATGCAATATAACACGGTGCTTCATAGCCAGGAACAAGACGTTTATATGAGTTAACTAATGGATTACATACGCCTGTAAATCCACGTGCATTTTTTAAGATACCTGCTACGAAATGGAAAGCATCTTTAGTCATTTGCATATCACCATTTGGATCAAAGAACGCATTCTCTTTACCTTTGAATAATGACATATTAAAATGCATACCGCTTCCGTTAACGCCAAATAATGGTTTTGGCATAAATGTTGCATGTAAGTTATGTTGACGCGCAATTGTTTTAACTACAAGCTTAAATGTTTGAATATTATCACATGCTGTAATTGCATCTGCATATTTGAAATCAATTTCATGTTGTCCAGGTGCAACTTCATGGTGACTCGCTTCAATATCAAAGCCCATATCTTCTAATTCTAATACAATATCACGACGACAATTTTCACCTAAATCCGTTGGTGCAAGGTCAAAGTAACCACCATCATCATTTAATTCTAATGTTGGCTCTCCTTTTTCATCTAATTTGAATAAGAAGAATTCTGGTTCAGGTCCTAAGTTCAATTCAGAAAAACCTAATTCTCTCATATCATTTAAGACACGTTTTAAGTTTGCACGTGGATCCCCTTCAAATGGTGTACCATCTGTTTTGTAAATATCACAAATAAGTCGTGCAACTTTTCCTTGACCAGCAGTCCATGGGAAAATAACCCAAGTATCTAAATCTGGATATAAGTACATATCAGATTCTTCAATACGTACGAACCCTTCAATTGAAGATCCGTCAAACATCATTTCGTTATCTAATACTTTCTCTAATTGACTTACTGGTACTTCAACGTTTTTAATAACGCCTAATATATCTGTAAATTGTAGTCGTAAGTATCTTACATTTTCCTCTTTAGCAAACTTATGAATATCTTCTTTTGTAAATGAACGTTTTGGCATAATATATGTCCCCCGTATTTTTATTTAATAAAACGTGATAAGTCACCACGATTTATTGGAATTGCTTCTCGCTGTGGTTTCTGTGTAGCTTCAACTATCATTTGTTTTCTTGTCTCTTGTTCATCATCAGTAAGGTGATCTTGTTCATCATTAATAATTTGTTTAATACCTTTAATATTGAACCCTTTTTCAATTAACTTCTTAATTTCAAGTAAGCGTTCTAAATCATTTAATGAAAAAAGTCTTTTGTTTCCTTCTGATCGTTGTGGCTTAACGAGTTCATGTGTTTCATAATAACGAATTTGCCTAGCAGACAATTCACTTAACTTTGTTACAACACTCATAGGGAAAACGGGCATACTTCGTCGTAATGTATCATTTGACTTCAATCCGATCACCTCTACTTTTGAACTTGTAATAAATTTAGCATAATAATCAGATTAATTCAAAGATATGTAAGGTTTTCTAACATGAAGTTCTCATCCCTTGATATGACTACTTTCATCTGTTAATTCGTCGTCTTAAATCTATAATTTTTAGAAAATTCCTTAAATTTATTCAAAAAAAATCCATATATATGGGATTATAAATTAAAATAGCATGTATATACTATCTCTTTTTACAAAACATATATGGAAGTTCATTCAAAAATCAAATCAATTGTTGTGATTTTAGATTTCTCGCTGCTCTTGAGACAGCTAATTTTACGTGTTCATATGTTAATCCGCCTTGAACATAGGCTTCAAATGGCGGTCTAATTGGCCCATCAGCAGAAAGTTCAATAGAAGATCCTTGTACAAATGTCCCTGCCGCCATGATTACATCGTCTTCATATCCTGGCATATAAGCTGGCTCAGGACTGAAATGTGCATTAATGGGAGAGGCTTGTTGTATACTTTGACAAAACTGAATCATTTGTTCTTTATTCTCAAAAGAAACCGTTTGAATTAAATCTGTTCGCGCTTCATCGTATCTTGGACTTGTTCGCATATCCATCTTCTCTAGAAGAAGACTTGTAAATAAAGCCCCTTTCAAACTTTGACTAACAACATGTGGTGCCAAAAAGAACCCTTGATACATTTCTTGTAACGAATTGAGTGATGCACCTGCTTCTTTACCTATACCAGGCGCAGTTAGACGATAACCACAACGTGCAATTAAATCTTTTTTTCCTGCAATATAACCGCCGATTTTTGCTAAACCGCCACCTGGATTTTTAATTAATGAGCCTGCAATTAAATCCGCTCCACATTCAATAGGTTCACGTTCTTCTACAAATTCACCATAGCAATTATCGACAAAAATAATGATTTCTGGATATTGCACCTTAATTTGTTGTATGGCCTTTTCGATTAAATTTAAATTGATAGAAGGACGTTGGTCATAGCCTTTGGAACGTTGGATAGCGATGACTTTTGTTCGACTATGAATTTGTTGCATTACCGTTTCTATATCTATATCACCATGTTTCAAATCCACTTTATTATATTGGACGCCATGTTCTTTAAGACTTTCAATACCATTGCCATTGATACCAATGACCTCTAATAAAGTATCATAAGGATTGCCAGTGATATATAATAACTCATCACCATGTTTCAAAGTACTTTGCAGCGCAATCGTGATTGCATGTGTACCAGAGATGATTTGAGGTCTAACTAAAGCATCTTCTGCTTTAAACGTGTGTGCATAAATTTCTTCAAGATGATCTCTACCAAAATCATCATACCCGTAACCTGTCGTCCCTTGTAAATCACTTTCAGTAGCTTTCACTTCATGAAACGCATTAAGTACTTTTTCCTGATTAACAAAGGCGGTTTCTTCTATTGCTTTAAAATATGGCGCTAATGTAGCCTCTGTGTCCGCAATCAGTTGTTTCATCTCTTCCATTTTCATAACTTCCTTCTATTCTTTTTTGTATCCTTTAACTTGATAATTAGCATTTATCTCGTCAAATACTAATTCTGATATCAGCGTATGTTGTTTTAAAAAGTATAAGCGATCTGCATTTGCACTCGGTACACTTTCTTCATAATAAGTAAGCACTTGTTTAATTTGATTAAATAACAATGATTTTACTTTCTCTATATCTTTTTCATCTTTACTAGAAACAAATACATGAGGTTTGTTTGTAGCTGGTAATGAGCCATCATGCAAATCTTTCTTGTTAAAAATGATGGCCTGAGGTATTTGTCCCATATCTAAATCATTTACAATTTGATTAACGGTATCATATTGCGCGCGATATTCAGGATGACTACTATCGACAACATGTAATAATAAATCTGCATTTTTTGCTTCTTCTAAAGTTGATTTAAAAGCCGCTATAAGCGTTGTTGGTAGTTTTTGAATAAATCCTACTGTATCTGAAATGATGAGATTAAAGCCGTCGTTTATCTGTATCTGTCTCGTTTTGGGATCAAGTGTGGCGAAAAGCAGTTTTTTTTCATAAGTAGATTCCTTTGCTAATGCATTAAACCAAGACGATTTCCCAGCATTAGTATAACCTACCAATGCTACTTGAAATACATGATTTTGTTCTCTTTTATTACGATAGCGTTCACGGTGTTCTACTACCGTTTCTAATTGGTGTTTAATCTCATTCATTCTCGTTCTGATGTGTCTACGGTCCATTTCTAATTTCGTTTCACCAGGACCTCTTGTTCCGATGCCGCCACCTAGTCGAGACAAACTTCGGCCATGACCCTGCAATCTGGGCATAAGATAATCTAATTGCGCTAATTCTACTTGTAGTTTACCTTCTTTACTACGTGCGCGTAGAGCAAATATTTCTAATATAAGCTGCGTTCTATCAATTATTTTGACGTTTAAATTACCATTTAAAGTTTTGGATTGTGCAGTTGTAAGCTCATCATTGGCTACAACAACGTCTATGTCATGAAATTCAACATATGCTTTAATTTCATCCAATTTACCTTTACCAACATAAAATTTATTGTCTACGTTAGTTCTATTTTGGCTAAACTGTGCTTTTACGTTTAATTGGCATGTCTGAGATAAAGACGCTAATTCTTCCATTGTTGACTCAAAGTTAAAGTCTTCATCCGTTTGAGCATGTACTCCAACTAATATTGCTGTTTCTAAACTCTGTTCCGTTGTATATGTTTGTTGTTGGGTCATAACATGCACCTCTTTTCAAAGTATTCTTTGCCATTCTATCATAGTGCCAAAATAAAGACTATAAACTTAAATTATGTTAAATTAATAAAAAGAGGTGAAGTATTATGACTATTTACGACATAGAAGTGCAAAAACCAAATGGAGATGCTTATAAATTAGATGCTTATAAAAACAAAGTGATGTTAATTGTAAACACGGCTAGTGAATGTGGATTTACACCACAATTTGAAGGGCTACAAGCATTATATGATAAGTATAAAGAGCAAGATTTCATCATTTTAGGATTCCCTTGTAATCAATTTGGTGGCCAAGAACCTGGTACAGGTGAGGAAGCTACTCAAAACTGTAAAATCAATTACGGTGTTTCTTTCCCAATGCATGAAAAAATTGATGTTAAAGGTGAACAACAACATCCTCTATTTAAATTTTTAACTGAAGCTCAAAATGGATTTTTCAATGAAAAAATAAAATGGAATTTCACTAAATTTTTAGTGGATAAAAATGGCGATGTGGTTCAACGTTTTTCACCACAGAAAAAACCAAGTCAATTGGAATCAGAAATTGAAGCATTACTATAACTGAAAATACAATTTTATATATGATATTAAAAAGCATTGTCGTATCCTTACTTAAACACGGCAATGCTTTTTTATACAAAAAACCGAGGTTGAAACATTTATTTGTTCCAACCTCGGTTTTACTTAAGTATTTTTTAAATGTAAATTAACTTTCTTCAGTTGTGGCTGCTTCGTCAATAGTGAAGGTACTTATGGCGTGCTTATAAATAAGGTGTTGTTTTCCTTGAGATAATAAACATACGATGTATTTATCGTAATCTTCAATCGTACCTTTCATTTGAAAACCATTCACTAAAAATACAATTATTTTTGTTTGATCAGCCTTAAATTGTCCTAGGAATTTGTCTTGGATGTTTTCTGTTGTATTCATTTTATGTTCTCCTTTTCTGTATTTGGACTGAAACTTCATCTAACATTAGTGAAAGTGACATTTTCTCTCTATCTAACCACAAAACGTCTAATTTGTTCTTAAACCAAGTCATTTGTCGTTTAGCATAATTTCTAGAATGTTGCTTTAATTTATTAGTTGCCTCATCTAGACTAATTTGTCCGTTAATAACGGGTACAATCTCTTTATAGCCAATTGCTTGCATACTTTGACTTGTTTCATAACCATTTTCAACGAGTTGTTTCACTTCACTTAATAATCCACGTTCCAACATTATATCAACACGTGTATTAATTCTTTGATATAATATGTCACGCGACATTTCTATCCCTAATAATAATGTATCATAATTTTCTGTAAATTGTTGTACTTTCTTACGTGAACTCAAAAGTTTTTTTGTTTTTAAATAATATTGTATAGCACGTCTAACTCTTTTTCGATTATTGGGATGAATATCTTGCGCAGAAATTTCATCAAACGATGCCAAATACTGATGTAATTCATCATTTGATAGTTGATCAAGTTCCGCTAGCTGCGTTTCTACACTTTCGCTATGCGCTTCTGAAATAGTTTCATCTTCGAAGGCATAATCATAAATAAGTGATTGTATGTATAAACCTGTGCCACCTGCAATGATTGGCACACGGCCTCTATGAGTAATTTCTTTGATTAATTTTTGTGCTCTGTTTTTGAATTCATAAGCCGAAAAAGGTTCATCGGGTTCTAATATGTCTATCATATGATGTGGTATGCCAGACATCTCATCAAGTGTTATTTTTGCTGTGCCGATGTCCATATTTTTATAAACTTGCATTGAATCTCCACTGATAATTTCACCGTTATATTTTTTGGCTAATTCAATACTAAATTCAGTCTTACCTACTGCAGTTGGTCCAACAAGAACAACTATAAAGGGCTTGTCGTTTTCCACGTGTATCATCTCTCTTTATTTATTTGCTATTTACTTTTTCTTTTTTAAAATTTGTTTTTCTATCCATTCATACATATGATGCCATGTTTCAACATAGCCTTTTTCAAAAAGTACTTCATGTCTTTTATTTTTATACAGTTGTACTGTGATATGTTTAATACCTGCTTTTTTATATAATCTACCCAGTTTCCTAATCCCTTTACCATAGTCTCCTAGAGGATCATCTTTACCTGAAATTAACAATACAGGAAGATTGGCGTTCATTTGTTTTATATTTTTCATTCGACTTGTTGATACCATTTGTTTCATAACTTGATAAATCAACTGATTTGAGACTAAAAATCCTGTATATGGATCTTTTATAAATTGTTCTACTTCATTCGCATCACTAGAGAGCCAGTCACTTGCCGTTTTTTGGTTATTAATATTTTTATTAAACGATTTATACATTATTTTGTTTAACCAATCTAATCTACGATGTTTTCCTAACACCAATGTAATTATTTTTAGTAATGTACAAATGGAAATGCTCAAAAAGGTTGGATATTGCGTTGTTCCGGTTAATATCATACCTTGAGCTGCATCTGGATATCTTTGAGCGAATATACGTCCCACAATTGATCCCATTGAATGTCCTATAATAATATATGGGATATGTTGATAATGTGAACACACCGTTTCAGCAATTTCATATGCATCTTCCGCAACTTGAGACAGGTCATCAATTTGTCCACGTTCATCTTCATTTATATCTTTGCCATGGCCCCGATGATTATGTCGTAACACATCATAACCTTGTTGGTTTAATGATTTCACAAGCTGATCATATCGATCCATATGCTCTGCCATTCCATGAAGTATATGCACGACACCGATAGTTGTTTTTTTAGCTTTATTCAATTTAACTTCTATCATTGTGCCATCTGCAACTGTAATTTTAAATTCATTTTTACTCATGTTATAGGCCTCCCATACTTTACGACTTATATTTTTGTATATTATACAATATACCTTCAAATGAGCATGTTATCAAATAGTACGCAATCAGCTCAGTATGTACAAACATTGTTTTAATAAAAGTATTTTCAAATTTTAATCATGCTTTAAATTACCATTTTGGGTTAAAAAAACAGCTGCCAACCTCGCAAAGTTAGCAGCTATTTCTATTTAAATTATATTATTGAAAAAGTACTTTAAATTATTCTTTTACTGCTGGTTGATGATTACCAGTTTGTGCTTCATCAATTGCAATTTGTAATTCTTTTGTATAAGCTTCTTTTTCAATATTTGTGTATCCTAATAAGCCAGCCATGACATCAATAACTTGTTCTTTATAATTTAAGACGTCATCAATTTTGAAGTATAGTTTACCTGTACGACGAATAAAGAAGTCTGTTGGACGATATACCATTTCGTTTTGGATTGAATAAACTAATTCAGTATAAATGTCTAAAGGTAAACCAGTTTCTTGAT
This sequence comes from Staphylococcus sp. GDY8P126P, assembly GCF_017891965.1. NCBI lineage: Bacteria > Bacillati > Bacillota > Bacilli > Caryophanales > Staphylococcaceae > Staphylococcus > Staphylococcus sp. GDY8P126P. The sequence continues at coordinate 184,879 of NZ_JAESKG010000005.1, read as the reverse complement.
ATTGTGCTGTTTGTGCAATCTTGAATAGTTCTTCAGCATTTGAACCGTATTTTGAAGCAAAGTGACGTGCAGTTGACTCATCAATTTGATAAGATTTTGCTTCTTCAACTTTTTGTTCAATAAACTTATCGAAGTTCGCACTACCACCAACATCTCCTCCTGAGATAGTTAAGTGTTTCGTCGCACATTTATCAAATTTAAGACCGAATTCTGATTTCAAGCGTTTAGATAGTAAATCCACAATTTCAAGTGCCATATGACGATAACCAGTTAATTTACCACCAGCAATTGTTAATAAACCAGATTTACCTTCCCATACTTCATCTTTACGTGAAATTTCAGATGGATCTTTACCTTCTTCTAAGATTAACGGTCTGACACCTGCCCATGAAGATTCAATATCTTCATCAGCTACATTTACATCTGGGAACATGTAATTAATAGCATCGATGAGATAGTCTCTATCTTCTTGGTTAGCTAATGGTGAAGTTTTATTGTTGTCATAGAACGTATCAGTCGTACCAACATATGCTTTACCTTCACGAGGAATAGCGAAAATCATACGTCCATCTTTTTCAGTATCGAAATAAACTGCTTGACCTAATGGGAATTTAGATTGATCAATAACAATGTGAACACCTTTTGTTAAACGTAATTGTTTATTGTTACGTGCATAGTCTCCACTGCGAACTTCATCTACCCATGGGCCACTTGCATTAATGACTTTTTTAGCTTTGATTGGATACGTTTCATTATTGATTTGATCTTCAACTTGAATACCGTTGACTTTTTCATTTGAATCATAAGTGAAATGTACTGATTTTGTATGATTAATAACTTTCGCACCTTTTTCTTCTGCACGTTTCATAACTTCAATAGTTAGACGCGCATCATCTGTACGATATTCAACATAAGAACCGCCACCTTTTAGACCAGCTTTTTTAACTAATGGTTCTTTTTCTAATGTTTCTTTAGCATTTAACATTGTTTTACGTTCAGCTTTCTTAACACCTGCTAATCTATCATACATTGCTAATCCAATAGAAGTAGTGAATTTGCCCATTGAACCGCCTTTATGCATTGGTAAAAGCATACGTTCTGGTGTAGTAACATGCGGTCCATTTTCATAAACAATCGCACGTTCACGACCAGTTTCAGCTACCACTCCAACTTGAAGTTGTTTTAAGTAACGTAACCCACCATGTACCAATTTCGTAGAACGTGAGCTTGTTCCTTGTGCAAAGTCTTGCATTTCAACAAGTGCAACTTTCATACCTCTTTCACTTGCATCTAAAGCAATACCAGCACCAGTGATACCTCCGCCAATGATAACGACATCAAATTCTTGATCTTTTAAATCTTTTTTTATTTGTTCTCTTTTCAACGTTGATAAACTCATAATAAACAAGCGCCTCCTAAAGTATTAAAAAAAGAGAGATTAATCCCATACATATATAATTGTACGAATTGAATCTCTCATTTCTCATCTCGATATTATTAACTTACCCGTATTGTAGCATATATAACAATATTAAGTCTAATTTTTTACTCATCTTCTAATTTAAATACTTGTGTTGCTTCTACAGCTTTCTTCCAACCTTTATAAAATCTTTCTCTATCTTTTTCAATCATATCTGGTTGGAATTCTTTTTCTAAGTTCCAACGATTAGCAATTTCATCTTTACTATCCCAGAAACCTACAGCTAAACCTGCTAAGTACGCTGCACCTAATGCTGTTGTTTCATTAATTTCTGGACGCTCAACACCTACGTCTAATAAATCAGCTTGGAATTGCATAATAAAATTATTTTTTACCGCGCCACCATCAACACGTAAATTATTTACTTTGATGCCAGAATCTTTTTCCATTGCTTCTAATACATCACGTGTTTGGTAACAAAGTGATTCCAATGTTGCACGGATGAAATGCTCTTTTTCTGTACCGCGTGTTAATCCAAAGATTGCACCACGTGCATCTGCGTCCCAGTATGGTGTACCAAGACCTACAAATGCAGGCACGACATATACACCCTCTGTTGATTCAATACGTTCAGCATAATTTTCAGATTGTGGCGCTGAATTAATCATTCTTAATCCATCTCTTAGCCATTGAATTGCAGAACCTGAAACAAATATTGAACCTTCTAAAGCATAATTCACTTTACCGTCCAAACCATAAGCAATCGTAGTTAATAAACCACTCTTAGATGAAACAGCTTCTTCACCTGTATTCATCAACATGAATCCACCCGTACCGTAAGTATTTTTTACATCTCCACGGTCGAAACAAGCTTGTCCGAATAATGCTGCTTGTTGGTCGCCAGCAATACCTGAAATAGGTACTTCTTCACCAAAGAAATGATAATCAATTGTGTGTGCATAAACTTCACTTGATGCTTTGACTTCAGGTAACATTGTATTAGGAATTTCTAAAATATCTAATAATTCTTGATCCCATTCTAAATCATAAATATTATAAATTAATGTACGACTTGCATTTGTATAATCTGTAATATGCGCTTGTCCACCTGATAATTTCCAAACAAGCCATGAATCAATCGTACCAAATAATAAATCACCGTTATCTGCTTTTTCTCTTGCACCTTCCACATTATCTAAAATCCATTTCACTTTTGTACCTGCAAAATAAGGATCTAAAAGCAAACCAGTTTTATTGCGGAATTTATCTTCAAGGCCTTGTTCTTTTAAGTCTTGACAAATACCTTGTGTTTGACGAGATTGCCATACAATTGCATGATATATAGGACGTGACGTATGTTTATCCCACACAACTGTTGTTTCACGTTGGTTTGTGATACCAATACTAGCAATTTGTTCTGCTCCTACATTGCTTTCATTTAATACTTCTGCCATAACAGCTAAAACAGATGTCCAAATTTCATTAGCATCATGTTCTACCCAACCAGATTTTGGAAAGAATTGTTTGAATTCACGTTGTGCGACACCTTTAATTTTACCTTCTTTATCAAAAAGAATTGCTCTTGAACTTGTTGTTCCTTGGTCAATTGATAAAATATATTTTTCCATAATTAAAATCTCCCTCTTATCTCGTTTATCGCGGCTATATATATGTAACTCGTTTTTACACGTTATTATACACATTGCCATATATTCATTTTTACAGACATTAATCTAAATCATAAATTGTTATAATATAAAGCCTACTTATAGTTTAACTTATAAACAGGACTGTTTAAAACTTAATCAATATACAGATTCGATACCTTTTGCACTTTTAGCTTTATTTAACACTACACCAAGCGCAATAGTAACAATTAGTAATACAATCGCTACAACTGACATTGTATCAAACGCGCCTTTATAGAATAATCTATAAATGACTGCACCAATCATTCCTCCAGTAATTGGGCCTAAAACTGGCACAATCGCATAGCTCCAATTAGATTTCCCTTTCCCAGCAATTGGTAATATCGCATGTGCAATACGAGGTCCTAAATCACGCGCGGGATTAATGGCATAGCCAGTTGGTCCACCTAAACTTAAACCAATCGCTACAATTAAACCGCCAACGATTAATGGATTTAATCCATCAGCAATTTTATTCATCCCAATAAATAGTAATCCTAAAGTAAGTGTAGCAGTACCAATGATTTCACTTAAAAAGTTGGCAAAATAATTTTTAATTGCTGGTGCTGTAGAGAATACACCTAATTTTGCGCCTTGATCTTCTGTTTGTTTCCAATGTGCTAAATACATTAACCAAACTAAAACACCACCGAAAATACCGCCGAGCATTTGACAAACGATATAGCCTGGTACCATACTCCAACTTAACGCGCCGTCCATAGCAAACGCTAATGTAACTGCGGGATTTAAATGCGCTCCGGAAATATTTCCAACCGCATATACACCCATTGAAACTGCAAGCCCCCAACCTAATGCAATAACAATCCAATCTGCACCGTTACCGGCACTTTTTTTCAAATTGACGTTGGCACAAACGCCACCCCCAAATAATACTAGTATTGCTGTTCCCAAAAATTCAGCAAAATACACACTCATAGAGACTCCTCCTAAAAAAAGATAGAGAGATTCCTACAATTATAGCCAGTTGCGAACCACCGGTTTAATTACTGTAGAAATCTCCCATCTCTGTTCTATTTATTAACTTGTGTTCATCTTACACCGATTTTGTAAGCGTTGTCAATCTTTTTGTAAAAATCTTGTCACATTTCAAGTGATATTGACAGCATTTTCCTTGATTTTAAATTGTTTTTTATTACAATCTATTTTTGCTTGTAAACCATACGGTAGCATGTGCTTAGGCTCATTATGACCAAAAGACATGTTGTATAATACTGGTATATTCGTGTAATTGTATTGTTTCAATACATCTAATATTTTTTCTTTATAAGCTGTGTAATACACATTATCAAATGGTTTACCTATAATCATTCCATTGCACTGTTTTAATGCATCTTGTTGAATTAATTGGACCAACATCGCTTCAAATGCTTGAGGATCTGGTGTATCTTCAGATGTTTCTAAAAATATAATAGCATCTTCAAAATCTGTCTTATTTGGAAATAAGTCCGTGTTTATTAAACTAGTCAATGTTTCCAAATTCCCACCAATTAAGTGTTCTTGTTGAATACCATATCCTTGAATCAACTCATAACCTTGTTGTTGTATCGTTTGTCTAGCAATCATTTTATTTTCTATATGCCACGCTAATCCAAATGGTCTAATATACTTTGCTGAAAGAATCTCACCTATTATATTAGTATTAAACCAAAATTTCTCTATATCTCGAACCGTATAATCGTCCATAGCAATATTTTCTGCAAAATCTGTCAGTAATGCAGGCCCATAAAAACTGACAACACCCATTTTATAAAACATCATATGAACTGTGGTTGAATCAGAATAGCCCGAAAAAATTTTTGGGTGCTCCCGTAGTGCTTCTAGATTCACAAATGGCAATATTTTAATAGCATAATCACCACCAATACAGCTGATAATACCCTTTATTGTGGGATCTTTAACGGCATTATTAAAATCTTCAGCCCGCGCTTCGGGATGTTGGCTAATATAAGTTCTTCCTTTTAAAGCATTTGGCATTACCTTCACATTTAAACCAAATACATATTTCAATCGATTAATACCTTGATACGTACGCCATAACATGTCAGTTTCACCAGCTAGTCCTGATGATAAAGAAACAATTGCTACCGTATCGCCACGCTTTAATTGTTTTGGTTTAATCATCAAATCACCCCTTAACACAATCTAATAAAATTTCACTAATCATAACATATATATTGAATCCTTTAACAATATCAGAAAAAAAGGCTAGCGCTAACAGAGTATCGCTAATATCTTTGTCAAATAGCAATATTATCTCTGTGTTTGGCTAGCCTAGCTTTTATCTTAAATTTTGTTTAAATAGAATTGATGTTTTCTTCATGATGGTTACCATAAATGGCGATCACTTGTCGTTATATATTTAGCACCATTTTTAACTGCGATATCAACTTCTTCTACCGTATTGATTAATCCACCTGCAATTACAGACGTGTTCGTTTCCTCGTTGATAATTTGTATTGCTTTAGTTGCAACTCCCGGTAATACTTCAACATAGTCTGGTTCTACACGTTTGATTAATTCAATACTTCTACGTAATGCATGACTATCTAATACAAAAACACGGAACACAGTCGTCGTATTCAATGCTTTGGCTTTGTTGATCACTTTAGTCTTAGTAGAGACAATACCTTTAGGATGATAATTTTGAATAATATATTCACAGGCAAATTCATCGTGACTCATGCCCTTAATTAAATCAATATGCATATATGTTTCAATGTGATGCTTATTTAATAAATCCATTATACTTTTAATATGACCAATATGTGTATCGAGCAATACGCATTCTTTATAATCTGTTTGCGTCATTTTTTCTAAATCTTTCATTGATCTAATTGCTGGTAAAATATATGGTTTCATCCACTTACCTCCTAGATAGTTCTTTTGAACAATCTTTCTAATTCGTAGTTTGAGAAATTAATAATAATTGGTCTACCATGTGGACAAGTAAAAGGATCTTCAGTTTCTCTCAATTGGTTGACTAGATCTGCCATTTCATTATTTTTTAAATAGTGATTTGCTTTAATTGATTTTTTGCAACTCATCATTATGGCAGCGTCTTCTCTAATTTTTTTTACATTTACTTTCTTATGCTCTAAAACATATTCAATCATATCTTTTATAATTTCTTCTGCTTCAGCTGTGGGAAACCAAACCGGATAACTATCTACAATATAGTCATTACCCCCAAATGGTTCAAGATGAACGCCTACTTTATCTAACTCTTCTTTGTGCTGATTAATAATCATTAATTCATCAGTTGAAAAGTGGAAAGTTAACGGAATTAACAAATTTTGAATTTCATTCGTCACTTCACCAATTTTCTCTCTAAAATATTCATATTTAATACGTTCTTGTGCCGCATGTTGATCAATCATATACATACCATTTTCATTTTGAGCGATAATGTATGTGCCATGAACTTGTCCGACCACTTCCATATAAGGCACACGACATGAAGGGTCTTTACTGACACTTCCTTTAATATCAGAATCTGAGTGATTGCTTATATCTGAATCAAAATCAGCTTCATTTATAAATTCAGATTGATTTTCATTTTCTAAATCATATAAAACAGATTTTTGCGTTTGGGTATAGTCATCATCACTATTAGGCGATGTAGAAACTGATGTGGTGTTTTCCTCTTTCAGTATATAATCTGTAGGTTCGTAATGAGTTTGACTGGAATGATATGCTTTGTCGTCATTCTTTTCATCTTCATCATGGCTATTTACAGGTTGTGAATGATTCTCTTGTTGTTGTTTCTTTTCAAAATCTAATTTCTGTTGCTCAAATTGATCCAACACTTTATTCTTTTTGGTAATTTTATCCATATCATTTTGCGGAATTAAAATACGATCTTTAAAAGCTTCACGTATTTTTTCAACTATTAAATTAAATAATTGATCCTCTTTGGACAGTCTTACTTCTAATTTAGTCGGATGAACGTTGACATCAACTAGAATTGGATCCATCTCAATATTGATATAGCATATTGGGTAACGACCTATCATGAGCAAGGTGTGATAACCTTCTAAAATGGCTTTATTTAACAAGAAATTTTTAATATATCTCCCATTGATAAAAATCGATATATAATGTTTGTTACTACGTGAATGTTCTGGTTTTGCAACAAAACCTTCTAAATGGTAATCGCTCGTGTCACCAGAAATATGCACTAAATCTTTTGCCACTTTCATACCATAAATTTCTGACATTACTTCATTTGTACGGCCCGAACCATTTGTTTTCATAATCGTTTTGCCATCTGATATTAATGAAATACGAATATCTGGATGACTCATTGCCATACGATTAACAATATCTGTAATTTTGCCTAATTCCGTATACAAACTCTTAATATATTTCAAACGCGCTGGCGTATTATAGAATAACGATTCTACTAAGATATCTGTACCACGTTTCGCTTTAGCAGGTTTTTGATCTAATATTTCACCATTTTCCACATAAATCTGTTGTCCTTCTTCATTATCTGTACATGTACTTAATGTAACCTTTGCTACTGAAGAGATACTTGCTAAAGCTTCACCTCGGAAACCGAGTGTACGTATATGGAATAAGTCATCATCTGCATCCAATTTACTCGTAGCATGTCTGTGGAAGACGAGGCCTAAATCGTCTATGTGGATACCTGTGCCATTATCCACAACTCGTATAGATGCTACGCCGGATTGTTCAACTTCTATATTGATTTCAGTCGCTTGGGCATCAATCGCATTTTCTAACAATTCCTTCACTACTGATCCAGGTCGTTCTACAACTTCGCCAGCAGCAATTTTATTCGCTAAGGATGTCTGTAGTTCTTTAATTTTACCCATATGACTTCACCTCTATTTCAATTGTTTTTGTAATTCACTTAGTTTTACTAATGCTTCAATTGGCGTCATATTTGATAAATTTAATGTTTTAATTTCATTTTCTATTTCACTTTGTTTTGCAGGTGAATCAAATAAATCAAAGGCAGCTTGCTCAAATTGTCCATCACTTTTTGCATGTTGTGTTGCAGCTGACTGTTCATTATCAACATAATACGTAGCTTTTGTTTCTGTCACTTCATCACTTGAAGCATTTAGATTTTTATCAGTAGGGATATCAACATGATTCATGGTATTCTTATTGTTTGTTTGATTATTCGATTGTTCAAATGCATCCAATATCACTTGCGCTCGGTTAATCACTTCCTCTGGTAAATGCGCTAATTTAGCTACTTGTATACCGTAACTATCATCTACGGCGCCATCTTTAACTTTGTGTAAGAAAATCAATTCACCATTGTATTCATTTGCAGCAACATGCACATTTTTCAAACATGCCAATGATTGATCTAGCGTAGTTAATTCATGATAATGTGTTGAGAATAAAGTCTTAGCATGCGACGTATGTGCGACATATTCAATCATTGCTTGAGCTAAAGCCAAACCATCGTATGTCGATGTACCCCTACCGATTTCATCAAATATGATTAAACTGTGTTCTGTAGCATGTGCAAGTGCTTTTTGAGCTTCTAACATTTCTACCATGAAAGTACTTTTCCCAGAAACTAAATCATCCGCTGCACCTATTCTAGTGAAAATCTGGTCAAACACAGGTAATATTGCCGATTCACACGGTACATAAGCACCCATTTGAGCCATGATACTAATAATTGCGACTTGTCTCATATATGTTGATTTACCCGACATATTAGGGCCAGTAATTAAATATATAAACGTTTCCTTATCTAATTCACAATCGTTAGGCACATAATCATTATGATCCATAACCCGTTCTACAACTGGGTGTCGTGAATTAACAAGTTCTAATGTCTTATCTTCACTAAAAGTCGGGCGAGCATAATTATATTTTTGAGCTATTTCAGCAAAACTCTGCAGGCAATCCAGTTCAGAGATTACTTTTGCTTGTTTTTGTAATCTTTCCGTATATGCTTTAATTTGTTCTCTAAGTTGCACAAACAATTGATATTCTAATTCAATAGCTTTATCTTCTGCACCTAAAATGATATCTTCTTTCTCTTTTAATTCATCGGTAATGAAACGTTCTGCATTTGAAAGTGTTTGCTTTCTATGATATCCAAATTCAGTGGGATCAAACCCTTGTAAATTAGCTCTAGTAATTTCTATGAAATAACCAAAAACCTTATTAAAACTAATTTTTAATGACTTAATTCCAGTTCGTTGTCTTTCTTTTGTTTGTAATTCTGCTAACCAATTTTTTCCATTTTTTGAAGCTTCTAAATAGCTATCAAGCGTTTCATTAAATCCAGTTTTAAATAAACCGCCTTCTTTAACTGAAATGGGTGGTTCTTCTTTTAAACTTTCTTCTAATAAATTAAGCAAATCATCTAGTGGTTCTAACGCCTCAAACTGTGCTGTCATTTGTTCATCAAAAGCTTGTAAGAGATTTTTTATATTGGGTATTTCTGAAATAGAATGTTTTAGCTGAATTAAATCACGTGCGTTAACATTGCCGTAACTCACACGACCAACTAGACGTTCAATATCATACACTTGATTTAAATAGCCTCTCAATGTATCTCTCTCAATAAAATGATTGATAAATTGATCTACTGTATCAAGACGTGATTCAATTTGCTTTTTTTGAATAAGCGGTCTATCGATCCATTGTTTTAAACGTCTGGCACCCATAGGTGTTTTCGTTTCATCCATTAGCCAAAGTAACGTTCCTTTTTTTGATTTTAAACGTATACTTTCTGTTAATTCAAGATTACGTTTTGCGTAAAAGTCCATTTTCATAAAGTCTACTGCTTCATATGTAATCACAGATTCAATATGAGAAAGATCTCTTTTTTGCGTATGATAAATATAATCTAATAATAATTGTGTTACGTGATATAAATGGCTATCATTCGTTGTATTAACATCATATTTTACATCAGAAATATCTGGAAGCACCGTGATAGTCTCTGTCGTTAGACTAATTTGTCGTTTTAGCGATTCACCAATGGCTTCTTTAACAACAATCTCATTTGGATTTATTGTCGTAATTTCATTAATTAAAGTTGCTTCATCTTCAAAATGAGTTACTTTTAATTCACCTGTTGAAACATCACAATAACTCAATGCATACATTGATGCACTTTGAATAAAACTCAGAATATAATTGTTTTGTTTTTCATCTACACCGCCTTGATCCATTACTGTACCAGGGGTGACAATACGAACAACTTCACGTCGAACCATGCCTTTAGTTTGTCTAGGGTCTTCCATTTGTTCACAAATGGCTACTTTATAACCGTTACTTATTAATGTCTCAATGTAGCCATCAGCTGAATGATATGGCACACCACACATTGGAATCGGGTCTTCTTTTTTTGCATCACGTTTTGTCAAAGTAATTTCTAGTACTCTCGATGCTACTTTAGCATCTTCAAAAAACATTTCATAGAAGTCACCCAATCTAAAAAACAATAGGCAATCTTGATATTGTGATTTTATTTTTAAATATTGCTGCATCATTGGGGTTTGGTTTGTCATAAATATATTTCACAATCCTTTTATTTTTCTTATTTTCACTTAGTTCATTGATTTAGTCATAGAAAGTAAGTTTTGTCTTTTTGCATCTCATCCTACATTGATTATAAGAGATGTACTTACATCTAATATCATTTTACTATCTCGTTATATTGTTTGAAATTTGTTTTAATAACCACACGATTTTCAGCTTTTCTAGCTAATTTAACTCTTAAATTTTAACATAAGTTTTCAATTTACGCCTGTTTATTAAATTTAAACATTTCTCATCATATTAAAAATTCAATGGGAGCGGGACAGAAATCAAATTTTCTAATAGAGATTTCATAATCCAACTCCCATATATAACAAAAGAGATTAAGACACTTTATTTTATCTTTAAGTAATAAATGACCTTAACGATTACAAGTTAACTTCATAAATTTACTTATTGATTAAAATAATATGTCTCAATCTCATAATAATAGTGTTTTATAAGTAGCGTTTTAAAATGCCTTTTCGCTTCAATATCATTAAAATGATATAACTAATAATTGCCCCAATTACACTTGAAACAATAAAAGCGAGCATTAATGGTTTAATTGCAAGATTTGAAAAACCAAGGACCCAAGCAAGTGGTATACACATGATGCTACCGATAATTCCAGTGCCAATCACTTCTCCCACAGCTGCCATAAATAGGTGCTTTCTATAATAATAAAAACCACTAGCGAGTAATACACCAATCATACTACCTGGAAAGGCAAAGAAACTACCGGTACCAAAAATCATGCGCAAGATTGATGAAATGAAAGCTTGAGCAAGTCCAAACCAAGGACCTACAAATACAGCGCAAAGTACGTTAATTAAATGCTGCATAGGTGCTGCTTTTATAGGGCCTAGTGGAATCACAATTATACTGCTTAACACAACATTTATAGCAATAAAAATTGCTGTTAATGTTAACTTTTTAGTCTTCATAGTGTTCAAACCCTTTCCATAAGTGCAATAAAAAATTGCTTATTCTTGGTGTTTATTTAATCTATCGGACATTGTGTGAATCATCATTTGTAATAAATCATTGGCTTCTGCTTGTGATTCTCTAAATTCTTCTACAATTGGCAGTATATTGATATCTTCTTCGATGTCTTGAATCTTTTCTTCCGAGGCCTGTAACGCATGTGTTTTACCGTAATTTTGCAAATTGACCGATTGCTTTTGATTTTTCTTTAATTCTTTCATTCGTTGTTCTAAATTTTCATTATGATGAATTTGTGATTCTACTTTATGATATTCTTTGACAGTATCTAGAGATTTAATACGTTCACTCAAACGTTCTGCTTCAGCTAAAATATCATCTTTTTCATACATTATTGTGTCACCACCGTTTTATCATTCACACTGATAAACGTGCCATTAAGTGAAAATTGTTTAGCTTCGTCAATATATACATTAACTATTTTTCCAATCATTGATTTAGGAGCTTTAAAATTCACTAATTTATTTTTTGAGGTATAACCAGATAAGACCGTATCATCTTTTTTACTTACACCTTCACATAATACTTGAACTGTTTGTCCTTCATATTGTTGCATTGCACGTTCAGAATAATACGCAACTTTTTTATTTAATTGCTGTAATCTATCTTTTTTTACATCCAATGGCACATTATCATTCATCTTAGCTGCAGGGGTGCCATCTCTTTGTGAGTATATATACGTATATGCGTGTTCAAACTCAACTTCGTCGTATAATGTTAAAGTTTCCTCAAACTGTTCATCTGTTTCATTTGGATAACCAACTATAATATCAGTTGTAAGTGCAACATTAGGAATATGTGTCTTAATTCTGTTAACGAGATCTAAATAACTTTCACGTGTATATTTACGTCCCATAATCTTAAGCACTGCATTATTACCAGATTGTACAGGAAGATGGACATGTGGCACAATATTTCCACCATTTGCAATGACTTCAATCATTCTGTCTGTGAAATCCCATGGATGACTCGTCGTAAATCTTACTCTCGGAATATCAATTTTTGAAATGTCTTCTAATAAATCTCCTAAACCATATGCTAAGCCATCAATATCTTTACCATAAGCATTAACATTTTGACCTAATAATGTGATTTCCTTATAGCCTTGGCGCGCTAAATCACGGACTTCATCTATGATATCTTCTGGTCGTCTGCTTCGCTCTTTACCTCTAGTAAAAGGCACTATACAGTATGTACAGAATTTGTCACAACCGTACATAATATTAACCCACGCTTTGATATTACCTTCTCTTACTTTAGGAAGATTTTCAATGACGTCTCCTTCTTTAGACCATACTTCAACAACCATTGCTTTTGAAAGATAAGCTTCTTCCAAAATTTCAGGTAAACGATGAATATTATGTGTTCCAAATATCATATCAACATTTTGATAAGATTTTAATATTTTATTGACCACAGACTCTTCCTGTGACATACAACCACATACACCAATGACCGTTTCAGGTTTTTCTTTTTTCAAATGTTTTAAATTACCTATTTCACTAAATACTTTATTCTCAGCGTTTTCTCGAATCGCACATGTATTAATTAATATAACATCTGCATGATTAATATCTTCCGTTGGTGTATAACCCAATGCTCCAAGTATGCCTGCCATGACTTCTGTATCATGCGCATTCATTTGACAACCATATGTTTTAATCAAAAATGTTTTGCCTTGTCCCATGTTTCGGTACTTTTCATCTATTTGAAAATCGTCATTATAATTAACTTCCTCCTTACCACGTTTTCGTGCTTCTTTTAAACTCGGGGGCTGATACACGTGTTCAAAATACTTGCTATAATCTTTAGTCTTTTTTTCACGTTCTGCTAAGATATCAATAGAAGTACTTTTTCTTTGTTCTTCATTCACTCTACAAAATCCTTTCTATATCATAAAAACTAAGAACAAGTAATTCAAAAGATTTCGCATCATTTTGTTTAACAACCTCGTAGTTCTAAGTTCTATAACTTTATCCATAATCATTATTACATTATATTAAATTTGAACACAAAGTGCAAAAAGACTTGTAAATAATTAAAGTCAACTTTTTTTGCAGTTAACCTTTATAAACAACTTTCATCATTCAATAAATGTGGCCGCGCTCAAAAATATAATCAAAAGTAGCCATGTCAGTATGAAATCAATGACTTTCAGCAATTAAAGTTTATAGATTAAGCAATACGAAGAAAATAAATTGAGCAGCTCTAGCTTGGGCTTACAAGTGCCAGAGCACTTGCATAAGTACCACTATCTCAATAAATTGAGAAGTATCAGCTTGGGTTTACAAGTGCCTTTGCACTTGCATAAGTACCACTATCTCAATAAATTGAGAAGTGGTTCTAAAAAAAAGTTTATTTATAAAATAAATCTGGCGCATACATAAATCTATATTTGAACTTTTTAAAGTTCATCATACTTCCCAGTCAGTGTCTCAATCGTTATCCCCTCAGGTACATGATAAAATTTAACCTGACTTATAATACTAGGAATTTCTAGTTCAACCATGCGATCATTTAATTTTTGAATTAATATTAAACATTCATTCATTTCACCTTGTACTGTTGTTTCTAATGGACCTACTCGGTACGTTAAACCTGCGTCATCTATTACTTTAATCGCTTCATCAACATATGGAATTACGTCTTCTCCGTTAGCAGTTTTAGGAATAATCTGAATACTCATTAATGTATCATTCATACTACGTCAACCCCTTAATTACTTTATATACTTTATATTTTAGCAAATTAAACATAATACGCACAGTTATTCGCGTGTTACTTTATTCAAAAACAAAATGAAAACTAATGTACAACAATGCAATTATCATTTCATCATGTGTACTCATGATGTACAGCTTTATAATCATCCAATATCTAAATTACTCGTACAAAAAAACTAAAGAACCTCAATTATTTATATGAGATCCTTTAGCTTTTTTTGTTTCAAACTGCCTATGAGCGCTTGCTCCGCTTCAATCATTAACTTATTAATTGGACAACTATCACCATGATTAAAACTATCTTCAAACAAGCTTTGTTTACCATCAATTGTTGTAATCACTTCATAGATTGTTACATCTTGCCACTTTAAACTTAATTGGTATCCACCTTTAGCACCGCTACTCGCTGAAATAACACCAACTTTAACTAATCTTGTTAAAATTTTTGACAAGTAAGTTGTAGAAATACCTAATGCTTTAGCAAGATCTTGTACCGGAATTCGTTGAACATCACCATTATTTTTAATCATAAATAATAACGCGTGTAACGCATAATTGGTCGCTCTAGAATATTTCATTTATCATCATCTTCCTATTATAGACATCTTGAATCTATAATAGCTTAAGTGTCCATTATTTACAAGCGTTACTACACCTTTTGTATCGCTTGAACGATTGCACTTGTAAAGTTATCCATAAACTGACTCCAATTACTTTGGTCTTCTCGGCTATGTTTATTATATTTTTGATTTTTAAAGCACAATTTTCTTAATCCCGAAGTTAATTCTAGCTGTACACCTTCACCTGTGCTACAACAATTGATAATATTATCATCGTGTGCACCAGACATATGTTTAGGCGCTTGATCTACTTTAATATCTAATTGCTCAAATTGTTCTTTTAATGCACGAATCAAACTTTCATCTTTGCCGCCCATATATACAATGCTATCATCACCCACGCAGCCATGAATTGCTACTGCGTGTGTCTTATTTTTGACCATTTCCATCATATCCGGTTGGTCATAATGACGAGAGGTTACGTGTAACGCTTCATTTCCTTTTGATTTTGTTCCTTTAAAAGTAAAATAATCAAAATCACCCTTTTGTGCTGTTAAATCAGCAATTTCCGTTGTACCAGGTTCAATCGCTCCACCATGAATCGCCGAAATAATAACTTGGCTATCTAAGTCGCGACGAACCACTGACCAATCACTATTTTCAGTCGTATATTCAGCCAATTCAGTCATTGATTTATATTTATCTGCCATAAATAAACACCCTTCATAGTTTCTATTCAACCTATTCCCTAACTTAAGCACTATTATCTTAAGATTTTGTAAAGTCGTACCTAATCATTTAATATTTTTAAAGCATTGGCAATTGCAGTGGAAAATGAAAACATTAACTGCGACCAATTCTCTCGATTCTCTCTATCATGTAAATTATATTTATTATTTTTAAAACATTGTTTCCTTAATGCCACAGTTAGTTCTAATTGTACACCTGCGTCACGTTTACCCTTATTTACAAAATTCTCTGTTTGCATTCCAGCTATATGTGCTGGAGCCGGTTTGACCTTTATGCCTATTTTTTGTAATTGTTGTGTAATTTCATAGGATAATTCTAAATCTTTACCTCCAATATAAACTGCTACATCATCACCCATACAACCATGTAATGATACTACAACTTCATGTGTCGGTACTAATTCATTAAGTATGGGCTCATCAAAATGCTTTGATGTAACATGAAGTTCATGATTTTTATTTTTCCTGATTCCTTTAAATGTATAAAAACTATAACCACCAATTTCACTAATTAATTGTGCAATTTCTGATGTGCCACGTTCAATAGCACCACCATGAACAGCTGTTATTAAACTTTTTGCAACACGCTCGTTATATAAAATTTGCCAATCTTTATGTTCTTCAGTGTGATCAATCAGTTCTGACATTGACATAAATTGATCTATCATAATGAATGTCCTCTCTATCGTGTAATGAAAATATGTACTACAAATCATGCTTAATCAAACATATAAAAAAACTGTCACATGCTCAATACGACAATCAATGCGTGCATGATTATTTCGTTAATAATGTGACAGTTCATTAGCTTATTTAGTTAAAAATATTTTATATAAATTGTTTCGTTAATGCCTCAAATTGTTCTTCATCGATATGAATGTCTTGTTTAGCTAAAGGTGTACCGTTCATTTCTTCAATTTGTGATTCATATGAAGGTGTTTCAGTATCTTGATAAACAATACCTTTTATTAATGAATTATATTCTAACACTTTTTGAGTGGCTTTTTGCTTATCTTTAATATCAAAATCTTCAATATCATCGATATTTGTTAAATTTTCTTTAAACCAATCATACGTATTCACTTTGTTATATGTTACACATGGAGAAAATACATTCACAAATGAGAAGCCATCATGATTAATTGCGTCCTCAATCATTTTTGTTAGTCCTTTAATGTCACTTGAAAAACCTTGCGCTACAAATGTTGCACCTGATGAAAGTGCTAACTCTAAAGGTGCTACATTTTGTTCAATATTTCCTTTTGGTGTAGATTTAGTAATAAATCCTTGAGCTGAAGAAGGTGACGTTTGACCTTTAGTTAAGCCATAAATTTGATTATCCATAACAATGTAAGTCATATTCATATTTCTACGTAATGCATGAATCGTATGACCCATACCAATGGCATAACCATCTCCATCACCACCAGAAGCAATAACCGTTAAATCTTTATTAGCCATTTTTACACCTTGTGCCAATGGTAATGAACGGCCATGTATACCATGAACGCCATATGAATTTACGTATCCTGATAAACGTCCAGAACAACCAATCCCCGTAATAATCGCTACTTCTTCCGGTTCTAAACCAACATTGGCTGCTGCCTTTTGAATGGCTGCTTGTACTGAAAAATCTCCGCAACCAGGACACCAGTTAGGTTTTACATTATTTCTAAAATCTTTAAATGTCGCCATTTATACCAACTCCTTTATTTCTTTAGCTATCTCAAGTCCATTAGCTTCAATTTCATGTGGTAAAAATGGTGTGCCATCGTATTTCGTTTGATTTACTAATTTATCACCTAAATTTACGTTCATTTTTAATATATTGGCAAGTTGACCTTGATAATTATGTTCAACTACAACGACTTTTGAAGCTTTGTCGACTTCTTTTTGAATCGTTTCACTAGGGAATGGATGCAATTGTCTAATTTGTATGTGGTTAACCTTAATATTTTGTGATTCTAATCTTGATTTACCCTCTTGAATTGCACCTTTAGTTGAAATAAATCCTAAATATAGTATGTCTGCTGTTTCATGTTGTACATCAGCTTCTACTGGATTTTGTATTAATAGGTTTTCTGTTTTACGCATACGTTTATCCATTTGCTGTTGTCTATTATCTGCAGCTTCACTCGTTTTTCCTTCTTCATTATGTTCAACACCTGTAACATGATGAATGCCGCCTTTTACCCCAGGAATAGGTCTTGGGGAAACACCACTTTCTGTTAATGCATAACGTTTAAAGTAAGTTTTGTCATTTTCTTCACGTTCTATATCGGATTGGATCACGTCACCACGATTGATTTCTATTTTATTATAGTCTAATTGTTCAACCGTTTGTTTACCTAATGAAAGTTGTAAATCACTTAATACTATGACTGGACATTGATATTGTTCAGCCAAATTAAAAGCTTCCATAGTTAAATAAAATGCATCTTCTGCATCAGTAGGCGCGACTACAATTTTAGGAATATCACCATGTGTACCGTAAATCATTTGCATTAAGTCTGATTGCTCTTGTTTCGTTGGCAATCCTGTTGAAGGGCCACCACGCTGTGTATTTATAACTACAAAAGGCGTTTCTGTCATACCTGATAAACCAATCGCTTCCATCATTAGCGATAGTCCTGGTCCCGCACTAGCAGTAAATGCACGTACACCTGCATAGTTTGAACCGATTGCCATGTTTGCTGCAGCAATCTCATCTTCAGTTTGTACAACTGTTCCGCCCACTTTTGGAAGATTTTCAATCATATATTCCATAATTTCTGAAGCTGGTGTTATTGGATAAGCCGCCATAAATCTTGATCCTGCTGATAACGCACCTAAACCAATGGCATCGTTACCAATCATATATAGATGTGGCTTTCCATCCGTTTTATCTAAGATAAAATCAGCATCAACGTTATTTAACTGTTCATTCATTAAACGATAACCTTCATTTAACGCCTCTATATTCAATTCTACAACCTTGTCACCTTTTTTAGTAAACATGTTTGTAATTAATGTTTCAAAATCTGAAATATCGAGGTCCATAACAGCACAAGTGGCACCAATCGCTACCATATTTTTCATCAATGCAGTACCTAATTCTTTAGCAGTTGCAGTAAATGGTAGGTCTATCAATTGAGCACGACAGTTGTCTGGTTTCTCTGGCTTTGCTTTACTATCTGCAATAATTACGCTGTCTTCACGCATTTCATGATGGTTTAATTCGATTGTTTCTTGATCAAATGCAATTAAGATATCTAAATCATCACTAATTGCATGCACTGGTGTCGTGGATACGCGTATTTTATTATTCGTGTGTCCGCCCATGATTCTACTTGAAAAATGACGATATCCATATAAGTAGTATCCTTTACGGTTCATAGCAGTAGCAAAGATTTCCCCAGTAGATTCAATACCTTCGCCTTGTTGACCGCCCACTTTCCATGATACTTGTGATTTCATATCATCTTGCCTCCTAGTGGTTATAATAATTCATTGTTCATCATACCAAAATAAACCACCCTATTACTATGTACAGAGTGGTACTTTTTTTAAATTCATACTAATGGACGATATTTTAAAAAGGATGATCGTCATTGATTAATACACGTTCAATGTGTGTTGTTCTTCCTTCTTTATTGATATCTATAATCACGCCCGATAATACACTGCGACCTTCATCTGGCACAACATGTCTTTGTGGCAAACTTGTAATAAAACGCGTAATCACCTCATGTCTATTTATACCTAATATACCATCATAAAAACCTGTCATACCAACATCCGTAATATAACCTGTCCCTCCTGGTAATATACGTTCATCCGAAGTTTGTATATGTGTGTGCGTGCCCACAACAGCACTTGCTCTACCATCAAGATACCAACCCATAGCATTTTTTTCAGATGTCGTTTCAGCGTGAAAATCTACGAATATATAATCCGTTTCTTTTTTTGCTTCGTTTATAAGCTCATCTGCCTTTTTAAAAGGATCATCAATATCTTGCATAAAAGCACGACCTTGCAAGTTGATGATAGCTAGCTTAATTTCATTTATTTGAATAAATCGCATACCTACGCCTGGTGCTTCTTCTGGAAAGTTAGCCGGTCTTACCATACGATTTGCTGAATCTATAAAATCATAAATTTGACGCTGACCATATGTGTGGTTACCCATCGTCATAAAATCTACGCCTTCTCTTAATAAATCTTTGTATATTTTTTCTGTCAGGCCTTTACCATGTGCCGCATTTTCAGCATTCACAATTGTAACTGTAGGACGATATGTCTGCTTCAGTCTTGATAAATATGTTGTAATGGCCTCGCGCCCTACTTTTCCTACAATATCCCCAATAAATAATAATCTCATTTACGTGTTCATCCTCTCTTAGTGTTAGTTTAATTCAATTTATTTACAATGAAAAGGTGCTGATGAAAATTTATTAAATTAGCTAAGTTTTAATTATAAAAATAGTGGTATAGATTATAGTAGTTAAGAGCTAATCCAAAATATAGGAGTTGGAAGTAATACATGTCAATTAATATCGATCCACAACATTTTGCTGACTTAGTTGTTACAGCAAATCCATCAAAAAGTGAAGATGCAGAAGACATAGCTAAAGAAAGTTTGGAGCTATATATCAATGCATACCGTTTAGCTGAAAGGTATGCCAATATCTCTACAAACTGTTATGATACTGCAGAAATAATTAAAGAAGTACAACAGGCAGATTTAGAGCTCACTTAAATTTTAATATGTTAATTACAATGAACTTGGATTATTAAATCCATATACATCATTGAGCGTATCGATAAACTGTATAAAAGTATGACATATACTACATTATCTTAATGAGTTGTTACCAATACTTTTCATTGCAGTTATTTTTAACCTCAATGTGAAACATCCGCGACATAAATAAATTGTCGCGGATGTTCTTTTATTCTAAAATATTAAAAAAAACAAACTAAACGAAATATCGTTTAGTTTGTTTAAATTTCAAAAATTAATCGTTTAATAATTAACTTTTATTTTGCATATTCAATTGCTCTAGTCTCACGAACAACTGTCACTTTTATATGACCTGGATATTGAAGTTCATCTTCAATTTGGCTCTTAATATCTCTTGCTAAGCGATGTGATTTTAAGTCGTCGATAGTATCTGGTGATACAATAACTCGAATTTCTCTACCTGCTTGGATTGCGAATGCTTTCTCAACACCTTCATAACTTTCAGATAGTGTTTCTAATCTTTCCAATCTTCTAATATAATTTTCTAAAGTCTCTTTACGAGCACCCGGTCTCGCAGCTGAAAGTGCATCTGCTGCAGCAACCAAGATAGAAATAATTGAAGTTGGTTCAACATCACCATGATGGGAATGTATTGCATTAATGACTGTTTCATTTTCAGCGTATTTTTTCGCTAATTCTACACCGATTTCAACATGGCTACCTTCTACTTCGTGATCAATAGCTTTACCAACATCATGAAGTAAGCCAGCACGTTTAGCTAATGTAATATCCTCACCTAATTCTGCTGCTAAGATACCACTTAAGTGAGCAACTTCGATAGAATGTTTCAATACATTTTGTCCATAGCTAGTACGATACTGTAAACGACCTAAGATCTTAACAAGATCTGGATGCATGTTATGTACATTTATTTCAAATGTAGCTTGTTCCCCTGCATCTCTAATAATGTCGTCTACTTCTTTTCGAGCTTTGTCTACCATATCTTCAATTCGTCCAGGATGGATTCGACCATCCGAAACAAGATTTACTAATGCAGTTCTTGCAATTTCACGTCTAATTGGGTCAAAACCAGAAAGAATTACGGCTTCTGGTGTATCATCTATAATTAAGTCAATACCAGTTAACGTTTCTAACGTTCTGATATTTCTACCTTCTCTACCAATGATTCGACCTTTCATTTCGTCATTCGGTAAATTAACAACAGAAACTGTAGATTCAGAAGTATGCTCTGCAGCTAACCTTTGAACAGTAGTTGCTAATAGTTCTTTTGCATTTTTATCGACTGCTTCTTTTGCTTCTCTCTCTTTTTCCTTAACAAGTATTGCAATATCTTGTGACAATTCATCTTCAACTCTTTGAAGTTGCTCTTGTGCAGCTTCTGCTTGAGTGAGACCAGAGATGCGTTCTAATTCTTGTTCATGCTTATTTATTAATGTTTGAACACTACTCTCTTTTGCATCTACTTGTTGTTGTCGTTCTTCAAGTTTAGACTCTTTTTGCTCTAAAATCTCATCTTTTTTATCTAATAGATCAGATTTTCGCTCTAAGTTTTCTTCTTTTTGTAGAAGTCTTGCTTCCTGCTTTTGAAGATCACCACGTCTTTCACGAAGTTCAATTTCACTTTGCTCTTTTATGATTTGATTTTCTTCTTTAGCTTCTAGGAGCTTTTCCTTCTTAATATTCTCTGCTTCTTTATTTCCTTGTTCGATAATATCTTCGGCAGTTTGTCTTGCTTGTAATTGCTTTTGATGCAACAAATTTCGGGCAACAATATACCCTACAACAACTCCGAGAATAATACCTAGCAAAATGAGTAGGAGGCCTAATAAATTCACACAAACACCCCCTTTTTATCTAGGATTTTGCTCTGTATATCAAATTTCAATATGATTAAATATGATTATATGAAGTTCTAAAAGAATCATACAATGTAATTGTACGGTTTACAGCTAAGAAGTGTCAAGGTTTCCATACACATTAATATAATATTTGAAGCGTTCCTTTTACACAATATTTACTTTACCGATTGCGCTTACTTAACTCACAGCACATTTGAAATGAAAAATATTTTCATATAATATTTTTATATTCTTATTCATATACAAAAAATAAGCTTAGACACGCTTGAATGTCTAAGCTTATTATTATGTTATTAGTAATAAATAACTCAAATTATATTTTATAACGCTCTACTGATAACCAGAACTTTAGTTATTCTTCCTCATCAAAAAGTGTAGCAGGACTTTCAGCTTCTTTTTCTTCAACGTCACCGTCAAAGATACCTAATTTTTCCCGTAATTTTTGATCAATTTCTTCTCGAATAGCAGGGTTTTCTTTGAGGTATAATTTCACATTTTCTTTACCTTGTCCCATACGTTCACCATTGTATGAATACCAAGCCCCTGATTTATTTACAATTTCATGTTCAGCACCTAGGTCAATTAATTCTCCTTCTTTAGAGATACCTTTACCATACATAATATCAACTTCTGCAACTCTAAATGGTGGTGCTACTTTATTCTTAACGACTTTAATTTTTGTTCTATTACCAACAATTTCTTGACCTTGTTTCAATTGTTCCGCACGGCGCACTTCTAAACGAACAGAGCTATAGAATTTCAAAGCACGTCCACCTGGTGTAACTTCAGGATTACCGAACATCACACCAACTTTTTCACGGATTTGGTTGATAAATACTGCTGTTGTATTTGATTTTGAAATTGCACCGGAAAGCTTTCTCAAAGCTTGGGACATAAGACGTGCTTGCAAACCAACGTGCGTATCTCCCATTTCACCTTCAATTTCAGCTTTAGGTGTAAGCGCAGCAACTGAATCGACCACAACGATATCAACAGCGCCACTTCTAACAAATGCTTCGGCAATTTCTAAACCTTGTTCCCCATGATCAGGTTGAGATAAATATAAATTTTGTATGTCTACGCCTAAAGCTTCTGCGTAAACAGGATCTAATGCATGCTCAGCATCTATGAACGCTGCAACACCGCCATTTTTTTGTACTTCAGCGATAGCATGTAACGCTACAGTTGTTTTACCAGAACTTTCTGGACCATAAATTTCTACGATTCTTCCTTTAGGGTAACCACCTACACCTAAAGCATTATCTAATGTTACAGAACCACTTGATACACTCGAAACTTTGCGCGCTTTGTTGTCGCCTAATTTCATAACAGCACCTTTACCAAATGATTTCTCCATATTTTTAATTACCGTATCTAAAGCTTTTTGACGATCGTTATCCAATGCTGGACCTCCTAAATGAGATTTATCTCTCGAAAAAATATCTTATATTCACTATACCTTGATTCAGATAATTTCGCAAGTATTTTGCGAATATTTGTTCGCTAATATTTGAATTCAATAATACTAAAATAGAACACACGTGCTATTTTTCGCATTTTCTGTATACTGTTCGTATTTATTTAAACCAATTTAGTAATCTAATCAACACATAATTTTGAGTTCTGCTTTTAATTAAATGTCTTCTTTGTGTCATTTTAAATGATTGTACAGCTAATTCATCATTTTCTAAAATACCTAAATATACCGTATCATGTTGATGTATCACTGAAATACCTATTTCCGTGTTAAACATGTCTTTGACAATCTGAGCAGATACT
This sequence comes from Staphylococcus sp. GDY8P126P, assembly GCF_017891965.1. Classification (NCBI taxonomy): domain Bacteria; kingdom Bacillati; phylum Bacillota; class Bacilli; order Caryophanales; family Staphylococcaceae; genus Staphylococcus; species Staphylococcus sp. GDY8P126P. The sequence goes on along the minus strand of NZ_JAESKG010000005.1, from coordinate 160,807 downwards.
GAAAATTGAGATGTTATTATATCACGTTCATCTATAAATTGCGTGTGGTGAGATAACATACCTTGAAGTAACTGATTATTATCAAAATTTTTCATCCGAGAAAATAATATACCATCTGTCACCCCATCATAAATGGCAAATGTTTTTGTCATATTATTCATAAATGCTTGTTCTATAACAATATCATCAGAACCATAATAATATTTACCGATACGTTCTAAAATTTCTTCTTTAAGCGGCGCTATTAACGTTTCACATACTTGTTGTGTCTCACCACTTGCTGTCAATCTTACATTGACTTCGTGAGACCCAGCTAATGGTGCTATCGTAGGGTTCGTTTGTTGATCGATTAAATCCATTAATTCTGTTTCGACCTTTGATTCTCCTATACCCGCAAAGCGAAGTAATTCTGAAAATATTGTATTTTCACCATTTATAAAATAAGGTAATAACGCCTCTTTAGCCATCGGTTTCATTTCTTTTGGTGGACCTGGTAACAAAGCAATTTGCTTTCCATGTTGTTGGACAAGCATTCCTGGGGCCATACCGACCTTATTATCCAAGACATGCGCACCTTCAATGACTAACGCTTGTTGACGGTTATTTGGCGTCATTTCGACGTTTTGTTCATTAAAATATTGTTCGATGTAGTCGAGTGCATTTTGATCGATAACTAAATCTCGATCTAATACTTTCGCAACTGTATGCTTAGTTAAATCATCTTTTGTAGGGCCCAAGCCTCCAGTTAATATAACGGTATCATAATTTTCTAATGCTTTATTAATTACTCTCTCTAATCTTTGTGGGTTATCACCAATCACTGTATGTTCAACCACATTATGGCCAGCACTATTAAATAATTTTGATAAGTATTGACCATTAGTATTAGCGATTTGTCCTAATAATAATTCTGATCCTACCGCAATAATAGATATATTCAAAACGTTTCCTCCTGAGATATTTACATTTTTGTAAATAATTTATTCCTTATAGCTTCTAATTAACAATATATTTCTACTTCCCTATATTATAAAATGAAAAACCATAAATAACGAAAGATTCGTTCATGTGAAAGCGCTTCTATACGACTTGTTTATAAAAATTAAAAAAATCGAAGCATGTCCAAATTATCTACATGCCCCGATTTATAGCGTTATGATGTTAATGTGTTTATGATTTTGCCTTAAACACATCTCTACCTTTATAAAAATATTCAATTCCTGATAGGATAGTGAAAAATACACCGATATATAGTAATACCTGTCCTAATTCAAAACCAATCCAGCTAGACAATGGATCGCCTAAAAGAATCCAAACAAGGGCAACCATAGTAACAGCAGTTTTTATTTTACCTAACTGACCTGCAGCACTAACAAAACCTTGTTCTATTTGTAATAAGCGTAATCCCGTAACAGCAAATTCTCGAGCAATAATAATAATTGCAACTACAGAATTGGTTAAATCTACTTGTACGAGCGCAATCAAAGCACTTGATACTAGTAATTTATCTGCTAATGGATCTAAAAATTTACCCATGTTTGTTACAAGTTCCCATTTACGCGCTAAGTAACCATCTACAAAGTCACTTAATGATGCGACGATAAAAATAATGCCACTAATTAATAATTCTATTCTAATTTCATTACCACCGATAAATGAAATTTTACCAAATCCAAAATCCGCTAGAGCAAACAATAGGAAGATTGGAATGAGTATAACTCTAAATACAGTTATCCAATTCGGTATATTCATACAAAGTCCTCTTTTCTATTTATAACTTATGACGTACTTGGACTTACAGATTAAAAAATTAATACTGAAAAAATCCATAAAAGTGCTGTAATAATAACAAATATACTTATTACAACGGCCACTTGCAATGGTTCTTTATTTTTAGTTCGATAAGTCGGTTTATCTTCTTTTGAAAAAGCAGTTATTGTATTTTGAAGCGATTCATCATTACTAGGAATTTCTTCTCTATGCGCCTCAATTAACTGTACTGAGTCGATATTCACTGCTTTTGCATATTTCCTAATAAAACCTTCTGCATAATTTACATTTTTCAACGATTCAAAATCATTATTCTCAATCAGTGTAAGTGTTTCTCTTTTTATTTGGGTACGCGTTTCAAGTTCGTTTAGTGTCATACCTAAACGTTCTCGACGTCCTTTTAAAGTTTGACCAACTAAATTCAAAATGTTAGTCCTCCTTAATAACTATTCATATTTTATTCAAAAAATCCAAATCCGCCACCAAACGTATCATCACCAAAATCTAAGTTATTTTTACTTTTAACTGTTTTCTTTTTCATTTCTTCATATTGAATTTCTTGATTTTTATTTTCTCGTAATTCGATGATATAGTCAAAATCACTCATTTCATAATCACTCGTTTCAACGAACAAGTCAGGATGTTCGACTACTTTTATTGCTGGTAAACTCATAACTTCTTTAACTAATTCTTGATGTTTTTGACTAGACTCTCTCGCTGTGACTGCACCGTCGATAATATAAACATGATCAGAATCATATTCTCCTTTAATTAAAGAGCTACGAACAGTCTGTTTAATTAACGTTGAACTGATAAATAACCATCTCTTGTGCGCACACACACTACCTGCAACGATTGATTCAGTTTTACCTACTCTCGGCATACCTCTAATACCAATTAATTTATGGCCTTTCTCTTTAAATAATTCTGCCATAAAATCAACAAGTAAACCTAAATCATCTCTTTCAAAACGAAACGTTTTTTTATCATCTGCATCTTGTTCTATGTATCTTCCATGTCTCACAGCTAAACGATCACGTAACTCTGGTTTACGCAATTTTGTTATAGATATATCATCTATTTCTGTTACGATATTTTCAAATCTATGCACTTTATCTAGACTATCTGACTTTATTAATAGCCCTCTACGACCTTCATCAATACCATTGATAGTCACAATACTAATTCCCATCAAACCTAATAAACTAGAAACATCTCCTAAAAGGCCAGCTCGGTTCATTGTTATCTCATATTCTAAATACCATTCTTTTTTAGTTGCTACTGTCATGAAATAAACACCCCTTTGTTTATAAACCATATGTTGTCTTTTATGATAAACAGCAAATGATACACTTTAAATAAACATTATTTTATAAATTATATCATTGACGTTTTGTTTTATTAGCTGAGCATAAATATAAGAATCATCCTATTAGATCATATGAACAACTAACGACTAGAATGAACTACAAACGTGCTACTTCACTTTAGCTATAGTAATCCTTTCATCAGTCATCTAAGTTAAATAGTAATACAAAACTTTTTAGAAAATTACTTCCTCATACTTACTGACATTATATCATTGAATGTTTCAAAGTTGTTTTATTTTCTATAGTTTACTTAAATTATTTACAAGTACCAAGCGCCATTCACTTTTTGAATTGTTCCGGTGATACTTTTCGCAAAAGGATGACATAGATAACTACATGTGTGAGCAATTTCAGTCGGATCTATCAATCTTTGTTGTGGCAAGTCTTCAGTAATTACTGCCAATTCCGCTTCACTCCAAACTCGAGCCATATTACCACTTACCAAACCGGGTGCAATAGCGTTCACCGTTACTGAAGTCATTGCAAGTTCTTGACTCAATGCTTTTACAAAAGCAATTTGGGCACCTTTCATTGCAGAATAAACTGATTCCATACTTGCACCTGTTTCACCCCAAATAGATGAAATAACAACAATCCTACCACTCTGACTTTGTCTTAGTTGATCAACAAAATACCTACAAACACGTATGAATTGTTTTACGTGAATTTGATAAGCTAAATCAATCATTTCGTCATTCATATCTTGTATTTGTCCATATAATGCAGTGCCACTCGCATAAATAAGGCAATCCAAATTAGTAATAAAATCAAAGTAATCCGCAAAATCGATGTCCTGCATTAAATCTATTTGTATGAATTGTACAGGCTGACTTTTATATTGCGACTGCAGTGTATCAACATTAGCCTGATTATACTGAATGATAACTTCATAACCGTCAGACAATAGACGATCAACGATAGCTGTACCTATACTACCAGAACCACCCATCACTAATGCCTTCATTTTTATTTCATCTCCAAACGACTATCAACAACTTGCTCTAGGTTCAAGCACATTTTTGAAGTTTCGTTTACACTCTCTAAAGTGATGCTTTCAACAATTTCCAATAAATCGAATAAACTTACGCCTTCAAAATATAATTTCGTATATTGGTTCGCTATGTATTCCGGAGAATTTAACCCTGAAATAAATTCACCTATGAATTGTTTTTTTAGTAAACTAAATGCTTCTTCATCATTCAGTTGTCCTTGGTTGTTTTCAATTTCTGTTAAAAGTAACGCTTTTAATTTATCAGGATACTGTGTTGCGCTCGTAATTACTGAGAAACTATATGTCGGTTCTAATACAAATTGATATCCAAATGTCTCATCAATTAGATCTTCGTTAAGTAAAGATTGATAAAAATCTGTTTCTTCACCAAATAACATTTCATAGAAAAGTGTCATCTCTAAATCTCTCTTTACAAAAGATGCGTCGGGTTCATCAACTAACGGATTGTTTTTAAAGCCTAACATCAATCGAGGTGATTGCAATTTCATAGTTTCAGTCACTTTGGATTCATTTACAGTTGCTTTTTCTATCAATGGATCTCTAACTATTTGCGGTTGTGCTTCTTTATCGCGTTGATTTTCATGCGTTGCCACGACATCATAAATATTTGCTACATCTACATCGCCGACAACAAAGAGTACCATATTCGATGGATGATAAAATGTCTCATAACATAAATAAAGATCATCTTTAGTAATCTCATAAATACTCTCTACACTGCCTGCAATATCCACACGAATAGGATGTGTATCATACATAGCTTTCAATGTATTAAACATTAATTTGTAACCAGGCTGTTCTTGGTACATTTTAATTTCTTCAGCTATGATGCCTTTTTCTTTATCTACTGTTTCTTTAGTGAAATAAGGTGACTCAACCATTGTTAATAAGCGTTTAATATTACGCTCCACATGATCTGTTGCACTAAATAGATAACTTGTACGATCAAAACTAGTGAATGCATTGACTTGTGCATTATCTTCAGCAAATGCCGTAAATAAATCTTCACTCTCATCATCGTTTTCAAACAATTTATGTTCTAAGAAATGCGCTACACCATCTGGAACAGTGACAAAAGTATCACTACCATGTGGCTTAAATTTATTATCTAACGAGCCGAACTTTGTAGTATACGTCACAAATGTTTTTTGGAACCCTTTTTTGGGGATAATAAATAATTTCAATCCATTATTTAATTCTGCTTCAAATACACGTTCATCTATTTGTTCATAATAATTTTCTCGCATTAGTCATTACCTCCTTTTGTCAGAATATAAATGGTATCAAGCACAACCGCTTGCGCTAATTGTTGCACATCTGATTTTGTAACACTTTGGATACCTTCAAAATAACTTTCTTCTGACATAGGCTCATCTAATAAGATATTGTTGTTTAAAATTTCTATCATACTTTTTGGTCTGTCATGTGATTCTTGTCTCTGCGAAAGAATTACTTTTTTAGCTAATGCTAGCTTATCTTCTTCAAATTGACCGTTTTGGAACTTTTCAAATTCTTTGATAATTGTATCTTTTGCAACTTCATATTTATCTATGGATACACCACTCAGTACAAACATGAAGCCATTTTTTGCATCAATTTGTGAATGAATTGAATATGCCAAACTTTGTTTTTCACGGACTTCATTAAATAATACAGATGAAGGGTCACCACCGAACATTACATTAAATACAACCATTGTAAAATACGCTGCGTCGCCATATTTTGCCGGCATTCTAAAGCCCATATTCAACTTAGCTTGATCTACATCGTCCACTTCAACAATTTCTTGTGGTAATGTATGTGCTTGTTTCATAGGTGCGTCTTGCGTTAATTCAAAGTGGAAAGGTTTGATATCGAAATAAGTTTTCAATTGCGTTTTAACTTGTGCTTCATCTACGTTACCAACGACGTAAACTGCACAATAATCATTTTGTAGCATAGATTGATATATATCGTATAAAGTTTCTGGCGTTACACTTTTTATGTATTCTATTTGACCTGTAGCCAAATGTCTATAAGGATGTTCTCCAAACATATGTTTTAATAAATTTAAAAATGAAATCTGCGATTTGTTATCAACCATCGCTTCTAGTTTTTTACCTAATAAAGATTTTTCTTGTGACACAAAAACCTCATCAAATTGTTGATCAGTCACTAACGGGTTCCAAATAATTTCTTTTAACAATGCCACACCTTTTTCAAATAATGGTGTTTGGTCTTTCAAATAACGTTCATTAATTAACTCTAATGAAATGCTTATAACATGCTTATCTTTAAATTTTGAAACAAAACTATTCACATAGGCGCCATATAAATGTGATAAATGTCTATTGAATGCTTTATCTGTAGGCCATTGTTTGGTTGCTCGAACTAATACTTTGCTTAGAATCGAACGCGCAGTCATGGTGTCACTTTCTAAGGGAGCCATAAATTTCAACGTTATTGTGGTCGTTTTAAATTTTGTAGTTGGCATTACTTTAATATGTATGTCATTCTGAGTATTTTTGTTCTTCAAATTGTCATGCCTCACTTTCATAAATTTCTTATTATAAACTATTTTTAACCGTTTTAAATTTTACTAAACTACTTTTGAAATAATTAAAAGAATAAAGTATTGGTTGGTCATCTTTATCATAATGGACTAATTTCAATAACATAAGCCCTTCATGTGGTGATGCACCTAAGATGTCTGAAATGTGCGGCTCATAACTGATGGCCTCCATTTCAGTATCAGCATATGCCACTTTTTTTCCCGCATGTGCTTCGATAGCACCTAGTAACGATTCATCGCTATTTTGATATTGTGCGCATGTTAAGTCACTCGCAGGCACTTTATCTAAACAATATACTACGGGTTTCTTATTTGCCGTTCTGACACGTTCTATAATTGTAACGTTTGCCTTATCTGCAATATTTAATCGTTTTGAATCTAATGAGGTCGCTGGTTTTTCATCAAAACTAATATATTCTGTCCCAGCACTATAACCCTGATCTTCAATCATTCTACTTATACTTACAACTTCTCCTAAAGGATAATAGAATGGGTGCAGTGATTTAACACGTGCACCTTCTTCTAAATTATTTGATAAAACTTGTTCAGTGATTAATTCATCTACTGCATCATAGACATCATCTGTCTTTACATTTAATGTTCTAGCTATTGCTAAATTACTTGGTAATGGTTCACCATGTTGTAATTTGCCATCTTTGATTTGTTGTATCATCCACTCTTTAACTTTATAAACAGAAGTCAGTTCCATTTTTACACCTCATCACTATCTAAATCCACTAATATTTGTCTAGGTTTACTTCCTTTTTGTGGTCCAATAACTTGATTTCGTTCTAAATCGTCCATTAATCTGGAAGCGCGATTATAACCAATTCTAAATTGTCTTTGTAATAAAGAAGTACTCGCTTTTTGTTGTTCAATGACAAATAAATATGCTTCATCATAAAGCGCATCTTCACTCTTCATTTCTGATTTTTCTACTGGTGCGTCTGGTTCCATTTCTTTAACATAATTCGCTTTTTGCTGTTCTACTACATAATTAACAATGTCTTGCACTTCTTGATCGCTTAAAAATGCACCCTGCACACGCGTTCTTGTAGAACCACCATTTGCAACATATAGCATGTCACCTTTTCCTAATAGCTTGTCTGCGCCACCGCTATCAATAATCGTTCTAGAATCCGTTTGTGAACTAACAGCAAAAGCAATTCTACTTGGAATGTTATTTTTGATTAAACCAGTAATCACATCCACAGAAGGGCGTTGTGTTGCAATGATTAAATGAATGCCTGCTGCACGAGCCATTTGAGTAATTCTTTGAATTGCATTTTCTACTTCTTTACCAGCAACCATCATTAAATCAGCTAATTCATCCACAATAACCACGATATAAGGTAGTTCAGCTTGTTTTTCATCTAGCTCAAGATTTTGTCTTCTAATCGCTTCGTTGTAACCTTCTATATTTCTTGTAGATGAATGTTGGAATAAATCATAACGACGCTCCATTTCGGCCACAACTTTTTCTAAAGCTTGAGATGCCTTATGAGGATTTGTAACTACCGGTATCAATAAATGGGGAATCCCATTATATACATTCAATTCTACCATTTTCGGATCAATTAACATAAGTTTTACTTCATGCGGCTTTGCATTAAGTAAAATACTAGTGATAATACCATTGATACATACGGATTTACCACTACCTGTAGATCCAGCAACAAGTAAATGGGGCATTTTATTTAATTCAACTGTTATAGGATCACCTGAGATATCTCTTCCTAATCCTACTTCTAATTTATTTTTTGCAGGGAACTTCTCATCTAATACTTCTTTAAGTGATACAAGTGAAATTTTGTCATTTGGTACTTCAATACCCACTGCAGAACGTCCTGGAATAGGTGCTTCAATACGAATATCCTTAGCTGCAAGTGCAAGTGCGATATCATTGTGCAAGTTTACAATTTTACTTACTTTAACACCTTGTGCAGGTTGAATTTCATATTGTGTTACCGCAGGACCGATTTTTATTTGTGTCACTCTAGCATCTACACCAAAATTTTTAAGTGTTGTTTCTAGCAGTTGCCCCTTTTTCTGAACTTCTGCTTTTGAAGTTGCTTTTTGTTTCGCTGGTTGCTTAAGTAATGAGAGTGGTGGAATCGTGTATGCCTCGTTTTCCACTTCTCCAGCTTCTGAAATCGAGTTAACCGCATCGCTTTGACTATCTTCAGTTTCTTCAGTAGCATCCATAGATTGATCTAATGAAGCCAAATCCGCATCATTTGTATCATGCTCTGTATGTTGAACATTATCCGCTTCATGATCGTACATGCGTTTAGTACGTTGTTTTTTAGTATTTGGACTTTGATTTGTAGATTCTTCATCATTTTCACTATGTCCGTATATAGGGATAGATAATTGTTGGTTACTTGTTTCGTTTGGTACTTCTTCTAGCTCGCTAACATCTTTAATGTCTTGTTGCTCAGTCGCTTCTAGTTGTTGTTTCTCACGCTCAGCTTTCTTCTCAGCTTTTACGCGTGCATTCGCTTCTTTTTTGATTTTATTTTGTTTGCGCTTTTCTTTATAATTTTCTGAAGCATCCTGACTTTTAACTTTTAACTTTTCAAATAATATTTTAGATACATCTCGGTGCTTTTGTTTTAAAAGTAAAATAATACTTGAAGCTATAAGTAAAATTGTGACAATAATAATACCTACAATTGAAATAAGCGGTATAGATATCGATAATAAATAATGACCTAAGAGTCCTCCGCCAAAATTCGGAAAATTCGTATGTTTATATGAACTATATACAAATGACAATACTGGTTCACGTTGCGCTTGTACCTTGTTTGTAAAATAAAAAACAATATGTGTAACTAGCAATAAAGCTAATTGTAATACGAAGGCACCCACTGTACGTCTCGTTTTAGGTAATGCTTTATAATATGTAATGAATATAGTTCCAATCAAAATAAGTATATAAGTTAAAAATCTACTGTTACCAAATAAATAATTAAAGAAACTATCAATCATTGTTCCCACTATACCAAGTTGAAAAGCACCTAAGACGATGATGACAAAAATTGCAATTGCCAATATATATCTTAAGGGATGATCACCTTGTTGTTTCTTCTTATTGGATGTCTTTCTTCTTGTATTTGCAGGTTTTCGCTTAGCTGTTGATCTTTTTTTCGTTTGTGCCAAATTTAACACCTTCTTTTCGACTCAGTTTTCAAATATGCGTCATCATATGTTCAATTCCTACATATGTGATATAACATTTTCGTTTAAAATATATGCATGTTTCTCATAGTTATTAATATTTATGTATAAATAAAGTTTCGCATTCTTACATAATAACATAAAAGAGGTAAGACATTTTTTCGCTCTTAGTGCATTTAAAGGTTGGATTTATGGCAAAATTGCTTAACATGTCACCTTAATCTACTTTTAAATATATTTACCTAAGCGTATGTCTTAACCTCTTTGTTTAGTATTAAAATTATTAAATTTCAGAAATAACTGGAATAATCATCGGACGACGTTTCGTATTTTCAAATAATAATTTACTAATTTGATCACGCATACTCTGTTTAATTTCAGACCATTCAATGCGTTTCTCTTGTAAACCTAATTCGACAATTTCACGGACTTTTTCTTCAGCTTCATTTAAAAGTGCTTCACTTTCTCTTACATAAACGAAACCTCTTGATTGAATTTCTGGACCTGCCGCTATTCTTCTATTTTTTGGATCAAGCGTAACCACAGCAATAAATATACCGTCTTCCGCTAATAAATGACGATCCCTTAATACGATATTACCGACATCTCCTACACCGATACCATCAATAAGTACATTTCCAGAATTTACTTTTTCATTTAAAATCATTTCTTCACCATCGTAGTTAACAACATCGCCTTTTTCTACAAGGAAGATTTTTTCAGGTTGTACACCTGCTTCATTAGCTAATTTAGCATGAGAAATTTGCATTTTAAATTCTCCATTTACTGGTATAAAGTATTCTGGTTTCATTATGTTAATCATCATCTTCAACTCTTCCATGCAACCATGACTAGAAGCATGAATCTTTTTACTATCTGGTATAATTTCAGCACCTGCACGTACTAATTCATTTAAAGTATTACCTACTATCACTTCCATATTGGCAGAAGCTGTAATAGCTAGAAAGACAGAGTCCCCTGGTTCGATATTCATTATCTTATGCTTTTTCTGAGCCATTTGACTAAGCGCTTCAACAGGTTCACCTTGCATACCAGTGGCTATGATAATCACTTCATTCTTAGGATAATTTTCAACATCATTGATTGGAATTAATAAATCTTTTGAAATATCAAAATATCCCATTTTTCTAGCAATGTTAAATGAGCTTTCAAGTGAACGTCCTAAGAATGACACTTTTCTATTTAATCTTTGCGCAAGATTTAATACTTGTTGAATTCTTATAAAATTAGAAGCATAACAAGATACAATTAATCTGCCCTTCACTTTTGTAAATGCATCGTACATATGTGATTCAATCACATTTTCTGGTGTATTATAACCTGGCTTTTCAGCTTCAGTCGAATCACTAATTAAAGCAAACACACCCGCTTCGCCTATCTCAGTCATTTTCTTCAAATCTGGTGCATAATGTCCATGTAAACTTTGGTCGAATTTAAATTCACCCGTATAAACAATTGCGCCATAAGAAGTATGGATACAAATACCTAAACTATCTGGAATACTATGCGTCGTATTAAAGAAAGTGACATTTACCCCTTTAAAACGCATCACTGATTCATTATTCACTGTGTAGTATCTAACTTTTTTATTTACATTGCGTGCTTTCATATTCTCTTTAATTAAAGCAATCGTCAATTTCGAACCGTATACCGGAGCATCAACTTGTTCTAACACATACGTTACAGCACCAATAGCATGTTCGTGTCCATGCGTTAGAAAGATCCCTTTTAATTTTTCTTTATTTTCTATTACGTATTGAATATCTGGAATAACAATATCTACGCCCAGCATTTCGTCTTCTGGGAACATTAAACCAGCATCAAGCATAAACATTTCATCGTCCACTTCGACGATATACATATTTTTCGCAATTTCTCCAACTCCGCCGAGTGGAATGATACGAATGTTTTTATTTTTTTTCTTTATTAAACTCAAAATGTTACCTCCTATTTAATTTCCCCGTCCATATATAAACTCATAATTTATTATAAGTTAAAATGCGCTTTATGTACACTATTAAAGTAATTACAACAAATAGTTTATATCTATTTTAATTCTATAATCACTCAATTTATATTGACTTAATATACAATGCGACTTGAAAATTTTCCACAAACTGAAATTCCGTTTATATACTATTTATAATTACAAACTTCCTTATTAGCATTTTTTATGTATAAAAAAAGAAACTAGCAAATACTGCAATGTGATACTTCCAACAATAGAATCGATGACATGCTATTGTAGGAAGTTACATTCAGTTAACTAGTCTCTCGTTATAGTTACAATACCAATTTTATGATAAAACTCTAATTTATAGTAATGCTTTATGTGATGCATTGACACGACCTTGTTTGTCAATTTCAGTTACTTTGATTTTGAAAATATCGCCGACTTTTAAAACATCTTCGACTTTATCAATACGTTCATTCGCAATTTGCGAAATGTGAACAAGTGCATCTTTACCTGGGAATAATTCAACAAACGCACCATATTTCTCAATACGTTTGACTTTACCTTCATAAACTTGTCCAACTTCTGCTTCACGTGTAATATCTTCAATGATTGAACGTGCACGTGCTATGGCATCTTTATCAACTGCACCAATAAAGATCGTACCATCTTGTTCGATATCAAGTTTCACGCCAGTTTCATCAATGATTTCATTAATTTTTTTACCACCAGGTCCAATGACATCTCTAATTTTCTCTGGTTTAATTGTCATCGTAACTACTTTAGGTGCAAAAGCACTTAATTCGCTACGAGACGTATCGATAGTTTGTAGCATGTGATCTAATATAGCTAGACGACCTTCACGTGCTTGATCTAACGCTTCTTTAATAATTTCTTTTGTTAAACCATCAATTTTAATATCCATTTGAATTGCAGTGATACCTTCAGCTGTACCTGCAACTTTAAAGTCCATATCGCCAAGTGCATCTTCCATACCTTGAATGTCTGTTAAGATTGTATAACTATCATCACGTGTCACTAAGCCCATAGCAATACCTGCAACAGGTGCTTTAATCGGCACACCAGCATCCATTAATGCTAATGTAGACCCACAAATTGATGCCTGTGAAGACGAACCATTGGATTCTAATACTTCACTTACAATTCTTACAGTATATGGGAAGTCTTTCAAATCCGGTATAATATGGCTCAATGCACGTTCACCTAATGCACCATGACCAATTTCACGACGACCTGGAGAACGAACAGGACCCGTTTCACCTACTGAGTAGTTTGGGAAGTTATAATGATGCATGAAACGTTTCTGTTCTTCTTCCCCTAAACCGTCTAGGATTTGATATTCACTCATTGAACCTAAAGTTAGGACAGATAGTGCTTGTGTTTGACCACGTGTAAACAAACCAGAACCATGCGCTCTAGGTAAGACACCTACTTCTGATTCTAATGGACGAATTTCATCTGTTTTACGGCCATCAGGTCTGATTTTTTCTTCAGCAATTAAACGTCTAACTTCCTCTTTCACTAAGTCATTTAATATACTATTCACTTCTTTAATTAACGCTTCGTTATCTGCGTCTTCTTCATCAATAAATTCAGCTGCTACTTTTTCTTTGAGCGCATCTAAATTGATATCACGTTGTTGTTTATCAAATGTTAAAACAGCATCTTTTAAACCGTTCTCTTGTGTTAGTTGTTTAACTTTTTCAACTAATGCTTCATCTTTTTCTACAGGAACGAATGCTTTTTTCTCTGGTTGGATATGATCAACAATTTCTTGTTGGAAATTAACCAATCGTTGAATTTCGCTATGTCCAAAGAAAATAGCTTCTAGCATTTCACTCTCAGTAATTTCACTAGCGCCCGCTTCAACCATGTTCACTGCATCTTTATGACCAGCAACTTCTAGGTCTAAACGCGACACTTCTTTTTGTGCTACCGTTGGATTGATTACGTATTCACCATCAATATATCCCACATTCACACCGGCAATAGGCCCTTGGAATGGAATGTCAGAAACACTCAATGCCATAGATGAACCTATCATAGCTGCCATTTCTGGTGAACAATCTGGATCAGCACTAAGTACAGTATTCATTATTTGAACATCATACTTATAACCTTTAGGGAACAATGGGCGGATTGGTCTATCAATTAATCGTGCAGTTAACGTTGCTTCATCGCTTGGACGACCTTCACGTTTCTTAAATCCACCTGGAATTTTACCAGCTGCATACATTTTTTCTTCATAGTTAACCATTAATGGGAAAAAGTCACCATCACGTGGTTCTTTTGAAGCTACTGCAGTAGATAAAACTACTGTATCACCATAACGAACGAGTACGGCACCATTAGCTTGTTTAGCAAGTTGACCTGTTTCAATCGTTAATGATCTGTTTGCCCATTCGGTTTTAAAAACTTTTTTCTCTTGAGACATTACGAATCTCCTCTCATATATCTATTAGTTCTATCATATCATTTCTTAGAATAATTTTATATTAGTATATTCCTTTTTAAAAAATAGCTGTTCTAAATTATAAAAAAGGGAAAGGACCCTAAAGGTTCTTTCCCTATCAATAAACGTCTTAAAATTAACGACGGATACCTAATGATTTAATTAATTCACGGTAACGTTGAACATCTTTGTCACGTAAATAGTTAAGTAAGTGTCTACGACGACCTACCATTTTTAATAATCCGCGACGTGAATGATGATCTTTTTTGTGTTCACGTAAATGTTCGTTTAATGCAGTGATTTCTGCAGTTAATACAGCGATTTGGACTTCTGGAGAACCAGTGTCTGCTTCGTGTGTACGATATTCTTTAATTAGTTCATTTTTGCGTTCTTGTGAAATTGCCATTGTCAATTTCCTCCTTTTAATTTTTATTCGCCTTTATCCGAGCAAAACGTCGGAGTCTCGAGCTGCCAAGGTAAAGGTGCATAAATGTGGATTACACATTCGACTTAAATATTATATGATAATTCATCACCAAAATCAACCGATAATAGATATTTTGCTTTTTCTTTATCTTTGTTCATCTGTTCAACTAAAGGATCTATTCCATCAAATTTAATTTCTGGTCTTAAATAGTGATGCCAATATACGGTTACACGTTCACCATAAATATTTTCACTAAAGTCGAATAAATTCACTTCAATAACTACTTGTGCTTTGGAAGGATCATGAAACGTCGGTTTAACCCCAACATTGGCTACGCCTCGATATGTTTCTTTGTTTACACCAATTTCCATGCTGACAGCATAAACGCCATTTTTCGGCAATACATAATCACCACTCGGTTGCACATTAGCCGTAGGGAAACCAATTGTTCTCCCTCGTTTTTCACCCTGAACAACTGTACCTTTAATACGATATCGGTAACCTAATTCTTCATTGGCCTTCTGCAAATCGCCTGTTTTAAGCGATTTTCTAATATCTGTTGTAGATATTTTTTCTGACTCAATCTCTTGTTTACTCACAACTGTTGTATTAAACTCAGACATTTCGTCAAGAATCATCATGTTCCCTTTACCGAATTTACCAAATGTAAAGTCAAAGCCAGCAATCACTTCTTTTACATTATTTTTGATAATATAATCCTGAATAAATTCTTCAGCCGTAACTTCAGCAAACTTAGATGAAAAATTAATAACGATACAATAATCTATACCATATGACTCTAAAATTTCCACCTTATCCTGAATTGGTGTTAAATAATCTGTTCTCTTTAATTTAGGATTTAATACAACTGAAGGGTGCGGATCAAATGTCATGACTGCTTTTTTTAAATTTTGGGATTTTGCTTTGGCATCTAATGTTTCAAATACTTTTGCATGACCTTTATGCATACCGTCAAAAAATCCAAAAGCCATCGCAACCGCTTCTGTTATATATTGATTATCTTGAATTGGATGAGCTACTTCTATCACTTTCATGTGTATGACTCCTTTAGTTAAACACTTTTTTAGGTTTAATTTCATCAAGTTTTTCTGGGTGTGGTTCATAAATTGCTAACACTTTATGTGTTTCATTATCGACCATTATAACGATGTCGTCTATATTTTGCTTGAACTCAGCTTTGTAAAACTTTTGTCCATTTAATATTTTTCCTTTAATGGCGTTATCAGTAATTAAAATTTGTTCAATACCTTTCAAACCATATTCTATAGGAAATAATTTCTCAAGTAACGTGTCATGCTCATGCAATGACTTTATATCTTCAAGTGTTAGACTATCATTGATATCAAATCCACCACTTTGCGTACGTGTTAATTTTGACATATGTGCAGGTAGCCCAAGTGCTTTACCAATATCTGTGGCAAGTGTTCTAATATATGTACCTTTACCACATTCAACTATCATATCAAATTGACAAGTATCGTCTACAAAACGCAAATCTGAAATTCGATTAATTTGATAAATGTTGACCTTTCGCTCTGGTCTTTCAACTACTTGATTGTTTCTTGCATATTCATATAGTTTCTTACCATTTACTTTTACGGAAGAATACATTGGTGGAATTTGTATCAGCTCACCTTTAAATTGTTGTAAAACATCATCTATCGACTTAGCAGAAACATCTTGCTCATTAACAGCTGTTTGTTCTAATATTTCTCCAGTCTGATCTTCAGTCGTCGTTGTTATGCCCAAACTAACTGTAGCTTTATAAGTTTTACCCATTTCCATAATGTAGTCACTCACTTTCGTAGCACTGCCAATACAAATTGGTAGAACACCTGAAACTTCTGGGTCTAGCGTACCCGTGTGACCAACCTTTTTCGTTTTTAAAATTTTCCTCAACTTGAATACAACATCATGACTTGTTAATCCACGATCTTTAAACACCGGTAAAATCCCATTATACATTTTCAATTCACCTTCAGAGTCTCATTTTTATTATATATACTATACTAACATGTATTGATTTACGCGTTTATGTAAAAAAGAGCGAGACTGAAATCTATTCGATTTCAAGTTCTCGCTCCTACACTAAGAATCTACAATCTAAATTCAAATATTGAGCTAAATAGAATGTAATCATCCTGTGAAAATATATTAATCAATTGTCCACTTCATATTGAATCAAAGACACGTTAATTAATATTTAGTCTTTTTTATGCAAATCCTGAATCATTCTTTCGATTTTATTACCATAATCAATCGATTCATCATATTCAAAATTCAATTCTGGAATGATACGGAGTCTCATTCTAGAGCCTAATTCAGATTTTATAAAGCCTTTAGCTTTTTCTAAGCCTTTGAAGGTATCTGCTTTTTGTTTTTCATTACCTAAAACAGTTAAATAAACCGTTGCAATAGATAAATCATTGGTTAATTGTACGTCAGTAATTGTTAAAAAACCAATTCTTGGATCCTTAACTTTATTATTAGCGATATCCATGATTTCTTGTTTCATTTGTTCACCTACACGTTCTGCTCTCATATTCATATTTTTCACCTCACATATATCTTACTTCGTCAATTGTTTCCTTACTAACAAATTATATGACAGTTTATTTCATGACGTCAAACAAATATTATTACTTTGTATTCCCTTTTATCGAATCAGTAGAGTTATGTTTGTCATTACAATATATTGCATGTCATATATAAATACAACATATTATATGACAGTTGAGCATAATTTTAATTCCTAACTGTTAATTTTTGAAACATTATTTCATAAGAACGCTATAATTTTATATTTAAATTGCCTAAGCGATGAATTTTTATGCTTAAGTGTAAATGGCATGTGTTTTTCATCAAAGCCATCAACTTTAGTACGTCAATTCATAATGATTTTACACATTTATAAAAATATAGTGCTATACTATAAAACTAATCGATATTATAATTGATTTGATTTTAAAACTTTAGGAGTTGCATCTTTTTTGGAAAAACCAGAACGTCTGCTCTATATTTACACCCGATTACTAAATGGTAAAACGATAAGCAAAGAAGCCTTGTCACAAAAACTACAAGTTAATATACGTACGATTCAAAGAGACATTAGTGATATAAATAATTTTATTTATGAAGATCATGAATGGCATGGTCTTGAAGGCAAAGTAATATACGATACTACAATTGAAAAACATCGCTTAAAGATTGATAGATATAAATTTAAAAATAATAGATTGCTAAATCTTATTTTTCGAATGAAAGATTTCACCCCGGTTATTCATGAAGATACATATAATCTCATTCGTGGTTTGAATGCTAATTCAAATCTAGCAGAAAAATTATTATCTAATAAATTATTAAGCCAATTCAAAATACATCGTGAACTCAATGAGTCTACTTTAATCTATAAAATTCAACTTGCAATCGAGAATAATCATAAACTCACTATACAACTTGATAATGTCGAGCTCCCTAACATCATTCCAATTTATACGCGCTATTTTGATAACGTGTATTGGATTACGTACTTATATGAGGGAGAAATATATACGCGTGATTTAACAACAATTACAGATATTAAACTAACAAATCAAGTATTTGAACGCGATATCTTTAATCATATTAAACAAGTGAAACTGCTAGTGAAAGATGATATTTGGCCAGAAATAAAGAGACAATTCATTATCTTAGATACTACTCCTTCAACAGATGGGACTATCGTTAACCTAATTATTTCAAAAGAAGAAAGTATGCATTTAGCGTATCTATATCCTCAGGCTATCATACTTCTACAACCACAATCCTATGTCGATGAATTTAAAAGAAAAATACAAGTTTTATTCAATAATTACGACATTTAAAAAAAGCTTACAGTTAGTGATACACACATACTATAAGCTTTTTTATTTATTAGTTAGAATTAGAAAATTCATATCTCATAGAATCCATTTTCTTGTGAAAATCAGAATCACCATTTTCGCGTGCAGCCTTTTGTTCTTGATTCCATTTGTAATACTCAATTTTTGATAACGCTTGTTTTTTTCTCAGACGTTCCCTATGCTCTTTATAACTCAATACGTTACATAACGTAAGATGTCTATTTTGTTTAGAAGATAATACAAATAGGTTTTCAATTAAATATTCACAAATATCACTATCCGCAAAATTTTTGAAAATGGATATATATAATTCTTCCTCACTTACGATATAAATTCGTTTTTTATCATCTTTTAGCATTTTAATTAACAAGTTAAAATTTTGCCTCTGGGAAGGAAGTATATATTTAAATGATAAGAAATCTTTCGGTATACCTGCTGCATGACCTGTTTGATAAGGGAAAAATTTAATAACCATTAAACGATTAGGGTCAATATTAAAGTATTTTAAAGTTGACGCATTACTATATAAATATTTTACAAACCATCTATGGCGATCAATATAAGGTAAAAATAATTTTTGACCCTCAAATGTTAATTTACCTTGAATATCTAACAAGATCCTCTTTCTATACTCTATTGCTTCAGCTTCAGGCAAACTGAGTTCGTATGTTTTAAAATCATTTTCGGGTTGTTTTTTTAATATAACGATATCTGCAATTTCAGGATTTCCAAAATAAGGTCGCGCAGTCGCAGGATTAAGTTCAGCATTTTCGAATGTCACTTTTTGTCTATTTTTATTAACTGTCACTTTACCATTAGCGAAATCAATCATTTTCTTAAATCTTGGAATTTCCATAAAATTTTCACCGAAATGTTTTTTTATATATTCTAAATCTCTAGGATGTAAAAATGCTGTAGTATCATTATTTTTAATGATTGCTTTTAATGTCGATTCATCATAAATAGAGTTATATTGATCTAAATATTGTTGCCAGAATTCGTTTATTTCTTTTAAATATTCACTCATCATTTATAACCTCCTATTTATTCTAAGTTTAATCATGCACATAGACAGCCAGTGTCCGCCAATATAAATAAAGGTAATTTCACAATATTTTTTATATCTAATTTACAACTATAAAAACATCTATTAATTATATAAAATAGTGCGATAACATTTGTATGTTTCAATTATTTAATTTTAATATCTTTTGATATTAATTGTTTAATAAACTATAAACGACGTATACTTAAAATTCGAATCACTGATAAGCCATCGAATTTTGGAATATATATTATATAACAACATAATACGTAAAATCAACATCCCTGATATTTTTCACATCTACTATCAACACTCTCTTTTATACGATGCTTCAGAGTACGAAAGCTTTACATCATTATCAAATATAATCTATTTAGTTGTTAACAGATATACTCTCATCGATTCATAAAATTATCTTAATTAAATCTAAAAGTCCCTAATGATGACTGATGGTGACTCAATTTACGCCCTTATACAGAAACTTCATTGATAATAAAAAAGCACGCCAAAAATGAGATTTTAATCTCACTTTTGGCGTGCTTATGATGATTTCAATAAAGAAAATGATTATCGTTAGTCTGAGGTGATTATATGCCTGAATCTTTATTTTAATTTAAATTTTATCTTTTAATTTCTACCATTTCGAACGCTTCAATGATGTCACCTTCTTTAAGGTCATTATACTTTTCAATTGTGATACCACATTCGTAACCTTGAGCTACTTCTTTTGCGTCATCTTTAAAACGCTTCAATGTGTCTAGTTCACCTTCGAATTGTACAATGCCGTCTCTAATGACACGTACACCTGCATTACGAGTGATTTTACCATCAATAACATAACTACCTGCAATTGTACCGACTTTAGAAACTTTGAAAGTTTGACGAACTTCTGCTTGCCCAATAACTTGTTCTTCAAATTCTGGATCTAGCATGCCTTTCATTGCTGATTCTATTTCTTCTATAACGTTGTAAATGACACGGTGTAAACGCATATCTACGCCTTCATTATCTGCCGCACGTTTTGCACCAGTATCTGGTCGAACATTGAAACCGATAATAATACCGTTAGAGGCATTAGCTAAAGTAACGTCTGATTCATTTATAGCACCTACAGCTGTGTGTATAATACGCACATTAACGCCTTCAACATCTATTTTCATCAATGACGCAGCAAGTGCTTCAACTGAACCTTGAACGTCACCTTTGATGATGACATTAAGATCTTTCATTTCACCTTGTTTCATTTGTTCAAATAAATTATCTAATGAAACACTCTTACTTTCTTGACGTTGTTGCATCACATTAGCTTCATGGCGTGCTTCACCAATACGTCTTGCTTGTTTTTCATCTTTAAATACAACAAATCTGTCACCAGCTTGTGGCACATCATTAATACCAGTAATTTCAACTGGTGTAGAAGGACCAGCCGTTTTAATACGTTGGCCTAAATCATTAACCATTGCACGAATTCTACCATACGTGTTACCAACTACGAGTGAATCACCCACATTGAGTGTACCATTTTGAACTAATAATGAAGCAGACGGACCGCGTGACTTATCTAATTCAGCTTCAATCACTGTACCTACAGCATTTTTTTCTGGATTAGCTTTTAATTCTTGTACTTCTGAAGTCAATACAATCATTTCTAATAAATCTTCAATACCGTCGCCACTTAATGCTGAAAGTGGAACGAAGATTGTATCGCCACCCCAGTCTTCTGGAATTAAACCGTATTCAGTTAATTCTTGCATCACACGGTCTGGATTTGAAGTAGGTTTATCAATTTTGTTTACAGCTACAATTGTTGGCACTTCAGCCTCTTTGGCATGATTTATTGCTTCAATTGTTTGAGGCATTACCCCATCATCAGCTGCCACTACTAAAATAGTAATATCGGTAACTTGAGCACCACGTGCACGCATTGTTGTAAAAGCGGCGTGACCAGGTGTATCAAGGAAAGTGATTTTTTTGCCATCATTTTCAATTTGGTAAGCACCGATATGTTGTGTAATACCACCAGCTTCTCCAGCTGTCACTTTCGTATGACGAATAGAATCTAATAACGTCGTTTTACCATGGTCAACATGTCCCATGATTGTAACTACTGCTGGACGTTCTATTGCATTTTCATCTTCTGTTTCATCATCAAAATAAATCGCCAAGTCTTCTTCATCAACTACGATTTCTTTTTCAATTTCAACACCATAATCGTCTACAATAAGTTCTAATGTTTCGTCATCTAATGATTGATTGATATTAGCCATGATACCTAATAAGAATAATTTTTTGATAATACCTGAAGAATCAACATTTAATTTTTCAGCAAGTTCACCAACTGTTATGCCATCTTGGTAGGTAATTTTTGATGGCATTTCTTTTGGTTCTTCTTGTTTAGGTTGTTTGTTATTTTTATTATTTTTGTTGTTCTTGTTATTTTTATTATTTTTCTTATTATTCGGCTTATTATTTTGGTTACCTTTATTCGATTGGTTACCTTTATTCGATTGGTTACCTTTATTGTGTGTTGTTTGTTGTTTATTTTGAGTATTCTTTTGTTGTGATTTCTCACTTTGTTCTGCTTTTTCTGGTTTGTAAATTTTATCTAAAGCTTTAATTTGGTCGTCTTCTAACGTTTGCATATGACTCGTTACCTCAACGTCCATTTTTTTCAATTCATCAATAATTTCTTTACTTTTAATTTTTAAATCTTTTGCGTATTCGTAAATTCTTTTTTTACTCATATAGTCACTCCTTACGATATTCATCAATCATTGACAATAACTTTTTAGCAAAGCCTTGATCAGTGATTCCAATGTTTACACGTTCTGCTTTACCCAAAGCTTGTCCTAATTCAGCTCTCGTTCCAAATATACGTAATGATATATGGTAACTTTCACATTTGTTCTGTATCACTTTAATTGTGTTATCAGAAGCATCCGTTGCAATGATTACGAGCTTTAGTTTGTTCTTTTTCAAATCATTTAAAATAACTGATTCACCTGTTTTTACTTTTCCAGCACGCATTGCTAAACCTAAAAAATTTACGATTTGTTCTTTGGTCATTTAGGTATCTCTTCACGGTATATAAGACGTATAATTTCTTTATACACAGGCTCTAATGTATCAGCATCAGCTTTAAAATACTTTTCTAAAACACTTTTTTGTTGAGCTTCTTCTACTAGCTTAACATCCTTTGATACGTAGGCACCACGACCTTGTTGTTTACCTGTCGCATCAGCAAAAATTTGCTCATCTTTATTGATTACAACTCGAATCATGTCATTTTTAGGATGCAATTCATTTGATAGTATACATTTACGCATTGGAATTTTTTTCTTTTTCATAAAGTATCCACTCCAATTTATTTTTCTGCGTCTTCGTCTTCTATTTCAACTGTCTCTGTTGGTTGCGATTCAGTAGTATCTTCTTCTACTTCAATATTTTCAGACGACACAACATCACCTAATTGCATTTCATCTTCTTCATTTAATGCTTCTTCTGCAGGATAAACGCCTGCTGCTCTCGCATCAGTTTCTGATTTAATATCGATCTTCCAACCAGTTAATTTTGCTGCTAATCTCGCGTTTTGACCGCGTTTACCAATTGCTAGTGATAATTGATAGTCAGGGACAACAACGACTGTTGATTGATTTGGCTCATCCACGATAACCTGTAGCACTTGTGAAGGGCTTAATGCATTCTTAACAAATACCTTAGGATCTTCATTCCATTGAACAATATCAATTTTTTCGCCACCAAGTTCTTCTACAACCGCTTCTACACGTGCACCTTTAGCACCAACACATGCGCCAACTGCATCAATATCAGGGTTATCAGAATGCACACTGATTTTAGAGCGATCTCCTGCTTCACGTGCAACAGATTTAACAATAACTGTACCATCAAATATTTCAGGCACTTCTTGTTCAAATAAACGTTTTAATAAGCCTGGATGACTTCTAGAAACATAAATTTGTGGACCTTTTGTAGTTTGTTCAACCTTATTTACGTACACTCTAATTCTTTCATTCGGAATATAGCTTTCATTTGGGCTTCTTTCAGCTTCAGATAGTACAGCTTCAGTACGCCCTAAATTCACATATACATAACGGTGGTCTACTCTATCAATTAAACCTGTTACAATATCATCTTCTTTATCGATGAATTCATCGTAAAGGATTTCGCGTTCTGCATCACGTAAACGTTGCATAACAGCTTGTTTCGCTGCTTGCGCACCTACACGACCAAAGTCACTTGGCGTTACATCTTCTTCGTAAATATCACCAATTTCATAGGCTGGATTTTTTACTAATGCAGTATCTAAACTAATTTCTTCTCTATCATCCATTGATTCTTCAACCACTTCTTTACGAGCGATTACTTTGAAACTACCTTGATCCATATTTAATTCTACGCGTACAGTTCTCGCGCTATCGTAGTTCTTTTTATAAGCAGTGATTAAAGCTGCTTCAATGGCATCGATCAATACTTCTCTAGGAATCTTTTTTTCTTTTTCTAAGTACTCAGTAGCTAATAATAATTCATTACTTGACACGACTTATCATCCTCCTCATCACGTTATATCATTACAGCATGGCGTGCTTTTGCGATTTTATTTCTTGGAATTTCAATTTGCTTTGTTTTAGCCTTTTCTTTAACTTCCATAACAATGTTTGTTTCATCAACAGATTGTAAAATACCTAACCATTCTTTAGAACCTTCAATTGGTGCATATAAAGAAACAAATACTGGTTTTGTTATTGCATTTTGGAAATCTTTTTCTTTTTTAATTGGTCTTTCAGCACCAGGTGACGCGACATCTAAATAATACATTTCTTGTATAGGATCTTCCGCGTCCATGACTTCGCTGATTTTTTCAGAAGCTAGCGCACAATCGTTTAAATCAACGCCGCCTTCTTTATCTATAGATACTCTTAAAAAATGGTCTTTTCCTTCTTTGGTAAACTCAACTTCTACTAATTCAAAATTTAAGTCGTTAAGGACAGGTTGAATGATAGTCTCAACTTGCTCAGTTATTTTACTCATGCTGACCTCCTTTTTTGGCAAATAGAAAAGAGCGGGTATTATGCCCACTCTTTCTGCCTGAGTCTAATTTTTTAAGCACTATTATTATACCATATGTTCATTTTCTATACAAATAACTATATTTGTTAAATGGCACAATGACAACTTACTTAAGTTATTCTCAAATTTACTTATATTTAATTAATGTCAAATTCAAGTAAAATATATCAACCTCTTATACTTTTACTAAATCTATAAAATAATACACTTAATTGAAATCTAAATAGTTTCTAGTAAATCATATTTAAGGATTACATATCAAAAATGGAAAGCTGTGCTTTATCTGGCAAATTAGGTAATGAACCTAATTCATCTAGATACTCAATAACTTTTTGAGATAAACCAGCTTTTTTATTTAAATCTTCTTTAGATAAGAAAGGCCCTTCATCGCGCGCTTCTACAATTCTTTGTGCAACATTTTCACCTAAACCTGGTACAGCAATAAATGGAGGAATTAAAGTATCCCCTTCGATTATGAATTCAAATGCTTTGCTCTTCTCTAAACTGATTGGTTGCATTCGGTAGCCACGTTGTGCCATCTCGTTCATAATCTCAAGCACCGTTAACGTATCTTTTTCTTTTTTTGCTAAATCCATATAACGTGAATACATATCATTTACCGTGTTACGTATACTTTCTTTATCTTTAATCATTGAGATTAAATCAAAGTCTGAAGCACGTACAGTAAAGTAACTAGCATAGTAATATAATGGATAGTGCACTTTGAAATAAGCAATACGTACAGCCATTAGTACATAAGCTGCTGCGTGGGCTTTAGGGAACATGTATTTAATCTTTCTACATGAGTCTAAGTACCAATCTGGCACTTCATTATCAACCATCGCTTCTACCATATCATCAGTTAAACCTTTACCCTTACGAACAAATTCCATTGTTTTAAAGGCTAATGAAGGTTCCAAACCGTTATACATCAAGTAGACCATGATATCATCACGACAACAAATTACACTTGCTAAATCGCATTTACCAGAGCGTATTAAATCCTGTGCATTACCTAACCATACATCCGTACCATGAGATAGCCCTGAAATTCTAACTAATTCAGAAAATGTTGTTGGTTTCGTATCTTCTAACATTTGTCTAACAAATCCAGTTCCGAATTCTGGTACACCAAATGTACCTGTTTTACATAAAATTTCATCGGAAGTGACACCTAAAGGCTCTGGCGAACTAAAAATGCCCATCGTCTCCTTATCATCTACTGGAATCGTTTTTGGATCAATACCTGACAAATCTTGCAACATACGTATCATAGTAGGATCATCGTGACCCAGTATATCCAATTTCAACACATTATCATGAATGGAATGGAAATCAAAGTGCGTTGTCATCCAAGAAGAACCTTGATCATCTGCTGGGAATTGAACAGGTGTAAAATCGTAAATATCCATATAATCGGGAACAACAATAATACCACCTGGATGTTGTCCAGTCGTACGTTTAACACCAGTACAACCTTTTACAAGTCTGTCTATTTCTGCTCCTCGTTTATGAATACCTTGATCGTTTAAATATCCCTTCACAAAACCAAAAGCAGTTTTTTCTGCAACCGTACCGATCGTTCCCGCACGAAATACTTTATCTTCACCAAATAGCTCTTTAGTATAGTTATGCGCTTCAGGTTGATATTCACCACTAAAGTTCAAGTCAATATCAGGTACTTTATCCCCTTTAAATCCTAAGAAAGTTTCGAATGGAATATCCTGGCCTTCTTTAATCAAATCACAACCGCACGATTCACATTTCTTGTCTGGTAAATCGAATCCAGAACCAACAGAACCATCATCAAAGAACTCACTTTGCTTACACTCTGGACAAATATAATGTGGTGGTAGGGGATTCACTTCTGTAATTTCAGTCATTGTTGCCACAAAGCTCGAACCAACAGAACCACGTGAACCTACTAAGTAACCATCATTCAGTGATTTTTTAACTAATCTTTGAGAAATTAAATATATTACTGAGAAACCATTACCTATAATACTTTCCAATTCTTTCTCTAAACGATCAATGACAATCTGTGGTAAATCATCGCCGTAAAGTGCTTTTGCATTATCGTAACTCATTTCACGTATTTCTTCATTCGCACCTTCCATTCTCGGTGTGAATAGTTCATCTTTAATTGGTACGACACGTTCTATTTTATCTGCTAAATCATTCGTATTCTGAACTACAAGTTCATATGCTTTTTCCTCACCTAAAAAGTGTAATTCATCTAACATTTCATTCGTTGTTCTAAAATGCGCTTTTGGTAAAGTAGAGCGATTTAATGGATTACCCGGTTGAGCGGCAATTAATATTTTACGAGCAATCGCATCATGTTCATTTAAATAATGTGCATTACCTGTTGCAATCACTGGAATATTATTTACATCCCCCGCTCGAATTAAACGATTATAAATTTCATGTAAAGTTTCATTATCTCTTACTAGCTCTCTATCAATTAGATCTTGATAAAGTGCTGGCGGTTGAACCTCAATAAAATCGTAATATTTGGCAATTCGCTCTACTTGAGACTGGTCTTTTTGCATAACTGCTGTAAATACTTCGCCCTCATCACACGCAGAGCCTACAAGTATTCCTTCTCTATACTCATCCAACAAGGAACGTGGAATTCTTGGTGTACGGTAATAATATTGAACAAGAGAAGCACTCACAATTTTAAATAGATTTTTCAAACCATCTTGGTTCTGCACAATGAGTGTTACATGATTTGGTCGTGCACGCTTATACGCATCTTCATTTGACAATGACGTATTGATATCTTGATGGTTGTGAACACCAAGCGCTTCTAGTTGCTTAAGCATTTTTATGAACATATAGGCCGTTGCTTCTGTATCATATATCGCTCTATGGTGTTGCGTTAATTCAACTCCGTATTTTTTAGCTAAGAAATTTAAGCCATGCTTACCATATTCTGTATTAATTGTTCTAGATAATTCTAATGTATCAATGACACCGTTCGTGGAAGCACCAATGCCAACGTGTTCATAGCCTGTATCGATGAAACCCATATCAAATGATGCATTATGCGCTACAAAAATGGCGTCGCCTACCCATGATTTAAACTCAGTGAGCACTTCTTCTATTTCAGGGGCATCTACTAACATGTCATCTGAAATATGCGTTAAGTTTTTAATTGTTTCTGACAATCGTTCATGAGGATTACTGAATCGTTCAAATTTATCAATAATTTCGCCATCTTTTACTTTAACAGCTGCAAGTTCAATAATTTTATCGTATTGATTTGAAAGTCCCGTTGTCTCAACGTCAAATACTACATAAGTAGCTGTTTTCAGGTCACAATCTTTTGGTTTATATGCGATTGGTACACCATCATCTACCAGCATACCTTCCATGCCATAAATCATTTTAATTCCTTTTTTTTCGGCAGCACTATGTGCATCTGGGAATGCTTGCACAACATTATGGTCTGTTACCGCAATGGCTTTATGTCCCCATTTCGCAGCTTGATCTACATAATCTGATATGTTTGGAATACCATCCATTTGACTCATTGACGTATGTAAATGGAATTCAACACGTTTGTCTTCAGCTTTATCTTGTTTTGTAGCTTTTTTTATTTCTTCGATATCTAACATCATCATAACTAGGTCACGTACAAATGTATCTTCCTCAATACGCCCTTGTGCACGAACCCATTTACCTACACTTAAAGCTTTAAAATGCGCTAAATCATCTTTATTTTTACGTGTGAACATTTTCAAGACAAGAGAATCTGTATAATCTGTTACTTTTAATTCTACAATATGACGCCCACTCTTCAATTCTTTTAAATTGATATCGAAAATAACACCTTCTACAGCAGCTTTAAATTCTTCTTCGATAATTGAGTCAATTTGACGTACATTTTCAACTTGGATTGGTTTACCAATTTGACATTTTGAAACATCACTTTCGTTATTGTCCTGTTGTTTTGCTTTTTCAGCCTTCATTTTCTCTAATTTTTCTGTTGCTTCACGCGCACTTTTCTCATCTTCTTCTTGAATATGTGCTTCTAATGACGCTAAATCCCCATCGTTAACTGCACTATCTGTTTCGAAAACGACTTTACTTATATTAAACCCACACTGTTGGTATGCTGCAATCAAACTACCATTACACGCTTTATCAAAGTGATCTCGTTCAACATCGTTTTGGCACATGACTTTTAATACATCACCTGACATAATTAAGCGTTTTTGTTTTAATTGTCCTTTTACTTTGGGTGATAATTTTGTTTGATCAATACAGTGGCTAAAATATTTTATTGCAAATTCATCTTGATTTGTTTTATCTTTTACCGTGAAATTACATTTTACATCTGCAATCGTTTTAAATTCTTCAATGATTGCACCTTTAAAAAGCAAATAATTTTCAATTGTTAAAAAATGTGGGAATGTAATTTGAAATACCCAAGTTCGATCTGATGTTTTGACATCAACACGTGTTAATTCACTATTTTCCAATATTTCTGAATCTAAATGCTCAGCAATTTTGATTTGGTCAGCTAGTATTTTAAATTTTTCCTCATTTGTCATTGCCATGACGATAACCACCTTACTATTAATTACACTACTTTTCTTATATATAGATACTTATATTTTATGACGGTGTATGTATGAATTTACATGTTCTATACTATAACGGAATATCTAAAAATTTCTATTAGTTCAACTTGTCGCACTATGATATTACTTTACATGAATAACAAAAGAGTCTGAGACACAAATAGATGTCTCAGACTTTTTAGTCAATTGGCAGTAGATGTAAAGTCTCACTCTTATACATGAGCTTCAATTCAAGTAATCATCTACCCTAGTCATAATTGTCAAGCTGGGACAATGAAACCTTTTGAAAAATTCGGTTTCTACCTATCTCCCATATTTATACTTTTTAACGCACAGTTTACTTTGTAAATTATAACAAATTATCCTAGTTCCTGCTCTAAAATTAGATATTAGAATACAATGTGTTTACATAATTAATTAAATTATCCACATAGACCTCTTCACTTTCACCTGTATCACGACGTTTCACTTCTACTATACCCTCTGCTGCATTTTTACCAACAACCACACGCACTGGCAATCCAATTAAATCAGCATCATTAAATTTAACACCTGCACGTTCTTTACGATCGTCATATAAAACATCGTAGTTTTCTTTTAACTGGGTATATAATTGATCTGCTAATTCACGTTGATCATCTTTTTTAGGATTAATCGTAATTAAGTGTAAATCAAATGGTGTTACAGATTTTGGCCAAATGATGCCATTTTCATCATTGTTTTGTTCAACAATCGCACTTAATGTTCTTGATACGCCAATTCCATAACAACCCATTAATAGTGGCTGTGCTTTACCTTGATTATCTAAAAATGTTGCATTCATTGATTCAGAGTATTTCGTTCCTAATTTAAATACCTGTCCAACTTCAATGCCCTCTGCAAAGTGAGCTGGTCCGGAGCCATCTGATAATGGTTCACCTTCTAATATAAATCTAAAGTCTCCGAAAGCATCAACTTCGAAATCACGACCAATATTAGCATTTAATAAATGATAGCCATCTTCGTTTGCACCAACGACAATATTATTTAAATCTTGAATGAAATTATCGGCATAGACTTTAATCTCTTTATCAAAAACTGGACCTAGCGAGCCAGGTTTCGCACCTAAAAGATTAACAATTTCGTCTTCAGAAGCTAATTCAATATTATCCGTACCAAAGTATGCTTTTAACTTAATATCATTCAATTCATGGTGACCACGAACTAAGACCATAATAAATTCTCCATCTATTTTAAATACCATAGATTTAGTAATTTCGTCTAAGGGTTTGTCTAAGAATGTAGCCAGTTCTTGCGCAGTATGAATATTTGGTGTTTCTATTTTTGTTAATGGTTGTAAATCTTCATGTTTTTCATTGGCTTGATAGACTACTTCCGCTTTTTCAATATTTGCAGCATAGTCACTCTGTTCACTATACACAATCGTATCTTCGCCGATTTCACTTAGTGCCATAAATTCATGTGTGTGACTGCCACCAATTGCTCCTGAATCTGCAACAACTGGTCGCGCATTAATACCAACACGTTTAAATATGCGACCGTATGCGTTATACATGTCTTGATAAGATGCATCTAGAGAGTCCTCATCCGCATGGAACGAATAAGCATCTTTCATGATAAATTCTCTACCACGTAACAAACCGAAGCGTGGACGCTTTTCATCTCTGTATTTAGATTGTATTTGGAATAACGTAAGTGGTAATTGTTTGTATGACTTCAATTCATCTCTAACGATGGACGTTACAACTTCCTCATGTGTTGGTCCTAATGCAAATTCACGTCCGTTACGATCTTGTAAACGCATCAGTTCTGGACCGTAAGCACTCCAGCGACCTGACTCTTCCCATAATTCTGCTTGTTGTAATGCAGGCATTAAGATTTCAACCGCATCTATGCGTTCCATTTCTTCACGCACAATTGCTTCAATATTATTCAGTACGCGTGCAGCTAAAGGTAAATAACTATAGATCCCACTTGTACTTTGTTTAATTAAACCAGCTTTCAGTAATAAACGATGGCTCAGTGCTTCTGCTCCTGCTGGTACTTCTTTCATTGTTGGAATAAATACCTTTGATTGTTTCATTTAACTACCTCTCTCCCTTTTATAAGAAATAACGTTGAATATCGTTCCATGTCACTAAGACCATTATAATAAGTACAAAAACAGCACCAATCGCAATAATTGTTGTTTCGGCTTTCTTATTAACCGGTTTTCTAAATATCGCTTCATATATGACGAATAAAATACGGCCACCGTCTAGTGCAGGTATTGGTAACAAGTTCATTAAGCCTAGATTAACACTTAATAGTGCCGTCCAAGAAATTAAATTAATGATACCTGTTTTAACTACTGAATCCACAGTGTGATATATACCAACTGGTCCGTTTAGCATATCGAAAGAAAAATGACCAGTAAATATGCTGGCAATCATACTTACAATAGCTGTAAATATTAATTTACCCGCCTCTAGTGATCGTTCAACACCAGCTGCAATTGGTTTAAATATTGTATGTTCGGTACTTGCACTATAGCCTAATAAATATCTAGTTTGTGTATTAGTTTTCGTTACTTTTTGTTCTACTTTTTTAGGCTTGATATCCATCGTATGTGTTTTTCCATCACGTTCAACCGTAACTTCTGTCTTATTATCTTTAATATTTTTTACAACACTATCTATATCACCTTTATTTTCAATTTTTTTATCATCTAATTTAACAATTTTATCACCAGATTTAAGACCAGCTTGTTGTGCCGGTGAATCTTTCATGACTTCATCAATGCCATTTGTCGGTGTCCCTTGATAATACGCAAGACCGATAAATAATACCAATGTAAGTAAGAAGTTAAATAGTGGTCCAGCAAATAATGTTAAAAACTTTTGATAAGGCTTTTTATACGTGAATTGTCTATCTTTTGGTGCAATTTGAATTAAGCTACCATTTTCAACAAAATATGATTTTTTAGCAATATTATACCTATGACGTTCTTGATCATAAGGCGTTACACCTTCGATATACAAGCCATCTTTAAAATCACATTGTTTCACTTCTATCGCTTCAATTTGTTGGAATTTATGTTGGTCATCCAAAATGATATGTGTAATTTCATCTTTATCATTCAATTTTATTTTAACATGCATACCTGGTTGTACCGGCGGTTCTTCCAAACCATCACCAGCCATACGCACATAACCACCAACTGGTAATAGTCGTATCGTATATAATGTTTCATTTTTTCTAAAACTAAATATTTTAGGTCCCATACCAATAGCAAATTCTGGACACATAATTCCTGCGCGTTTAGCAAAAAACATATGCCCATATTCATGTACGGTTACGAGGACACCAAAAACAATGATAAAAGAAATAATTGTTACTAGAAAACTCAATTTGATACACCTCATATTTTCTTAATAAATTAACTGCATGTTGGATAACATGCAATGTGTCAGTAATGTATACTACCAACTTTAAGTTATAAAAGTATACCACAACTATACTTTGTCATACACGTAACTCTAATCATTTTTATTCAACAGTTATCAACATGCTAACTTATAAATATTGAAAATTTAATTTAGCATTGTGAAATCTTTCGACCTTGTCAAAAGGAGTTAAGAATATCATTAACTGTTATTAAATAACCAGTTATTTCAATCCATTAACTCCTTTCGCATTTTTATAAAATTATAAAAGTCATATCGTAAATGTATTATATTTGAATTAATAAAATATTTAATAATGGTAAGACAAACATAAAACTATCAAAACGATCTAAAATGCCACCGTGACCTGGTAAAATTCTTCCAGAATCTTTTACGCCAAAGTGACGCTTGAATCCTGACTCTACTAAGTCACCCAATTGACCAAACATGCTTAAAATAATCGTAATGATTAGCAATAACCATAGTACGATATTGAAATCTACAAAGATCATCATTACTAGCGGTACGATTAAACTACAAATCAAACCACCTACAAAGCCTTCAACAGTTTTGTTAGGGCTAATGACTGGCCATAATTTGTGTTTACCCATCAATCTACCAAAAATATACGCACCTGTATCAGTTAACCAAACCACTAAAAACGCAAATAATATGTAATGTAAACCCTCTGAGCGTGTTTCATATAAATACATAAATCCGATACCTACATATGCGATGGACATTAGACAAAATGCCGCATCCATAAAGCTGAATCTATTTTTAGAAAGTACTGTATAACTTAATAAAATAAAACTCATTGCTATTAACGATTTTAATTGAAGGTCGTTAACCCAGCTCCCCGCGTCTTGAGGTAACATAATGATTAAAATACCTAATGCACTAATTATCCCTGGTATTGATAAGAACTTAATCATATTCATATTAAGCAATTCTTTTAAAGCGATGAATGCCAATAAATATGAAAATAGCATTAGAATAAGGCCACCCTTAAGTAAAACTGGGAGGAAAACGATAAGTGCTATAATTGCCGTTAAAGTTCTAACTTTCATACTATTCTCCTAACTATTTATAATCCACCAAATCGGCGCTGCCTTGATTGATAAATTTTAATACAATTTATTAATTCTTCTTTATCGAAATCTGGCCATAGCTTTTCATTGAAAATAAATTCACTGTAAGATACTTGCCAAATAAGGAAATTGCTTATTCTTTGTTCACCTGATGTTCTTATCAAAAGATCTGGGTCAGGATATGCATGTGTCATCAAATGATCATCAATCATCTGTTCTGTAATGTCATCACTAGTTAATCCTTTAGCAGTTAGTTCATCATAGATTGTTTTCACACTGTTTAATATTTCAGCACGACCACCATAATTAATCGCGAAGATTAATTTTAAACCTGTATTATCTTTAGTATCTTCTTTGGCTTTAGCGATTGCTTTGAGTGTAGATGATGGCAAATATTCCATAAAACCAATTGTCTCGACTTTTACATTATTTTCTATCAACTCTGGTAGAAATGTTTTTAAAAAGTTAACTGGCAAGTTCATGATATAATTGACTTCATTTTCAGGTCTAGTCCAATTTTCTGTAGAAAATGCATACAATGTTAAATATTTAATTCCAATATCACTAGCAACTTTTGTGATTTTTTTAACTGTTTGCATACCTTGATAGTGACCTTTAATTCTAGGCAATTTTCTTTGTTTTGCCCAGCGACCATTACCGTCCATGATTATAGCAACATGTTCAGGTATGTTATGTAAGTCCAAGCCAAACTCTGATTGGATTGGCTGATTTTTATTTTTTTTAATTAACTTTTTAAACATGGTATTTCCTCCGAGCGTGATCATCTATGTTTATTATAATAGGTTCTAGATGCAATTATCTACCATTTTATCATACTAGATTGTTGCATTGAATAAACAAATAAAAAAACTGTACCAAAGTCTGATTTGATACAGTTCAGATAAGAATATGATTAGCCTCTTAATCAGCAACAATATAAGTTCAATTATATCGCCTTAATGATTGAAGCCATTATCATCATTACCATGTTTATACTGACATAATATCTTGTTCTTTTTCTTCTAACAATTTTTCAACTTCTTTTATTGAATCGTCAGTTAAT
The DNA here is from genome assembly GCF_017891965.1 of Staphylococcus sp. GDY8P126P. NCBI lineage: Bacteria > Bacillati > Bacillota > Bacilli > Caryophanales > Staphylococcaceae > Staphylococcus > Staphylococcus sp. GDY8P126P. The sequence continues at coordinate 125,843 of NZ_JAESKG010000005.1, read as the reverse complement.
TTTTGTACATCATCTGTTTGTGTTCTTAAATCATCTTCAGTGATGTCAGAATTTTTTTGTTGTTTTTTAAGCTCATCGTTTGAGTCACGACGCACATTTCTTACTGCAACTTTAGCGTCTTCGCCAATTTTTTTAACATCTTTAACAAGCTCTTTACGACGTTCTTCAGTTAATGCTGGTACACTGATACGGATAACTTCTCCATCACTTGAAGGATTAACACCTAAGTTAGCTGCATTGATTGCTTTTTCAATATTGCCAACTGATGATTTATCATATGGAGAAATGACTAATAAACGTGCTTCTGGCACACTAATACTAGCAAGTTGTTGAACTGGTGTTGGCGCACCGTAATAATCAACATTTACACCATTTAATAAGTTTGAATTCGCTCTACCAGCACTGATATTAGCTAATTCTCTTGAAAGATTGTCTATTGATTTTTGCATTTTTGATTTCGTTTCATTAATAATGTCACTCATAGTCATACACCTCTAATTATTTTGTAATCAATGTTCCTATTTTTTCACCCATGACAGCGCGTTTAATATTACCTTCTTCAGTTATTGAAAATACATTTAATGGAATATTATTATCCATGCAGAATGATGAAGCTGTTGAATCCATAACTTGTAAACCTTCTTGTAACATTTGGATATGCGTTAGGTGCTCATATTTGATTGCATTTGGATCTACTTTCGGATCAGCAGAATAAACACCGTCGACATTATTTTTGCCCATTAAGATAACATCAGCTTCAACTTCAGCTGCACGCAATGCTGCAGTTGTGTCAGTAGAGAAGTAAGGGTTACCTATACCGGCTGCAAAGATGACCACACGATTTTTTTCTAAATGTCTGATTGCACGACGACGAATATAAGGTTCTGCAACTTGTTTCATTTCTATTGAAGTTAAAACACGTGTATCACATTCTAATTGTTCGAGGCTATCTTGTAATGCTAATGCATTCATTACTGTAGCTAACATACCCATGTAGTCTGCTGTACCACGATCCATGCCTAAATCGCTACCAGTTTTACCTCTCCAAATATTACCGCCACCAACGATAACTGCAATTTCACAGTCCAATTTAGCTACTTCAGCTACTTGTTCTGCAATACTTTTGATTATAATTGGGTTAATTCCAAATCCATCGTCACCTGCGAGTGCTTCGCCACTTAATTTTAATACAACACGTTCGTATTTAGAAGTTTGAGCCATTGTCTTATCCTCTCTATTGTAAAAATATGTAAATTATACAAGTAAAGAAGACACAATAGGTCTTCCAATACAAAAGTGAATCTTTCATACGGAGCACAAAAGGTGTCTTCTTCCTTGTTTTAACTTATGAAAAATTATTTCATTTGTCCTTTAACTTCGTCAGCAAAGTTTTCTTCACGTTTTTCCATGCCTTCGCCTACTTCATAACGTACGAAGTCAACTAGTTTACCACCTTTAGATTTTAAGAAAGCTTCAACTGTTTGATCAGGATCTTTTACAAAGTTTTGGTCAACTGCACAAATTTCTTGTAGATATTTACGTAAACGACCTTCAACCATTTTTTCAACGATATTTTCTGGTTTACCTTCATTTAGAGCTTGTTGTTTTAAAACATCTCTTTCATGAGCGATTTCATCTTCGCTTACTTGTTCAGATGAAACATATTTAGGGTTGATTGCAGCAATGTGCATTGCAACATCTTTAGCTGCTTCAGCATCAGTAGAACCTTCAACTACAGTTAATACACCAATACGTCCACCCATGTGTAAATAAGCACCGAATGAATCGTTGTCTGTTTTAGTTCTAACAGCAAAACGACGGATACTTAATTTTTCACCGATAGTTGAGATAGCTTCTTTAACACGTTGGTCAACTGATTTACCATCTGGTAAGTTAGTTTCTAAAAGTGCTTCAACTGTTTCTGCTTTAGTATCTAATACTTGGATAGCAATTTCTTTCACTAATTGTTGGAAACCTTCATTACGAGCAACGAAGTCAGTTTCAGAATTGATTTCAACAATTGCTGCTTCGTTTCCTCTTTCTTCAACGTGTACTAAACCTTCTGCCGCAATACGGTCAGATTTTTTAGCAGCTTTAGCGATACCTTTTTCACGTAGGAAGTCTACCGCTTTATCGATGTCACCATCAGTTTCTGTTAACGCTTTTTTACAGTCCATCATACCAGCGCCAGTTTTTTCACGTAATTCTTTTACAAGTTTAGCTGAAATTGCCATTTCAAATTCCTCCATTATTTAATGAATTTTATTTTATTTATTTTAAAAAAAGGTGATAAGCTTCAATATCTTATCACCCATTTTACATTATTCTTAGTTTGATTCAACAGAAGTGTTTTCTTCAGTTGTTTCTGTTTCAGTAGCTTCTTTTGATTCATCTAAATCAATATTTTGTTCAGCTGCTACTTCTTCATTTGATACACCTTGTTGACCTTCTAAGATTGCATCTGCCATTTTACCAGTTAATAATTTAACGGCACGGATAGCATCATCGTTTGCAGGGATAACGTAATCAATTTCATCTGGATCACAGTTAGTATCTACAATACCAACGATTGGGATGTGTAATTTACGTGCTTCAGCAATTGCGTTGCGCTCTTTACGAGGGTCAACAACGAACAATGCTTGAGGCATAGATTTCATATCACGAATTCCGCCTAAGAATTTAATTAAACGGTCATATTCTTTTTTAAGTTCTACAACTTCTTTTTTAGGTAATACTTCGAATAAGCCATCTTCTTCCATTTTTTCAATTTCAGAGATACGTTTAATACGTTTAGAAATTGTTTTATAGTTAGTTAAGATTCCACCTAACCATCTTTGGTTTACATAGAATTGACCAGCACGTTCTGCTTCAGCTTTAACTGAATCTTGTGCTTGTTTTTTCGTACCAACGAATAAAACTTTTCCGCCATCTTCTGATACTTGTTTAATGAAGTTATAAGCTTCTTCTACTTTTTTCACTGTTTTTTGTAAATCGATAATGTAAATACCGTTTCTCTCAGTGAAAATGTATCTTTTCATTTTTGGGTTCCAACGGCGTGTTTGGTGACCGAAGTGAACACCTGCTTCTAGCAATTGTTTCATTGAAATTACTGCCATAATAAAATTCCTCCTATTGGTTTATTACCTCCACAAAAAGCTCATATAAACACGACAATTAAATATCGCACCCTTTATACTTTAACTTTCTGTGTGTGTATTGGCTTCATAGCCGTCAATAAATATATCATATTTACCTATGCAAATCAATAGTTTTTGTCCATTAATTTACACATTATAAAGAACGACTAAGCCCATCTATTAGTCGTTCTCAATTAAGTCGTTACGCAATAAAATTTTATTTGATTCTTTCTAGTTCATCTAAGAACTTGTCTTTTTTAACTTTAATAAATGTACCCTTCATACCTAATGAACGAGATTCGATTACACCCGCACTTTCTAGTTTACGCAAGGCATTTACAATAACTGAACGTGTAATGCCGACTCTATCTGCAACTTTTGAAGCGATTAGTAAGCCTTCTTTACCACCTAGTTCTTCAAATATATGTTCAATCGCTTCACTTTCAGAATATGATAATGAGTTGATCGCCATACTAATAGCTGCTTTATCTCTTGCCTCTTGTTCTACTTCATTATGTTTTTCACGTAATATTTCCATACCGATAACTGTAGCTGCGTATTCACCTAATACCAAGTCGTTTTCAGAAAAATCTTCTGTCACACGTCCTAGAACTAATGTACCAAGTCTTTCCCCACCACCTAAAATTGGGAAAATTGTTGTTCTGCTATCACCGAATAAATCATTATTTTCAGGTGGGAAAACAGTTAGTACATTATCAATACCAATATTGGATTGTGTTTCTTTCACATCCATCAATTGATCTGTATATTCTACAGGGATATGTCTATTTTCTAACATTTCGATGATACGTTCATTTTTTAATAATTCATTTAAATTCGAACCTAAAATTTTACCTTTTCTTGAAACTATAAAAACATTTGTTACTGTCACACTACTTATCGTTTGTGCTACATCTTTAAAATCTACCGCAATACCTTTATGCTTTTGCAAAAGTGTATTTAATTCTCTCGTTTTTGATAATAAGCTCATATTCCTACTCCTTTATATTTATATTATAAAATAAATGCACTTAAATCTTTGTTTGTTGAAATTGATTTCAACTTATCATCAACATATTGTGGTGTAATATCTACAACCGCATCGGGCATACTTGGTGCTTCGAATGATAAATCTTCTAGCATTTTTTCAAGTATAGTATGCAATCGACGTGCACCAATGTTATCAGTATCTTGGTTTACTTGGAATGCAATTTCTGCTAATCGTTTAATTGCTTCATCTGTAAATTTAACCGTTACTTGTTCTGTTTGTAGTAACGCTTCATACTGTTTGATAAGTGATAATTTAGGTTCCGTCAAGATTCGAACAAAATCTTCAACTGAAAGACTTTCTAGTTCAACGCGAATTGGAAAACGGCCTTGCAACTCTGGAATTAAATCACTTGGTTTAGACACGTGGAATGCTCCAGCACCAATAAATAGCATATGTTCAGTGTTAACAGTACCATACTTTGTTTGAACCATGCTACCTTCAAGAATTGGTAATATATCTCTTTGAACACCTTGGCGAGATACATCTTGCCCTGAATTTTGATTATTTGTTGCAACCTTATCTATTTCATCAATAAATATAATGCCCATTTGTTCAGCTAATTCAATAGCTTCTTGGTTAGCTGTTTCTTGATCAATCAATTCATCAGCAAATTCATCAGTTAATATCTTACGTGCAGTTTTAACTGGAACTTCTCTTTCAACTTTTTTCTTAGGCATTAATTGGTTCATCATGTCTTGCATTTGTTGGTTTTGGTTCGTACCTAACATGCCCATAGCAGCTGGATCTTGTTCAACTTTTAAGCGTACCTTCTCATCTTCTAATTGACCATTTAATAATTGTTGCTTAATTTCTGAACGTTTCGTTTTCACTTCATCAGTAGGTGTTTCTTCTTCGTCATCATTATTTTGACCAAAATTAGGGATTGAACCACCAAATAAAGATTCAAATGGGTTATTACTGTTCGTATTGTTATTAGCTTTTTTCTTCATACTAGGTACTAACAATTTCACTAACTTTTCATTCGCTTTATCTTGGGCTTCATCTTGTACCAATGCCTTTTTTTGATCTTTTACAAGTCTAACAGCAACATCTACAAGGTCTCTAACCATGCTTTCTACATCACGTCCAACATAACCTACTTCTGTAAATTTAGTTGCTTCAACTTTAATAAATGGAGCGCCAACTACCCTAGCCATACGTCTTGCAATTTCCGTTTTACCTACACCCGTAGGTCCAATCATCAAAATATTTTTAGGTGCGACCTCTTGTTTTTCTTCTTCAGTTAATAGACTTCTTCTATATCTATTTCTTAATGCAATTGCAACCTTACGTTTAGCATCGTCTTGACCAACAATATATTCATTAAGTTTTGATACAATATCTCTAGGTGTTAATTTTATTCCATTTGTCTCCATATGATACGTTACCTCCATTAATTTTGTGCTTTAAAACAACTTATAATTTATACATGTTTACTATTGCCAATTAATTCTAAATTTAGACATTTTCATTAATTTATTTACTCAGCTATAAATTCTCAACTATAATTTGGTCATTTGTAAATACACAAATATCTGAAGCAACTTTCAAACTTTCATAAGCCATTTCGCTCGCAGACAAATGTGTTGCATTACGTTTTAGCGCTCTACCTGCACTTAACGCATAGTTACCACCTGATCCAATTGCAATCAAATTATCATCTGGTGCGATTACTTCTCCTGTACCGCTAACTACTAAGATTGATGTTTCATCCATTACAATCAACATAGCTTCTAGCTGACGTAATTGTTTATCGCCTCTCCACTCTTGTGCTAATTCCACTGCAGCTCTTTCTAAATTCCCACTAAATTGTTGTAATTTTGTTTCGAATTTTTCAAATAGAGTGAACGCATCTGCTACACTTCCAGCAAAACCAGCTAATACTTTATCATTATATAAACGTCTCACTTTTCTCGCTGTTTGTTTCATGATGACTTGTTCACCTAGAGTAACTTGACCATCTCCAGCCATTGCTGCATGTCCATTATGTTGTACTGCAAATATTGTTGTTGCATGTATAGATGTACTCATTATTTAATTCTCCTTTTTTGCACGAGGATGTGCATTTAAATATACTTTTCTTAATTGTTCATTTGTCACATGTGTATATCGACCAGTTGTTGACAGATTAACGTGACCGAGCAAAGATTGCACTGTTCTTAAATCTGCACCTTGGTTTAACATGTGTGTCGCAAATGTATGTCTAAGTTTATGAGGATGTATCTCTGTAACACCGGCCGTTCGTTTCACTACGTCGTTCAATACATAACGAACGCCACGTTCAGTGATAGGATCGCCTTTCATATTAACTAATAAATAATCGTGATCACTATTTAATTTAGGTTTGAATGACGCTAAATATCGTTCCATACTTTGTTTACAAAACTCGCCAAAGGGGATAAAACGTTCTTTGCCACCCTTACCTAATACCTTTACACCTGGCGACGTCATATCTATGTCTTGTTCTTTTATATGCACTAACTCTGAAACTCTAATACCAGTAGAATAAAGTAGTTCTAAGATTACCCTATCTCGCAAGCCTTTTTTTGCATCATTTTCAACCGTGTCAAATAATGCTTCCATTTCCTCTTCATAGAAAAAATGTGGTAAATAATGTTCTTTTTTCGGATGTACCAATTGTATGAACGGATTTACCACCGCTTCATCTTGTGTCATCCAATATTCATAAAAACTTCTCAGCGTAGAAATTTTACGTGAAACTGAGGTTCTTTTCAAGTTTTTTGAATATAAGTAACTGAGATAGTTCCTAGCATCTTTGTATTCAAACGCATTCAAATCTAAATGTTCTTGAGCTAAGAAAACATTAAATTGTTCTAAATCATCATGATAGGATTTTAAAGTGTGCTCTGAAAATTGTTTTTCTACTTTTAGCATATATAAATACGCTTGTTGGATTTTTTCCAATAAAAACCCCTCCATCAACATAAATTGTAGCATATTGATAGAGGGGTCTGCGAAAAATAACTATTAAATTGAGTAAAACTTTCAAAATTTTCGGAAAGAATTATAAAAATACAATATTTTATAGCGTTTGTTTATAATTATCTAAATATGTTAAAGCACGATCTGCTAATTTTTCATAACGTAATTTTTTATCTTTTAATTTCTTTTCCAATGTTGGTAGTAAACCAAAGTTAGCATTCATTGGTTGGAAGTTTTTTTCATTTTTGGCATGTGAAATATAATATGCCATGCTACCTATCATTGTTTCTCTAGGGAAAATGACTTCTCCCTTGTTAAGCATTTTATGTGCTACATTGATACCTGCAACGAGTCCACTAGCGGCGCTCTCTACGTATCCTTCAACACCAGTCATTTGACCTGCGAAATAAAGTTCTTCTCTTCCTTTTAATTCATAAGTTTCAGTTAAAACATCAGGCGAATTGATGAATGTGTTACGGTGCATGACACCATATCTAACTATTTCAACATTTTCTAATCCTGGAATTAATCTGATGACATCTTTTTGAGCTCCCCATTTTAAATGTGTTTGGAAACCTACAATGTTGTATAGTGTTCCTGCAGCATCATCCTGGCGTAGTTGTACGACAGCGTATGGTCTTTCGCCTGTTTTAGGATCTTCGAGACCCACGGGTTTCATTGGACCGAACAATAATGTTTTTCTACCACGTTCAGCCATTACTTCAAATGGCATACAACCTTCAAAGTATTTTTCTTTTTCAAATTCATTTACAGGTGCAACTTCAGCTTCCATGAGCGCATCGTAAAATGTATTAAACTCATCTTCTGTCATAGGACAATTCAAATATGCGGCTTCACCTTTATCATAGCGGGATTTCAAATACACTTTATTCATATCAATACTGTCTTTTTCAATAATTGGTGCCGCAGCGTCATAGAAATACAACTGATCTTTTCCAGTTGCCTCCACAATTTCGTTTGCTAACTTGTCTGTCGTTAGAGGACCTGTTGCAATAATCGTATATCCTTCAGGTATGCTATTAATTTCTTCATTTAAAACTGTGATATTTGGATGATTTTTTAATGTTTCAGTCACATAGCCAGCAAAATCATGTCGATCGACTGCTAGAGCGCCACCGGCAGGCACACGCGCTTTATCCGCTGCACTGATAATTAAAGAATCTAACTGTCTCATTTCTTCTTTAAGTACACCGACAGCATTTGTTAAAGCATTGCCTCGTAGTGAATTCGAACATACGAGTTCTGCAAATTTATCGGTATGATGTGCAGGTGTCTGTTTCACCGGCCTCATTTCTATAAGATTTACTTTTACGCCTCGTTGCGCTAATTGATATGCTGCTTCTGAACCAGCCAAACCAGCACCTACTACATTTACAACTTGAGTCATTCGATTTCCTCCCATAATTAAAAAGCAACTTAGACATCGTATCATAAATATAAATACATGCATCTACATTATATATATATGTGTCATAAGTTGCTGTTATTGTTTAAACTATTTCTTTCATAAATACGATTGCAAGCGTAAATTCGCTATACTATATTACTTTTGCTCTTCTTCTTTGTAATCACAATTTGAACATACTACTTGGCTCTTACGTCCTTGTTTTTTCTCAACTAAGTAATGCTCACATTTAGGACAATCTCTTCCTATCGGTTTATCCCAAGTTACAAAATCACACTCTGGATATTTAGAACAACCATAAAAAATACGATTCTTTTTAGATTTACGTTCTACAACGTCGCCTTCTTTACACTTAGGACAAGTCACACCAATTGTCTTAACAATAGCTTTTGTATTTCGACAATCTGGGAAATTTGAACAAGCCATGAATTTACCATAACGACCCATTTTAATAACCATAGGTGAACCACAGACTTCACAGTCTTCACCAGCAGGTTCATCTTTTATTTCTATTTTTTCCATTTCTTCTTCTGCGCGTTCTACATCCTGTTTGAAACTACTGTAAAAATCTGAAATCACTTTTTTCCAGCCAATCTCACCATCGGCAACTTTATCCAATAATGTTTCCATGTTTACTGTAAAGTCAACATCGATAATTTCTGGGAAGTAATCTTTAACTTGTTCATGAACAATTTCGCCCAATTCAGTTGGCACAAAACGTTTACTTTCATTTTTCACATAATTTCTTTTCTGGATTGTATCGATTGTTGGTGCATATGTGGAAGGACGTCCAATTTTCAATTCTTCCATTGTTTTCACTAAACGCGCTTCAGTATAGCGTGGTGGTGGTTGAGTAAAATGTTGTGATGGTTCAATGTTCGTAGCTGTAACCATTTCACCTTCACCAATATTTGGTAATTTGTTATCTTTACCATCTTCACTGTCATCTTTGGTTTCAACATATAAAGTCATAAAACCTTTAAATTTGATTGTCTGTCCATTTGCTCGGAATTTGATGTCATTTTGCGTCAAATCCATTGCAACTGTATCTAAAATTGCAGGTGCCATTTGACTGGCAACAAAACGTTCCCAAATTAATTTATATAATCTATGTTGATCTCTAGTTAAGAAATTTTTCATTTCATTTGGTGTACGTAAAGTACTAGACGGTCTGATAGCTTCATGGGCATCTTGATCGCCTTGACCTTTTGATTTTCGATTAGATGTATAGTCATTACCATATGTTTCTTGAATGTAATTTTTCGCTTCTGATTTCGCTTGGTCTGAGATTCTTGTTGAATCTGTACGCATATAAGTGATTAAACCAACTGTACCTTGCTTTTTCAAATCTATACCTTCATATAGTTGTTGGGCTAACATCATTGTTTTACGTGCTTTGAAATTCAATTTACGAGCTGCTTCTTGTTGAAGTGTTGACGTTGTAAAAGGATTAGCTGGATAACGCGTTTTTTCCTTTTTAGTCACTTTAGTCACTTCAAACTGATCGCCATCTAACTGCGTAGTAATTTTTTCAACATCTGCTTTTTCAGTTAATTTAAATGGTTTATTTTTAAAATGAAGAAATTTAGCTGTGAATTTTGTTTTCTTATATCTAAATTCGCCTTCAATTTTCCAATATTCTTCTGGTTTGAAATTTCTAATTTCATTTTCACGATCTATAACTAGTCTTAATGCCACAGATTGTACACGACCAGCAGATAACCCTTTTTTAACTTTTTTCCATAATACAGGTGAGATATTATAACCGACTAAACGATCTAGAATACGTCGTGCTTGTTGCGCATCAACGAGTTCCATTTCGATGCCTCTTGGATGTTTAAAACTATCTTTTACTGCATCTTTTGTTATTTCATTAAACACTACTCTATTTTCTGTTGAATCTTCCAAGTTTAATATATTCGCTAAATGCCAAGCAATAGCTTCACCTTCACGGTCGGGGTCACTCGCTAAGAATACTTTTTTCGCTTTCTTAGCATGTTTTTTCAATTCTTTTACAACTGGACCTTTACCACGTATCGTAATATATTTGGGTTCATAATCATTTTCAGCATCTACACCCATTTGACTACGAGGCAAGTCTCTAACGTGCCCCATTGATGCGATTACTTTATATTTTTTACCTAAATATTTTTCAATGGTTTTAGCTTTTGCAGGCGATTCAACTATGACTAAATTTTCTGCCAAAGTAGTTACCCCCTTGCATTTTCTAATTACAAAGATAAATGATAAACGGTGTATTTTGTTTTTGTCAATGTTTTTAATTTTGACTTGATTAAATTTATACCGTTATTTCATCCCAAACTTTATCAATCAGCAGTATTTTTTCATATATTATTAAAAAACAAAGCGTTAAATAAAATCTGTTTTAAAGTTGTGTGTTATTTACTTTTCATATAATAAAATCTTCTAATATATCATCCGCATTCAATACAATTTTCGCACCTTCTTGAGCACTACGCAAATTGCCTAATGTCATTTTATTAAATATTGTACCAGGTAAGACATACACATCTCTATTTTGTTCTAATGCAAATCGCGTCGTGATACTTGTGCCACTATTTTCTGCAGATTCTGTGATAAAGATACCTTTAGAAAGTCCACTAATCAATCTATTCCTTTCTGGGAAATGGTATCTTTTGGGCTTTTCGAGAGGGAGATATTCACTTATAACTATTCCATCTTTTTCAATTTGCTGTCTTATCTCTTTAGTTTCTTTCGGATAATGATGCATATGTCCAAATCCTAATACCGCAATTGTAGGTAACTTAAATAACAAAGCATGTTGATGCGCCATCATATCTGCACCTTTTGCAAGCCCTGATATTATCGTCAAATGATGTTTTTTAAATGAAGGAAAAAATGTTTGAAGTGATTGCCATGTATATTGTGTCGCTTGTCTAGATCCAATAATAGCTAGGGTACGAGGAGATTGCATTAAAGTGAGCTTACCGCGATAAAATAGGATTAGGGGTGGATCATAAATTTCTCGCAATAACTGTGGATATAAACGGTGATTAATTGTTATGAAATGAACTTTCCATGCTTTTAATTGTTTGAATAGTACTTCAAAATTAGTTGTCACATATAATCGGTATACATTTTCATTTTTTGCAGTTATTTTTACTGTTCCCAAAAATTGTTTGAGTATGTATTGTTTATCTACCTTACTATATTTCATAAAAGAGGGAGAAAATCTTAATAATCGATGTATTTGTTGTGTAGATAGTCCAGCAAATCGAAGCTTTAAAAGGTCTAAATCGTTCATTTATCATACTCCTTTATATCTCATATTATACGATAAAATATATATGCTGCGTATTACAAAATTTTGTCAAATGATCGTAATAAGTCATATGATTTTAAAGAGTAATTTTAAATTTCTAAATTGACAACATCTGATGTTTCAATTGGAGATATTAATTTTATTTATCTTTAATTTAGCGGTCGCATTTCTACTATATAAAGTACTTTATCAAATGCATTTTTTTAATTTTAATATCAGCTCATACAACCTAAAAAAGCACAAACTCCGACATACTATCGGAATTTGCGCTGACTTTTAATAAATAAAATTATTTTACAGTCAATAATTGTTCATAGATGCCAGCTTCTTTAGCTGCATCAATTAAAGTTGTACCAATTTCAGAAGGTGTGTCTGCTGTTTTTACACCACAACTGTTAAGTGTTTTAATTTTCTCTTCTGCAGTTCCTTTACCACCTGAGATAATCGCACCAGCATGGCCCATACGTTTACCAGGAGGAGCTGTTTGACCGCCTACGAAGCCTACAACAGGTTTCGTCATATTAGCTTTAATCCATTCAGCAGCTTCTTCTTCTGCAGTACCCCCGATTTCACCAATCATAACGACAGCCTTAGTTTCATCATCTTCATTAAATGCTTTTAATACATCTATAAAGTTTGTACCATTAACTGGGTCGCCACCAATACCAACCGCAGTCGTTTGACCGATACCTTCTTCAGTTAATTGATGTACCGCTTCATATGTTAATGTACCAGAGCGTGATACAACGCCTACATGACCTTTTTTATGGATGTATCCTGGCATAATACCAATTTTACATTCATCAGCAGTAATGACACCTGGACAGTTAGGTCCTACTACACGTGTTTTCTTACCTTCTGAATAACGTTTTACTTTAACCATATCAATTACAGGAATATGTTCTGTGATACAAATAGCTAAATCTAGTTCAGCTTCGATACATTCTAAAATTGCATCAGCAGCAAATGGTGCTGGTACATAAATAACTGATACTGTTGCACCTGTTTCTTTTTGTGCTTCTTCAACTGTATTGAATACTGGAACGCCTTCAACAACTTGTCCGCCTTTACCTGGAGTTACCCCAGCAACAATTTGTGTACCATATTCAAGCATTTGTTTTGTATGGAAAAGGGCAGTTGACCCTGTGATACCTTGTACAATTACTTTTGTATTTTTATCAATAAATACGCTCATCTTCGTGCTCCCATCCTTTCCTTATGCTTCTTTAACAAGTTTTACGATTTTTTGTGCGCCTTCAGCCATTGTAGCTGCTGGTTCAATTGCTAATCCAGATTCTTTAAGAATTTCTTTACCTCTTTCAACATTTGTACCTTCTAAACGTACGACAAGTGGTAAAGTAAGCTCGACTTCTTTAACTGCAGCAACAATACCTTCAGCGATAATGTCACATTTCATAATGCCACCAAAGATATTTACAAAGATACCTTTTACATTTTCATCACCTAAGATAATTTTAAATGCTTCAGTAACTTTTTCTTTAGTTGCGCCGCCCCCTACGTCAAGGAAGTTAGCCGGATTACCGCCAAAGTGATTGATTGTATCCATAGTTGCCATTGCTAAACCAGCGCCGTTAACCATACAACCAATATCACCATCTAAAGCGATATATGATAAATCGTATTTAGAAGCTTCGGTTTCTTTTGGATCTTCTTCTTCTAAATCACGTAATTCTTGAATATCTTTATGTTTAAATAATGCGTTATCATCAAAATTAACTTTAGCATCTAATGCTAAAACTTCACCCTCACCCGTAGTAACAAGTGGGTTGATTTCAACGATTGAGCAATCTTTTTCGATGAAAACATTATAAAGTGATACTAAAAATTTAGCTGCTTTATTTATAGATTCTTTAGGAATATTAATGTTAAAAGCAATTCTTCTAGCTTGATATGGTGCCAATCCTACAACAGGATCAATTGTTTCTTTGAATATTTTTTCAGGTGTTTTAGCAGCAACCTCTTCAATTTCAGTACCGCCTTCTTCTGAAGCCATCAAAGTAACTCTATCTGTCGCACGATCGATGACAAAACCAACATAATATTCTTTTTGAATATCGCAGCCCTCTTCTATGTAAAGGCGTTTAATTTCTTTACCTTCTGGACCAGTTTGATGTGTAACAAGTGTTTTACCTAACAATTCTTTAGCATAAGTTTCAACTTCAGAAAGAGATTTAGCGATTTTAACACCGCCTGCTTTCCCTCTGCCCCCTGCGTGAATCTGTGCTTTAACCACGTAAACTTTTGAATCTAATTCTTTTGCTTTTTCTACTGCTTCTTCAGCAGTATATGCTACGCGTCCTTCTGGGACAGCAACGCCCATAGAACGAAATATTGCTTTACCTTGATACTCGTGGATATTCATTCTCCATCCTCCTGTTTCTTAGGTTAAGTTCATATTCAATTATAAGAAATGAAAGCGCTATTGTAAACTCATTTATCCTACTTAATCCAATTATTTTATTTTAACTATTAATTTACCAAAGATTTAATTGGTTCAAATGTTTTTCGATGTTCATTTAAAATGCCATATTTTTTAATTCCATCTAAATGTTGTTGCGTACCATATCCAACATTGTTTTCAAAACCATAACCTGGATATTTTCTACCTAAATCTCGCATATATTGATCTCTGTGTTCTTTAGCTAAGACACTAGCAGCAGCTATCGAAACACTTCTAGCGTCACCTTTAATTAAAGATGTTTGCGGTATATCAATATCCAATGTCATAGCATCTACAAGTAGATGTGTTGGTTTAATTCTCAATCCTTCAATCGCTCTGTGCATTGCTAATTTCGTTGCCTCATAAATATTTATTTCATCTATTTCTTCCACCGAAGCATATCCATATGCATAAGCATACACATCATTCAGTAATTGACCTTCGATTGAATGCCTTTGTTTTGCTGAAAGTTTTTTAGAATCATTTAACCCTGTGAAATGATGATTTTTATTTAAAATAACTGCACATGTAACAACTGGACCTACTAATGGACCACGCCCCACCTCATCTATACCACAAATAAGCGCGTCTGGATTTTCTGCTAAGATGCTATTTTCAAATTCTGTCATTTTCACATAATTATCTAATAACACTTGTTCTTTTTCTAATTGTTTACGTCTTTGTATCATTGCATTTTGCACACCTTTGCGTGCATCATTATTATATTCACTTCGCTCTAATTCACTTATTGACAGCATATGCTGTAACTTACTTTTAATGTCCTTTATCGTTTCGCTCATAATCCATTACACGTCCATTTCGGAAATAATATCAAATGTATACGTACCGATTTTAGCGTTTCTCACTTCGTGTATAATTAAATCTATGACCGCTTCGTAATCAATTTCATTACCTCGTCTTAACAATCCTCTTCTACGGCCTATCGCATCAAACCACTCTATATTTTCTGCTTCTTTTGAAACATCTATTTTATAGTGCTGTATTAAACCGTCATAATCATGTGCTTTCATAAAGTCTAACGCATAGATTGCCACTTCATCTAAGTGAACAATACTATCTTTGATTGCACCCGTAACACTTAGTTTTTTTCCAACCAATTGATCCTCAAATTTTGGCCATAATATACCTGGTGTGTCTAATAATTGTAGCGATTGACCTACTTTAATCCACTGTTGTTGCTTTGTAACACCAGGCGTGTTACCCGTTTTTGCAATTGATTTATTAGCTAATTTATTAATCAATGTTGATTTACCTACATTGGGTATCCCTACTATCATTGCTCTAATCGCACGTGGTTTTAATCCTTTTTGTTTTTCTTTTTCAAATTTTTCTTTGGTTGCTTTGATAGCAGTTTGTTCAACTTGTTTTAGACCTTTACCATGCTTCGCATCAATTGCAACTGGATAAAAGCCTTTTTCTTTAAAATATGATTCCCATTTCTCTAATTCTTTTAAATTTGCCATATCTTTTTTATTTAAAATAACGACTCTAGGCTTTTGTTGTATAACCTCATCAATCATTGGATTTCTAGAACTATAAGGTATGCGCGCATCTACAAGTTCAAATACAACATCTACTTTTTTTAATTGCTCTGAAACTTCTCTTTTTGCTTTGGCCATATGACCTGGATACCACTGAATTACCATATATCTCACCCTTCTATTACTTATGACTTTTATCAATTTTGTTTATTATTTTATTCGTTCATACCGTTTAGTTTGCTTTAGCATCATAACACGTTGGTGCATGTGTTATAAACAAATTAATTAGATAATCACTGTTCATTCTTAATTTTATAACAAAAAAAACAGCAAGTGCATGATATTTTCATTTTTATTTACAATACCAATGATTCATTAAACAATAACTTGAATTTCTAACCTTTCTTTGTAAAAATTAAAAACCTAACATTCAAAATTAAAATTTTTCTAAATAATAATAGTTATTTTTATCTAAATACTAAAAATGTAGATACAATAGAATTATATTAAACAAATAAATAGGAGATTGCCTATGAAACAAAAATTATTATATCTTTGTTTATTCGTAACATTGGCAGTCGTTGGCCATAGTTACATCATATATAGATTTATTCATGATGGTGTTTTATTCACGGGTCCTAATGATGGTATGGAACAAATGGTGCCGATACAAATGTATCTATTTGATAACTGGCATCATGGTAATTTCTTTTATGCTTCAGATTTTGGACTCGGTGGTGATTTTTTTAGTGACTTAAGCTATTACTTCTCCACAAATATTATTTTTATCATAAATGTGATTGTAATTGTTTTATTAAAGACGTTTATAACACTGGATACTACTCATATTATGTTTTGGATGACCAATGCACTCATTGTTTCTATTTTTAAATCTGCGCTTGCAATGCTTGCGACTTATCTATATGTCCGTTATATAGCTTTAAATAAAAAAATTGCCGTTCTAGCTGCGTTCATTTTTGTAATTTCACCAATCTATTTCAGGTTCACAGTATATTGGCCATTTTTCAGTGATGTTTTTATTTGGTTACCGTTGTTATTGTGGTCAATCGAACGTTTTTTAAAAAGTGGGAAGATTGGTTTCTTTATCATTATAGTAGCCATTACATTAATCAATAATTTTTATTTTGCATATTATCAATTATTAACTGGATTAATTTATTTAACTATCAGACTAGTGTTTAGACATCAAGCTGATATCATTCCTAGGTTCAAGTCTTTCATGTCTTTATTTATTGCATCAGTTATTGGATTAGGATGTAGTCTTCCATTCTTTTTCCCAGCAATTCAAAGTTTCTTTAATAATAGACGCACACCTTTTGACGGTAATGTAGATTTATTTGAGCCATTCAATCAAAATACCAATGTTTTTTATGATAATTATTTAATCGTAATATTATTTATCACTGGTCAGGCGTTATTATCATTCAAATTATACAAACATTATTATTTCAAATTATTTGCAATTTCTACGCTTATATTAATTTGTGCTAGTTTTGTTCCTTTTATCGATCAGATATTTAATGGCTTTTCAGCGCCACAAAAACGTTGGCATTATTTAATAGCATTTAATTCTGCAGTTTTAATTGGCTTATATGTAAAATATTTTCGGACAATTTCTATACCAAACTATATTTTTTCATCCGTTATCTCATTAAGTATTATTGGCTTAAGTGCATGGTATTATGATGATGTTGTAGCATGGGTTTGGTTCGCACCCATAGTGAGTTTAATTGGCTTTTTAATTCTATTAATCAATGAATCTCATATCAAACTTAAACTTACACATTTATTTGTTTTATCAATAATGATTTTAACAGTCTTAGTTTCTACTGTATTTATACGAAATCAAATTTATTTTGAAGACCATGTCAAACGTGCTAATGCTTATTTTGTGAATGCAAGCCTTTTTAACACACCATTACAACAGCAATTAGTTAAAGATATGAATACACATAAACTTGAAGATGAGCGCATAGATTGGCGTGTCAATGAACAAGACAATACGCCCATGTATCAACAATTTAAAGGACTAAGTATCTATTCTAGTATATTTGATCATCACATATTAGATTTTTACTATGATGAGCTAAAAATCAATATGCAAGAAGAATCAGTGAGTAGATATCAATCAACCAATGGGCGTCAAAATATGAGCAGTTTATTTTCTATTAAATATCTAATGGTCAAGCGCTATCAACATAATATTCCTGCATACTTCAAAAAGATTAAAAACGATGGTCAATATGAAATTTATGAAAACACTTTAAATTTACCATCTGTACGTGTTTCTAATAAAAAGTATAATTCAAATGATTTACATAACCCTATTGATAAAGAACATGCAATGATGGATGGCGTTATTTTAAATAATAAAGGTGCATCTTATACGGCAAAGGCACCAAATTTATTAAATCAAACTCGTATCACGTACAAAGATATAGATAACAAACGCAATCATCAAATACATGCTTCTAAAAACGATAGCCATGTACAAATTCATATACCTAAACATTTAAGACAACGTTATCATGACTTTTATTTAACGATTAAAGTCAAACGTGGTCTACCAGATAGTAATTTTTCAGTCCAAATAAATAACTATACAAATAACCGCTTGTACAACAATTCGACTTATCGAACAGGTGTGGATACACAACTTTATAGAACACAACCTGATAAAAATGGTAATATAAATGTTGGGCTAAGCCCAACAGGTAATTACTATCTAGATATTCAAAGTTTGCATGGTGAAAACTACAATCATTTAAAATCAGCATATGCAAAGCAAAATAACGATGGACATTATACAGATATTAAAAATGGCGTGAAGGTTAAGTTAGGTCCTCACGAAAAAGGAATCGCTACGATTAATATACCGTATCGTGAAGGCATGACTGCATATGTCGACAACAAAAAAATTAAACCATTAAATGTGAATTATATGATGACTGGCGTGCCAGTTTCAAAAGATAGCAAAGAAATCATAATCAAATATCGTCCAAAATATTGGTATACGGTTACTGCTATTTCAATTATTTTCATTATAGGATCGCTATCATGGTTTATGAGAAAGAGATATAAAAACAAATAAATTCATAATTTAAAAGGAGTTTGTCGGAGATGAGGTATAACCATGTTTCGTAAACTTTGGTCTCACAAAGTTTCAAGATTATTTTGTATTATAGCAATGGGCATTTTAGTTGCACTATTAACATTTACACCGTACATCTATCGATATATAACGCAAGGTAATGTATTTAGTGGATCAGGTGACGGTTTTAGGCAAATGATGCCCTTTCAAATGTACCTTTATGAACACTTTAGCCAATTCAAACAACTTTATGATCACTCATTTGGGCTAGGTGGCGATTATGTTAAAGACTTATCATATTATTATTCGACCTCACCTTTAACATGGATTAACTTCATTTTTGTTTGGTTTTCAGAGATTTTATTTAATAGTCATCCTAACCAAATAAGTTATTGGGCAAGCAATCAAATTATTGTTGCTTTTGTCAAAGGTGTTGTCACGTTTGTCATTTCATTTTACTTTTTTAGATATTTAAAATTTAAAAATTATGCTACGTTGCTTGCTGCAATGCTTTATGCTTCATCAACGACTGTGATTTATTTTAATTTCACTTGGTCGTATTACGGTGATTTACTTATTTTCCTTCCTTTATCATTACTAGGTGTTGAACGATTTTATAAAGAAAAGAAAATTGGTTTATTCATATTCGCCATTGCACTAACCTTATTTTCAAATTTTTATTTTAGTTATTACGAAGCGATTGTCCTCCTAGCATACGTCGCTTATAGGTTTATCTTTCTACATCCAACTGATTTGGTTTCTCGGAAACAACAACTTATTTTGATTCCTATTGCAGTTATTTTAAGTACTTTAATAGGCATCTGGGGCTTTTATACGGGCGTTACTTCATTTTTCAATAACGATCGAGTTAGTAACCCGTATTTTAAAATTCCACTGTTCACTGATTTCGCACGTCAAAAGCATTTTTTCACAAATGGTTTTTATATTACAGTGTCTATAATAACTGTGGTCGCTTTATTATCTTTTAAACTATACAAACATTATTATTATAGATTATTTGCAATTGCTACGTGGATCATGTTGATTGGGTCACTTACACCACATTTCGATAGCATGTTCAATGGATTTTCAACTCCAGAACGTAGATGGGTATACATATTTGCAATCATGTCTGCTGGCTTAATCGCCCTATTTATCCAGCACCTATCGGAATTAACTCTGAAACCCTATATCTTAACCTGCATTCCAGTATGTATCATCATGCTAGTCATGAATATTATCGTTACAGATCAAAAAATGTCATGGATGATTATTTGTTTCATACTTATGGTATTTATCGCTTTATTATTATTTAAGAAAAACTTATTACAAAATCATTGGTTTAAGGTATCCATAATAGTTTTATTTGTAATTCAACAAGCATTCATATTATCTAATGATTACTATAATAATGTGAAAAGATATGAATCTACAAAACAAGCCATACAGGACTCTGATTATCATAGCCCAGCTTTAGCCAAAAAAATAAATGCAATCAACCACCAGCAAGATGATCCATTACATCGTATCGATTATATGTCTCAATATGGATTAAATTCACCAATGATTTACCATTTTAATGGCATTGCTTTATATTCAAGTATTTTCGATGGCGATATTTTAAAATATTATGATAAAACACTACAAATCAATATGCATACAGATAAAAACAGCACGTATCGTTTATTATCTAATCGCGCCAACTTAATGGCTTTATGGCATGTAGAAGACCGTATTCGTCGGCCTGATGATTTAAATATGCCCTATGGATTTACACAGAAAGATATAGTTCATCATTCTAAAAAAGAATCATTTATACATTCAGTTAATCAAATCCATTATCCAAGTGCACACATTACAGATAAGGTTTATAATGCGAATGATTTAAAATCACCCTTAGATAAAGAACAAGCCATGCTACAAGGTGTCGTTTTTGACAATAATACAGAAGCCAATCAATCGTTCAAGCCGAATAAAAACTTATTATCCGATGCTTCTGCAACACTAAAAGATGCACATAGATTAGATAATCATCAACTGATTATAGAAAAAGACAATGGTGGTATAAGTTACCAATTGCCTTCGTCTATTGCTAATAAATATAAAGATATGTACGTTGAAATGGATGTTGAATTACTTTCTCCAGATAAGGAACATGACGTTGGTATTAACGAATACAATCAACATCGTAATGAGTTATCTTATAAATATAGACGTTTTGTAACACCAGTCACAATGAGGGTTAAAGCAAACGAAAAACTTAATCTTAAATTGTCTAAAGGTAAGTATCGAGTGAATGTTAAAGGCATATATGGCGAAGATTATCATACCTTGCGCCATGCATCTAGTTCATTAGACGCTGTTAAAGTCACACAACAACGTAATGGCTATACGATTCATAAGCATAAAAATGATGCAGGCTACTTAGTCTTGCCAATGGCGTATAGAGATGGGATGCAAGCCTATGAAGGAGATAAAAAAGTCACTGTAAAGCAAGGTAATGGTATAATGACTGTCATTCCTGTTGATAAAGGACAAGAAATAATCAAACTCAAATATGCACCACCTTACCATAAAACATTAATTATTTTGACGGTGATAGGTATCATCTCAAATATTATTTTTACAAAGCGCATTTCAAAATCTTCAAAAAGAGAAATTTAAGGACATATTTTTTAGTCCCTATTTGGTCATATTAAAAGCCCACGACTTTGCCATTTACTAATCGTCGTGGGCTATATATTTAAATAAAAAAGCGATTCTCATAATGAGAACCGCTTTTTATATGCTTAATATGCTGATTAACGAATTTCTTTAATTCTAGCAGCTTTACCACGTAATTCACGTAGGTAGTATAATTTAGCACGACGAACTTTACCACGACGTGGAACTTCGATTTTTTCGATTTTTGGTGTGTGTAATGGGAAAGTACGTTCCACACCTACACCTGAAGAAATCTTACGAACAGTGAAAGTTTCTGAAATACCTCCACCACGGCGTTTGATTACTACACCTTCGAATACTTGGATACGTTCACGTGTACCTTCAATAATACGTACGTGCACTTTTAAAGTGTCACCTGGACGGAATGAAGGTAAATCTGTGCGTAATTGCGATTGAGTTACTGCTTCGATTAATTTGTGATTACTCATTATTTTTTCTCTCCTTCAACCTATGTTCTTGCCTCGACAAAATATAGCAGCGGATCATAGTGATTTTTCGTGTGTCGCACACTTAAAATATGTTAGCACATTGCTAGTCTTTTTTCAATTGCTTTTTGTATCTTTCTACAATATCTTTTTCTTCAACTGTCATTGGATACCGTTCTAATAAATCTGGTCGTTTTACAAATGTACGTAGAATTTTTTGTTCATGTCGCCATCGATCAATATGAGCATGATTACCTGAAAGTAATACATCCGGTACACTCATCCCTTTATATTCTCGTGGTCTTGTATATTGTGGGAATTCTAATAAGCCATCTTGGAATGAATCATCTTCATGAGATTGTTGGTTACCTAAAACACCTGGTAATAATCTCACTATGGCGTCTGTCATCACCATTGCAGGTAATTCGCCTCCCGTTAATACATAGTCTCCCATAGAAATCTCGTCTGTAACTAAGTGTTCACGTATTCTTTCGTCATAGCCTTCGTAATGACCACAAATAAACACTACATGTTCTGATTGGCTTAGTTCATTTGCTATCGCTTGTGTAAATGGTTTGCCTTGCGGACACATTAAAATCACTCTTGTGTCATCTGTTTTTTCAATACTTTTCATTGCATTAAAAATGGGTTCAGGCTTTAATACCATGCCTTGACCACCACCAAAAGGATAATCATCCACTTGATTATGTTTATTTTCTGCAAAATGTCTAAAATCAACTGTATTGACTGTTAACATATTTTTATCTTGTGCACGCTTTAAAATGGATTGGTTTAAAACACCATTAAACATTTCTGGAAATAAAGTTAGAAAATCAATCTTCATTAATCCAACAATCCTTCCATTGGTGTAATTTGAATACGTCTACCCTCTACATCAATATCCTTAACAACATCAGCGATATATGGAATCAAGTACTCTTTGTCACCTTTAACTACCCACACGTCATTTGCGCCTGTTTCGAAAATTTCTGTAACGCGTCCAATTGGTGTATCATCGTCATCAAATACAGTGCAACCAATGATATCTGAATAATAAAATTCATGTTCACCGAGTTCTATTTCTTCATGATCTCGTTCTTGCATAATGGTTTCACCTTTTAAATATTCAATATCATTAATATTATTAATGCCTTCAAATGTCAACATATGAAGACCTTTATGCATACGATAAGAAGCAATTGTGAATTCTAATGGCTCTTTATTTTTACGTTCAATAATTACAAGCTCCCCAGGCTGAAAGCGTGTTTCTGTAAAATCTGAATTTGATTTTACTTTTATTTCTCCTTTAATACCATGTGTATTAACAATTTTACCTATCTCTACCTTCATATACGTGCCTCCACTATTATTTATCTATTAAAATTGATTATGTATGCTATGATTTGTCTTATTATTATAACATGTGAAGTTATAAGCAGTGACACAAATACAATATTCATGTAATGACATTTTTAAAATATCAACTTGCTTATATTATTATCGATAATGTCTATAAAAAAAGAGTACCCTTCAAGGTACCCTTACAAATCATATATTTGTTTATTTGTCGAAATCCTATTTTTGATCGTCAAATTTCTTCAAGATGCCTTCTCTTGATAAGATATTATGAACTGTATCAGTTGGTTTCGCACCATTTTTTAACCATTTAAGTGCTAATTCTTCGTCGATTTTAACTTCAGCTGCATTCACATTGTTTGGGTTGTAAGTACCGATTTGTTCGATATTACGACCGTCACGTGGTGCACGAGCATCAGCTGCTACGATACGATAGAATGGATTTCTTTTTGAACCTAAACGTGTTAAACGTAATTTAACTGCCATTTATATTCGCTCCTTTTGTTTTCATAGTTTTTATTTTCTACAAGAAATAATAATAACAGTAATTCAATAATTTGTAAAGAGTTTCTTCTTTACCAATTTCATTATTACGCAAAATTCTTTTTCTACTTTAATTCTTGGGAAGCCACATCTCCTTAATCACCCTTAACTTGACATAATTCACTAAAAAATATACATTTAACTTAAATTACATAACAAATGCACTAGGGGTGTTTCTAACTGAGATGAGTCTGACTCAAACCCTTTGAACCTGATCTAGTTTAAACTAGCGGAGGAAAGTGTGAAGTCTAGCATATTTCAATATTTTGAAGTACTTTGATACATATGTCGATATTCATTATACACAACCTTCTTTCAGGAGCGTTGTGTATTTTTTTATAGAAAATAAGGAGTGTATAAAATGAAAAAAATTGTAATTGTAACTGGTAGCAGTCGAGGATTAGGTGCGACAATCGTGAACACATTGGCGCAACAAGGACATAACGTTGTCATAAACTATCACAACAGCAGACAAGCTGCACAACAACTTGTAGATGAAATTGGAACTCATCAATCAATCGCTATCCAAGCAGATGTTACAAAACGCAATGAAATAGACGCGTTAGTTGAGAAAGCTACGCAATATTTTGGTCACATAGATGCTATAGTCAATAATGCACTTGTTGGCTTTAAATTTGACCCTGTTCAACAACAAGCATTTGTTGACCTTACATGGGAGGATTATCAACAACAAATTGATGGTACATTGAAAGCTGCTTTTAATTTGTGTCAAAGTGTTATACCTCAATTCATCGAAAGACAAAATGGCCATATCATTTCAATTGGTACAAATTTATTTCAAAATCCTGTCGTCCCTTATCATGAATATACAACAGCTAAAGCTGGTTTGATTGGTTTTTCACGCAATTTAGCTGCAGAATTAGGTCAATATGGTATCACATCTAATGTCGTTTCTGGCGGCTTATTAAAGACAACGGATGCAAGTGCAAGTACCACTACTGAAGTATTCGATTTAATTGCTCAAACCACTCCAATAAAAAAGGTAACCGCACCACAAGATGTTGCTAATATGGTTGCATATCTCTTATCAGATGAAGCAAATGGCATCACAGGTCAAAATTTTACAGTCGACGGTGGCTTAACAATGAACTAATAAGGAGGACTGAGTCATTCAATGACACAAGCACAACATTTAAACATCGGTGTACTTATCTATGCTTGTGGCCATCATCAGGCTGCATGGCGTATGCCACATTCAAGCATTGAGCGTATTGGTGATATTACTTATTATCAATCATTAGCAAGAACTGCAGAACAAGGCTTATTTGATGCCATATTTTTTGCTGACAATCAATCTTTTCCAGCTAGTTCGAAAAGTGATATGCCTGCATTTTGGTTTGATCCCCTCGTTAATTTAGCAGCAATATCACAAGTTACACAACATGTGGGCCTAGTTGCTACGATATCTAGTACATTCTCCAATCCATTCACAGCTGCTAGACAACTACTCAGTCTAGACCATATGAGTCAAGGTCGTGCTGGTTGGAATTTAGTAACGTCAATGACTGATATGGAAGCTGCTAATCATAGTATGGACCATTTACCTGAACACGAGGAACGCTATAAAAAAGCAGATGAATTTGCACAAGTGATGAATCGTTTACTCGAATCATGGTCAGTGGATGACTTTTTACACGATAAAGAAGATAATAAGTTAATCAATCCATCAGCAATCAACGCTATTAATCATGAAGGAGAACATTTCAATGTCCGTGGACCTTTAACAACCCCAAGTAGCCCTCAAGAGAAACCCATTGCAATGCAAGCGGGCGCCTCCGATCCTGGTATCGCATTAGCAACTAAATATGCTGATGCAGTTTATGCTGTTGCTTGGAATTTCAATCAAGCTAGCGCTTTCAAGAACAAATTAAATCAAAAATTGATACAAGAAGGTAAGCCCATAGATAGTTTGAAAGTATTTCCTGGATTAGTTACATATGTCGGACAAACTTATGAAGAAGCTTATGCAAAAAAACAAAAACTCGATGAATCTTTAGAAGTTGATACCGCTTTAAATCAATTAGCCTTTTTTATTCGTCAAAATTGCCATAGCTGGGATTTGGATGAACCGGTACCACCATTATCACCTGTCGAATCTTTTAAAGGACCTAAAGGACGCTATCAAACTGTGCTAGAAATCATTAAAGATAAAAATCCAACATTACGTGAGTTATTAGGTTATTTAAGTGCTGGAGGTGGGCATTTAACACTCATCGGAACACCAAAGGATATTGTAGATGAAATGGAACGCTGGTTTGACGCGGGTGTTGCGGATGGTTTTAACTTAATGCCTCCAGAATTTCCAAATAGTTTAGAAGATTTTGTCGATGATGTTGTGCCTGAATTACAAAAACGTGGATTGTATCGTACTGAATACGAAGGTACAACATTTAGAGAAAATATTGGAATTTAATAGTGATTCAACATCGTACGCTTTCTATTAGTTTATAGATTGGATATAGCACAAAAAAAGTAGTAATCCACGACTCTGCTGTGGATTACTACTTTTTAATTATTACTCAATTTAAGAAACACATTTTAAAACGGTAAATTCATACCATTCATCATATTTTCCATCTGTTTACGTTTTCCTTTTTTACCTTTGCCGCCACCGGAAAATTGTTTCATCATTTTCTTCATATCATTGAATTGTTTCATCAATCTGTTAACTTCTTGAACTGAACGTCCTGAGCCTTTAGCGATACGTTTTTTTCGAGATACATTTAAAGTATCTGGATCGTTACGTTCACTTGGTGTCATGGATTGTATAATTGCTTTAATATGATCGATTTGCTTTTCATTCATATTAAGTTTATCGATACCTTTCATCTTGTTCATACCCGGTATCATTTTCATAATATCATCTAAAGGACCAAGATTTTTCACTTGATCAAGTTGTTCTAAAAAGTCATCTAAAGTGAAGGAAGACGTGCGCATTTTCTTTTCTAAATCTTTTGCTTTGTCTTCATCTACATCTTGTTGTGCTTTTTCTATTAGACTTAGTACGTCACCCATACCGAGAATGCGAGATGCCATACGTTCAGGGTGGAATGGTTCTAAACCGTCTAATTTTTCACTCATACCAACAAATTTAATTGGTTTTTGAGTTACGGATCTAATGGATAACGCAGCACCACCGCGCGTATCACCATCGAGTTTAGTTAGCGTTACACCAGATACCTCTAATTGTTCATCAAAGGATTGTGCAACATTAACTGCATCTTGACCTGTCATTGCATCCACGACAAGCATGATTTCATGAGGTTTTGTGATTTCTTTAACATCACTTAACTCTTGCATTAATGCTTCATCAACGTGTAAACGACCTGCTGTATCAATAATAACAAAGTCTAAATGTTCTTCTTTAGCATGCTTAATTGCATTTTCTACAATTTGCTGCGGTTTGACTTGGTCACCTTCGCTATAAACTGGTATATCAATCTGTTTACCAACTGTTTGCAATTGATCTATTGCAGCCGGACGATAAATATCAGCAGCTACCAGCATAGGTTTTTTATTGTATTTTTTACGCATTAATAATGCGAGTTTACCTGCAGTTGTTGTTTTTCCGGCACCTTGTAAACCAACCATCATCACAACAGTAGGTGGTTTATTTGCCATCGTAATTGTTGAATTTTCCCCACCCATTAATTGGGTGAGTTCTTCTTGAACAATTTTAATCACTTGTTGTCCAGGTGTTAATGATTTCATAACATCTGAACCTAAAGCTCTATCTGATACAGTTTTGACAAAATCCTTTACAACTTTAAAGTTAACATCGGCTTCTAATAATGCGAGTCTAACTTCACGCATCATTAGCTTAATGTCTGCTTCTGTCACTTTACCTTTACCACGGATTTTTTGCATCGTTCCTTGTAAACGATCGGATAATCCTTCAAATGCCATATCAAATACCCTCCTTTTTGTTCTCTAATTAATCTAAATCTTCAAGTGCTTGAATATATTTTTTTATTTGTTCTGGATCATTAATATGTTGTTTTATTTGTTCATATAAGTTCTGTCTTTGTTCAAAATTTCGATATAATCCCAATTTTTCCTCATAATCTTCCACTAAATCGCCAGTTCTTCTTATGTTATCATACACTGCTTGGCGACTCACATCAAATGTATTAGCTATCTCACTCAATGAATAGTCTTGCAGGTAAAATAATTCTAAATAATTTCTTTGCTTCTTAGTGAGCAAGGCTTGATAAAAATCAAACAAGTAATTCATACGAATTGTTTTTATTAAATCATTTTGACTCATCAGATTGACCTTCAATTTCGTTCGATTGTTCATCAGTTACATCATCGACTTCTTCTACATTTTGCTCTATCATATCAGCAAACAGACCATATACATAACTTTCAGGATTGAATGGTTGCAAGTCATCTAATTTTTCACCTAAGCCAACATATTTAACTGGTATGTGCAATTCATTACGTATCGCTAATACAATACCACCTTTAGCAGTTCCATCTAGTTTAGTTAACACAATCCCTGTTACATTAGTCACTTCTTTAAACGATTTAGCTTGTGATAAGGCATTTTGTCCAGTTGTTGCGTCTAAACATAACAGTACTTCATGTGGTGCTTCAGGTACTGCACGGCTGATAACACGTTTTACTTTTTCTAATTCATTCATCAGATTAGATTTGTTTTGTAGACGACCCGCTGTATCACAAATTAAAATATCAATGCCTTTACTTTTCGCTGCATTAATTGCATCGTACATCACAGCAGCAGGATCTGAACCTTCATTTTGACTCATAACATCAACGCCAACGCGTTCTCCCCATACTTTTAACTGTTGGATTGCGCCTGCTCTGAAAGTGTCACCTGCAGCAAGCATAACTTTTTTACCTTCAGCTTGGTAACGATGAGCCAACTTACCAATTGTAGTTGTTTTACCTACGCCATTTACACCAACCATTAAAATAACATTCAGACCTTCGTTTTCTATATTCATGACTTCTGAGTGTTCATCATCTTGATGGTATATTTCAACAATTTTTTCTACGATAACCTCACGTAAATCTTCTGTTTCGGATATATTACGTTTTTGTGCTTCTTCTCTTAATTCTTCAACTAACTGCATAACTGTATTAAAACCAACATCTGCAGTAATTAACATTTCTTCTAATGCTTCAAAGAATTCTTCATCTACTTTACGGTAACGTGCGATTAAGTTGTTTAGTTGTGCTTGGAAATTTTCTCTTGATTTTTCTAAACCTGCTCTAAATTTCGCACCTAATTGTTGTGCCTCTATCTCTTCAAAATCCTCTATAGAAATTAGACCATCATCATCAAAATCGGCTTCTTTTAATTTTTTAGGTTTTTTCTTTGGTTCGTCTTCTTTCGTTTGATCCGTATCTTGTTGTTCTAATTCAGGTAATTGCTCTAAATCTTCTTGCTTATTTTCCGCTTCTGATGAAGAAGCAAATTTATCTTTTAACCGTTTGAAAAAGCTCATACTTGTTCCTCCTTAATGACTTCATCAATTGTATTTAAATTAACACTCACTAATTTAGATACGCCAGATTCTTGCATCGTCACACCATATAATCTATCTGAAAATTCCATTGTGCCTTTACGATGTGTAATAACTATAAATTGAGTCTGATCTGATAATTCTTTTAAGTATTGCGCGTAACGTATTACATTAGCTTCATCTAAAGCGGCTTCAACTTCATCTAAAATTACAAATGGTGCTGAGCGTACTTTAAGTATGGCAAATAATAATGCGATAGCACTTAGTGCTCTTTCCCCACCACTTAATAATGATAAGTGCTGTAGTTTTTTACCAGGTGGTTGCACAATAATATCCACACCCGCTGATAAATAATCATCATCAGTAAGGCGTAGTTCTGCTTGTCCGCCACCAAAAAGAGATTTAAACACATCAGCAAAGTGGCCTTGTACTGCATGGAACGTTTCTTTAAAACGATCTTTTACTTCTTGATCCATTTCATCAATCAATTGTTCTAAAGTTAATTTAGCTGCTCTTAAATCAGCACGTTGTTCATCTAAAAACGTATAGCGCGTATTAATTTCTTCAAATTGCTCAATTGCATTCAAATTAACAGGCCCTAGTTCTTCTATTGACATTTTTGTTAATTTTACTTTTTTACGTAATACATCAATCGCTTCATCTAATTCATATAATTCACTTGCACGTTCATAAGTTAAATGATAATCATCGCTCAAATGGTCAATCGCATGATTGATTAACACATCCAAACGTGACTGTTCTGCCTTGATATCTTGATAGCGATTTTCAATAGATAATATATCTTGGTTAGCCTCTTGAAGTTTTTGATCTGTCTCTTCAATTGTATCATTCAATTCTAGTCTGCGCGATTTAACGTCTTCTATATCAACAGTAAGTTTTTCTTTAGTAACCTTACTTTGTTCAATATGACTTTGAATCGTTTCAAATGCTTTTTCCCCAGTCATTTCATCTGAGTTAAATAATTTAATTTGCTCATCCAATTTTTCTTGTTGCTTCTCTACACTTTCCAATTGTTTAGTGATTTTTGTAAGAGATTGTTTTTGGGCATTTAAACGTTCTTTTACGACAGCTAAATCTGACTGTTTTTGATGTAATTGTTGTTGGGTTTGAGTGGTGCTTGCTTTACCTTCTTTTGATAATTTAGTGTAAAGATTGATGTCTTCTTCAAGTTTAAGTAATTGCGCTTTAATTTGGTCAAGTCTTTGTTTCTTTTCTGTTAACGTCTGCTTACTTGTTTCACTTTGATAACCATCATTTTTTTCGAATTCAAATTCTTCATGTTCATCTTTCAAATGTGCTTCACTTTTTCTCAAACGGTCTAATTCTAATTCAAAATCATGTAATCTTTGTTTTGCAGAATTATATTGTTGACTTGTTTCAAAATAATTTTCACTAATTTGATCTGACGCTTCTTTAATTGCTTGAAATTGCTTTTCGAATTCAATGGTTTGTTGTTGATAGTCTTCTAGTTGTGCTCGCATTTTAGCTAGATCATCTTTTTGTGCCAATATGCTTTTAGTTTTACGATCACCACCACCAGTCATCGATCCACCTGGGTTAACGATATCGCCCTCGAGCGTAACAATTCTAGTGCGATAACGAATTTTTCTTGCTAACTCATTTGCATTTTTTAATTCATCGACAATAATGGTGTTTCCTAATAAATTTTGTAATACATTCTGATAATCTGAATCGACTTGGATAGCCTCTGATGCAATATTAATGAATCCTTGGGACGTTTTTGCAGAATTTAAAATATCATTCGCAATATGTCTTGGTTGTATCACATTTAAAGGTAAAAAGGTCGCTCTACCCAATCCATTTTGTTTAAGATATTGAATCGCTTGTCTGCCATCTTTTTCAGAATCTACTATTACATGTTGTAAAGAGGCGCCTAAAGCTATTTCAATCGCTTTTGTTAAATCAGAAGGTACTTGAATAACTTCAGCAACTGCCCCTCGTATACCTGTAAGTTGTTTGTTTTTAGCTTTCAGAATATGCTTTACACCATTAAAAAAGTAACTATATTCTTCTTGTTGTGTTGCCGCACTATCAATACGAGACTTTAACTTTTCATTAAAACGATATGCTTGATGTAATTTTTCTTCATATTCACTACGTTGTTGTTTTAATTGTGTTAATTTACGTTCGTATTCATTCAATTGTTGTTCTGAGTTTTTCAGTTCTTTTTTCGTTGTTGTGCTTTGCTTTTCTGCCTCATTAATATCAGATTGAATATGCTTTAATTGTTCATACGCCTCTACTAACCTTGAATCTAAACGTGATTGTTTTGATTCATTTTCCTGTATCGTATGTTCTAAAAAGCGAATATCATTATTTACATCTGATTGTTCAGACATAAGTTGATAATATTCATCTTTAATGGTTTCAAGTTTTTCATCATGTTGTTCATCAGTAACATACAATTGTGATTCTAAATATTGTACTTTTTCATTTAATTCTTTTTGTTGGGCTTTTAATCTATCGATTTCTAACTGAACTTCTGTCTTCTCTTTATTTAAATTCTCAGCTTGATTTAATAGACTTTCTTGTTCTTCTTCAAAGCGTGCATTCGTTTCCGATTGATTTCTTTTTCGTTCTTCCAATACATTGAGCTGTCCTGTGAATTTTTCTACTTCTTCAGTTGCTTTGACCAACTCGAAATTTAATGACTCGATGCGTGTATCTAATTGTTGTCTTTCAGCTTTATATTTATTTAAAGATTGTGTATGTTGTACTTTTTCAGCATCCTTTGTTGCCTGCTGACTTTTTAAATGGTTTAAATTATCATCTAATTCATTAATATTGTCACTATATTGTTTTATATCATGGACCGTTACTAAGACGTCACTTTTTTCCATTTCTTTGGATAAGTGTTTGTATTCTTTTGCAATCGCGGCTTCTTCACGTAATGGTTCTACACGACCTTCTAAGTCATAAAGTATATCTTCTACGCGTGACAAATTATCTTCTGTTTGATCCAATTTTTGAACAGAAGTTGCTTTTCTTTTTTTATATTTTAAAACTCCAGCAGATTCTTCTAATATTTGCCTTCTATCTATAGGCTTAGCATTTAATATTTCGTCTACACGTCCTTGCGAAATAATACTGAACGCTTCTTTTCCTAACCCTGAATCTAAAAATAAATCAATGATATCTTTCAATCTTGCTCTATCATTATTCAAATAATATTCACTTTCGCCACTTCGATACAAACGACGTGTAACTGTTACTTCAGTTGAATCAACTTGTAACTTTCCAGAACTATTCTCTAATTTCAATTTTACTTCTGCATAATTTTGAGCTTTTCTATGCTCGGCGCCTGAAAATATAATATCTTCCATTTTGGCGCCACGTAATGATTTAGCTGACTGTTCACCTAACACCCATTTTATCGCATCAGTAATATTACTTTTACCGCTACCATTAGGTCCAACAATTGCTGTTACACCTTCATCAAATTGGACATTTGTATGTTCAGCAAATGACTTAAAACCAAAGGCATCTATAGATTTTAAATAAACCATACTATTCTCCTTTAAAATATTCCTGACTGTTCTACAGCACGGGAATGAAATGGCTAATTCATTTTAACTTCATTCGCCATTCATAACACTTATTCCATCTTATTATGATTAACTTAATTATTTAATCTTAGCTGTATATTTAAAAACGCAATTTTTCATTATATAAATGCTATGTCATCATTAATCATACTTATAACTATGATATTTCCATCTAGTGAATCATGATGTTTAAACGCATCCAATGTTAAGCGTTTTTATTTTTCAATATTTTATATGCACGTTCTGCAGCTTTTTGTTCAGATTCTTTTTTTGTTTTACCTTTGCCTTTTGCTACGGCATCTTCTTCTAGAATCACTTCAGAAGTAAAAAGACGATGGTGCGCCGGTCCTTCTTCATTTATCAGACGATATGTGACATCTCCCTTATTTTGTCTATGCACATATTCTTGAAATTGCGTCTTAAAGTCTACAACACCGTCCAATTCATCATCTTCCACATATGGGAAAATGATTTGTTCAGAAAATTGCCAGACTGCCTCTAATCCTTGGTCTAAATACAACGCTCCGACAAATGCTTCAAACGCATCGGATACAAGTGAAGGTCGTGTTCTACCACCTGTCTTTTCTTCGCCTTTACCTAATAAAATTAAATCGTTGAGCTGAATTTTATTCGCAAATATTACAAGTGAGGGCTCACAAACAATTGTTGCACGCATTTTAGTCAAATTACCTTCAGGCAATTCTGGGTATTTATCAAATAAATAGCGTGAAACCGTCAATTCTAATACCGCATCTCCTAAAAATTCTAATCGCTCATTGTGGTCAAGCCTGTTCATATTAAAGTCATTGATAAAGCTTGAATGAGAAAAAGCTTGTTGATATAAATCTACTCGGTTAAAATCTAAATTTAATTCTTGCATCTTTTTTTCAAACTTATTTTGGAATGTTTGTACCATTTCTTTCTTTTTTTGATTGGTCAATCTAGTTCCTCCTCAGAAATAGCGCTAGGATTCTGTATACCTTTATATTTTACGTGAAATCACATCAAAACTAAAGAAAAAACTGTTGTTTTTCGCATGTAAAACAGCGACAAGTCATGGATGTAATTAATATCGAAGGTACAAAAAATCATGCGTTAAGATTCATTGATTCTATCAAAAAAACAAAAAATCTGAGCCGTAATGACAACGACTCAGATATTTGTTTATTATTTTTCAATACTGTTGATAAATTTAACTGCGTCACCAACTGTGTTGATTTTTTCAGCTTCTTCATCAGGAATTTCAGTACCAAATTCATCTTCTAATTCCATAACTAATTCAGCGATATCAAGTGAGTCAGCGCCTAAATCATCTTTGAAAGATGCATCTTCAGTTACTTTTTCAGCGTCAACACCTAAACGGTCAACGATGATATCTTTTACTTTGTCGAAGTTTTCCACGTCGATTCACCTCCTTTAAAAGTCTATTGATAGACTTTTATATTTTCCCATTTTATCAATTGAAATACAAGTAGTATTTCAATTGATACACTAGAAATACACATAATCTACTAAATTTGACAATTATACCGTATCATGACGCATGTGTCAGACATCCAAAATGACATTTTACTTAAAAAATATAATCAGTCATACCACTATTGTTTAAAAGCTTGTAGCGATGATTATTTTTTCTAAATCAACTTACATGTACATGCCGCCATTGACATGAATCGTTTGTCCAGTAATATATTTTGCTTTCTCTGAAGCTAAAAACGCTACAGTATTGGCTATATCAGAATCTTCACCAAATTTAGCTAATGGAATTTGTTCTAACATTTGTGCTTTGAGTTCCTCACTTAAAGCATCTGTCATATCAGAAACAATAAAACCAGGTGCTACAGCATTCACTGTAATATTTCTAGAAGCTAACTCTCTAGCTGCTGATTTAGTCAATCCAATTACACCCGCTTTTGTAGCAACATAGTTAGCTTGTCCAGGATTACCTACTGCACCCACGACACTTGATAAGTTAATAATTGAGCCACTCTTTTGTCTTAACATTTGTGGTGTTACTTTTTGAATACAATTAAATACACCTTTTAAATTTGTATCAATGACATCGTCCCATTCTTGTTCTTTCATTCTCATTAATAAATTATCGCGTGTGATACCTGCATTATTAACAAGCACATCTACTGAACCAAATTGGCTAACGACTTCTTTAATCATCGCTTTAACTTCGTCACCATTTGCAACGTTTGCTTGAATTGCAAAAGCTTCAACGCCTTTAGCTTTGATTTCTTCCACAACAGCGTCTGCTTTTTCTTTATTTCCAGCATAGTTCACTGCAACTTTATAGCCTTCTTCCGCTAATTGTATAGCAATACTGCGTCCTATTCCTCTTGAAGCACCTGTAACCAATGCACTTTTAGTCATTTTCATTCCAACCTTTCACATCTTCTAATGTTTGAATTGAGGTAACTTTTACATTTTCATTAATTTTTCTAATTAATCCTGAAAGTACTTTACCAGGACCAATTTCGATGAAATGATCAACACCTTGTTCAATTAACCACTCTGTAGAATCAATAAATTGCACTGGTGAATATAATTGTTCAATCATATGCGCTTTAATTACATTTGCATCTGTTTCACCTTGTGCATGCACATTTTGTACAACCGGGAATTGAGCATCAGACCACTCAAACTGGTCAATAAAATCTGCAAAATCATCTTTGATAACTTGCATCATTGATGAATGGAATGGACCTGAAACTGCTAATGGCATTACACGTTTAGCACCTAGCGATTTCCCTTCTTCAACTAACTGATCAATCAATGATTTATGGCCAGATACAACAATTTGACCCGGTGAATTGATATTAGCTGGTTCAATAATTTCACTCTCTGTAGAAAGCTGTTTACAAATTGCGTCAACCGCTTCATAATCCAGTCCAAGTACGGCTGCCATACTACCCACACCATCTGGAAAGGCTTCTGCCATAAGTTGACCACGTTTTCTTACAATTTTTACTGCATCTTCAAATTTCAATACACCACTTGCAACTAAACTCACATATTCCCCCAGACTATGTCCCATAGTATAATCTGCATTTAAATCATTAAGGGCGTTTAATAAAGCTGAACTATGCGTTAATAAAGCTGGTTGCGTATTTTCTGTTTGGCCTAACTTTGCTTCTTTATCTGTAAACATCGTTTCTAAAATATCAAAATCCACAGCATTTTGGGCTTGATTTAAAATTGTAGTCGCTGCTTCATTATGTTCGTATAAATCATTCGCCATACCAACTTTTTGAGAACCTTGACCTGGAAAGATAATTGCCGTTTTACTCATTTTCTGTACCCACCGTTTCTTTCATTGTTTTCACAATTTCTTGTTCACCAGCAATTTTTGCCTGACGAATTGCAGAATAGAATGCTTTTGCACTTGAACTGCCATGTGCTTTTACTACCGTACCATTTAATCCTAACAATACTGA
Organism: Staphylococcus sp. GDY8P126P; assembly: GCF_017891965.1. Taxonomy (NCBI): domain Bacteria; kingdom Bacillati; phylum Bacillota; class Bacilli; order Caryophanales; family Staphylococcaceae; genus Staphylococcus; species Staphylococcus sp. GDY8P126P. The sequence continues at coordinate 89,316 of NZ_JAESKG010000005.1, read as the reverse complement.
ACCACCATATTCTGCATAATCCATTTTTGTCATTAAACCGTTCAAGTCTTTGCGTAAAATCAGTGCTGCCATTTTATTTTTAAAACTACTTAACAGTGTAGATTTAAACATTTTACCCATTGCTTTTGCAACACCTTCTAGATTTTTAAGAATCATATTACCTGTATAGCCATCAGTGACTACAACATCAGCAACATCATTCATTAAACCTTTCGCTTCGACATTACCTGTAAAGTTAAAATCATGTTGATCTTCCATTAAACGGTATGCTTTCTTAGTTAAACTATTACCTTTCGCTGCTTCTGTACCAATATTTAACAAGCTTACAGATGGTTCAGCAATACCTCTAATTTTTTGAGCGTAAATATTACCCAACTGGGCATATTGCAATAAATGTTCTGCTTTTGCATCAGCATTAGCACCTACATCCATAAATACAAAACCTTTACCTGATACAGTCGGTAGCGTAACAACCAATGCAGGTCGTTCTACACCTTTAATACGACCAACGATGAATAGTCCAGCAGACATCAGTGCGCCAGTATTACCAGCAGAAACACATCCATCGGCTTCACCCGACTTAACTGCTTCAGCCATACGCGCCATAGAGCTGTCTTTTTTACGTTTAATTGCTCTTACTGGTTCATCATCCATCGTGATAGATTCCGTACAGTGACGCACTTCTACACGATCATGTTCTAATGTACATTGCGATGATTCTCCAAATAAAATTATTTCTAAATCTTTAAAATCATTAACCGCTTTTTCAACAGCTTCCAAAACGATTCCAGGTGCATCATCTCCACCCATCATATCAATCGCTAATTTAACCATTTTGTTCATCCTCACTTGTATAATACATTTTGAAAGTTCCCTTAAAAACGAGCGTATCTTTTACATATGATCGCACTTTTATCGTATAAAATTTATCTGTAATTTCAATAGTTTGTGCATCAGCACGTACCGTTTCATTTAATTTTACTGTTTTTATAAATGTTACATTACTATCTCTTGTTAAAACAACTGGTTTATGTATCAGTGCCACACACAGGGAGTTTGCTTGTGCGAACAATACATGTCCTCTAGCAATTTTATTTCTAGTAAACACAGATTCTTCGTCTATTCTTATAATTGAAGTGGCAGTTTGATCAGGTTGTACATTGATTACATCCCCAATAATTTCACTACCTTCTATAGAGCGAATACTTTCGTAATTTTCTTTTGCAACAGTTTTAATGCGTGTTCTTAGCTCAGGAATATTTAAATGTGTACGATCAAGTCTAATCGTTTGAATACTCACCGAGAATAACACACTTAAATCTAAGTCAGTAATAAAAGGATTTTTCTCTATTTCTTTTTTTATTTCATTACGTCGTTCTTGTTTTTTTAATTTCATCGCATTCAAACTCCCATGTTTTTAGTACCAAGTCTTAAACATTCCTAACATATCATAACACTTTCTATTTCATTTGCTCAACAAAAAACATATGCTGTCGCTAAATTAAATTTGCTTTAGCATTAGCTCAGTTTAATAATAAGTTTTTTATATAGTATCAAAAAAACTCTTTTAACATTACTATTTTATTACAAATGTAACAATTAAAAGATTATTTGTAGTGCACTATTGAAATAAAAATATTTGGAACGTATAATTCAAAATAATTTAAAAGGGTGTGATATTTTATGTAAATAAATATTTATATGAAAAGCAATTGTTTCTAAAGCCAAAAGATTAATAATTAGGAGGATTACATGATGAAGAAATTGATTACCACAACACTCGTAACATGTTCACTGATATCTGTCACATCATTACAAGCACATGCGCAAGAAAACAATAGCATCAAACCAGAAAGTCTCAAGAAACCCATAAATACAAAAGTTCATAATAATCAAGATGTAAAAGCATATTTACAAAATAATGTATCAAAGATTATCAAGGAATCTAAAGAATCTGGAAATGCTAATGTTCAAGATAATGCATTTGAGCAATATGAAATTACAGATAAACAACAAGACGCTACTGGAATCACTCATTATACCTTGAAACCCAAAGTCAATGGTATAACTGCTGAAGATAGCGCATTAAAAGTTCATGTAAACAAACAAGGTGATGTCACTTTAATAAACGGTAGCATTGATAAACCAACTGTCAAGGTTGACAACGAAGTGAAAATTTCTGCAGTTGATGCTGAAAATAACGCATTTAAAGCTATAGGAAAAAACAAGGCAGATGTTAACAATATCAAAGGCTATGATATCGTAAATAAAAACAAATTAGATATTAACAGCGACAGTCAAAAACTTGTATACGATGTTGAATTAAACTATATTTCACCTAAGGCCGCTCATTGGAAAATTCAAGTCGATGCTAGCACTGGAGAAATATTGAATAAAGAAAATGTCATCAAAAATGCCTCAGCAACAGGAAAAGGTACAGGCGTGAACGATGATGAAAAGTCACCATTGAATTTAACAGAGAATAATGGTGAATACACATTAAAAGATACAACGCAAAATGCAGAAATGCATACACAAACTGCTAATAATATTACAGATGATTTTTCAGAAATCACAAACGATAGTAATAATTTCGACAAGGAAGAACACAAGGCTGGCGTAGATGCACATTATTATGCTAATGAAGTGTATAACTATTATTTAGATAAACATCATCGTGATAGTTATGATAACGCCGGAGGAAAGATTGACTCTGTCGTACACTATGATAAAGATTACAATAATGCTGCGTGGACAGGGCAATATATGATATACGGTGATGGTGATGGACAAACCTTCAAAGCATTATCAGGAGCCAATGATATCATCGCTCATGAAATAACACATGCCGTAACTGAGCGTACGTCTAACTTAAAATATCAAGATCAATCAGGCGCTTTGAATGAATCATTTTCAGATGTATTTGGGTATTTTGTAGATCCAGATGACTGGTTAATGGGTGAAGATGTATATACACCTGGAACTGAAGGAGATGGTCTTAGAAGCTTAAAAGACCCTGAAAGATATAATCAACCGGCACACATGGATCAATATCAATCAGGTAGTCAGGATAATGGTGGTGTACACACAAATAGTGGTATTCCTAACAAGGCTGCATATCTGACAATTAATGAAATTGGAAAAGATAAAGCTGAACAAATTTACTACCTTGCATTAACTCAATATCTGACGCAAAATTCAGAATTTTCAGATGCTAAAACAGCTTTAAAAGAAGCCGCAAATAAACTTTATGGTGATAATAGCGCTGAAGCTGACGCTATTGATAAGGCTTGGACAGAAGTTGGCGTAAATTAAAAAGCCTGTTAAATAATTAATTATCTAACAGACTCCCACAATAAATCATATTCTAACTTCGGATGGCATTCGTAAATAATTAAATTATTTACGAGTGTCATTTTTATTTAGAATATAATAGAAAGTATACAATGGATTTGCATGAAATACAAACCAACAATTTTTAATCAAAACTCATATACAATAAATTTTCTTCAATAAAAGATTTTAATATATTATATTGTGGTTCAAAGAAGACACCCGACTGTATTAATTCGGCGGCTTCATCTCTAGCAACTTCTAGCATTTTATAATCTTCCACTACATTTGCAACCAAGAAATCAGGTAAACCGCTCTGCTTTACACCAAAGAAATCGCCTGGCCCCCTCATTTCTAAATCACGTTCACTAAGTTCAAAGCCATCTGTAGTCTGGGTCATGATATTCATACGTTCAATACCTGTTTCTGTTTTCGGTGATGCGATTAATACACAGTAACTTTGTTGTTCACTTCTCCCCACTCGTCCACGCAATTGATGTAACGTAGACAAACCAAAACGATCAGCATCATATATCATCATAAACGTCGCATTTGGCACGTTCACACCTACTTCAACTACCGTTGTTGACACTAATATATCAATTTCATGATTGCTAAATCGTTGCATCACTTCATCTTTCTCATCTGAATATAATTTACCATGAAGCAGACCAACCTTTTCAACTCCATAATATGATTGCAATGATTCATATAATTCAACAACATTTTGTACATCTTCAAGATGCTCTGAACTTTCAATCAGTGGGCAAATGACATAAGCTTGTCTACCCTTCTTCAGTTCTGAAGTCATTTGATTTAATACACTTTCATAAGCCTCATGCTTAGACCAAGAAGTGATGATTGGTTTTCTACCTTTAGGCAATTGTTTAATTGAAGAAACATCCATTTCACCGAATACTGAAATGGCTAATGTTCTTGGTATCGGCGTTGCTGTCATAAATAAGACATTGGTCATAGCACCTTTTTCTCTTAACAACTGTCGCTGATTAACACCAAAACGATGTTGTTCATCTGTAATAACAAGACCCACATTATTAAACTTAACATCATCCTGAATTAATGCATGTGTTCCAATGATACAATCAATTTCATTATTATTCAGTTGTTCTAATAACAGCTTCCGTTTTTTTCCTTTAACAGAGCCAGTCAATAAAGCCACGTTCATTCTATCACCAAATAGGTCAACTAAACTTTCTGCATGTTGCTCCGCTAATATTTCTGTCGGAACCATTAAAGCTGACTGATAGCCTGCTGTTTTCAAGGCATACATACAAATAGCAGCGACAACTGTTTTACCAGAACCTACATCGCCTTGTAATAAACGATGCATGCGAATGGGTGCTTTCAAATCTCTGAATATTTCATTCACGCTATGTTTCTGAGCGTCTGTTAATTCAAACGGTAGACTATCTATAAAATGTTTAACTAAATTAATATCATAGTCTACGTCAATTGCTTCATCTGATGTTTTTTCAAGACGATTCAACCACTGCATTCTTAATTCAAACATAAATAATTCTGTGAAAGCATATGTTCTACGTGCTTTCAGTAAAGATGCTTTATCAGTTGCAAAATGCAAAGCTTTAATTGTATCTTCTAAAGTTTCTAATTTGTATTTTTTTCTTAAGTCTTCAGAGAGCCATTCTTGAATCGTCACCTGATCTAGTACCTGTCTAATCATATCTCTTAAAGGCTTTTGTTTAATACCTTCTTTAATGCGATATACAGGTTCATATTGTCCGCTCTCATCCATTTGTTGGCTAAAAAACATTCTGTTACCGTTGATTTCTTGCTTTGCTCTATTCCATTTTCCTTTGACTGTTACGGTTCCATGTAATTCTATTTTCTTTTTTAAATAAGGCTGATTGAAAAATGTGCATTTCACAGCAATTTGGTCGACCATGATATGTACTGTTAATTTAGATTTATTACGACCAAAAAAAGCGACAGTTGGTGTTGAATAAACTTCACCCACCACTGTCACTATCGCTTGATCTTCAGCTTCATTTAAGTCAATTACAGTATTATCTTCGTAACGTGTTGGTAAATATAGAATTAAATCTTCAACAGTATGAATATTTAATTCATTCAATACTGCTAAGCGTTTCGGACCTAATCCTTTTATTTGAGATAATGGAAATGGACTTTCAATTAAATTGACTTTTGACATAATTAATCACCAAATATTTCTTGTTTTAGGCGCTGACCCGTAGGTGTACCTGCTAAACCTCCACGACCTGTTTCACGTAGAGCGGATGGCATCGTTTGACCGATTTTATACATTGCTTCAATCACTTCATCTGTAGGAATTCTTGAAGTCACACCTGCCAAAGCCATGTCCGCAGATACGATTGCGTTTGATGCACCTGCAGCATTTCTCTTAACACAAGGTACTTCTACTAAACCAGCTACTGGATCACATACTAAACCTAGCATATTTTTCAAACAAATTGCAAAAGCTTCAGCTGACTGTTGCGGCGTTCCACCTGCAAGTTCTACAGTTGCTCCAGCTGCCATCGCCGCAGCTGAACCGACTTCTGCTTGACAACCACCAGCAGCACCTGAAATAGATGCATTATTAGCAACAACAAAACCAAATGCACCTGAAGTTAATAAGAAATTTAACATATCTTTTCTTGATGGTTCTAAACGCGGTTTAAGACCAAATAACACGCCTGGTACAACACCTGCAGAACCTGCTGTAGGTGTTGCACAAATTTTCCCCATAGCTGCATTGACTTCATTTGTCGCAACAGCTTTACTAACTGCGTCTAACAAAGTTGGTCCTGCGAGTGATTTCCCCGTTTTCAAATATTCTTTAATTAGTACAGCATCTCCACCAGTGAGCCCTGTTGTAGATGTAACCCCTGCTAAACCTTCGTCTAAAGCATTCTCCATCGTTTGTAAGTTTTTGTCCATATGTGCATAAACATCTGCCTCAGATAGTCCTGTAACTTCCATTTCTTGTTCAAGCATAATTTCATGGATTTTTTTATTTTGCTCTTCACATATTTCTACTAATTCTTTCACACTTTTAAACATGCAATACCTCCATTAGGCGTCTCCCATGAGTGAAACCGTCACTACACCATCGACGTTTTTAATTTTCTCTATTATTTCATCATTCACTGCATCATCTAATTCACAAGTCATTAATGCTTGATCGCCTTTTTCCTTCCTAGATACTTGCATACTACCTACATTAATACTTGAGTCTCCCAGTATATTGGCTACACGACCAATAGTACCAAACGTATCTTTATGGAATACAAGTAATGCCGGGTAATTACCACTAATCGCGATATTGAATCCATTGATTGCTACTACTTCAATTTTTCCGCCACCAATTGAAACACCCTCAACGGATATTTCTTTGTCTCCATCACGCATATTAATAATAGCCGTGTTCGGATGTGATCTTTCTTCTGCCATTTCAATAAAGTTGACTTTCATCCCAGCTTCCTCAGCAGTTTCCAAACTTGTTTGTATACGATCATCATCAGTATCGTAGCCTAACAAGCCACCGACTAAAGCAACATCAGTGCCATGTCCTTTATATGTTTCCATAAATGAACCATAAAGATATATATCAGCTTGTTTCGGTAATTGATTAAATAAGTCTCTAGCTACTAAACCAATTCTCACTGCGCCTGCAGTATGAGAAGACGAAGGGCCTACCATTGTAGGACCAATTATATCGAAGACTGTTTTATATTTCATAATTATACCCCACTCTTATTTTTAATGTTTCTAAAGTGTTGCGCTTTCATTCTTAAACATCTTGTTTATTATAACAAGTTCAATAAACATTATAAACCAAAACTGGTTGTATTGTTCTTATTAAATGCAAAATTAAATTGCTGACAACCTTAAAATCATTTAAAAAATGTCATTATTTCAAAAAAATATGGAAGTAAGAATTAATCAAATTTTAAAATCTGATTTTCTCACTCCCATCTGTAACATGACTGATATAGTCGATGTTTTTCCTTTTGAAGTCATATACTATTGTATAAATGATACTCTTTTAAGATTCTAATGCTGTGATTTATATTATTCTACAGAAAACAAATATTGATAAACAGGTTGTTGACCATCATGTTGTTCTAATTCAACGTCTGGATATGTTGCTTCCATCCAATCTTCAATGTCTGAAGTAACTGTTTTATCAGCAACCATACCAACGATCATCGTAATGATTTCACTATCTTCATTAATCATTTCTGCCATTAATCCCTTAACCGTTTCAAATTGATCAGCATGACTTGTTACAATTTTATCCTCAATCAAGCCCATAAATGCGTCTTTTTTAATTTCAACACCATCAATTTTAGTATCTCTCACAGCGTATGTCACTGAACCAGAACGTACTGCTTCTAAAGATTCCACCATTCTTGATTTATTAGATTCGAGTGAATCAGTTTCATCATAATTAAATAACGCAGTAATGCCTTGTGGTATTGATTTGGTCGGAATGACTATAGTATCAGCTTCTACAATTTCAGCAGCTTGTTCACTAGCCATTAGAATGTTTTTATTATTAGGTAAAATGATTGCACGTTTACATTGTGATTGTTCAATAATCTTGACAATATCTTCTGTTGATGGATTCATTGTTTGTCCACCACTAATCATGTGTGTCGCACCCATTGACTTGAAAATCTCTGAAATACCTTCACCCATGGAGATTGCAATGACTGCAGTGTCGACTGCCTGCGTTTCTTCTGTAGATGTTGCTTTGCCACCGTCATGTTCTTTTTTCACAACTTCACGATGTTGTTCACGCATATTTTCGACTTTTAACTTAATTAATTCACCATACTGTTGACCATAGTTAAATACGTCACCTGGTTTTTCTGTATGCACATGTACTTTAACAATTTCCTCATCGTTGATAACTAATAAAGAATCCCCAAACTGGCTCATGTCTTCTCTAAAACTCTGCTCATCAAAGGTTTTTTTATTTTTTCCAAAACGAACCATCATTTCAGTACAATAGCCATAAACGATATCTTCCGTATTAATTACGCCATGAAAATCATGTTCTTCATTAACTAAAGACTCTTTATTTAATTTTGGTGACTGTGCAGATACCGTTTCACCTTTTAATGCTTTTAAAAATCCAGCGTAAACAATAGCTAAGCCTTTACCTCCACTATCTACAACACCGACTTCTTTTAATACTGGTAATAAATTCGGTGTGTTTTCAAGTGAGACTTCTGCTTCTTCGAGAATGTAAGCCATTAATTCAATACAATCGTCGGTTTCTTCTGCCTTTTGTATAGCTGCATCAGCTGCATCTCTTGCTACTGTTAAAATCGTTCCCTCAACTGGTTTCATGATTGCTTTATACGCTGTATCTACACCTGCTTTAAAACTTTCAGCAAATTGTTTAGCATTAATTGTTTCATATGTTTCTAAACTTTTACTAAACCCTCTAAATAATTGTGACAAAATCACACCAGAGTTCCCTCTAGCACCCATCAATAAACCTTTAGAAAATGTCTTACCTAGTTCACCAATTTGTTGAGATAAATTGTTTTCGACTGCTTCTCTCCCTGATGTCATCGTCAAATTCATATTCGTCCCAGTATCTCCATCTGGTACTGGATAAACGTTCAATGAATCAACTAAGTCTGCATGATTTGATAAATTTTGCGCCCCTTGTATAATCATCTCGGCAAATAATTTACCATCTATTTTGCTTACCATTGCGTAATGTCCTCCTAGTTTTTCGTGCCATTATTAATGCGCACACCTTGTACAAATATATTGATTGAATTTACTTTTATTTTTAATGTTTGTTCTAATGTATATTTTACAGTTGATTGTACATTGCTAGCTACTTCAGATATTTTTGTTCCAAAGCTTACAATAATGTACATATCTACATCAACAACGCCATTATCTTCTCGTACAATGATACCTTTAGCATAATTTTCATGTCCGAGTATTTCTGCAATGCCATCTCTAACTTGTTGTCTAGAAGCCATGCCTACAATTCCATAACATTCTACTGCTTTACTACCCACAACTGAAGATATTACTTCGTTTGAAATGTCTATACTACCGTAATCATTTGTGATTTCTAATGTCATAAAATGGGCCTCCTAAGTTTATGGTTATATCATAATCGTCAATAATAAACAATGCGTCTTGATTATCTTATTAAAAAAATACTATATTTATCCACAGTTTACAATTATACCATAATTTAATATTAACAAAAGTATTATTCATGTAAACGAAAAATTTTTCTCGTTTTATTGCTATCTATACTTATTTGTGGTACATTATTCAAGTATGTAGTAGATACGTGTATTTATATTTATTAAAGGAGGTACTTTCATGGGCAAACAATGTTTCGTAACAGGTCGTAAAGCTTCAACTGGAAACAATCGTTCTCACGCTTTAAATTCTTCTAAAAGAAGATGGAATGCTAACCTTCAAAAAGTTAGAATTCTTGTAGACGGAAAACCTAAAAAAGTTTGGGTTTCTGCACGTGCTTTAAAATCTGGTAAAGTAACTAGAGTTTAATAAATATAATGCACGAAAAGACCAATCCTTATGTGGAGGATTGGTCTTTTTTTATTTCATTTTCTTTTAGGTATCAGCGTATATTTAAAAATCCTCATTTAATCTTTACTTCGAATCATCAATACACTGCCTTCAATTATTTCTATATTCCCACAAGATTGACTTAATTCATTTGAAATAGTAAGCGTTGAACCAAGTTTCAGTGTTTCATTTTGTAAGTTATATTTAAAGCCTTTCAATGAAATTACAGTTGGATAGATGACTGGTATAAATGAAATATATGGAAATTGTTCACTATATGTCACATTAAACTGACCTTTTTGTATAAATTGAATTTCATTTGTGTCATCTATTAATTTAATGTTGATATTCATTTTTGTATATTCCGGTTTTTCCAGTATTTGTAAGGCGCCCATGAAATGATCTAGTCTACCGCCCGTCGCACCATAAACATCAATATTTCGATAGCCACGCTTTACTGCTTGATCAATGCCTAAAGCTAAATCTGTGTCATCTTTTTCAGAATTATAAGGATTTATCTCTATCTGTTGTTGTATAAAGTTCCTCTCTGAATCAGAAATAGAATCGAAATCACCGACTGCAAATTGAGGTGTAATCCCAGATTCTAGCAAGATCAAGGTGCCTCTATCTATACCAATCCAATGTTCATGTTTATGTTCCACTAAAATATGCTTGGGCAAATTTCTATTGCCACATAATAAATTGGCTTTCATCTATGTCAACCTTTCAATGTGTTAGTTACCGTTTGATATTCATCGTGTTTAAAAAAGTATGACCCTGCAACTAACATTGTCGCACCATGGTTAACTACAGTTTCAACAGTGTTATTGTTAATACCACCATCTACTTCAATATCAAAGTTTAAGCCTTGCGCTTTTTTGATTTCAGATAATTGATCCAGTTTTTCTACGCAATCATTTATAAATGTTTGACCACCAAAACCAGGGTTTACTGTCATAACCAATACATAATCTACCATTTTTAATACCGGACGAATTGAATCAACTGGCGTCCCAGGATTAATCACCACACCAGCTTTTACATTTTTATTCTTAATTTGTTCAATCACTCTGTGAATATGGGGTGTTGCTTCAATATGTACTGAAATCATATCAGCGCCATGCTCAGCAAATAATTCAACATATTTTTCAGGTTCTTCTATCATAAGATGCACATCAATAGGTAAATCTGTACCTTTACGTACTGAATCCAATATAGGTAGTCCGATTGAAATGTTAGGTACAAATTGTCCATCCATGACGTCAAAATGTACCCCATCAACGCCTGCCTTTTCTAAAGCAGTTAACTCTTGTTGTAAATTCAAAAAATCTGCTGATAATAATGATGGATATAATTTTGCCACTTAATATCTTTCCTTTCTATTTGAAATTTCTTTAAATAGCTGTAAATAATGATCGTATCTAAACTGGGCAATATTGCCATTTTCCAATTCAGCTTTAACATTACATTTCGGTTCATTAATATGGTTACAATCTCTGAACTTACATGTCGCACTATATTCATGTATTTCCATGAAATAATTTTTGATTTCATCTTTTTGTATATGATCATAATCCAAAGCACTAAAGCCTGGGGTATCTGCTATAAAGCCTTTAGCTCTCTCAAACAATTCAACATGACGTGTTGTATGACGACCACGATTTAACGCTTTAGAAATGTGTTGTGTTTCAATCTCTATATTAGGAAAATATTTATTCAATAACGTTGATTTACCAACACCTGATTGACCACTCAACACAGCTAAACCATCACCCCAACTTGAAAAGACTTGTTCAATATCTTCATTAATACTTATGAATTGTGTTTTATAGCTCATATTCTCATAAACTTCTAGCAATTTTTCAATATCGTGTTGTTTTTCCAAAGATGTCAAATCTTTTTTAGTTACAAGAATACGCGGACGCATATGATAAGAATGCGCAATTACTAAAAACCTATCTAGTAACTGTGTAGAAAAATCTGGTTCTACAGCACTCATTACAAGAATGAGATGGTCGACATTACTAACAGGCGGTCGCTTTATTTCATTTTTTCGTTCATGTACATGATGTATATAACCTTCCGTTACATTTTCTACTTCAAAATCAACGACATCACCTACAATAGGTGAAAATTTATTTTTTCTAAAAAGGCCACGTGGTTTTGTATCATACATTTCACCGTCTACATCAACTCGGTAAACACCACTGATTGATTTTATGATGCGTCCTGTTTTCACTTAGGCACCCCTCTTTTAAATACTTTTACCATTTATATTATAGCAAAGCATTTTTGATTTAAATATGATTTGAAACGATTTCGGCTAAATTTTCAGTTGTAAATATCGATAACGATACTTTTCCACTTAATTATTCTATGAATGACATTGAGATAATAAATTAAAAGCACCAATTTAATCCAAATTCGACTAAATTGGTGCTCATTTTATATCTTCTATTTGTGGTTCGCTAGAGCTTTCGCTCTTGCATAAGCGACACTATGCTCTCTTCGCTCGCTAAGTGTCGCTAAAAATCATAAGGTATATCTTTATCAGCAACAACTTTACCATCTACACGAACGGTATAACCAGCCGTTTTACCTTTTTCTATTGTCATCGGTATTTTAATGGTTTTATTGTCTTTTATTTTAAATGTTTGTGAAGGTGATGTCCCTTCGCCATTTTTGTCTCTTACAAACACTTTTACTTCTTGGCTGTCGTCATCTTTACCAGTATATTGAACTTCATACGTTTCTGTATAATCTTTAGTCGCTGGTTCATCATCTTTAGACTCTTTGTCATCTTTATCTTTATCGTCAGCGTCTTTTTCCTCATCTTCTTTATCATCATCAGATTTTGGAGCGCCTTTTGAAACGGTGAATTCAATTGTTGAACCTTCGTCTATTTCTTCATCTTTTGGTGATTGGCTGATAACATTATCTTTTTTAACTTTCTTGTCCTCAGTTTCCTGAGTGACAACTACCTTGAATCCTTTTGCCTCTAACTCTGATTTTGCCGTTTTAAAAGCTTTATTCTCATAGTCATCAACGTAAACTTGTTTTGTCCCTAAAGATTCAGTAAGCTCTATATTACTATCATTCACTTTCACTTTATCTCCAGGATTCACATTTTGTGATTCAATTAAACCTTTAGCGATATTTTGTTTCGTGTACGCTTGTTTCACTTTTGAATCTTTGATGCCTAAATCTTTTAATTTATCTAAAGCTTCGGATTTTGTCATACCAAATAAATTTGGCATTTCCGTCAATTCAGGTCCTTTAGATAAAACAATGTCAACTTTACTTTGTTGTTCTAAACGATCCCCTTTCTCAGGCGTCGTTTTTATAATTTTATTCTCTGGATATTTATCACTATATTCACGCGATATATTACCCATTTGTAATTTATTTTCTTTTAAAATATGTTCTGCTTCTTTTTCTGTCTTACCTGATAAATCTGGTGTTTCTAAATATTTATTTCCAAACATACCCATTGCCATGAATCCAAATAAACCAAACAGCAATAAGACGATTATAAGTGTATAGAAAAACTTCTTTTTCTTTGTACGCTTTTTTTGTGGTACCTCATAAATATGTTCTTCACTTGATTGAAATTGTTGTTGATTGACGATAGGAATCTGCATTGTTTCTTTTATGTTTTTTCCTTTATCTTCATCTCTCGTCTGGTTGACAATATCTGATTTATTTATAGGAATTGTCTTGGTATTCTCCTCAACGGATTGATACCTCGCTTCATTCTCACGATTTTCAGACAATACATTTTCTAAATCACTTTGCATATCTCTTACTGATTGGTAACGCACCGTCTTATCTTTTTCCGTTGCTTTCAGTACAACATTACTTAGTGCTTGAGGTACATCCGAGCGTTCATCAGTAATATTAGGCATAGGATCTTGGATATGCTTAATTGCAATACTTACTGCTGTTTCTCCAGAAAACGGTGGTTTACCAATAAGCATTTCATACAATACAACACCAATTGAATAAATATCGGTACCATTATCTGTCGATTCACCACGTGCTTGTTCGGGTGATAAATATTGAACTGTACCTAATACATGGTTCGTTTGTGTCATTGTTGTTTCGCTTAGAGCTTTCGCAATACCAAAATCTAAAATCTTCAAAGTCTGGTGCTTATCTATTAAAATATTTTGTGGTTTAATATCACGGTGTACGATTTTAGTATCATGAGCATGTTTAATTCCATTAATAATTTGATTGGTAAAGTTGAGTGCTGTTGTGGTCTCCAAAGGTTGGTTTTTTTGAATGTATTCAGATAATGTCGGTCCTTCTATATATTCCATTACTAAATAGAAATTATCATCATCTTCCGTAACATCAAACACGTTCACTATATTTTTATGTGATAGTTGTGTTAAATTATGTACTTCTCTTTCGAAACGTTTAATAGTTTCTTCTTTCTCACCAGCAGGAATCCTAATTGCTTTGATCGCTACTTTACGATTGAGAATTGTGTCTTCGGCAAGATAGACAGTACTCATTCCGCCACCACCGAGTTTTTTAATGACCTCGTAGCGCTCACTTATTATTTTGCCTATCATACTTTATCACCTTCAATCTCAGCCAATACAATACTTACATTGTCATTCGTATCTTCAGATAGTGCAAGTTCTATTAAGTCTTGACCGTGTGTCTCTAATTCTTTCGCTTGTACCAATGTTTCTTGAATTTGATGGTTACGTACAAAATCGGTTAAACCATCAGAATTTAACATTAAATAATCATAGAAATTCGTTTTTTTCACAAATATATCTGGCGTCACTAACTTATCAGTCCCCATCACTTTGGTAATGATATTTCGTTGAGGATGATTAAATGCTTGTTCAGCAGTAATTTGCCCAATCATCATGAGATGATTAACAAACGAATGATCATTCGTAATTTGTTCAATCTCTCTACTATTCACTAAATAAGCTCGTGAATCACCAATATTTGCGACTACAATATAGTTATCAAATACTAAAGCACAGACACAAGTTGTACCCATACCCTTATATTCTGGGTTTTCTACTGACATTTCATATAACTCACGATTAATAGCTTTTAAAGTTGTTCTCAACCAATTTTCAGCTTGATCAGCTTCGATAAGATTTTCCACTTCAAAACGACGTTGAAGCTCATCAGTGACAAATTGGCTCGCAACTTCTCCTGCTAGGTGACCACCCATACCATCACAAAGCACTAATAGCTGTTGCTCTGTACGATTATAAAATACGCCACCTGCATCTTCATTTTTATCACGGTATCGACCCGTGTCAGTAAAAAATTGTGCTTTTAGCATGTCCCTACCTCGTTTCTACTTTTCGTTCCTTAGCTCTTAATTGACCACAAGCAGCGTCAATATCAGCACCTTGTTCACGTCTAATTGTTGCATTTATCCCTAAACGCTTCAATTCTTTTTCAAATTTAAAGATATCTTCTTTAGGTGTCTTCACATAATTTCTTTCTGGTACGTGATTCACTGGTATTAAGTTAACATGGCAATTCAATTTTTGAATTAAATGCGCTAATTCCCTAGCATGTTCAATTTGGTCGTTGACGCCACCAAATAAACCATACTCAAAAGTAATACGTCTATTTGTTTTTTCTTGATAATAATGAATAGCTTCCATTAATTTTTCTACATTATATGCTCTATTTATCGGCATCAAACGTGATCGAATTTCATCATTTGCACCGTGTAAGCTAACCGCAAAATTAATTTGAATATCTTCATCAGCGAAATCGTATATTCTTGGAATAATTCCTGAAGTTGACACTGTAATATGACGCGCTCCAATATTTAGTCCATTATCATCATTAACAATTTTTAAGAAATCCATCATTTCATCATAGTTTTCAAATGGTTCTCCAATACCCATGATAACGATTTGTGATACACGCTCTTCTGTTTCATCTAAAGCTTTTTGAACTGTTAATACTTGAGAAACAATTTCTCCAGCTTCTAAGTTACGTTTTAAACCGCCTAATGTAGAAGCGCAAAACGTACAACCAATACGGCAACCAACCTGTGTGGTTACACAAACAGAATTCCCGTATTCATGTCTCATAAGGACCGTTTCAATTGTATAACCATCTTGTAATTCAAATAAAAACTTAATTGTACCGTCTTTACTTTCTTGTTTTACAACTGTTGTCATGGTTGTCATTGTAAAATTATCTTTAAGTACTTCTCTTAATTCTTTAGATAAATTTGTCATATCATCAATGTCATCGACGCGTTTTTCGTAAAGCCACTCAAAAATTTGTTTCGCTCTGAATTTTTGCTGACCATTTTGTACCAACCAATCTTGCATCTCATCGTATCTTAATGAATAAATTGATTGCTTTTCAAAATTGGGAAGAAACTTATTTTTTTTCTTCTTTTCTGCAGTTATCATATTTTAATTTTCCTTTCTTCTTATCCTAGTTATGAAAAAGCCATCAGAGTTAAAATCTTGAGGTAAAATTTGCATCGTTTTTACTTTTTCTCCAGTTATTGGATGTTCAAATTGATCGAATTCAAAATCTTTATTTTCTTTTAAAAATGTATATACAACATTTTCATTTTCCATTTGCTCAATCGTACAAGTTGAATAAATCATTGTACCACCAGGTTTCACATTATATTTCACATTATTTAAGATTTCCAATTGAATTTCAACCAAAGATTCAATTGCATGTTGCGATTGTTCATATTTTATTTCTGGTTTATGTCTTAAAACACCTAAACCACTACATGGCGCATCTACTAAAATCTTATCATACACTTTATCATATTTTTCAGTTGCATCGTGTTCAAATGCAGAAATGTTAGATAAACGTAATTTTCTTATATTAAAATCTATTAAATCTATTTTATGTTCATGAATGTCCGTCGCATCAACATGTCCAGTACCATTTAATATTTCAGCAATATGACAAGCTTTTCCACCAGGTGCACTACAAGCATCTAAAACTTGGTCACCTTCTTTTAATGCCATTAATTCACCAATAAACATTGAACTCTTATCTTGAATAGATATCAGTCCATCTTTAAACATACGAGATTCAATAATTGGCTTACCACTAATATGTAGACAAGTTTCGATTTCTCTATCTTGTTCTACAATATAATCATCATCAGTGAGTCTTCTAATAGCATCGTCTACTGAAATACGAGTTAAGTTAACACGTACGGTTGTAGTTACTTTATCTAAAAATGATTGCGCAATTGTTTCTGTTTTTTCAATACCAAAATGCGTTGTCCAGTGATCAACCAACCATTTGGGTAAACTGTATTCAATCGCGATACGTTTTTTGTCATCTGTAATTTCAGTAAAATCTGGTAAGTCACTGCGCATAATATTTCTTAGTATACCGTTCACAACATTACCATTATGCGGACCGCCTTTATATTTAGCTATTTCAACGGCTTCATTAATAATCGCGTGTTCAGGTATTTTATCTAAATAGACATATTGATAAATACTCATCCAAAGTAACTGTCTGACCCAACCTTTTAACTTTGTTTGAACAAAAGGTTTCAGCAAATAATCTAAAGTATATTTTCTTTTTAACGTGCCATATACTAATTCTGTATATAAACCTTTATCTGCTCTATTTAATTCATTATTTGATAACACATCATTAATGATGATGTTACTATAGGCTTTATCATTTATAATATCTTGAATGGTTTCAAATGCTAACGCTCGCACATTTGTTTCTATTGTCATGTTAGTACCTTCCCAACAAGTGAAGTTTGCACGCCACTTAAGTAGTTTGCAGTTAACATACGTTTTTTCCCTGCAACTTGAATATCTGTTAATGCAATTGCATCGTCGGAACCTGTCGCAACGATGATTGCTTTTTTCGTTGTTTCAATAATTGTACCTGGTTCACCTGTTTTACTTTTTTCAATTCGGGATGCATATACTTTCATGTTACCATCATCCATAACTGTATAAGCTACTGGCCATGGTGACAGACCTCTTATATGGTTGTAAATAACTTCAGCCGATTGGTACCAATCAATCTTTTCCTGTTCTCTACTTATATTAGTAGCAAAACTAGCTTCACTTTCATTCTGTGTAATGCGGTTATTTGTACCATTAATAATAGAAGGTAAAGTCTCTTTTAATAATTCTGCACCTAAAAAGCTCAATTTATCATGCATGGTACCGACATCATCTTGGTGCTCAATTTCTATTGCTTGTTGAGAAATGATATCTCCTGCATCTAATTTCTTAACCATATACATTATAGAAATACCTGTTTCTGTTTGACCATCCATGATAGCTTGATGAATCGGCGCTCCACCTCTATATTTAGGTAATAACGACGCGTGGACATTGATTGCCCCTAACTTTGGCGCATTTAATAATGATTCAGGCAATATTTGCCCAAAGGCTGCAGTTACGATTAAATCTGCTTCTAAGTCAATAAGTTGTTCTAACTCTGATGATTGGGCTAATTTTTCTGGTTGATATACTGGTAAACCGTGCTTAATTGCAACTTCTTTCACTGGTGGAGGTGTTAAAACACGTTTTCTACCCACTGGTCTGTCTGGTTGCGTGACTACTGCAATCACATCATGTTCAGCAATTAACATTTCTAGCACTTTTGTTGAAAAATCTGGTGTTCCCATAAAAATGACTTTACTCATTATCAAAATACGCCTCCATTTCACTTTCACTTAAAAATTTCTCTACACGTTCAGTAAACAATCTTCCTTCAAAATGATCTATCATATGTAAAATCATTCTCGCGATATCATCATATGCAGTCATCTCAACTTCATTACCTTTTTTATCATTACTCTTAACGACAATCATTTTACTTCTTTCCACTTCACCATAAACATTAGGTATACTGATAGACCCTTCTAAATCAGTCACTTTTGTATCCGATTCACTTATAATTTGAGGATTAATCAGTTGTAACAATCCATCCATTTCCATATCTATCATCGCTACTTTTTGTGCAACACCTATCTGCGGCGCACATATCGCAGATGCTTCAACATCATACATTGTATCTTCTAAATCTAACAATAATTGTTCTAAATTTTCATCATATTTTGTCACATCCGGTATAGGCTTATTAAGAATAGGGTGTTTGCTTGTTACAAGTTGTTTGATTGTCATATCGATTTCTCCTCATAAAAATTCATCATATTATTATAACTTATTTTAGTGGAAATTGCACCATTCATTGAAAGAATACTTTACTGAACATATTGAGTAAGTAGTAGGATAAGTCTTCATTCAATCTATATTCATAAAATATAAAAAGTGCAGAAATAGATATCTGCTCATATTTAAATGGGCTTTTTATCTATACTGCACTTTAAAACGATGTTCATAGTATACAAGACATATTTCAAACCTTTACATTTTTCATTATATATTGAGCATTGATCGTTCTTTAAGCTTATTGTTTTTCATCAATCTAGAATCGTTAACCGATTCACTTGATTACCAAGTTCATCGAAATTTTGTGCTGCTAACCAACTTTCAAATTTAAGTTTATTTTGCTGCCACTCTTTATCAATCATTGCTAACCAATATGTGTCACGATTACGATTTTTATACACTTTATGATTTCTAAAAATACCTTCAAATTTAAACCCTAGCCGTTGGGCTGCTTTAATAGACGGTTCATTTAAAGCATCACATTTCCATTCATATCTTCTATAACCTAATGTTTGAAATACATAATTGGCTAATAAAAATTGCACTTCCGTAGCAATACGTGTTTGTTTCATGACATTAGCGTAATGTATATGACCAACTTCAATTGAACCATTATGGCGATCAATTCTGAGTAAAGATAAAATGCCCACTGCTTCAGATGTTTCTTTATCAATAATGGCGAAAAAATACGGATCAGTAGAATTGATTTTCTTATCTATATAATTTTCAAATGCTTGAAAGTCGTGAGGTTGCTCATCAGGTAAATATGTCCAATTCGGCGCATCCGCTTCATCAGAAAAATAATTAAATAAATCTTGAATATGACATTGCGCTAACTTTTCTAATCTGCAATATTGCCCTTCTAAAACTTTCACATTGGGTAAATGAGCTTGTTTAAACTCATTTTGTTCTTCACCAATGGGTTGCTTAAACTCATTATATCGCACATGAACACTCCTTTTTTCCCTAAAGCATAAACTAACGTTACTATACTAAAGTAAATCTTCCGCAGTCGTAATAAAAAAACAGCTAATATTTTAGCGTCATTTTGATTGAGTGTTAATTGTTGTTGTTCAATTTGCTTAATCATCTCTGGATTTAATACGATATCGTAAAGGGACGTAATTCTGTTTGACAACTCATTGATACTTAATCCAATTGCTTTTCTATTTCGAATTAAACTCATAGGCGTACTACTTAGATTAGACATAAAAAGATATTGATCTCATTTCTCACTTAGTCGGTTGCTTTTCTTAATCGTTATTGTCGTTCTCAATACGTACTCTAATCATTTATGCGTGACTCGTTACTCTTTAATATAACTTTAATTAATATTAAATGCAAAAAATGTAGCAAATTATTTTTTATAAATTTTAATAAATATTAGTTAATTGTTAAGATTATATCCATAGCGCCATCACTATACTTCATATTTATATCTAACTTTTATGTTTTTTTGTCCAAAAAAAAAGAACAAACTATTTTAATGGCTAATCATTTACCTAGCAAAACAATTTGTTCTTTTTTCTAATATTTTTATACAAAAGTCAGTATACATTAGCTTCGTTATATAACGTGCTTAATATTACATCATCATCTGCGGTGCGATATCTATTTTCAAAGATAATTTTTCTTTTAAATATTGATCATGATAATAATCGTCTAAATATTTTAATGCTTCGTGTAATGCAGGTTCTCGTTTATATTTCACTAATATTTGAAAGCGATATTCGTTATTGATTCTTGATAATGCAGCCGGAGATGGGCCAAGTACAAGTGCTTTGTCTGTTAAATGTTGCAGTAATATTTTATGAATATGCTTGGATGCTTCCATAACTTTTTTCATTTCTTTATGCGCAATAGTAAAATTAATTAAAAAGAAATACGGTGGGTACTTTCCAATTTTCCTATAATTCATTTCTTTTTGGAAAAAGGCTGTGTAATCATTTTCTTGGACATCTTTAATAGCATAATGATCTGGATTGTATGTTTGAATAAGCACCTGTCCTTCTTTTTCATGACGACCAGCTCGACCAGCAACTTGCGTTAACAATTGGTATGTTCGCTCACTTGCTCTAAAGTCTGGCAAATTCAACATTGTGTCAGCATTCAAAACACCTACTAACGTAATATTAGGAAAATCCAATCCTTTAGCAATCATTTGTGTCCCTAACAAGATATCCCCTTTTCCTGAACCAAAATCATTTAATAACTTTTCATGAGCACCTTTTCTAGAAGTAGTATCCACGTCCATCCGTATAATACGAGCCTCTTGAAACGCTTCTTGTAAAAGTTCTTCAACTCTCTGTGTGCCAGTACCCATTTGTCTAATATGCTCACTTTCACAATTAGGACATTGATTAGGTGGTACTTCTTGATGACCACAATAATGACATTTCAATTGATCTGTTGATTTGTGATAAGTCAATGAAATATCACAGTTCGGACACTGTGGAACATGCCCACAATCTCTACACAACATAAATGAAGCATAACCGCGTCGATTTAAAAAGAGTACAATTTGTTCCTGATTATCTAAGCGTTGTTGTATTGCATCTCGTAATTGATTAGAGAACATAGAGCGATTTCCAGAGTTCAATTCTTCTCTCATATCTACAATTTCTACCTCAGGTAAAGCTTGTTGATTAACTCTGTTAGGTAACGATAGTAACTCATATACACCCTTTTCAGCTCGTGCAAATGATTCTAAACTTGGTGTCGCGCTGCCTAATATTAAAGGACATTGATGATACTCACTACGCCATTGCGCGATATCTCTTGCATGATATCTAGGATAATCTTCTTGCTTATACGAAGATTCATGTTCTTCATCTATAATAATCATCCCTAAATTTTTAAATGGTGCAAAGACGCTTGAACGTGCACCTACGCTCACACGTGCTTTACCGTCTCTAATCTTTTGCCATTCATCATAGCGTTCACCTTTGGATAATCCAGAATGTAGTACAGCAACTTCGTCTCCAAATCTACGTTTAAATCTTAATACCATTTGTGGTGTTAAGGCAATTTCTGGAACTAACATCATTGCTTGTCTATTAAGATTTAGTACTTCTTCAATTGTTTGTAAATACACTTCTGTTTTGCCTGATCCTGTCACACCATGCAATAAATAGGTACATTGTTCATGAGCATGTATCTTTTCTGATATGGCTTCAAATGCACGTTGTTGGTCTGAAGTCAGATGTTGTTTCACATCTTGTTCAAAGACCCTAGTCTCAAATGGATCACGTTCAACGACAGCATCATATTTTTCAACAAAGCCCTTGCGAATTAATGTATCTACACTAGATTTTGAATAACCCATTGCTTCTATCTCTTTAAGTAAAACGATGCGATGTTGTTCATCTAATAAAAAGGCATATAATTCATATTGCTTCTTAGATTTTTCTAATGAATTTAGCACACTATCATAGTTAAATCCTTCAACAACACATATGGCACGTTGTTTTTTCTTATTTACATTTTGTGATAGTAAGGTTACTTCAGATACAATACCTTGTTTTAATAATGGCGCAATTTGTGTTAAATCATCATTTTGCTGTGCTGCTTTAAATGCATAGTGTCCTGATGAGTCAAATTTCCCTGCTAAAGTTTCAGGCAGTGCATTCGTATCTTCAATAGAAAAGACCTTGGTATATTTTGCTTTAATTGCACTTGGCAGCATAACTTCAAGCATTGAAATACGTTTTGTAACGAAGTAATTGTTATACCACTCAGTAAATTGAATTAATTCTTCAGTCAATTCGGGTTTTATATCTTGAATTTCTTTAATTTCTTTTAATTTTTTTATATCTATATTGCTATCAGGCTGGTCTGTTATCTTCATAACATAACCTTGAATTGTTCTTGGTCCAAATGGAACAATGACACGCATACCTATTTGAATCATTGATTGTAACCTTATAGGAATTATATAATCAAATGTAAAATCAACACTCTTAGAAGGTATATCAACAATTACTTTTGCTATCATTTTATTTCCACCTTGTTTCTAAACTATTCAATATATGCTCAGCTAATTCGACTTTTTTGTGTTTGCCTAAAGGTATAGCGTCTCCATTTTTATAATACATCGTATAATCATTGTCATCGGAACTAAAGCCAATCGTACGGTCTCCAACATTATTCGCAATAATCACATCTGCATTTTTATTATGCAATTTTTTTTGTGCATAAGCTTCAATATTTTGTGTTTCTGCTGCAAATCCAACTAAGTATTGTGATTCTTTATGTTCTCCTAAATATTTCAAAATATCTGGTGTACGTTTAAATTCTACAGATAAAGTACCATCTTGTTTTTTTAATTTATGATCCAACATTTCTACTGGCGCATAATCTGACACGGCAGCAGCTTTAAAAACGATATCTTGTTTAGCAAAACGACTTCGAACCGCTTCGAACATTTCTTCTGCACTTTGTACGTGTACTACATCAACATGCTTCGGTGGTGTTAAATGTGTCGGTCCTGAAACTAAAGTAACTTCTGCACCTCGTTTAGCTAAAGATTCAGCAAGCGCGTATCCAATCTTACCTGAAGATCGATTTGATAAAAAACGAACTGGATCTAATTCTTCTACAGTGGGTCCAGCAGTAATTAATACATGTTTACCAATAAAGCTACTTGATGCTGGCACAGCTTTTTGTTTTATGTCATTAAAGTATTGCTTTATGCGCTCTACAATTTGTAAAGGTTCTTCCATACGCCCCTTCGCTACATATCCACATGCTAAAAAACCTTCTCCAGGTTCTAAAAAATAGTAACCATCTGAACTTAAAGTCGCTAAATTATGTTGTGTCCTCTTATTTTCATACATATGCACGTTCATTGCAGGTGCAATAAATTTAGGCGTTTCAGTTGCTAACAACGTTGACGTAACCATATCATCTGCAATGCCATTTGCTAATTTAGCAATTGTATTTGCAGTTGCTGGCGCTACGATAATTGCGTCTGCCCAATCACCCAGCGCAACATGTTGAATTTCTTGAGGATTTTGCTCTATAAATGTACTCGTATAAACGGGATTTCTCCCAATAGCTTGGAATGCTAGTGGGGTAACAAATTCCTGAGCATGATCAGTAAGCATGACCCTGACATCAAATCCAGCCTGCGTCAGTTTACTCGTTAAATCAATTGCTTTATATGCAGCTATACCACCTGTAACAGCAAGTAATATTCGTTTCATTATATAGTCATTCTCCTTCGATTGAATTAGATCAGACGTGGGTGACGTCTCTTATAATTGAAAATCAAAATGTATGTCCCTCATAATTAAATTAACTTTTCGATTACTGTTCATTATACACAATTTATCAGTTAAATAAAAAAAGCACACCTTGCGACTGCATGGTGTGCACTTGAAAGATATTCATTTAATAACACATAGATGGCTATATAAAATTCAATATCTAGGCTTTTTAATTAATACGTTTTTAAGAATAGTTCGTCTGGGAAAACTTCACCGTCAGCAATTTCTTCTAAAGCTTTACCAACAGGTTTTTCTGAAATGTATTTTGTTAATAATGCACTTTCAGGTTTCTCGTCTATTTCACGCGCACGTTTTGCAGCTGTAGTTGCAATTAAATATTTTGAATTAATTTTTGATGTTAATTGGTTTAATGGTGGTTGTAACATTATTTTTTTGCCTCCAGTATCATTTTTCTATATTTTGCTTCTATACGTTCTCTCTTCAAATGTTCAGCTTCAACAATAGATTGAATACGTTGCTTAGCTAACTCAACTTCGTCATTAACTACAACATAATCATATAAATTCATCATTTCCACTTCTTTACGAGCTTCATGCACTCGGCTTTGAATTTTTTCACTGGATTCTGTACCACGACCTACTAAGCGCTCACGTAAATGATCTAAACTTGGTGGCGCAAGAAAAATAAACAATGCATCTGGGAACTTTTTACGTACCTGTTTTGCACCTTCTACTTCAATTTCTAAAAATACATCGTGCCCACGATCCATAGTGTCTTTAACGTATTGCACAGGCGTCCCATAATAATTTCCTACGTACTCTGCATATTCTATAAATTGATCTTGTTTTATTAACTCTTCAAACTCTGATTTTGCTTTGAAGAAATAATCAACACCATCGACTTCACCCTGACGCTTATCACGTGTCGTCATCGAAATAGAATATTTATAAGATGTGGACGGGTCATCAAATATTTTCTTTCTAACTGTACCTTTCCCAACGCCAGAAGGTCCAGATAGTACAATCAACAAACCTTTCTCATTATCCATGACTTACTACCTCTCTAAACTATTCTTCTATTATTAAACTATGATACCACAATTTTCATTTAGTTGTATAGCGTCCAACAGCACAAACTTTGGTCATGACCATTTCTTTATGCCATGTTACAATATGATGAATGACTAAAAATAAGGTGGCTGATAGTAATGGCATATGATGGTTTATTTACAAGAAAAATGGTGGAATCGTTACAATTTCTTGTAGACGGAAGAATCCATAAAATAAATCAACCAGAAAACGACACGCTTCTTGTCGTTATTCGACAAAACCGAAAAAATCATCAGCTTCTACTTTCTATTCATCCTAGCTTTGCTAGAATGCATTTAACAAATAAAAAATATGATAATCCATTTGATCCACCCATGTTTGCACGCGTTTTCCGTAAACATATAGAAGGTGGTATCGTTAAAGCAGTAAGACAAATTGGGAATGATAGACGTGTAGAAATTGATGTTCAAAGCAAAGATGAAATTGGAGATACAATATATAGAACTATAATTTTAGAAATTATGGGTAAACACAGTAACTTAATATTAGTTGATGATCAGCGTAAAATCATTGAAGGCTTTAAGCATTTAACACCGAATACCAATCAATATCGCACAGTAATGCCTGGCTTTCAATATGAAACACCACCAACTCAAAATAAAATTAATCCTTTTGAAATAACTGGTAATAAAGTCATACAATATATCGATTTCAATAAGGGCAAAATTGCACGTCAACTTCTTGATCATTTCGAAGGCTTTAGTCCATTAATTACAAATGAAATTGTGAATCGCAAACGATTTATGACAAATGATACGTTACCAGAAGCATTTGATGAAGTCATCAATGAAATTAACCATACACCTACACCCGTTTTTCATAAAAATCACGAGACGGGTAAAGAAGATTTTTACTTTATGAAATTAAATCAATTTTATGATGATGTAACAGAATATGACTCATTACATGATTTATTAGACCGTTATTATGATGCACGTGGAGAGCGAGAGCGTGTAAAACAACGTGCAAATGATTTAGTGAAATTTGTACAACAACAATTGCATAAATTTCAAAATAAATTAAATAAATTGATTGATGAACAAGAAGGTACAAAAGAAAAAGAATTACAACAATTGTATGGGGAACTTATCACTGCTAACATTTATCGTATTAAACAAGGTGACAAATCGGTCACAGCCTTAAATTATTACACTGGTGAAGAAGTCACTATACCGCTTAACCCTACAAAGGCACCAGCAGTGAATGCACAAAATTATTACAAACAGTATAATAAATTAAAGACAAGAGAACATGAATTGCACCATCAAATCGATTTAACCAAAGAAAACATTAATTATTTTGAAAGTATAGAACAACAACTTGCTCATATTTCAGTCAATGATATTGATGACATTCGCGATGAATTAGCCGAGCAAGGGTATATGAAACAACGTAAACAGAGTAAGAAGAAAAAGAAACAAACTATGCAGTTACAAGAATACGTATCTACAGATGGAGATACAATCATGGTTGGTAAAAACAATAAACAAAATGATTATTTAACGAATAAATTAGCTAAGAAACATCAACTTTGGTTCCATACGAAAGATATTCCCGGATCACATGTCGTCATATTAAGTGATGATCCGAGTGAAGAAACAATTAAAGAAGCGGCCATGTTATCTGGTTACTTCTCAAAAGCAGGTAGTTCAGCTCAAATTCCAGTTGACTTTACTGAAATTAAACACGTGCATAAGCCTTCAGGTGCAAAACCAGGTTTTGTAACTTATGATAACCAAAAAACACTTTATGCAACACCCGATTATGATCACATTCAAAAAATGAAAGTAAAGTAAATACGATATAATATTACGGTTGTATCCTATAACAAACAAAAGCGGGACGATGAGATCAATTTTAGAAATGTTGATTTCATCGTCCCGCTTCTATATTAGTATTTAATTTTTCTCAGGTAAGGCTAATTGGAAATTAACACCAAACTTATCTTGAATCCATGCAAATTCTCTAAAAGGTGGCATTTCTGTTTTTGGCATTAAAATGGCGCCACCACTTTTCAGTTTACTAAATAATCTCTCCATTTCAATTGCGCTATCAACTGTCACGTATAATGACATTGCAGGGTTCATCTCAATATCTACCCCATTCATATTATCAATTGCCATAAATACTTGATCTTTTAATCTAAAAATGGCATGTTGAACAGCGCCTGTTGGTTCTTCATCACTTTCACTATATCTTACCAACGCTAATATTTCAGCGTCCTCAAATGTATTAACATATAAATTAATAGCTTCTTCTGCATTGCCGTTAAACATCAGAAAAGTTGTTATCTTAGGTATTGCCATTATTCTACCTCCTAAACCTTTATACACTTTAGAATAAAAGATATACTATCAAAAATCGAATTTATGCATTTTATGTTCGTAAATTTCTAAATTTAAGATAAGTTAATAAATCCATTACCAAGTACGTCACGTACATCATGAATCACTAAAAATGCATTTTCGTCTTCTTCATTTACTAACTTTTTAACTCTTGTTACTTGTGATTGTGGCACAACAACGTATAACATGCTTGTCTCATGTTTACCATAACCACCTTTACCGTTTAGTATCGTAGAGCCTCTACCTGTGAAACTGTTGATTTTATCACTAATCGTTTCGTTTTTACTAGAAATGACTGTAACTGCCTTTTTGGGATTAAAACCTTCAATTATAAATGAGGTTGCACGCTCAGTAATGAAAATCATTATAATTGTAAATAGCACGTTCGTGAGTGGCAATACAAATAAAAATGATAGTACGACTAAACCATCTAATACAAAAATACCCTGTGCTGTTTTAATATCAAAATACTTATTGAGCATTTTTGCAATAACTGATGTACCACCTATAACACCACCGGATGCAATAACTAACCCAATGCCCACACCGACTAGTACACCACCAAACGTTGCATTAATTACAAAATTATCTACCCCTGTCTTCCAATGTTCAGTTAAATCTAAAAATATAGAAATGGAAGTATTAGCGACCACAGTATAAATAGCCGTTCTTGTGCTTAAAAATTTCCAGCCAACAATAATGACGAGGGTATTAATAATTAAAGATGTAAGTGCTGGTGACCAACCGAAAGCGTACTTAAGCGCTAATGACATGCCGACGGTGCCACCATCACCTAAATTTGACCCTAGAATAAAGCAATTGACTGCAATAGCACTAATAAAAGAACCAATAAGACAAATGATCATATCTTTTGTATTGTTTTTAAGTAACTGTCGAATTTTTTGCATACAAGTCCCCTCTTACCAAAATATCAAAGCTTTAATATCTTATTTTTACAATTTATTTTAAAATAAGTATATAGATCTTAAATACATAGTTTATAAATCATTTGATACTTTAATAATTTTTTTTAGTAAACTAAGCATATCATATGAATATACTTATTAACTGTTATACTTAAACTAATAGCTTTTTCTTTTACCATTTTAACTTCTATAGTTAAAATGAAATTAAATTACATTGGAGGTAATGTTCATGTCTTTTTATATTATTCCTTTACTTATTGCAGCACTTGTATTACTTGTAGGCTATATCATCATTAAAATAATGATCCGCTAATACGCTATTAAAAAATTTATAACGTACGGGGCACCTATAATTGAAATCAACAATTCATGATAATCAATATAAATGTTGTTCCCATTCTTATTTCAAATAGGGCTAATCAAACTTATTTAATAAAATAAATTTGGTTAGCCCCTACTTATTTGACATGTTGTTAACTTAAATCGTCTATTCGCTTGGCTTATTATTTAATATGCCCTTTTTGCTTTATAGTTGATTTAGATTTTTTATATATATTTTCTTCTGATTTTTGCTTTAACATTTCGTAATCAATATCTGATGTGTTTTGGTCTCTATAATCTTCATTTTTATTCAAAAATTTATTCAAATGTGCGAAATGATTATAAGCTTCTTTCGGGTCTTTTGTCATAACATCCCCTCCACTTAGTATATTATGACAAGTTGTCTCTCCAATCAACTAAAGACCTAATATCATTATCAGAAATTTCTCCATTTTCTTTTGCAACATCAATTAATTCATTGTAATTGCTTAATGTATAAAATGGCATTTGCGCTTGTTTGAATTGTTCATCTGCTTTTTTTAAACCGTAAGTAAAGATAGCTACGACACCAATAACATCTGCCCCCGCTTCTCTTAAAGCTTCGACTGCGGTAATTGATGAACCACCCGTTGAAATTAAATCTTCAATAACAACTACTTTTTTTCCTTTACTTAAAGCACCTTCAATTTGATTTTGTTTGCCATGACTCTTACTTTTAGAACGAACATAATTCATCGGTAAAGCTAATTTTTCAGAAACATACGCAGCATGGGGTATACCAGCTGTGGCAGTACCTGAAACTATTTCCACGTCTCCAAAATATGTTTCGATTAAGTCACACAGTCCATCTCTAATATGTTGACGTACTTCTGGATATCCAAGTGTTACACGATTATCACAATAAATTGGTGATTTTATACCAGAACTCCAAGTAAATGGATCATTCGGGGATAGTGATACTGCTTCAATTTCTAATAATGCTTTTGCAATTGCTTTAGCCATATTAACCTAACCAACTTTCTTTGATTTTATGATAACTTGCTACTGGGTTTTCACTTTTGGTGATTGGTCTTCCAACAACAATATGTGTTGAACCTAATTCTTTAGCATCTTCTGGTGTTGTAATACGTTTTTGGTCGTCTGAACTAGCATCTTTTGGTCTGATACCAGGTGTTACCTTTAAAAAGTCATTACCTAATTCATTTTTCACTAATTCTGCTTCTAGTGGTGAACATACGATGCCATCCAAACCTGATGATTGTGCTAAAGTTGCATAGTTCAAAACAGCCTCCTCAATTGAAGTTTGAATGTTTTGTTCCTTGTGCAACATCGTTTCAGTTGTTGACGTCAATTGAGTAACTGCAATTAATTTAATATCGGGGTTGTGTTTTTGCAAACCGTTCAAGGCTTGTTTCATCATTTCTGTACCACCTGCCGCATGCACATTCACAAGATCGATATTTAATTTGCTTAAGCCTTCCATTGCTTTGCCAACCGTATTAGGAATATCATGCAATTTTAAATCAAGAAAAATGTCATGTCCTCTATCCTTTATTGAAGCAATCAGTTGAGGTCCAGTTTGATAAAAGAGTTCCATTCCAATTTTCACGAATAGTGGTTCATTAAATTGGTCTAAAAACTGATCTACAGCTTCTGTTGAATCAAAATCTAAAGCAATAATTGGCAAGTTTTTCATCTAGCTCTACATCCTAACCTTTTTTATTTCATCTTATCTAATCCATCACAAAGTCAATGATTGTTCATTGTTGTGACATTTCTCTCCTTATTCATTACTACATATTTTTCATTGTAAATGTCATGCTTTCAATTACACGTGTTAATGCAACAACCGTATCTAATGATGTTAGACAAGGCACGCCATTTTCTACGGAGGCGCGTCTAATTTGGAAACCATCTCGTTCGAATTCTTTACCTTTGGTCATCGTATTCACAACGATTTGTACTTCTCCATTTTGTATACGCGTCAGTAAATCATCTTCGCCACCAATTTTTCCTACTACTTCTGAAGGTATATTATTCTCGGCTAATTTTCGTGCAGTACCTTGTGTTGCTAAGATTCTATATCCTACTTCATTTAATCGTTGTGCAATAGAGACAATTTCATCTTTATCTTTATCGCTGACTGTCATCAAGACCGTACCATGATCTTTAACTTCCATCCCACTAGCTGTTAAACCTTTAAACAGTGCTTTTTCCATAGTTGCATCTTTACCCATCACTTCACCTGTTGACTTCATTTCAGGTCCTAACGTGATGTCGACGTTTTTCAATTTGTTAAAGCTAAATACGGGTGCTTTCACAAAGACACCTTCTGTATACGGTTGGATGCCTGGTTGATATCCTAAGTCCACTAGCTTGTCACCTATGATTGCACGCATAGCTAACTGTGCCATTTGAATATTCGTAATCTTGCTTAAAAATGGTACTGTACGACTCGAACGTGGATTCACTTCTAATACATATACACCATCATGCGCAATTACAAATTGAATGTTAATTAAACCAACAATGTTTAAGCCTTTTGCTAAACGAATCGTAAAGTCTTCTAATGTTGTCATTTCTTCTTGCGTTAACGTTTGTGGTGGATAAACAGCAATGGAATCACCTGAATGGACTCCCGCTCTTTCAATATGTTCCATAATACCTGGTATAATCACTGTTTCACCATCAGAAATCGCATCTACTTCAATCTCTTTACCTGTCAAATATCTATCGACTAATACCGGATGGTCTGGACTTGCTTTAACTGCTTGATTCATATAGTCTTCTAATTCTGCATCACTATTAACGATTTCCATAGCGCGACCACCTAATACATAAGAAGGTCTGACGACGACTGGATAGCCAATACTGCGTGCATTTTCTAATGCTTCTTGTGGTGACGTTGCAGTTTTACCATTAGGTTGTGGTACATCAATCGTGTGTAATAACGCTTCAAACTCTTTACGGTCTTCTGCTCTATTTAAATCTTCTAATGATGTTCCTAAAATCTTCACGTCATGTTTCGCTAGTTTATCGGCTAAGTTAATGGCCGTTTGCCCACCAAACTGTACAACGGCACCTTTAGGTTGCTCTAAATCTATAATGTTCATGACATCTTCTTCAGTTAATGGTTCAAAGTATAATTTATCCGAAATAGAAAAGTCGGTCGAAACAGTTTCTGGATTGTTATTAACTATAATCGCTTCGTAGCCCGCTTGTTGAATCGCCCATACAGCATGTACAGTGGCGTAATCAAATTCTACACCTTGTCCAATTCTAATAGGTCCTGAACCTAAGACAAGAATTTTTTCTTTCTCTGTGACTACAGATTCATTTTCATATTCATACGTGCCGTAATAATAAGGCGTAGCAGATTCAAATTCTGCAGCACATGTATCTACCATTTTATACACTGGTATAATGCCGTTTTGTTGTCTTAAATCGTACACTTCTTCTTCTGTCATATCGAATCGATGTGCGATTACTCTATCACTAAAACCGTAATTTTTTGCGAATTTTAAATAATCAATGTCACCTTTATTTGATTTCAAATCGTGTTCAATATCTATGATGTGTTGGAATTTATTTAAGAAGAAGTAATCTATTTTTGTCATTTCATGTATTTCTTCTAATGTAGTACCTCTGCGAATTGCCTCACCTATAAAGAATAAACGTTCATCATCTTGGTCTTGAATACGTTCTTTAATATAACCTAAATCAAATGTTTCACCATTAGGTAATCCTAAGTGATGTACACCATATTCTAAGGAACGAATTGCTTTTAGTAGTGATTCTTCATATGTTCTACCAATTGCCATTACTTCACCAGTTGCTTTCATTTGAGTTCCTAAGACACGTTCTCCTTTTTCGAATTTATCAAATGGGAAACGAGGAATTTTAGAAATTACATAATCTAAAGTTGGCTCAAATGCTGCATAGGATGTTTCTGTTATCGGATTTAACATTTCATCTAGTGTTAAACCAATAGAGATTTTAGCTGCTAATTTAGCAATCGGATAGCCCGTTGCTTTTGAAGCTAATGCAGATGATCTTGAAACACGTGGATTCACTTCAATAATATAATAATCTAATGAGTGTGGGTCTAATGCTAATTGCACATTACATCCACCTTCTATACCGAGCGCTCGAATAACTTTCAATGATACATCACGTAACATTTGATACTCTACATCTGATAGTGTTTGGCTTGGTGCAACAACGATTGAATCACCTGTATGTATGCCGACAGGGTCAATATTTTCCATATTACAAACTACGATTGCGTTATCGTTTTTATCACGCATAACCTCATATTCTATTTCTTTAAATCCTGCAATTGATTTTTCAATTAGACATTGTGTTGCCGGACTATAATGTAGACCGTTTGTTACAATTTCTTTGAATTCTGCATCATTGTGACAAATACCGCCACCTGTGCCACCCATTGTGAATGCAGGTCTAACGATGAGTGGATAACCCACTTCTTCTTTAAAAGCAAAAGCTTGTTCAACTGTATTAACGATATCACTTTCAGGAACTGGTACGCCTAAATCGTTCATAAGTGTTCTAAATAACTCTCTATCTTCCGCTTGTTGAATTGATTCCAATTCAGTACCTAATAGTTTTACATTATTCGCTTCTAGTTCACCACTATCATGCAACTGAATCGCCATATTCAAACCAGTTTGGCCACCAAGTGTAGGTAATAATGCATCTGGTTGTTCTTTACGTATAATACGTGCGATGAAGTCATGTGTTAAAGGCTCAATATAAACTTTATCTGCAATTTCGTTATCCGTCATAATTGTTGCAGGATTGGAATTCACTAAAATGACGCGGTATCCTTCTTCTTTTAACGCAAGACAAGCTTGAGTTCCAGCATAATCAAACTCTGCAGCTTGACCGATAATAATTGGTCCTGATCCTATTACTAAAATGGTTTCTATATCTTGACGTTTAGGCATTATTTGTAAGCTCCTTTGTTTTATATTCATTTATCATGTCTATAAATTCATCGAATAAGTAGTTTGAATCTGATGGTCCTGGACATGCTTCTGGATGATATTGTACTGAAAAAGCTGGTAATGATTTATGTCTCAAGCCCTCAACCGTATCATCATTAATTGCAATATGTGTCACTTCTAGGTCAGTATTTTTTAGAGATGCTTTGTCAATGGCATAACCATGATTTTGACTTGTTAAAGCTATCTTTCCAGTTTTTAAATCTTTAACCGGATGGTTAGCCCCTCTATGACCAAATTTCATCTTAAATGACGTAGCACCTTGTGATAATGCAAATAATTGATGTCCTAAACAAATACCAAAAAATGGTATTTTCCCTAAAATGCCTTTAATCATTTCAACAGCTACATGGACTTCTTCAGGGTCACCTGGGCCATTTGACAGCATAACACCATCAGGTGACATACGAATAATCGCTTCTGCTGAAGTGTCATAAGGCACTACAGTTACATTACAACCACGCGCGTTTAATTCTCTAACTATGTTTTGTTTTTTTCCAAAATCTACTAGTACGACGCTAAGTCCATAACCTGTAGAAACATATGGTGATTTAGTAGAAACAGTTGTGACTTCATTTCGCGGCAATTCAACGGATTGCAGCTTTGCAATCATTGAATCAATTTCACTTTTTTCATCTGTAAAACCTGCTTTTAATACACCATGGTTTCTTATTTTACGTGTAATGCTACGTGTATCTACACCTGAAATACCTGGTATATCATATTCTTGTAATACTTCATGGAATGTCTTTTGCTTTCTGAAATTACTTGGTTGGCGACTCGCTTCTTTCACTACAACACCATTTAACGTTGGAACAAGTGCTTCAAAATCATCTCTGTTAATACCATAATTACCAATCAATGGATAAGTAAATGTAATAATTTGACCAGTATATGATGGATCTGAAATTGTTTCTTGATAACCAGTCATAGCTGTGTTAAATACAATTTCACCTAATGTTAATTGATCTGAACCTATTGGATAACCTTCATAATATGAACCATCTTCTAATACGAGATAACGTTTTTTCAACATTATTTTTCCTCCTCAAATTTAACTTCGCCTTCAACCATTGTTAATACGGGTGTACCGTAAACTTTGTAACCGATAAATGGTGTATTGGTTCCTTTAGATGCAAAATCTTCTGCTTTAATTTCGCTTTCTTCTTCTAAGTTAATGACTGTTAAATCTGCTAAATAACCTTCTTCCAATCTTCCAAAAGGTAAATCAAATGTTTGTGCAGGTTTGATTGTTAAATAATCTACCAATTGTTGAAGTGTCCAATCTCCATTTTTAACGAAATGAGTGTATAGTAATGGGAACGCTGTTTCACTTCCAACTATACCAAATGGTGCTTTCGTCATTGGCTGATTCTTTTCTTCTGCTGCATGTGGTGCATGATCCGTAGCTATACAATCAATCGTGCCATCTAATAAACCTTCTAATAATGCCTCTCTATCCTCTTTACTTCTTAAAGGCGGGTTCATTTTATAAATAGCATCATCACCTGGTACATCATCTTCTGTTAATAATAAATGGTGTGGTGTGACTTCAGCAGTTACATGAATGCCTGCCTTTTTAGCATCTCTAATTGTTCTGACACTTTCCTTTGTAGATACGTGACATACATGATAATGTGCGCCTGCTGCTTCTGCCAGTAAAACATCTCTCGCGATTTGTACTGCTTCACATATATTTGGAATACCTGGTATACCTAACGCTTCACTACGCTGACCTTCGTGCATCGCTCCGCCGTATATTAAACTGTTATCTTCACAATGTGCAACAACTGCTTTATTTACTTTTGCAGCCGCTTGCATAGCTTCGTACATCATGCTAGCTTGTTGTACACCAACACCATCATCTGTAAATGCGAATGCACCGTTGTTAGCAAGTGTTTCAAAATCCACGTGTTCTTTCCCAGCCTGTC
Organism: Staphylococcus sp. GDY8P126P; assembly: GCF_017891965.1. NCBI lineage: Bacteria > Bacillati > Bacillota > Bacilli > Caryophanales > Staphylococcaceae > Staphylococcus > Staphylococcus sp. GDY8P126P. Next base: position 53,326 of record NZ_JAESKG010000005.1, on the reverse strand, counting down.
TAACTGTGATTGCTGCATATGGCAATACTCTTACTTGTGCATTTTCTTCAATTAATTGGTTTAAGCGATTCAGATTTTCTTCTGAATCAGGCACAGGTTTCGTATTCGGCATTGGACATACTGTAGTAAATCCACCTCTCGCCGCTGCTTTCGTACCCGTTTCTATTGTTTCTTTGTGTTCACCGCCTGGTTCACGTAAATGGACATGGACATCAACTAATCCTGGCGAAACGAATTGTCCTTTAACGTCTATGACTTCAGTCTCTGATGTATCATCAATGTGTGGTGCGATTTTTTTAATATGTTGTCCCTCAATTAAAATCGATACCGTCGTTAATTCAGCATTTTTTAAGATTTTTGCATTTGTTAATAATTTCATTTTGCTGTTGCCCCTTCCGTTTGTAAGATATGATCTATAACTGCCATACGTATATACATACCATTTTCCATTTGTTTAAAAATACGTGATTTCAGTGCTTCTACTAATGTATCTTCAATTTCTACACCGCGATTTACTGGTGCAGGATGCATGATAATTGCTCGATCTTTCAATAAATCATAACGTGATTGCGTTAAACCAAAATTTTCATGATATTGACTCACTTCAAAGCTAGTAACTTCACTATCCTCATGTCTCTCGTGTTGGACTCTTAACAACATGACAATATCGATTCGATCGATCACTTCATCAATATCAACATAAGGTGCTTCTAATGTTTCATCTTTCCATTCATTTGGACTAGAGAACATGACATGCGCACCTAATGCTGTTAGACTTTGGTAATTACTTTTCGCTACACGTGAGTTCTTGACATCACCACAGATAAGTACATTCAAACCTTCAAAAGTCTTGTATTCTTCATAAATTGTCATGAGGTCTAGTAAACTTTGTGTCGGATGTTGTCCGCTACCATCTCCAGCATTGATGATAGGTATATTTAAATGCTTTAATTCATCATAATAAGTTGTTTGTGAATGTCGAATAACTAACACATTGGCGCCAATTTGTTCCAGCGTTTTACAAGTATCATACAATGATTCACCTTTTTGAACGGATGATGTACTTGTCTCAAAATCTATTAACTTTAGTCCTAATTTTTGTTCCGCTACTAAAAAACTACTTTTTGTACGTGTGGAATTTTCAAAGAATAGATTAGCGACAAATTTATCTTCAAAACATCCTGGCTGCGCGTTACCATTTTTAAAAGCGCTCGCACGTTGTATTAGATCGTAAATTTCAGTCGTATTTAAGTATTCCATTGAAAGTAAATTATCCATTTTTATTCAGCTCCCTCATCATCAGAATTTCTTTTAATTATTGGTTGGTGCTGTTTTAGGTAAAATCAAGTTAAGTATAATACCTGCTAACGCTGCTAATGCCATACCTTCTATTTCTAAGTTAATCCCTAATCCATTTAAATTGAATACTAGATTGCCAATACCAATAACAAGTATGACCGATGCAATGACTAGGTTTCTATTGCTCGCAAAATCTACTTCACTTTCCACTAACATCCTCAAACCACTTGCTGCGATAATGCCAAATAACAGGATGGATACCCCACCCATGACTGGGGTTGGTATAGATGAAACCAGTGCTGTAAATTTCCCGACAAATCCTAAAATGATTGCAATGACTGCTGCACCACCAATCACATAAACACTATAAATTTTTGTGATTGCTAAAACGCCGATATTTTCACCATATGTTGTACTTGGAGGACCACCGATAATACTTGCAAACATCGTTGAAACACCATCACCAATGATTGATTTGTCTAAGCCTGGATCCTTGAAAAAATTACGTCCTACAATCTTATTGATAACCATTTGGTGCCCGATATGTTCACTTACCGTCACAAATACAATAGGTATCAAGACGAGTATGAGTCCTAGATGAAACGAAGGTGTATAATCTTTAAATGGTATGTAGACTTCTGGAAACTGTAGCCATTTCGCTTTAGCAATCGGTGCAAAGTTGACTAATCCCATACAAGCCGAAACGATGTAACCTGTTATGATTCCTATTAGAACAGGAATGAGTGATAAGAATCCTTTAAAATAACCTTGAACAATGATTGTTACTAATAACGTAATCATAGCTACAATCAAGTAACTTAAGTTGTAACCTTTCATGTCCCCTGAGTTCTCAAACATGGCCATATTAACTGCTGTTGGTGCTAAACTCAATCCTATGACCATAATCACTGGTCCTACAACAACAGGTGGCAAAAGATGCATAAGCCAGCCCGTACCACTCAATCTAATTGCTAAGCCTATTAATACGTACATCACGCCGCTCATAAAGAGTGCCATCAGCATATCACCAAGGCTATGAGAATTTAACCCTGTTATAATCGGTGTGATAAATGCAAAGCTCGATCCTAAATATGCTGGTATCTTAGCTTTTGTTATTAGGATATAAAGCAATGTTCCTATACCTGATGCTAAAAGCGCTGATGATATGGGTAATCCAGTTAAAAATGGTACAAGTACGGTCGAACCAAACATTGCGAATAAATGCTGTGTACTTAAAAATGCCCACTGTCCAATTTTTGGTTTATCTTGTACATCTAATACTGGCTTGACTGTCCGTTCAAACATTGTTTCATTTTCCATGGTTATGCTTCCTCTCATAAAAAAATCTCTTTACATTAAATTCATGTAAAGAGACTAAAAAGTATATTATCTAATTTACTCATGCACATATAAAAAGTTATGTAACTTCTATAATATTAATGTGCTTTAAAAATAAAGTTAGATAATTGAAGAGGTTGTTTCATTAATTGTTTAATTTATAAACGGATGTATTACAATAAAACATTTATCGATATTATTGCATCCGTTTAACCCTCTTCCCTTTTTCAGTCTCTCGTACCGAATTAAAAGGTGTTATTCAATTACAACTGCATTTCTTTCATCTATTTCTTCTAAATATACTGAAACATCTTCTTCCTTGGCTGTCGGGATATTTTTACCTACAAAGTCAGCTCTTATTGGTAACTCTCTATGCCCTCTATCTACTAGTGTCGCTAGCCCAATCTTCTTCGGCCTAGCATACTGTAACACTGCATCTAGTGACGCTCTTACAGTTCTACCAGTATATAAGACATCATCGATAATAATGACTACTTGATTAGTAATGTTTACATCAATTTCATATGATCTTTCATCTACTTGATTTATCGTTTGTTTCAAATCATCTCTAAATTGTGTTATATCGATTGTACCTGTAGGCACAGCAATTTCATCAATTTGCTCAATTTTTTGTTGAATTCTTCTTGCTAAAAATGCGCCACGTGTCTTAATACCTAATAAGATTAAATTATCAGTACCTTTATTATATTCTAAAATTTCGTGTGCAATACGTGTCACAGTACGTTGAATTGCCGCTTCATCCATAATAATGCGTTCTGACATCTTAGGCACCTACCTTTTAAAATGATGATGATATAAAGAAAACCTCATGTCTTTATTAAGACATGAGGTTTGTTAAAGTGTATGACAAACGTATAAGAGACATATGCTTTCTTATCCAAGCTGATTTCTCTTTACAGTGTTTTTACTAACGACTGTATCTTCCGTTGCGTTATATGATACTAACTACAACAGGTATTTTTCTCAAATGAGAAAAATATTGTTTGTCTACCTTTAATAAATACATGTCTTCGAAGCCTCTCTGGACTTACAATTAAAGACGTACGCTCTTTATTAAACTGTCACCATACTACCATGAAACGCATTCACTTGCAAGCCACTTAAGAAATAAACACAGTAGTGAGACAGAAAACGGTATGCTTGTTTCAATTTAAAATGTGTATCTTTAGTGGAAATGACAGTGTGATTAATTAAAAATTAGGCACTATGAATGTTTAATAATCCATTTTATAAAATTTTATCATTTTTATTTATCACTTCTACGTAATTCTGATAATAACTGTTCAAAATCTTCAGGTAATGCAGTTGATTTTTCAATATACTCATGTGTAACTGGATGTTCAAAGCCAATAATTCCAGCGTGTAGCGCTTGGCCACCTATATCTAATGTTTTTTTAGGGCCATATTTGGGGTCACCAACTAATGGATAACCAATATATTTCATATGCACACGGATTTGGTGGGTACGTCCGGTTTCTAATTGACACTCTATTAATGTGTATTTATTAAAATGTTCTAAAACATTAAAATGTGTAACCGCCTCTTTACCATCATCCACAACATCCATAGATTGACGATCGTTTTTATTTCTACCAATCGGCGCATCAACAGTACCATAATCATGAGGAATATTACCATGTACCAAAGCGACATATTTACGTGTCACGGTTTTATTAACGAGTTGATCAACTAAACTACGATGTGCCACATCATTTTTAGCAACCATGAGTAAGCCTGAGGTATCTTTATCAATACGATGTACAATACCTGGACGTATTTCACCATTAATACCTGATAAATTTTTCATTTGATACATTAGACCATTCACTAATGTACCGGTATAATGACCTGCAGATGGATGCACAACCATACCTTTAGGTTTATATACAATCGCTACATCATCATCTTCATAATAAATATCTAAATTTAAATTTTCTGGTTGAATATCCGCTTCAACGGTTTCTTTTTCGGTTACAACAATGTGATCATTCATTTTTGTCTTATAATTAGATTTAATGACCTGATCGTTTACTTTTACTAGAGAAGCTTTAATCCAGTCTTGAATTTGTGTACGTGACCACTCCGAATGATATTCAGGTAGTAATTTATCGATACGTTGGCCTGTATCTTCTGGATTTTCAATCTTAAACTCATGTATATCCATACAATATCTCTCCTATTCTTCTTTCTTCATATCTGTTAGCAAAGCGATAATAATTAATAAAACGCCTATCGTTAAACTTGAGTCAGCTACATTAAATATTGGAAAATTATATCCAAAGATATATGTATCTACAAAGTCTACAACTTCTCCATGTAACACACGATCGATGAAGTTCCCTAATGCACCAGCAAACAATAAACTAATTGCGATTTGCATCAATAAATTGTTTTTCGCTTCTTTAATATAAAATACGATGAGTACAACCAGTATAATGATTGTGATAATAAAGAAAAAACTCATCTTTCCACTTAAAATTCCCCAAGCTGCACCATCATTACGATGCGAAGTTATATTTAAAAAGTTGGGAATAACTTCAAATGAATCTCCCACTTTCATTGAACTAGCAATAATAAATTTTGTGATTTGATCTAATACTAATATAATGATTGTTATGAATAAAGAAATACCAATATAGTACTGACGTTTCATGTCCGTACCTCCTATTCTACGTTCAGTCGCTTTTACAACAACTCTCATTATATCCTACTCAAACTTATAAAAAAAGTTACAGTTTCATTATCTGTAAAAAAACTACATTTCCTATACGAAATTTTGACGTTTAAAATTATACCGATGCAATCAGGAAATTTCTAACTATGCTTTTCATTTTTTATTTCGCTTCTTTATATCACTTTGTAGAAATTGAATCTAAATTGAATCCCATCGGGTCCAGTTAAGCGTTTATGAGTCGATTCAGGATAATGGTAATCTACACAAGCCAAACCATAGGTACGTTCATTTTCAATACGTTTGATACTAGAGTACCAATTATTCACAACGATATGCTGATGATAACCATTTGATGATAAATATACTGAATGATTGGTTTCTAAAGCGGATGGTTCTAAACCAAAAAATCGCTTGTAATATAATTTAATACGTTTTAACTCTATTGTCTTTAGATTAATATAACCAATAATACTTTCATCTGGAATGCCTTGCCACTTTTCATTTGATACATAAGTCAATAGATGTGGCACATTAATCGGTTGGGTCTCTAATACAACTTGTCCATTTTCAAAAGACCAATCTTCCATTGGATTATCGACATAGAATTCAAGTCCATTGCCTTCAGGATCCTCTAGAAAAATTGAGGTAGCCGTTTCGTGTTCACCGCCGTTAACTGGAATTGTATATTCACTTAACTGTACAAGTAAATCTGCTAAGTCTGTCTTTGAAGGTAACTTTATAGCTAAATGAAATAAGCCAGCTTCCGATGTTAATGGCTCTCTCCCCATATTTATTTGATTTAATGTTAAAAAATGATTCATATTTCCTATTTCATAATGAACAATAGATAGTGATTCATTCACTACATTCAATCCTAATATGTCTTGATAAAAATGCTTCATTGATTCTTTATCTCTTACATTTAATGTGATGCCATTTACAAAATGCGCACTTTGATTATGAAACATGACAAACACCTTTCCAAATGCCAATTTCTTATTCATTAAAATGACACTTTACGTTTAATTTTTATCTATCTACCTATGCTAATTCATACGTCCTTCATTATTGATATTACTGTACATCCGCGCCATTAGCTTTTTATTTTCACTAAATTATAACAACAATTATTGCCATAAGAAAAGGTTACTTAATTTGCTTAATGCAAATATAAGTAACCTTTGAACTTATTGAATCATTTTTACTTACTTTCTAATTCTTATACAAGTGTTTTTACAACTGCTTGACAACGAGGACATAAGTTATCTAATTCACCTACTGAACCTAATTCCTCACTATAATTCCAACAACGTTCACATTTTTCTCCATGAGCATGTTCGATACGGATATCACCATGTTGATATGCAACACCGTCATCTACTTTATCGACAACTTCAGCTTGAGAAGTGATAAATAGTTGTTGTAAATCTTTGAATTGTTGTAAGAATGTCGTCGCATCGAAGTTTTCATTAGAGCCAATCACAACTTTTGCTTCGAGTGATTTACCGATTACTTTTTCATTACGTGCAACTTCTAATGCACGGTTAACATCATCACGTAAGTTCATAAATGTATTCCATCTATCAACAAACGCTTGATCAATTTCTACGCGCTCTGGCATATTTGTTAAATGTACACTCTCTTCTTCTACGTGTGGAATATGAGACCAAACTTCTTCAGCAGTATGAACTAAGATCGGTGCAAGTAGTTTTGTCATATCTACTACAATTTGGTATAACACCGTTTGCATGCTGCGACGTTTGTGTGAATCACGTTCTTCAATATATAGAATATCTTTACCATAATCTAGATAGAAATTACTTAATTCCACATTGATAAAGTTTTGAACTTCTTGGTAAATATCTAAATAATCATAGTTATCATAGTGATCTAATGTGTTTGCAGTAAATTCACGTAATCTATTTAATATATATTTATCTACTTCTAGTAAATCTTTTTCTGCGATAGCGTCTGTGGCAGGGTTATAATCACTCACATTTCCTAGCATAAATCTTAGCGTATTTCTAATCTTACGATATACATCAGAAGATTGTTTTAAGATTTCATCAGATATACGAACATCTGCTAAATAATCTACACTACTTACCCATAGACGTGCAATGTCTGCACCTTTTTGTTTAACGATTTGATCAGGAACAATCACATTTCCTAATGATTTACTCATTTTTTTACCTTCGCCATCCATGACAAAGCCATGAGAAAGTAACATTTTATATGGTGATTGTCCCCTTGTAGCTACAGAAGTTGTTATTGAAGAGTTAAACCAACCACGATACTGGTCACTACCTTCAAGATATAAATCTGCAGGATATGATAATTCTGGACGTGCCTCTAATACACCGCGGTGTGAAGAACCTGAATCAAACCATACATCCATGATATCCGTTTCTTTTGTGAATTCGCCGTTAGGGCTACCAGGATGTGTAAAACCTTCTGGCAGTAAATCTTTCGCTTCACGTTCAAACCAAATATTTGAACCATTTGCTTCAAATAAATCTGCAACATGGTTTACGGTCTCACTTGTCATGATGATGTCACCATTTTCTGCATAAAATACTGGTAATGGCACACCCCATACACGTTGGCGAGAAATAACCCATTCTCCACGATCACGAATCATATTATAGATACGTGTTTTACCCCAATCAACTTTGAATTGCGTATCGTCTATTGCACTTAAGATGTCCTCACGTACTTTATCAATAGAAGCAAACCATTGTGGTGTCGCTCTAAAGATCACTGGTTTCTTAGTACGCCAATCATGAGGGTAACTATGTGTAATAAATTCTAATTTTAATAATGAGCCATCTTCTTTTAATAAATCTGTGATTTCTTTGTTTGCTTTATCATAGAACATGCCTTCAAATTGACCTGCTTCATCAGTGAACACACCTTTATCATCAACAGGACTGATAACAGGTAAATTGTATTTTTGACCAACAATATAGTCATCTTCACCATGACCTGGTGCTGTGTGTACACAACCCGTACCTGCATCAGTAGTTACGTGTAACCCGTTGATAACTAATGATTCACGATCAAAGAATGGATGTTGCGCTTTAATGTACTCTAAGTCTTTACCTTTGAATTCTTTTTCTAATTCTAAAGTATCTTCGTCCCAATCTAGCGCTTCAGCCACATCACTCGCTAAATCTTTACCGATAATATATTTTTTGCCGTTAACATTATATTGACCATAAGTTAAATCTGGGTGTACTGTAATGGCAACATTTGAAGGTAAAGTCCATGGTGTTGTTGTCCAGATGATGAATTGTGCATCGTCATCTACAATACCTTTACCATCTATAACATCAAAAGCTACATAAATAGACGGTGAACGTTTATCTTGATATTCAATTTCAGCTTCAGCTAATGACGATTCACTTGATGGTGACCAATAAACAGGTTTTTTACCTTTATAAATTAATCCTTTGTCTGCCATTTCACCAAACAAACGAATTTGAGCTGCTTCATATTCAGCTTTAAGCGTAATGTATGGATTATTAAAATCACCTTTCACACCTAAACGTTTAAAATCTTTTTTCTGGTTGTCGATTTGTTCTAATGCAAATGCTTCACATTTTTTTCTAAATTCAGCGATTGATAGTTCTTTACGTTTAACGCCCTTTTTAGTCAATGCTTGTTCAATTGGAAGACCATGTGTATCCCAACCTGGAACGTATGGTGCATAGTAACCACGCATGGATTTATATCTCGTAATAATATCTTTAAGAATTTTATTTAAGGCATGGCCCATGTGTAAATTACCATTCGCATACGGTGGTCCATCATGTAAAATAAATGACGGATTACCTTCATTTTTATCTAATACTTTTTGATAAATATTTTTGGCATCCCATTCTTCTTGTATTTTTGGCTCTTTATTTGGCAAACCTCCACGCATTGGGAAATCTGTTTTTGGCATTAACAACGTATCTTTATAATCCATTTTCAATACACTCCTTCTTCCGATTTTCTAAGTTAGTTCATTTTATACAATAAAAGAACCCTAAGTTCAATTAACAGGGACGATATTGACCGCGTTACCACCCTGGTTAACTCAACTTAGAGTTCTCTCATTTATGTTATATAAGTTGTGACAACAGTGATATTAGAAACGCACATATGAAAGGCTCTCACTATTCCTAACTCGCTTTGATATGTGTTTCGTTTCAAACGTGTCTGTTATCCTTATGCTTTATTCGAATCATCATTTGATTGTGCAGTATTATCTGCTTCTGCTTTTGCTTTCATAGCTTTTTCTTCTTCAGTTAAATCCTTTTCATTCAAATGATTAATATTTTCTTGAGTCACTTGTTCAGAATCCAAATCATAATTTAATAAGTAATCCCAATCTTCACTTTTAAGTAAATCTAATTGTGCTTCAACTAGCATACGGAAACGCGATCTGAAAATTTTTGATTGACGTTTCATATCTTCTGTTTGGAAAGATAAGCGACGTGCTTTTTCCACACCATCATTAACAATTTTATCCGCTTCTGCTTTTGCTTTTGCTACTGTTGCTTCTGCTTCTTTTGTAGCAGCTGCTTTAGTTTCCTCACCAGCATGTTTTGCTTGAATTAAAGCATCACTTACGGATTGATGTACATCCTTGTAAGATTGAATATTTGTTTCTTTATCTTCAATGACTTTTTCTAACTGAGCTTTGTCTTCTTTTAGACGTTCAATTTCATTACTTAATTGTTCTAAATAGTCTTCAACTTCTTTAGGTTCAAACCCACTTTTTACTTGAGTAAATGTTTTGTTTTTTATTTCACTTGGTGTAAAAGGCATACATGATCCTCCTTCTATAATACACTATTATCAGCTTTGATTAAATAAGATAAATAGTGTTTTTCCTACAATATTCTTTTATAATATATCATTTAGTTAATTGTGCAAAGTGTTTATATTCGCTTTCATAAACTTCATATTATTTAAACAGCGTTTTATATGAAATGCGTATTTTATCTTTTTTTGTTTTACCACCAATATCAGTAATCATCGCTCTTCCAAATCCTTGGATAGACAACAAATCCCCACTATCTAGTTGGAAATCTGCAGCATCAATCACTGTATGGTTGACTTTAACACGCTTTTTATCAATAAGTTGCTTAGCTATCGAGCGTGATTTACGTACCATCTCTTTTAATACGACATCTAATCTTAAACCACTAACAGTCGTTTCAAAAGATTGCCAATGCTCTTTTGATTGTATCATATCTTTTATAGGAATAGAATTAAGTTTAACTGAAGCACCTTTGATTTTAGTTAATTCCAATATAATATAAGATTCTAATTGTTTTGTCAAAGTAAATTGAATTCGATCATCTACAACAATGTCACCTAGTTGATCTCTTTCAATACCTAAAGACATGATTGTACCCAATATGTGTTGGTGCTGTAATGTTACAAATTTTTGAGGATAATCTATTTCAATTAATACAATTTCAAATGCCTCTGCATCTGGTTGAAAATAACTTGGCGCAATCATCGCTCTTTTTCTTTCCGCGAATGGCCCACCATAAAATGTAACTTCTAAATCTTCAAAACTGCCAGCCACCACATTCATAATATACTGACCACGTGGATCTAAAAATGGCGTTAAAATAGGCGAATATTGATCATTAGCCCGATTACATTTATCTATAAGTTGATCTATTAATTCATGCTCTTCTTTTCTGAAATGCTGATATATATCTATGACGCTCACCCCAAATACAAGACAAAGCACCTCGCGTCTATGAACGTAGGTGCTTATCATTTATTTTATACGTAGTTTTTTAAATTCACTCTAAATATTAATTATTGCTTTAATCATTACATTAATTTACTCAAAATAAGATTGAAGATACTTGCCAATCCACTTCTGAATAATACAAGTACAATGATGGCAACAATTGACGAAATATCAATCATTCCGAGCGGCGGAATAATCTTACGGAATTGTTCTAAAAATGGTTCATAAATTTTGGCTAAAAATTGACCAAATCTGTTTTCTCGTGCATTTGGAATCCACGACATAAAGAAATAAACAATCATTCCATAATAATAAATTTGAACCAAGAATAAAATAAAATTAAATATATTTGCTAATAAACCTATATCCATTTATTTTTAACCTCTATTCACCTTGGTATTCCATATTTTCTATTTGATCCGTGATACTGCCAGCAACTTCAACATTGTCTGGTGTACATAAGAATATATCTGATCCGACGCGTTGGATGTCTCCACCAATCGCATATACAGTACCACTTAAAAAGTCTATGATGCGTTTAGCTGATACTTTATCGATACGTTGTAAGTTAACTAATGTTGCACGACGATTTTTTAATTCGTCAGCTATATCTTGTGTATCTGAAAAAACACGTGGTTCAAATAAACACATTTTAGAACTTTCTTGTGTAAAATCATAATTTTCTTGCTCTTGATTATTCATATTCACAACGTTCCTAGCATTATTTTTTGATGTAGTGTTATTCATTTGATACTTCCTTTCACCCGATGATTGTTGTAATCTAGTTGACTGCTTTTTGGGCACGGATTGAATCGATCTCAGTCTTTCTGAATTCACATTTCTAGGTTGTTCTGTAAATTGATTTTGAGACTGCGCTTGTTGTTTAGGTTGTTGTCTTTCTTGTTGCTCATTTTCTTCTGGTGGTGCTTCTAATTCGTCATCTTCCTCTTCAACCACGAAAAATCCACTAAATAAATCTTTTAAAGCCACGGGGCTCACTCCTCTTTTCCTACAAGTTTAGTCCCAATTCTCACAAATGATGCACCTTCTTCAGCCGCTAAATGGAAATCATTACTCATTCCCATTGACAACTCAGTACATGGTGCATAATTTAAATTGAGCGCTTTAATTTCATCTCTTTTTAATTTTAATAATTGAAATAAACGTTTAATATATGACTCATCGTCAGTTAATGGCGCCATAGTCATAAGTCCTATAATTTCTATATTTTCATATTGCTTTAATTCTTTTATAAATGTTTCTACTTCAGATAATGAAACACCTTGTTTCGATGATTCACCTGAAACATTGACTTGAACAAAACACTTAATTTTATGTTCAGCACGTTTATTGATTTCTTTTGCCAATTTTAACCGATCCAACGCGTGAAAATAATCTATTTCATTGATAACATCTTTAACTTTTCGTGTTTGCAATGAACCAATAAAGTGCATCACAACATCATCTGGTAAAGCTGCTTTCTTTTGTTGAAAGCCTTCTAAACGATTTTCACCGAAATGTCTAATGTCAGCATTATATGCATCATTAGCTCGGTCTATTGTAACATACTTTGTCACTACTATCACGTCTGGCTTCGTTGTAATATTACCTTTTTTACAATGTGTTTCAATTTGTTCATTTATTTTTTCTAAATTATATTGTACATCCAACTTTAAACACCTCTTCATTATTGACCAATAAATGCTAACATTCTACCTGTGTTCCCCTTTTCAACTCGATAGGAAAAGAACAAAGATAAATCTTCAGATGTCGCATAATTTGTTATATATATATTATCTTTGGGGACACCCGCATTTTCAAGTAATAATGCATTGGCGCGTTTTAAATCAATACCATGTCTGTCTGTGCCTCTAGTATCAATATATTGGTTGATATCAATGGGAAGCGTTTCAAATTTTGATTTAATATCATCATTAATTTCATATGATGTCGAAGTAGCAGGTCCAATAACAACATTTAAATCATTTAAGTCAAAATCAATATTTGAGATTAATGCATTCACGATTTGTCCAACCGTGCCTCTCCAACCAGCATGCGCCAGTCCAATAAAATGATGTTTTTCACTGTAAAAATATATTGGGACACAATCTGCATAGCACATTGTAAGTAATAGATTGGGTTCATAAGTATATAGTGCGTCTACACCATGCAATGCATCATTTAAGGCATCAATATTTGTTCCTTTATCGTTGCTAGTTACTTTAACAACTTTGTTTTCATGTGTTTGGATAGGGAAGACCCATTGTTCTCTTGGAAATCCAATAACTGTTGCAAGCATTTCTTGATGTTTCGTAATGTTTTGCTGAGAATCATCAATATATCTTGCCATATTAAACGCATTTTGAGGATATGGACTTAAACCGTCTTCTCTTGTTGTTATACCCAGTTTTACATTTATTAATTGTTTATCCTCATATTCCAAGATATGACGCTTTTTAATAAATTTATCTTGCATCACAACGAACCTCCATTAATTTATATTATTCAATTTTAATATTATGAATCAACATGCCCTTCCAAAATAATGGCTAGTTTCAACTTTCTGCTTATCTGAAAAACATTTGTCATTCACATTACAGACACACTTTAATTATAATAAAATATCTCTATTTATACTAGCATTTGTAAATCTATGAGTAGATCCATTTGTAATTAGAAGCCGAGACTCATTTTATTTTCTTTAAATTTGAAAAAGAAACAGTAAGAAAACGGATTACCTGAGCTAAAGCTCATGTATAAGAACTACTATTATTCATAAATGAAAAAGTAGTTCTGAAAAGTAGTTCTATAAAGTAGTTCTATGGATAAGCGATACTTTATCATATCAGAAAAGAGCCTGAAGCATTGTTTATGCCTCAGACTCAACTTTTATTTATAATCATATATTACAAAAAGATTTTAAATTAACGTCTAGTTCTTCTTGAACGTCTTTCTTCTCTATTTCTAATAAAGCTTGGAATGTCATCTTCATTCGTAGTATGTGCTCTACCTTCACTAGCACTATCTGATGATTGAGACGCATTCGTTGTGTTTGAAGCGAATGTGTCTTCTTTAGTTGTATTGCTGCTTGTAGCACTGCTTCCAAATCCTGTGTTTGAAGCTTTGCGACCTTGTGATGAAGGTTTATCTTCAAAACCAGTTGCGATTACTGTTACAACAATTTCATCTTGTAGTTCAGGATTAATTACAGTACCAAATATCATATTAACATCTTCGTCAGCTGCATCTTGTACGATGTCTGCTGCTTCTTGAGCTTCGAATAATGATAATGATTCTCCACCTGTAATATTCATAAGCACACCTTGTGCACCAACGATTGAAGTTTCTAATAATGGTGATGAAATTGCTTTTTTAGCAGCTTCAACAGCACGATTTTCGCCAGAAGAAACACCGATACCCATTAATGCTGAACCTTGGTTAGACATAATTGTTTTAACGTCTGCAAAGTCAAGGTTAACTTCACCTGATACTGCGATTAAATCAGAAATACCTTGAACACCTTGGCGTAATACATTATCGGCTTCTTTAAATGCTTCCATCATAGGTGTTGATTTATCAACGATATCTAATAAACGGTCATTAGGAATAACAATTAATGTATCAACAGCAGCTTTCATAGCTTCTACACCTGCTGCAGCTTGAGTTTGACGCTTACGACCTTCAAAACCAAATGGACGTGTTACAACACCAACTGTTAACGCACCCATTTCTTTAGCAATTTTAGCTACTACAGGTGCTGCACCAGTACCTGTACCGCCACCCATACCAGCAGTTACAAATACCATATCTGCACCTTGGATTGCATCTTCGATTTGTTCACGTGATTCTTCAGCTGCTTTTTTACCAATTTCAGGGTTAGCGCCAGCGCCTAAACCACGAGTTAATTTTTCACCAATTTGGATTTTTGACTCAGCTTTAGATAAGTTTAAAGCTTGTCCATCCGTATTAATAGAAATAAACTCAACATTATTCATACCATGGTCAATCATACGGTTTACAGCGTTATTACCGCCGCCCCCTACACCGATGACTTTTAACGTCGCTAAATGATTAAATCCTTGTTCAAATTCTAACATTTATATTTCCTCCTAGTTTTAATGGCCAATCAATCGAATAGAGATTTCATAAGTTTTTTAAATTTACCTTCTTCTTTTTCCTGAGGTTTACGTTCTTCATCGTGGTCGACATTTACTTCATCGTCGTATACCTCTGGTTCTTCTTCATCAACAACAGGTTCTTTTGTTCGAGTTGATTCTGAAGAAGTAGCTTGAAGTTCATCATCTTGCTTGTTCGATTTTTTCTTGAACCAATCAAATCCGCTTGATTTTGTACTGTGTTCTCTTTCATCAGATTCGATGACTTCCTCTTCGAATTCTTCACTGTCATGATTACTAATTGTAACATAATCTAGCAATTCGTCGAAAGTAATGCTACTAGAAATTGTTGAAATTGCTGATGAGAATTCAGGCTTTCTAATTCCCATTTGTGATGGTGTATGAATTCTAACTTTCTCACTCACCATATCTTGCAACAATTCTTTGACTCCTAATAAATTAGCCGAACCACCAGTAACTACGAAACCGCCGTTTACTTTTGTAAGTCCTAAGTCTTGTAAAACCTCAAATACATTGAAGAAAATATCTTCAACTCGTGCTTCGATAATATCTGCTAAATCTTTTTGAGTAAATTGAACATCTTCTTCGCTATCTACTTGATCAACAGTAAAGATATCTTGATCCGATGCAGATTCAAAGAAAGCGTGTCCATATTGGTGTTTAACTTTTTCAGCAGTCTCAAATGAAGTATTTAACCCTTTGGCTATATCTTCAGTAATATCACGACCTGCCATTTCTAAAGCATCTGCATCAACTAATTCTCCACGTTCATAAAACGCAAGTTGTGTGATGTCTTCACCAATATCAATTACACAAGCACCTAATTCTTTTTCAGTAGCAGAAAGCACTGAGCCATAATTATATGCGTCAGAATAAACATCTAGTACATCTACTCCACAAGACTCAACACATTTAATCATATTAATTAAAATTGATTTTTGAATTGCGATGACGCCTGCTTCAACTTTCAAACTATGTCTTGCAATCAGTTCTTTTGGATCAGAAACTTCATTTTCGCCATCAACAACAAATTTAATTGGAAATGCGTTAATAATTTCAGTTTCTGGTACATCATTTTTGTCTCTAATACTTTCAAGCACACTTTCAATGTGCGTACCATTTAATTCAGTATCTTCATAAAATTCTATTTCATTAGACTCATCAAATACTTCTGTTCCGATTATTGGAAGTTTTAAAAAGACTTCCTTTATATCTACTCCTGAAGCAATAGAGGCTTTTTTGATTGTATCTTTTATCGCTTGTTTCGCAATATCGAAGTCATCAATAAGACCATTTTTAATCCCACTTGTGTAGGTCTGTCCTGTACCTATCACATTTATTCCGTTGTGAAATTTTTCGCCCACTATTGTTTTAACACTTGATGAACCGATATCTATACTTACATAATAATGCTCTTCCATAGATAGGCACCTCCTGACAATCACTTATTCAAGTTCACACTATTAACAGTTTACAATACGTTTTAACGCTTGTGAACTATAAACACATGTATTTGTCTAAATTTTTAATTATTTTCGTTTGACTTATCTGCAATTCTATTTAATGCACTTTGCAACTCATCTTTTGCTTCATTTTCTTCGCTTGTTTTTTTCTGTACATTTTGCTCACTCGTAGATTTTGTACTACCTCCATCACTATATGGAATAAATGATGCACCTACTGATAAATCAATATACCCTGATTTTTTCAAGTTACCAGATTCATCACGTTCTAAGGATTGCGACATTTGTGGATAATACTTCATTTTATTAGTAATTGTATTTAAATTACCTACTATTTGTATTTCATCTGTTGTAAATAATTTGATTTGGCTTTGCGCATTTTCTTGAGGATCGTATTTAATTTCTGCAATCATGCTTCTCACATTTGCTGGCATGCTTGATAATTCATGAATAATTTTTTCTTTTTTATCTTTTTCGAACCCTTCAAGAATTGGACCATCATCCGTCGCATTTCCATCATAATTCTTTAACTCTGATCCATCTTCTAAAATTGGCACATAATTATCTTTCTTTTGAACCATCGCAACGATTTGCTTTTCAGTCACTTTAACGGATAGTTTATTTGGAAAAACTTTTTTAACTTCTGCACTTTTGATAAGCTCATTGTCTTCTAAATTGTTTTTAGCTTTTGTAGTACTATACGTATACATTCGTGAACTGCTTTTTACATTAATAGCTTTATCTATCGTACTTTTAGAAACATTATCGTTTCCAGCTATCTTCACACTATTAACTTTGCTTAAGGGTGTAAACATATAAATCAAGATTAAAATGATGATGAATAACAAAACACCAAATATTGAATATTGAATTTGTTTCTGTCTTTTTCGTCGTTTTGCTCTTTTTTCTTTCAAATAATCCGAATCAAATTCTTTTACTTTATCAGCCATTCATTTTCACACCCTTTAAAAAGAAGGTAAATTTGCTTGGAAACTTTTAATGAACTTATTTCCTCGCTCTTCAAAAGTATTGTATTGATCCCAACTTGCGCAAGCCGGAGAAAGTAACACAACATCGTTTGGCTCTATAACTGACTGAATTTTATCAACAGCATCTTGCACGTCGTTTGCTGTAATTACATACTTTCCTTGACTTTCACCTAATTTGATAAATTTTTCTTTCGTTTCACCGAAAGCGACCATCATTCTGACATTTTTCATATGAGGAATTAATTCATCAAAATCATTTCCTCTATCTAAGCCACCACATAACCAAATTATTGGTTGTTTAAACGAATCCAATGCAAATTGTGTCGCAAGTGTATTCGTCGCTTTAGAGTCATTATAATATTTATTTGTTTTATTCGTGCCAATATATTGTAATCTATGCTCAATGCCAGAAAAAGAAGTCAAACTATCAATGATGGCTTTAACGGATATACCTGAAAGCAGCGCAGCCAATACAGCAGCAAGAATATTTTCTAAATTATGCTCTCCTGGTAATACTAAATCGTCTTTATGGATAATTCTAAAACCTTTGAAAACGATGTAGTCATCTTTAACATATATCCCATCAACTTCTTGTTGTGTTGAAAAATAATACGTTTTTGCTCTTAGTGTCTCTGATTCGATTAAATGGCGTTGATGATAATTACATATTAAATAATCATTTTCAGTTTGGTTTTTATAAATTTGCTTTTTGGCATTTTGATAATTGTCTAAAGTTTCATGATAGTCTAAATGCGCAGAATAGATATTTGTAATAATAGCAATGTGAGGTTTATATTGATCAATGCCTAATAACTGGAATGATGATAATTCAGTCACTAAGTAATCATCAGCAGTCACTTCTTGTGCTACTTTAGAAGCCACATAGCCAATGTTACCAGACAATTTCCCAGTCACTCTACTTTTTTGGAACATATCTCCTATTAATGAAGTCACAGTTGTTTTACCATTTGTACCCGTTACACCTATAATTGGTGCTTCCGATATTAAGTAACTCAATTCAACTTCAGTTAAAATAGTTAAACCTTTTTCAACAGCCGCTTCTATCAAAGGTACTGTATAAGGAATCCCCGGATTTTTCACAATAATGGGATGACTATCCAGTAAAGACAATGGATGTTCTCCACCAATGACTTTAATACCCTCATTTTCTAAATCAATTGCATGTGCATCCTGACTTAAATCTTTACCATCATTCACAATCACATTTGCGCCAAGTTTATTTAATAATTTCGCTGCCTCATAGCCACTTTTTGCTAGTCCAATGACTAAAACATTTTTATTTTCTAATCCTCTATATTTAAGCATGTTAACTCACTCCAATCCATAAACCAATTAGTCCTGTAATTAGACCGACTGTCCAAAATACCGTTACTACTTTAGTTTCATTCCAACCGACAAGTTCGAAATGGTGATGTAAAGGTGACATTTTGAAAATACGTTTACCTGTTAATTTAAATGATGTTACTTGTATCATCACTGATAATGTTTCAGCTACGAATACAAATCCAATAAATATCAATGAAAGTTCTTGGTTTAACATAATAGAAATCGTAGCAAAGATACCACCTAAGGCTAAACTACCTGTGTCACCCATAAATACTTTTGCAGGGTTTAAGTTAAATGGTAAGAATCCTAATAATGCAAAAATCATGATAATACAGAATAAACCAATAGATGTTGCACCTTGGAAATAAGCCATAATTGCATACATAACGAAACCAATAATTGATAGTCCAGTTGCTAAACCATCTAAGCCATCTGTTAAATTAACTGCATTTGAAAAACCAACTTGCCAAAAAACTATGAAAATTACATACGCAATTGACAAAGGAATTTCAAAATTGATAAATGGTATATGAATTCCTGTTGAAAAGTCCGTTAAATTAAACACTTGGCTCAATATAAAGAATATAACTGCTATCGCGATTTGAGCTAAGAACTTTTGTTTACTAGTTAAGCCTTGGTTATTTTTCTTTACAACAATAATGTAATCATCTATAAAGCCAATCAAACCAAATCCAATTGTTACAAATAACAATAAAATAATAGGATTAGAATTATCTATAAAAATAATCGCTAAAATTGAAGTTATGATGATACTAATTAGGAAAGTGAGTCCACCCATTGTTGGTGTACCTGTTTTTTTCATGTGACTCTGAGGACCTTCTTCTCGGATGCTTTGCCCAAATTTCATCCTTTTCAATGTCGGTATTAATACTGGGACTAATATAAATGTGATTAAAAGTGCGATGATTGCGAGTAGATAAACCATATTATGCTCCTTTATATACTTAATTAATTGGATTATGTCGTTATGCTGAGTGTTTAAAACTATGTATAGAGGTCATAGGCGAACATTCCACAGTGTTGACTCCACTTTAAAATATTCGCACTATTGTTTAAAACCTCAATTTAGTACAAAGGTATGCATGATAATATCAATGTAATACCGTATTCGTTATGCGCTATGAATCTTTACTATCTTTCGAATCTTTTTCACTATCTTGCTTCTCTGAGGACTGACCATCAATAGCTTCTGAAGATAAAGTTACTTCAATCTTATCATTTTTGCTTACTTTCTGACCTTTGGTTGTTGATTGTTGTGAAACAAATCCGCTACCTTTAGTCATTATCTTCACATTCGCAAGATTTTCAAATGCTACCACTTCTTCTTTTGTCCAACCTGACATATCTGGCATTGTTATATCGCCATCAGTAAGTAACAAGACTTTACTGTTTGGTAATACTTTTTTATTTGCAGTTACCGATTGTTTTGTAATTTTCTCACCGTCACCAATAACGATTGGTTCTAACGATTTGCTATTCACTTTATCTTGCGCTTTTTGAGTTTCTTGACCTTCAACTTCAGGTACTTCACTATATTTAACATCTGACTTGTCTTTAGATTCTTTATCTCCAACATTTAGATATTTCAATGTGTTTTCCATAATTGGTTTGAACGCCTTACTGACACCCATTTCGTATGCCTCTTGATCATTTTTCTGAGCTAAACTCATACCAGCGTAAACAATCACTTCTGGATCATCTTTAGGTGCATCACCAATAAAGCTAACAAAATAAGGATTTTCTCCATTAACATAACCACCGTTATCTGAGTCAGCTACTTGTGCGGTACCTGTTTTACCAGCTACATCATAACCATCAATTTGATAATTTTTCGCGTGACTATCCTCACTATTAACTACTTTATCTAATTCAGTACGAACTTTTTTAGCAGTATCTTTAGTTATCGGTTTGCCTGCATATTCTTTCTTACCTTTGAAGAAAGTATCTTTGCTTATTGGATTTGAAATACTGTTAACATACCATGGTTTCAACATATTACCATCATTAAAGAATGCTGATTGTGCTCTTAGCATTTGCACTGGGGTAACTGTTGTAGATTGACCAAAGGCAGATGTTTTCTGTTGAGCTTCATTATCCCAAGCAATGCCGCCTGTAGCTTCACCGTCAAACATACCATTTGTCGACTTACCGAAACCAAATTTCTCGTACCAATCCTTCATTTTATCTGCACCTACTAAATCTTGCAAATGCATCATCAATGTATTTGAAGAATAAGTGAAACCAAGTGACATTGGGATTTTACCCCAACCCACTTTATTCCAGTCAGAAATTTTTGAACCCATTACTTCTCTTGGTTCAGCTGTATATTTTTTATCTGGATCAAATTTACCCTCTTGAATAGCTGCTGCTAAACCATATGATTTAAAAGTAGACCCCGGTTCATACGTATTTTGATACAAGTCGTTTGCCCATTTTTTACCAAAATCTTTACCAGTTTCAGGATTAAAGGTTGGTCTTTGGCTATACGCCAATATCTCTCCTGTATGCGCGTCCATCACTACTGCAAATAAATCTTTTGGTTTGTAATGTTCTACCATGCCATCCAATGCTTCTTCAACAAATACTTGAATATTCGAATCTAGTGTAAGATGAACATCATCACCGCGTTTAGGTGTTTGCTCTTTCTTAGTATTTGGCGCTATATATCCCCAAATATCATGAATATAAGATAATGCACCTTTTTGACCAGATAAATAACTATCAAAAACTTTCTCTACGCCCATAGCACCTTTTAATTCTCCATTGTCTGGATTCTTTTGTGCCATACCGATTAAATGAGACGCAAAGTTTCCATTAAGATAAAATCTTTCGGTTTCAGGATATAGTGTGATACCTGGGAGTTTCATTTTTTCTATTTTTTCTTTTTCTTGATAAGTCAAATCTGTACCTTTTTGACCAAATTCAACTTGGAAAGCTTTTTTATTATTTAATTTATCTTCAATTTCTTTAGCCGACATATCAACAACGGTAGCTAATTTTTTCGCAGTTTTCTTTTTGTCAGTTACATGTTTAGGTTTATCGCTACCTTCACTTGCTTTTTTATCAACAATTGCAACTACTTTATACCGTTCAACATCTTCAGCTAATACCTTGCCGTTTCGATCGTAAATTTTCCCTCGTTCTGGTTGTTCTTGGGTGTTTACTAAGTATTTCTCATTTGCCTTCATTATTAAGTCTTCACCAGAAGAATGTCCGGTCAACATAATATATGAATATCTTAAAACCAACGTAAAAAAGAGCAGTCCGAATCCAAGGATGAGTAGGACTGCCCCTATTTTACTTTGTTTTATTTGAAATTTGGGTTTTTTAAATCTAATTTTTCGCTTCGCCATTATTACGCACTACCTTTACATTGTCGTTCTTAAGGCTCATTCCTTCGTTTTTAGCCTTATCGTAAATGCGTTCATATGAAGAGTTCTTTTTAATTTCAGATTCTATTGCGCTGTTTTCACTTGATTGTTTTTCGATTTTTGTATCTAAATCTGCAATTTTTCCTCGAGTATCATACGCATCCATTTTTAAAGATAGCATATATATACTTATTAAAGCAATTACTGTTATTAGTCCTATGTATAACATCTTCTCAAACTTTGTAAGTTGAACTACTACCTTGCGTTTTACGGTTTTGGTCTGGGTCGACGGTGGCGACTCAGGTATTTGTGTCTCTATGTCGTTATAAGGTTGATATATCTTTTCTACTGCCACTCAACATTCACTCCTTATTTTAATATTTCTGCAACACGTAACTTCGCACTACGCGCTCGATTATTTTCTTCAAGATCTTCGTCAGTTGCGATAATAGGTTTACGGTTAACGCGTTTCAATTTAGGTGTGTATGCTTCAGGTATTACTGGTAATCCCCTTGGTACATCTGGCCCCTTTTCGTACTCTTGAAACATTTGTTTACATAACCGATCTTCCAATGAATGGAATGTGATGACTGAAATTCTACCATCCACTTTTACTGCATCAATTGCTTGTTCTAATGAATCTTCAAATGCCGATAATTCGTCATTTACAGCAATTCTAATTGCTTGGAATATTCTTTTAGCTGGATGTCCACCTTTACGTCTTGCTTTAGCTGGAATACCTTCTTTAATAACATCTACAAGTTCTAATGTCGTTTCGATTGGCTTTTGCTCTCTATTTTGTTCTATGCGTCGGGCAATTTGTTTAGAGAATTTTTCCTCGCCATAACGATGAAATATTCTGACTAATTTTTCGAATTCCCATTCATTTACTACTTCGAAAGCAGATAATAATTGTGTTTGATCCATACGCATGTCCAGTTTTGCATCATGATGGTAACTAAAACCTCGCTCAGGAACGTCCAGTTGCGGACTAGAAACACCAAGATCGTAATAAATACCATCTACTTTTTCAATATTCAGATCATTTAAAATTTCAGTTATTTTTCTAAAGTTGTTATGGACGAAGGTCACTTTATGTAAGTGTTCTTTCAATACTTCTTTTGCGTTTTCTATAGCTGTTGTATCTTGATCTATCGCAATAAGTCTACCTTCGTCTCCGAGTTGATTTAATAAATAGAGTGCGTGGCCTGCTCCACCTAATGTACAGTCGACATACACGCCATCTTCCTTAATATTTAAATAATCAATGGTCTCTTTAAGCATTACACTGACATGATGAAACAATTTAGCACCTCCATTTAAAAATCAAAATCAATTAAGTCTTCAGCAATATCTTCAAAACTTTCTTCAGATTCATCATAGAAACTGCTCCAAGTTTCTCTGTCCCAAATCTCAATGCGATTTGAAACCCCTATTACTGTACATTCCTTACTTAAGTTCGCGTATTGGCGTAAATTTTGTGGAATATTAATACGCCCTTGTTTATCTAACTCAACTTCAACAGCACCAGAGAAGAACATACGCATAAATTTACGTGCGTCTTTTTTAGTCATTGGTAATGTCTTCATCTTCTCTTCGATGACTTGCCATTCTTCTAAAGTGTAGCCAAACAAACATTTATCAAGGCCGCGAGTGATTATAAAACGCTCATTTAAGTCATAGCGAAACTTGGATGGAACGATCATACGTCCTTTTGTATCCAATTGGTGCTCGTATTCTCCCATGAACATTTATAATCACCTCACCTTCTCATATATATAATTTACCACATCTCACCACTATCCTCCACTAATTATACAGATTTAACTAATTTTTCTTAAAAAGCGTAAAAAAATACCCGATTCATCAATTTGATGAATCGGGTAAATCCCTTTCATATCTAGGGTTTAACAATAATATGATCAAATGTATAAGAAAGTGGGGGATAGGTGGAGGGACTGAACACATCTATCCCAAAATCGTTCATTATTTGAAGTGGATTCCAAATTCTTTCTTGCAATCCGCCCATCGGATGAAGTGTTTCACTTAATTCTTTAAAGTGCTTCATACTTATTTCATTTTCTCTTTCAATATTCAATAAATACCTATTAATTAGATACTCATATTGTTTTTGGTGTATATGATTGTTTTTCTCTACTAATAACTGGTTATCATTATTACCAGCAACTTCAGTTAGTAGTGATTGATACAATTTTTCTTGTTGCACCTTAATTTCTTCCACTTTATCAACAAATGTTTGAGATGCTTGCGCACGTATGAATTTTTCCTTATCTTTTTCAATACCTTGTTCTATAATCGAACGCTGTTTTAATTGATATTGACTAAGTAATTTTTCAGTTCGTGGATACAAGTAACTAATTCTTAATCGTGGTAATACAATTGGCATCGATACATCCAATGTATTAAAAACTTCACTCAGTTCCGTCCAATATTTAATTTCACTTGGACCACCAATAAAAGCAACTGTATTAAATAACCATTCTTCCATTATTGGTCGTGTGACTACGTTATTTGAAAAACGTTCTGGTTCAACTTCAAGTATTTTTAATAATTCCTCTTTAGTCATGTATTTATCTGATTTACTTAGGTAAAATTGATTATCTTTAAAAGTAAGTAACTGTCTCATGTTATCTTCATGTAAAAATAAATGTACATTCGTATCAGTCTGTATCATTTGTTCTAATCCACTAGCAATCGTGTTTTGTTGATTATTTCTAAATGATGCATCTACATCTTGATGATGTTCAATAATTTTTTGGATAAATGGTTGTTCTAATTTACGTAATTCAGTATTGTTTGCGTCAATCAATAATAAACCATATGCTTTAAACACTTCGTTCAACAACGCTTTAAACATATCCGTCCAGCTATCATACTGATCAATAATCTTCGTACACATTTCAATCAGTTGCTTAGAATGTGTTGTTTCATTCATTTCTTTAAAAAATAGTTTCAACGCGTCTTTTAATTGCGCTTTATCAGGATAATATGTTGAGACGCTTGCTTCAGGTGGCGTCATTGTATGATATTTTATTTTTTGTAATTTTGCATTTTGAGCATTATAGGCATAAGTATGATTTACTTCATCAAAATCATGATCTTCACCAGCAATCCAAAATACTGGTATTACATTTGTATTATAGTCTTTTGAGAGTTTTTCACTCATCGTTATAATAGAAAATATTTTATGAAAAGTATATAAAGGCCCACCAAACAATCCAGCTTGTTGTCCACCTATGATGACTTTTGCGCCTTCGCTTAATAATGAAATATTTTGCAATTGCTTCTCTGTTAATGTTAAGTCGCTCATGTAATTTTTAATAACTTGAGCTAATGCCACTTCTCTGCCATTATTCGGCATTGATAAACGTTCACTATAGCTCTTTTCTTGCATAGCATCAAAGTGATAAAACTGTCCTATTTTTGAATCACTATCTTTAATTTTAGAAATAAATTGATCTTTTTCATTAAGTTTTGTAATCATACAATCCATGCGTAATTCTCCTTATGATACTCTATTCCTAATTAGTATAAAGTTTATATACATCATTGACAATTTAACGGCTTATAATTTTTAAATTTTTAATAACCTATATAATAAGTACACACTTGGATCACTGCATTTTTCAAAAAACTTCAGTATCTATTTTTTATAAATATAAACAACTATACATATATGTTTAAACTATCGTTTTTGTGAAAAAACAATAAAAATAAGGTATAATAGAATAAATGATAACAAAGGGGGAAGATGCGATGAGTAGTGTAAAGCGTCTTGATATAAATTATAAAACAGACGAACTATTCGAAGATTTCAGAAACTTCGGTAATAAAGATTTGTATTTAGTAGATGAACTTCGAGGAGAAATGATTGATGCAAGTTCAGATTCACCTTTCTATGGTATTTATGTAGGTGATCGTTTAGGGGCTCGAATGGCACTATATCGTAAAGGAGAAGTTGAGGAAACTCATTTCCCGGGCTTTGATGATTATAACGTGATTTGGAAATTAGAAGTGCTACGTGATTTTCAAGATCGTGGTTACGGTACATCTTTATTAGATTTTGCCAAAGATCAAGGCTTACCAATCAAAGTCATCGCACGAAATCAATCTAAAGATTTTTTCATTAAACAAGGTTTTACAGATTTAGAAGAAACAAATAGAGATGGTCATGATGTTTTAGTTTGGACTCCATAATCAAACGGGTCCTAATAAAATGAAAAGTGCCCTTCAAAGCAATCATTAAAAAATGAAAACTTTGAAGGGCATTTTATATGACTTGAATTCGTTTAGTAATAATTAAATTAACGGTTAAACATACGCGATTACTTCTTTTAACGAATTCACTACATAATCTGGTTTAATTTCCGTATCATTTATTTTATTTCTTGGATTAAACCAACATGTCTCGATATTCGCATTTTTCCCACCTAAAATATCAGAAGACATAGAATCACCTATAATCATTGCGTAACCTCGTTTATCTTCACCTATCTTATTAAATACGTAATCAAAAAATTCAGGCATCGGTTTTTGGTATCCTGTTTGTTCAGAAACAAAAATATCTTTAAACCAATGGCCTATCTTCGTTTTTTCAATTCGTCTTTCTTGTGTTTCTAAAACACCATTAGTCACTATATACAAATCGTGATGTTCTTTTAATTGTTTTAAAGTTTCAATTGTTTGATCAAAATGTTTAATCGGTGCATTCGCAAGTTCATCTCTAAAGATTTGATCAGCTAACTTACCATCTATCTTCATTTGATGTAAATGAAAGTATGCCTCAAAACGTTTACTTAAAACTTCATCTTTAGTTAATTCATTCTTTTGAAAAGCATCCCAATGTGCCTGATTTATTTTTTTAAATGTATGCAAATCATTTTGATTGGTCTTTATTTGAAATTGTTGTGTCATTTCATAAAATGCATATGCTTCTGCATCATCAAAATCCACCAATGTGTCATCAAAATCTATAAGTAAACTTTTCGTTCTCATTTTGTCACCCTCTAGTACGCTTAAATATATTTATTTCAAATATATCATATTCTTTAATTTCTCCATATTATTCTTATATAACACAAAAATGGCCAAGGTTATCACCCTGACCATTGTTTATGATATTAATAATACTAGAATCCGAATAATTTTGATAATACGCCTACACCGTTTTCTACGATGCTTACGATACTTGTACCTAATTTCGCGCCGTCTCCAGCGATGCCTGCTTGTACAGTGTTTTTGATTGCTTCGAATAAACCTTCCATTATAAACACCCCTCGATAAAAAATTAGATGATTATGACTTTTTTTAATGTAGTGAACGATATTTACAAAATCTTATTTCGTCTAGCTATCGTTCGATATATATACTATAAGATATGACGTGATTTAATTGTGCGATTTTTCTTACTTAGTCATAAATTGGCTTTAACTGTCCTTTTATCTCAAATTCAAAACAGTATCGCATGCCTAACTATATTATATGCAATTTAATATTGCGAAATTAAGTAAACAAAATATTTCTTTTGAGTTTGTTTAGTATTTTAAAGTATGAAATTGAATATTACTTTCATGATCTAACCGCAAAATGGATGCTAATTTAAAAAGTATGATAAATAGAGGCCATAAAGTAAAATGCCATGCCCTAATCAATGCAGTATAAGCACATCAACAGCAATGTGTTTTAGAGATTAATCATTATTTACAAAAAAAGACTAAGCACATAAAAAATGTCTTAGTCTTTTTAGCCAGTCAGTGAATGGCTAGATGGAACTATGAAATCGTTATTGGACCATTCGATTTCTGTCGCTCGCTTTGTTTTTTTACTTTTCGTTTTATGGACCAAATTTAAATCTCTTGGATCTTAACTTTCCTCTACAAAATCACGATTAGCAGTGATAAATGTATCTTTAAAAGTTTTGAGTCTTGGCGTCCCCTTAGGTGATAATACAATTTTTTGAATATCTACATGATCGCTAACAGATAATACATTCACTGCTTCTCCATCGAATTTTCTGTTTGAGTATTCCTTACATTTTTTCAAGATGTTAACGCTTCGAGGTTGATTATAAATATATTGGGCTTGTTTCGATTTATTAACTGCTTGTATAAATTGCTTATTTGCAGTTAAATAGTGACCTTTTTCTGTCTGAAGTCTTGGTGTCCCGTTTCGCGTATATACCAATGATTTAATATTTATTAATTCCCCCATTTCAATGGTTATTTGAGCAGGTTGTTTAAATTCAACATCATCATACAGTTTGGCTTGTTTCACAAGAGAAACCGCTTTAGGTTTATATGTTAAATATTTATTATCGTCCACTTTTTTGGACTTCGGTTTTGTTGTTGATATGAACTCTGCTTTAAATCCTTGTCTTTTAAGATTTATAGTAGTATTTGCATTGGGTAAGTTCATATTGACGTTTACGAATTTATAACCATCGTAAATAATACTAATATTGAAATCAAAATCACATTGCTTCAAATCATCAGTCCTAAAATAAATATATTGATTTTTTTCCTCAAATTCTACATCTATTGTATTGATTTCATTATTAAGTTCAGTCAGTACAACCTTGTTAATTACCTTTTTATCATCTTTATATAAACGAACGACCTCTTTCATTTCATTATCGATAAAGTGTGTGCCTTCATAAACTGCGAAAAGGGGTTCTTTGATAGGTAACGCTTCTGTTAAATTATCAGACATTAAAAAATATATTTGGTTATCTTTAACATACTTTTTAGCGTTTCCACCTTGTATAACCAATTTTATGAAATCACATAATTCCTGATATGACTCATGTTTTAAAAAGTGATAGATATTTCTAAATTTATCATTTAATAAATAGTATTCTAAATTTTTACTATGAGTTTCTAGCGTGCGCTCCATCTGATTAAACAAATCATAAAACGCTTGCTTATCTTCAGCATTTAAAAATCGCTTGTTATTAAATAAACGCGACATAAAATCCATTTCAATAATTCTACTAATCGCTTGATATTCAGCGTTTTCAGGAATATCTAATTTTAGTACTTCTTCTAAAACAGATAAGTTTAATTGTGTTTTCTCAATAATGCTCGTTTCGCCGACTAAAGATTGGTTATAAGAATAACGGTTAACATGATATACCGGACTCGGATTCATCGACGCCGTTTGACATCTTGAGATCGCATCTATAAAAAATAACTTATCTTCTCCATACTTCATATGTTTGAATTTTATATTATTATCTAAAATAATTTGACGTTTTATGATTTTTCCAGGTGGACCTACAGCTCTAAATATACGTTCAATTTCATAAGGAACTAAATAATTGGCGACTTTATACGAGCTAAACCTACCTAATTTTTTAATTGCTTTTTCAGTATGTTTAACACTTTGACCAAATGCAACATCTGAATGATGATCCACTGCTTGATTTAATAATGTTGGCAATCCTTCTGCGTCTAACCAATCATCGGCATCCAAAAACGTAATATACTCACCTTGCGCATTGTTTATCCCTACATTTCTAGGTTCCGAAGGGCTCCCTGTATTTTCATTTAATTTAATCAATTTAATAAAATTGTATTTAGCCACAAATTCTTCTATTATTTCTAAAGACTGATCATTAGAACAATCATCTACAAAAATTGCTTCAATGGCTTCTTTATTTATATTTAAATTATTAATAGACTCTACACATGATTCTAAAAATAACTCTTTGTTGTATACAGGTACTATGATAGATAGCAATTTCTTCATTGCATGAATCCCCTTTTAAATAAATTCTGTTTGATACTTATATATGGTAATGCTAAATGTTTTCTAACACTTTTATAATCTAAGTTGTAGATATAATTGAATACTTAAAAATTAATTTTTGAGAAAGTCTTATCTTACGTTAACATACAATAACCATATACTACACATATAATCATTAAATATATTATAGGAATATATTTAATAGAAAAATCAATATTTCAACCTTCTAAGTATAAGATGAAAAATCTGGAATTTTAATCATATTGCGTCATATAAATTAACAATTCCTCAAAAAATTTCGAATTTGCTTTTGACCCTTCAATACAAATACATGTTTATGGTTACTTTGCATTTTAATTTTTTCTAGCACTTGTGGTTTTCTATCAATTGGATAGCGCCAAATATATTTTAAGAATGTGAAAGTTAATCTTTCTTCACAACCTTCTCTCATATCTATACGTGTTTTTCCTATATTTGAAAGTTATCTTTTAAACACTCTGTAAAAACAAACGACTCTAGGTAAATCTATAAAAATGATTGTATCTGCTTCATTAATTCTTTCATCAAATAGCGCTGAATAATTGCCATCAATTATCCATTTATTATTTTGAATCAATTGCTTATGTATCTTAATTTGTTCATCATAATGCATCATCTGCCAATTTGGTTTCCAAAAATACATATCTAAATGATAAACAGGGACTTTAAATATCTTTGATAATTGACGTGAAAACGTTGATTTTCCTGATCCAGAAGACCCAACAACCATTACCTTATCCATCGTTCTACCTCCATTTAACTATGTTGAAAGTTATAGACATTATGATATGAGTGGTAAGTAACGTTAAGCATATACGATTAAGCATATATTGTGAATCATTTTGTAGAATATGATACTAAATATCACTGTAATGGAAACAATAGCCAAACACTAAATCTGTATATTTTACGTTTATTAGAACGTAGAGCCTTTGAATATTTTTTATTGTTTCTCTGTCCTTACTATTTCCAACCAACCATTTCGCCCATTTTCGCAATTTTAAAAAACAGCTAACTATTTATTTGAATGAGTTGTTAATTTATTTGATTTTGCATATTATTAAATTAACATGAAAACAAGGTGTAACTCATTTCTAAAATTCAATATAAGGGGGAATTTCATATGAATCATTGGATTAACTTTATTATTATGTCATTACTCATACTTATCGTACCGGGGCCTAGTTTTTTTGCAGTTATAAAAAACAGTACACATGGTGGCATTAAAAGCGGTATTTCCACAACATTAGGTATCGCCAGTGCCCATTTAATTTACGCTACATTAGCAACACTTGGACTTATTTTTATACTCGTAAGTTCACAAACTATATTTTTATTAATCAAAATATTAGGTGCAGCCTTACATTATTTATCTTGGTTTGAAAAACATACTGAATGCGCACAAATTTGAGTATGATAAATCAGATGGCTTAAATACAGAAAAACCCGATTTATTTAAGTCATATAAACAAGGATTCATCACTATGATTTTAAATCCAAAAGCAATTCTATTTTATATTAGTATATTACCTCAATTTATAAACCATCAAAGTAACCAAAGTATCCAAGTAGCAATATTTTCAATCCTATTTATAATAACTGTAATCACATGGTTTAGTTTATGTACTTTGGTCTTTAATTACATAAAAATCATCTTTGAAAAACCTAAGGTTAAAATGTGTTTCGATTATATCGTTGGTACAACTTTAATTGCATTATCCCTCAAGATATTAACTACAAAACATTAAATGATTACAATATCTTTTTGTTAATTACTTTTTGGTTATTGCGAGTCTTATATATAAATAAATGTCTTAGAGTCAAAATAGCTTAACTTATAAACAATTTAAAAACTCATAGTAGATTGTCCACTAAGTATTTTCATATATATGACCACACTATGATTTATGTGTTCAATGAATTACTAAAATATTATAAAACTGCTTGCTTATATAATTTGTTGATATTTTTGTGTTGTTTTAATTTGTATATTGAAAAAAGGGCAACACACATAAGTTTATCGCCCAATTGAGCCCGTTAAAAAGACGGTTCCTGAAATTTATAGTTAAAAAATAACCATCAACCTGCCAAATAAACCACTACCGTCAAGTTAGACACCTTAAATATAAAATTAATTATTTAGATACGTTCCAGAGTTTGGCAATAATTTGTGAAATTACAGAACGTATCTTTTATTTTTATAATAATTTCACTTAATATAGAAGTAAATACAAAAGCTAGAATAGCATTTACTGTTCTAGCTTTTGTATTAGTTAATATTATTTCATTCAAACTGTTGGACAAACTTATAATAAATTGTTTTTCTTAGTTCTTAATAAGCGCAATGAATTTAGTATAACTAATATCGCTGCGCCAGTGTCGCTTAATACGGCTAACCAAAGTGTTAGTAACCCAGGGAATACTAAGATAAAAGCAATCATTTTAATAATAATAGAGAAATATATATTTTGTTTAATTATATTCTTAGCTTTGTTACTAATAGTGATAGTGTCTGTTAGTTGATGTACATTATATGACATTAATACAACATCTGCTGTTTCCATTGCAGTATCTGAACCAATAACGCCCATTGCAATACCAACTTCGCTTTGTGCTAAAGCAGGGGCATCATTGATACCATCACCAATCATTCCTACACGATAGCCTTTGCTTTGTAAATCTTTGATAGCTGATAATTTATCTTCAGGCATTAACTCAGCATAAACCTCTTTGATACCTGAAAGTTGCGCTATTTTATGTGCAGTTCCTTTATTATCACCTGTAAGCATTATAGTATTTTTAATATTACTTCCATTTAATTGTTGTAATGTTTGCTTAATATCCGACCTTAATGGGTCTTCAACAGTAATAAAGCCATGGATTTTATCTGCTGTTGCAATAATAATAACTGTATATCCTTGTTGCTCATATGAATATATTTCTTCTTTATAATTTACAATATTTTCATTTATAGATTCGATTAACTTTATGTTTCCTGCATAAATAATATTATGGTCAATTTTACCTTTAATACCTCGTCCAACAATATTTTCAAAATCAGTAACATCGTATGTTATAGATTTAAATTGTGAGACATAATCAACAATTGCATTGCTAATTGGATGCGTTGAGTATGATTCTAAACTTAGCGCAATATTCAAAAACATTTCTTTGTCAGATTCGATTGTTTTAATTTCTGAAACTTTTGGGCGTCCTTCAGTCAGCGTTCCAGTTTTATCAAAAGCTAAAGCTGAAAGTGTACCTAAAGCTTCCAAATGGTTGCCACCTTTGATAAGTACACCTTTTTTTGCTGCGCCACCAATCCCAGTAACAATAGCTACAGGAGTCGAAATAACTAGTGCACACGGACATGCTATGACAAGTAGTTCAAGTCCTTTATAAAACCATTCTCCCCATGTTCCTAAAGAAAAAATAGGAGGGATTACCATTACTAATAATGCTAATATGAATACAATGGGTGTATAAATTTCAGAAAACCGGTCGATAAAAGCTTGTGTAGGTGCTTTGTTTTCTTGTGCTTCTTCAACCATATGAATGATTTTAGACAGTGTGGTATCTTTAACTAATCTTGAAACACGTATTTTTAAAGTCCCGTTTTCATTAATAGAACCTGCATAAGCTTCTTCATTTATCGTTTTGTCTACAGGAATAGATTCACCAGTTATAGGTGCCTGATTTAAACTTGAATATCCTTCTATAATCGTACCATCTAGTGGTACTCGATCGCCTGGTTTTACAAGTAAAATTTCTCCAATACTAATATCTTTTAAGTTTTTTGAAATTATCCCCGTCTCTGTTACAACGTTTGCTTCTGCTGGTGTAATATCCATTAACGATTGAATAGAATTTCTTGTTTTATCTATAGAAATAGTTTGTAATAAAGTGCCAATAGTAAATAGTAAAACGACGATTGCGCCTTCAAAAAACTCACCAATTAATATGGCACCAATAACAGCTACAGACATTAAAACATTCATATCTAAACTCTTAGATTTAATAGCATAATAGGCACTTTTTAAGGGTTTTATACCACTGACTACAATAGCTATTATATACATCAAATTAGTTATCCAAATGGGTAGTGATACCATAGATGAAACAATACCAAGGATAAGAAATAGTGTTGATATAATAGGCTTACTAAACAAACGCCACTTTGTATTATTATTTTTATTACTGGATTGTAATGTAGCAGAATAACCGATTTTAGAAACTTCTTTTTCAATATTTTTAGTTTGATTGCCTTCAAAATCAATCTGCATTTTTCCAGTTGAAAAACTAACTTGTGTGTCATTTACATAGGGTAAATTGTTCAAATGTTTTTCAATACTTTTAGCACAACTACCACAATCCATACCTTCTATTGAAAATATTGTATAGTTTTGATTGCTATCATTTTCTTCGATACCATAACCCAATTTTTTTAGTGTTTGAGTCACTTGATTAATACTACTTTGAGATTTTAGTCCAACGCTTAATTTACTTGTAGAAAAATTAACTTTAGGATTAGTTACATCGTCTAAAGGTCTTAACGCTTTTTCAATGGTTATTGCACATGAACTACAATCCATACCTGTTACTTTAAAATTATAATTTGAAAATGGGGTGGCTACTTCATCGTCTTCTTCAGAACTATTACTCATAGCATTACATGAAATGTTATGAGTTGAATCGATGCTTTCACCGTTATTTGTACAGCATTCGTCATTTTGATTTGCTACCTTAGGCTCATTACTACAACACTTATTTTCGTTAACTGAGTTACTTGTACAACAAGTATTAGATTCAGCTTTATTATTACAGCAATTAGTACTCATTTAAGTCATCTTCTTTCGTTATATAGTATGATACTGGCAACTTTGAATATCATCTTCAGTATTTTCAACTACAGAATCAATAAGTTTAAGCAGTTCTAAAATTTGATTGTTTTTTATTTGGTAATAAACGTATTTACCTTCTTGT
Organism: Staphylococcus sp. GDY8P126P; assembly: GCF_017891965.1. NCBI lineage: Bacteria > Bacillati > Bacillota > Bacilli > Caryophanales > Staphylococcaceae > Staphylococcus > Staphylococcus sp. GDY8P126P. The sequence continues at coordinate 18,117 of NZ_JAESKG010000005.1, read as the reverse complement.
CTAGAATTAACCAAACCACACCCTTTGAGACAAGATAAATGTTGAGAAATACTAGATTGACTTATTTGAGAATGTTTAACAATCTCATTGACAGTCATTTCTTTCGATTTAAGTAGCTCTAATATCATCAAACGTACTTTATTAGAAAGACCATGTATAAAATGTGCTTTTAACTCAATATCATGCATTTAATCACCTCATATTACCTAAAACTAATATAAATAACATATTACCATTTGGTAATATGTTATTCAATCCTTTTTATAATGTTAATTAGAATTTCGTTTGTCCTAATTAATTTTATTAGTTAGTCTGTAATTATTCTTTCTTAAGATACGTTCCTATATTCATTTGGTGTTAGTCCATCAAATTTTGGAACATATCTTTTATTCATATAATAATTAATATATTCACTGATGCCTGTTTCAAGATCTTCATATGTGCTGAATTGATTTCTATAGTAATATTCTGATTTTAACGTACCCCAAAAAGCTTCTATCGGTTGATTATCTAAACAACTTCCTGCTTTTGACATACTAATTTTTACGTTATGTGTATCTAAATAGTTCTTGTAATGTTTAGAAGTGTATTGAAAACCTCTGTCACTATGTAAAACTGTATTAGATGCATCATTATTTTGTAAGGCTAATTTCAATATGTCCATAACCAATTTTAAATCATTACACTTACTCACTTTATAAGCAATTATACTTAAATCATACCTATCAATTATAGCGCTAATATAAGCTTTTTGACCTTTTCCATAATTTAAGTAACTAATATCTATAAACTATTTTTGATTTGGTTTATTGGCTTCAAAATTTCTATTCAATATATTTTCAGCTGTGAAATGTGGTTTGATTCTAGTCCAATTAGGACGTTTTTTTCTGATTTGTGCTTGTAAACCTAAAATTCGCATAATTCTTCTAATACATTTTATATTAACATTTAAATTGCACTCTCTTTTTAAAGCGTAATGTATCCTTACTACACCGAATGTTTCTTTAGAGTTCTTAAATATATGCTTAATTTCTTTTGCAATTAATTTAGAGCGTTTTTCATTATTAGAAATTTCTTTATTACACCATTTATAATAACCACTACGGCTGACTTCTAGACGCTCGTATAACATTTTAATACTGTAATTTTGTTCTCTGTTGAGCTCAAATATCATTTGATATAAATGTTCTTTATGACCTAATGAAAATGATTGTTTCGATACTTGAACTCTTGCCACTTTTTTACGATTGCTTTATCCATTTCTAAGTATTCTATTCTTGTTTTTAGTTTTTTATTTTCTAATTTTATTAGTTCTATTTCAGATAATTCTTGTTTTTTATTTTTTCCACGTTTATCTTTTAATCCATCTATACCATTCTTTTTATAGCTCTTCACCCAATGGTATATTTGATGGTAGGAAACACCATATTCCACGGAAGCCTCTTGATAGTTATAATTTTTAGCTATGACATTTTCAGTAATTTCAATACGTTCAGATAAAGTTGTTTTTCTTGATTTATTCATAGTGGAAAACCCTTTCCCTGTGTGCTTGTTAGATTTTCCCTTTTTATAATTTCTTAACCACAATTTTAAAACTGATATAGAGCTAATATTATACTTGTTAACAACTTTATACAGTGGAATATTCCTTTCTAACACATCTTCTATAGCTATTGCTTTAATCTCTGCAGAGTATTTATTTCTTTTACTAAAAGGTTTTAATCCATCTACACCATAAGCTTTATATCTTCTTACCCATTCTTGTAATGTAGCGCTAGAAACTCCATTATTTTTTGCTGTACTATATCTTGATATATTTCCATCAACTATATCTTCAACTATTTTAATATGCTTTTCTAAACGCATCTTATTTGTAGTCATAAAAAATACACTCCCCTAATTATAGTTCACTTTTTATATTTAAAGTGTCTACTTTTAGGGGAGTGTATCAAAAAAGTTGGGATGGTTATTTTTTATGGCTTGATTTAACAATTGTGATTGCTATACCTAACAAGGTAACGATGAATGTACCGAAACCTAACATTAAGTACGGCACTTCTACAATTGAAACCAAACAAGGCGTCTCCTTTCTAAAGATTTTGTCGGTACTTTCATAAGCACCACCTCACTTTATACTGAGATTAGCCACCATCTATCCAACTTACTCACCTTAATCTGCTTTCTTCAAATCTTTCCATTTCGCTTACTATCCCGCTTACATTAATTCTATAAAAAAAGAACCTTGCAAGCGCAAGATTCTTAATTGAATAATATGTAATTTATTCTTTTAGTGTCCTGGGAGACCAAAGTTAAACTTTAGAGGTTAGACGAAAAGCGCATAACTAAAGCATTTCGCTACCTTTACTTTCGGAGCAAACAGAAAGAAACCGAACTATTTTGACACGTATTTGACACGTGACCCCATCCACCTATTCATATAAATGAGCGGGTGGGTTGTTTGTTAATTTACTTTTTCATATAATTAGTATCAACATAAGAAGAACTCATTTACACGCTTTTCAAAAAAAGAAATTCGGGGGTACATAAATTTGAATAATTTAGGAACTTTATATTTTTTATCAGGGAAAATGGGAGCCGGAAAATCAACTAGATCTAAAGAAATAGAACAAACTGAAAATGCAGTTTTATTGTCTGAAGATGAATGGTTAGAAAAATTATATCCAAATCAAATAAATGATTTTGATGATTACTTAAGTTACTCAAAGTTAATAAAACCATTATTGAAAGAGCACATCCAGCGAATTTTAAAAGTCGGTAGTAATGTAGTATTAGATTTTCCAGGTAACACTAAAACTCAAAGAAAATGGCTATTAAGTGTAGCTTCAGAAATTAATGCAAATCATCAATTAATTTTTCTCAATATAAGTGATGATAAATGTTTGAAACAAATTAATATAAGACGTAGTGAAGAACCAGAAAGAGAACAATTCGATACTAAAGAAACTTTCGAATATGTTTCTAGTTTCTTCGAACCCCCTGAATTTTCAGAAGGTTTAAATATTATAGAAATCAAATAGTTAACCCCATCTATTCATTTAGGTGGGCTACTTTATATCCACAATATCCTTTAAATTAATCTTACTTAAACTAGTTTCTTCATATAAATAGAGTAACTGTGTATGAACATCTACTTTGTGTATGTAACCCTCTATTGTTTGTATATAACCTTTCACAAAATAGCGAACTTCTATCGCTGGATCATTGTACATTTTAAATATCAATACGATATATCTAAATATTTAAGATGTTATTTTGTTGATGGAAAAGAAATCCAAAATGACAATCCAAAATGTTTACTGTATTATGATTCAAGTATTTTATAGCTTTATATACAAATTATACACCAACGGGCAGTCCCTACTGCCCTATATATTTTTATCTTTTTTAGGAGGAATGAATAAAATGGCAACATTTACAGTAACGAAACGAAAAAACAAATCGTCAACTTCATGGCAATACGATGTGAAAGATTCAAGTTTCAAGTCGGGTAAAAAGCGTAAGTCTGGTTTTAAGACTAAAGCAGAAGCTACTTATGAAGCGCAACAATTGATTAGAGATATTGAAGACGGGAACAATATAGAAGATAACAAAAGGTTTGAAGATTATTATAGAGATTGGTTGATAGCGAATGGGAAAAATAAACTTGGTGAGAAACAACAATATTGGTATGATCATGCACTTGATTTATTTCTAACTCATTTTGGTGAAGATATTCTAATTAAAAACATTACTAGAAATGAATATCAAAAGTTTATTTCTAATTATGCAAATGGCAGAACATCAGAAACAGTTAGAAAAGTACATTTGTATATATCTAGTTGTATTAAAGATGCTATATATGATGGCTATTTAAAGAAGGACCCAACTTATAAAATGAATTACAAAGGTACTAAATTACCTAAAAAAGAAAGTGTTAAGTTTCTTACAATATTAGAGTATGAGCAGTTAAGAAAATATTTCAAAAGGAAAGATGATAAGAGTACACTTGTGTTATATATTCTTTTGATAACTGGTGCGAGGTTTTCAGAAGTAAATAGAATGACTTATAAGGACTTATATTATAAACCTGGTTTAATTCATTTGCCTGGAACTAAAACAGAAAACGCAGATAGAGAAATAGAAATATCTGACACTGATTTAAGCTACATTAAAAAAGCAATTTCAAAACAACCACAAAAGATTAATGGTGATTTATTTGGATTATCTCAAACTGCTATATCTAAAGTGTTTAAAAAAGCAAAAAACGAATTTAATATCAAAGATGAAATCACACCTTATTCATTAAGACATACGCATGCTAGTTACCTTATTAGTAAAGGAATATCGATTGAATATATTAGTAAAAGATTAGGACATGCAAGCATAGCCATTACACTTGATGTTTATACACATTTACTTGATGAACATAAAAAAGAGCAAGGTCAACGTGTCAGAGAATTATTCTCTTGACACATATTTGACACTCACTCTCTTGAAACGTTGTCACAACAACGGGTTATAGTGTCCTGGGAGGGATTCGAACCCCCGACCGATGGCTTAGAAGGCCATTGCTCTATCCAGCTGAGCTACCAGGACATATTGTTTTTGAACACAAAAATAATTATATCTAACTTAGTGCTATAAAGCAATACTCCAAGCGCTAAAAATAAATATGATTTTTCACTTTAATGGACTTTTTATCATCTTTTCTAAATATATTTTAAAATTCTAATTAAAAACTAAGTTATCTCATTTGCTTTTACTGATCAATGATTATCATAAAGCAGCACTATAAGAAATCAAATACGTGTATATTTGATTTCTTACTTCTGCATATTGAAAGCAAATTTTCGTATTAACATAACCATCGTATGTATTTAACGATTAGATTTCAAAAGTTTCACTATCAATGACCTTATGATCACGATTGTAAAAATTCAGTACTACTTCCTTACTTTGTTCATCAATAACTAATTCTGCATACGTTTCTTCAATATTGCTTCTCGATTGTGATATACTTCCTGGATTAATTACGTGTACGCCAGCGATATTTTCATGTTTAGCCACGTGTGTATGACCGTAAAAAGCAAATTGACAACCTAATGATTTAGCCTGTTCAGCAAGTTGCATGCGTGAACGATTCACATTATAAAGATGGCCATGCGTATAAAAAGCTTTAATACCATCTATTTCTATAGTCTCTTCATTAGGAAATTCAGGATAAAAATCTGTATTTCCTTTAACTCTATAAAAATGACTTAGTTCACTATCATCATATGCAAATTCTGAATCGCCTAAATGAATTGCAACATCAATATGACTGTGATGATTTATAACATCAAACAGCACACCTTGCTCTGTGTGATTATCACTAACTATAATCCATTTTGTCATGATTCATCACCTTCTAAATATTGTCGTAATTTTTCTATTGCTTTACCTCTATGACTGACTTCACTTTTTTCTTCTGCAGAAAGCTGTGCCATCGTTTTGTTTTTATCATCTAAGTAAAAAATCGGGTCATAGCCAAAGCCATGTTCACCTATTTTACTCAATGTAATCTCACCTTGTACGTTACCTTTAAATTGTACAGTTTCCTCACCTGGCGTACTCATACTAATCACACATACAAACTGTGCGCTTCTGTCTGTTTCACCACCAAGCTGGGTTAATAATTTATCGATATTGGCATCGTCGTCTTTATCGGTACCAGCATAACGCGCAGAATAAACGCCTGGTTCTCCACCTAAAGCAAATACTTCAAGTCCACTATCGTCAGCAATCACGCGTTTATTCAATACTTTTGCAGCAGCTTCTGATTTCAATTTAGCATTTGCTTCAAATGTATCTCCCGTTTCTTCAACATCGAAATCTTCTATAATTTCAGCTATACCTATAACATTAAAATCTGGAAATATAACTTTAAAATCGTTAATTTTACCTTTGTTCGTCGATGCAATTACAATATCTTCCATTGTTATGTCTCCTGTTCTTTTAAGTCTATTTTTTCAACGGTAGCACTTATATTTAACCATTCTGTTATGATACGTTCTATATATTCTGTTTCACCAGTCACGAAAAAACGATGTTTAGGTTGACGTTGATAACCAGCATGTTCATTACTAAATGTTAGTAAAGCACTGACTTCACGAGCAGTTTCTAGCCCAGAAGAAATCACTGTCTTCTCTCCACCAAAATAATCATTAATAGGTTGGTAAAGCAATGGATAGTGTGTGCAACCCAGAATAACTGTATCTGCATTGCTATTTCGCCAGTGTTTTAAATTTTGATGAATAATAATACTAGTAATGGTTGGGTCTTTATAACGCATTTGTTCTACCATAGGTGCGAAACTTGGACATGCTATACCTGTCACTTCAACGTTCGGGTTAATTGCCTTAATATGATGTCTATATGCTTCTGATTTAATTGTACCTTCTGTTCCTAAAATTAAAACATCATTATTTTTTGTTGTCATAATCGCTGTACGTGCGCCCGGTTCAATGACACCTATCACTGGAATCGGTAAAATATTTTGTAAATGGTTGAGTGCAACGGCTGTTGCAGTATTGCAAGCAATGACTAGCATTTTTATGTCAAAGGTCATTAGCTTTTGCGCTAATTCAGTAGTAAATTGTCTTACTTCAGATCCTTCTCTAGATCCGTATGGACAACGTTCAATGTCGCCTAAATAATATATTGTTTCATTTGGTAGTTGACGCATAATTTCCTTTGCGACTGTCAGACCGCCAACACCTGAATCAATTACACCAATTGGTTTTTCCATATTCAATTACATCCTTACTTATCATCTTCTACTTTATTGTAGCATAGACCTGTTTTTATTATCATTTAACAACACTGTCATTTATTAATAATTTTTAGTATGTATCCTTTACTAAACAAAATATATAACCTATCGTACTTTATTTTATAAAAAAAGACCTAGCATTTGTACTAAACAAATGCTAAGTCCTATTTATTTAATTTGAGCTTTTATTGTACTTGGTGATCTGAACCAAAGAATGATTTGAACATATGGAATGATGTTTCTCTATTTAAAGCAGCGATAGAAGTTGTTAAAGGAATACCTTTAGGACAAGCATTTACACAGTTTTGTGAATTACCACATGCTTGTAAACCGCCACCACCCATTAGTGCTTCAAGTCGTTCATCTTTAGTCATTGATCCTGTTGGATGCAAGTTAAACAATCTAACTTGAGAAATTGCTTGCGCACCAACAAAGTCATTTTTCTTAGTAACGTTAGGGCAAACTTCCAAACAAACACCACATGTCATACATTTAGATAATTCATATGCTGTTTGTCGTTTTTTCTCTGGCATACGAGGGCCTGGTCCCAAATCATACGTACCGTCAATTGGTACCCAAGCTTTCATACGTTTCAAGTTATCAAACATTCTAGTACGATCAACTTGTAAATCACGAATGACTGGGAACGTGCTCATTGGCTCTAATTTAATTGGTTGTTCCAATTGGTCAACAATCGCAGAACAAGACTGTCTTGCTTGACCATTGATAACCATAGAACAGGCACCACACACTTCTTCTAAACAGTTCATATCCCAAATGACAGGTGTTGTTTTCTCACCTTTACTGTTAACTGGGTTACGTCTAATTTCCATTAAACATGCAATCACGTTAAGATTTTCTCTATATGGAATTTCAAATTCTTCCATATAAGGTGTTGATTGATCCGTATCTTGACGTTTAATAATTAATTTAATTGTTTTTTGGCTAGGTTGTTGATTTTGTTCGTTTTGTTCAGGAGCATCATGTACTTCTTGAGTATCTGCCATAATTATTTACCTCCTTTTGAAACACTAGAATAGTCACGTTTACGTGGTGGTATCAAGCTAATATCTACAGGCTCATAAGTAAACTTAGGCGCCTCTGTTTTACCTTGATATGTAGCTAGTGTTGTTTTTAACCATTCTTCATCATTTCTATCTGGGAATTCTGGTTTATAATGCGCACCACGAGACTCATTTCTGTTGTATGCACCGATTGTAATCACTCTTGCAAGCACTAACATATTCCATAATTGACGTGTAAAGAATACCGCTTGGTTACTCCAAGTTTGCGTATCTTCGATATCTATATTTTGATAGCGTTCCATCAATTCTACAATTTTTCTATCTGTTTCTAATAACGCTTTATTTTCACGAACAACTGTGACATTCGCTGTCATAATTTCACCAAGTTCTCTGTGAAGTTTATACGCATTTTCAGTTCCTTTCATATTCAGTAAGTGATCAAATTTTTCTTGTTCTTCTTGTACACGTTTTTCATAAAAACTTTGATCTAAATCTGTATATGAATCTTCGATATTTGAGATGTATTCAACCGCATTTGGTCCTGCAACTGTTCCACCATATATTGCTGATAATAATGAGTTTGCACCAAGACGGTTACCACCATGTTGTGAATAATCACACTCACCAGCTGCAAATAAACCTTTAATATTTGTCATTTGATCGTAGTCAACGTATAGACCACCCATTGAATAGTGAACTGCTGGGAAGATCTTCATCGGAACTTTACGAGGGTCATCACCAGTGAATTTTTCATAAATTTCAATAATACCACCAAGTTTAATATCTAACTCATGTGGATCTTTATGTGATAAGTCTAGATATACCATGTTTTCACCATTGATACCTAATTTTTGGTTAACACATACATCAAAGATTTCTCGCGTTGCAATATCACGAGGTACTAAGTTACCGTAATCTGGGTATTTTTCTTCTAAGAAGTACCATGGCTTACCATCTTTATATGTCCAAATACGACCACCTTCACCACGTGCTGACTCACTCATTAATCTAAGTTTGTCATCTCCAGGAATTGCGGTCGGATGAATTTGAATAAATTCACCGTTTGCATACATTGCGCCTTGTTGATATACAATAGAAGCTGCTGAACCTGTATTAATCATTGAGTTAGTCGTTTTACCGAAGATAATACCAGGACCACCTGTTGCCATAATGACTGCATCTGAACCAAATGATTCAATCTCTGATGTTGTCATATTTTGAGCAACAATACCTCTCGCCATATTATCGTCATCTTTAACGATACCTAAGAACTCCCAACCTTCATACTTTGTAACTAAACCATCGACTTCAAAGCTACGAACTTGTTCGTCCAAAGCATAAAGTAATTGTTGGCCAGTTGTCGCACCAGCATACGCTGTTCTGTGGTACATCGTTCCACCAAAACGTCTAAAGTCTAATAAACCTTCTTTAGTTCTGTTAAACATTACACCCATACGGTCTAGTAAATGGATAATCTTTGGTGCAGCTTCCGTCATTGCTTGAACTGGCGGTTGATTTGCCAAAAAGTCTCCACCATATACAGTGTCATCTAAATGTACTGATGGTGAGTCCCCTTCACCTTTTGTATTTACCGCTCCGTTTATACCACCTTGTGCACAAACAGAGTGTGATCGTTTAACAGGAACAAGTGAGAACAAGTCAACGTGTGCGCCTTGTTCTGCTGCTTTAATTGTTGACATCAGACCGGCAAGTCCTCCACCGACAACAATAATTTTCTTCTCTGCCATATATGTCACTCCCTCAAATATATATGAAACTTAGTTTTAATTCTTTATAAAAATGCTAAGATTGCACTGATTCCGATATAAGAAACAACTAGGAATACAACAAGTGAAACCCAAGTGAAAATTTGTTGAGATTTTTTAGATTGTAAAACACCCCAAGTAACTAAGAATGACCATAAACCATTCGCAAAGTGGAATGTTACTGCTAATAAACATACAATGTAAAAAATTAACCAAAATGGATTCGTCACAATGTCATGAACCATGTCAAAGTTCACTTCATGTCCTAACGCACGTTGGATACGTGTTTGCCATAGATGAATTGCTACAAAGATAAATGTTATGACACCAGTCACACGTTGTAGTAAAAACATCCAGTTTCTAAATGCAGAATAATGCCCTACATTCTCCTTTGCCGTAAAGGCAATATGTACGCCGTAAACCGCATGATACAGAATTGGAATATAAATAACGATAAATTCCACTGCAATTAAAAAAGGTATAGATTCCATAAATCCAGCTGCCTTGTTAAACGCGGCCTCACCTTGTGTTGCCTGATGGTTAACAAGTAAATGAACTAATAAGAATCCACCTATTGGTATTACGCCTAGCAAAGAATGTAAGCGTCTTAAATAGAATTGATTTTTCGAATATGCCAAAAGGAAGTCCCCCCTGTGAAACAGATAATTTTTTTGGATTTCTTTTTTTACCGTACAAAGTAATGGCAATTTTCATATAAACCTTATGAACAATGATTTTTTTGTGACGTATGTTTTTTACAACACAATAACATTGCATAATTATTTAAACGTCACTGCATTTTTTAGACGTTGTAGTTTACAGTTTAAATAAAAGGCTGTTGAGAACATTCTCAATTAGAAAACGCTTCCATATAATTGTAAAAAAAGAACTCCTGTTATTTGTTATTGTAACACTAATTAAATAGAAATTGGGCATGAGAATGATTCTCATGCCACAAAGTTATATCTATGAATTATTGGATAAGGCGTGATGAAGATTCTCAGCCACATTTTGGGGAAGACCAGAGTTTTTTAAATCTTCTACACTTGCTTCTTTCATTCTCTTAATTGACCCAAATGTACGTAATAATTTAGTCTTACGTTTGGCACCAATTCCATCAACTGTATCTAGAACAGATTGTAATCCTGTCTTTTGTCTTGTTTGTCTATGGAAAGTGATTGCAAATCTATGCACCTCGTCTTGAATTCTTTGCAACAAATAAAATGGTTGGCTATTTTTTTTCATAGGTACAACCTCTGCTTGCTCTCCATATAAAATTTCTGACGTTTGGTGCTTATCATTTTTACGCAATCCGGCAACGGGAATATCTAAACCTAATTCATTTTCTAGGACATCAATAACACCACTCATGTGGCCTTTACCACCATCTACAATAATTAAATCTGGTAATGGACTGCCCTCATTTAATACACGTGTATATCGCCTGCGTACCACTTCACGCATTGATTTATAATCGTCGGGTCCATCAACTGTTTTAATTTTATATTTTCTATAACCTTTTTTGTTTGGTTTACCATCAATGAAAGACACCATTGCAGACACAGGATTTACACCTTGGATATTAGAGTTATCAAAAGCCTCTATTCTTATAGGCGTTTGTATACCCATTACATCGCCTAACTCTTCAATCGCTTTAACAGTGCGTGATTCATCCTTTGCAATGAGTTCAAATTTATTTTCTAACGTAACTTCTGCATTATGATTTGCTAAATCAACCATATCTTTCTTTTTGCCTTTAAGTGGTTGTACAATTTTTGTGTCCACAACGGATTGTATCAACTCTTTATTTAAATGTTTCGGTACATGTACCTCTTTAGGCAAAATATGTTGATTTAAATCATAAAATTGTCCAATAAATGTATAGAACTCTTCTTCTTCTGTTTGTTGGAGTGGTATCATCGTTGCGTCTCGTTTAATCATATTACCTTGTCTAATAAAGAATACTTGAATACACATCCATCCTTTAGAAATACTGTAACCAAACACATCTCTAATCGTATTATCAGAAGATGTGATTTTTTGTTTTTTATTAAGGTTATGGATATGTTGTATTAAGTCTCTATATTCTTTGGCACGTTCAAAATCTAGTGATTCACTTGACTCTTGCATTTTTTGCTCTAAATTATGCAAAATTGTTTTGTCTTCTCCATTTAAAAAATCCGTTATTTCTTTTGTCATTTCAGCATACTTTTCTAAATCTACTGGATACACACAAGGCCCTAAACATTGGCCAATATGATAATAAAGGCATAATTTGTCAGGCATTTTATCACATTTTCTAAACGGATAGATACGATCTAGTAATTTTTTTGTTTCTTGTGCTGAATATGCATTGGGATATGGTCCAAAGTATTTTCCACTTCCCTTTTTCACTGTTCGCGTTACAACGAGCCTTGGATATTTTTCTTTCGTTATTTTTATAAAAGGGTAACTTTTATCATCTTTCAATAAGATGTTATAACGCGGTTGATATTGTTTTATAAGATTTAATTCTAATAGTAGCGATTCAGTTTCACTGGATGTTACGATAAATTCAAAGTTTCGAATTTCACCGACAAGTCTTGTGGTTTTCGCATCATGCGCACCAGTAAAATAAGATCTTAATCTATTTCTAAGTTTCTTTGCTTTACCTACATATATAATTTGATCATTTCGATCTTTCATTAGGTAACAACCGGGCTCTGTTGGTACTACTGTCAGTTTCTGCTTAATTTTTTCTTGGTATGTTTCCATAAATTGTCCTCCTCCTTTCACACAAAATTTTATAGTTCGATTTTTCAATAAATAGCTTGGTTTTATATGATATCAACGTAGTTTTAATTTACATTTATTTATATTATAAAATAGCTTCGCAATGTTTCTCAATTGATTGATATGCTTATAAATTGAAAACTGGGACATTAATCAAGATTAATGTCCCAGAAAGTTGCTCAATTTATTATAAGTGTTTTTCGATTACTTCAGCTAAGTTTTCTTTTGGTTGGAAACCAACAACTTTGTCAACTGGTTCGCCATCTTTAAAAACGATTAAAGTTGGAATACTCATAACTTCAAATTTAGCAGCTGTTGATGGATTTTCATCTACATCTAGTTTTAAAATGTTAGCTTTGCCATCATAGTCACCAGCTAATTCTTCTAATACTGGAGCAATCATCTTACATGGACCACACCAAGTTGCCCAAAAATCTACTAAATTGACCCCTGATTGAATATTTTCATCAAAGTTTGAATCTGTTACTTTTACGATTGCCATAACTGCCAATCCTCCTTAAATTTCAAATGATGAAGAAATTATAACAGACTTTATACAAATCTGCATACCTCTTGCTCACAATTATTTTATTTCTACAACGGTAACGCCAAATCCACCTTCACTCGGCATACCGTTTCTATATGATGCCACATTTTTATGTCGTTTTAAATGATTTTGCACACCTTTTTGTAATGCACCTGTACCTTTACCATGAATAATGTAAACTTGCTCATAATTGCTCAATACAGCTTGATCTAAATATTGATCTACAGCAACCATTGCTTCATCATAACGATAGCCACGTAAATCGAGTTCCATTTTAATGCTTTGACGATTTTCTCGTTTAATCATTTTCGTTGGTTCCGATTTCGTTTTCTTCGTTTTTTCTAAGTCTTCTAATGGTAATTTCATCTTAATAATACCCATTTGAACAACCGCTTCATTATGATCAATCAATTCTAAAACTTCGCCTTTTTGGCCATAAGTTAGCACTTTAACTTCATCACCTGCATTGATTTCATCCCATTTTTTCTTTTGAACATTTTGTTTTAGGGATTTGGCTTCGTATTGATCATCAAGTTGTTTCTTCTTATCAATGAGCTCGTGTTCTTTTACATCGGCACCTTTTTGGTCTCTCAATTCACGCAGTTCTTTTAATATATCGTCAGCTTCTTTTGTAGCTGATTTCACACGTTGGTTCGCTTTTTCTTTTGCTTCGTTCATCAATTGTTTTTCATGATTTTGATATTGTTCATATTGTTTTGCTAAAGCATCATGTGTATCTTGTGCTTCTCTTAATAAATAATCTAACTCGATACGTTGTTCATCTACGCGTTTTGAATTAGATTCTAATGAAGCAATCATTTCATTAATTTCTTGCTCATCTTGGCCAATCATTGATTTTGCTTTTTGAATGATTTTCATATTTAACCCAAGTTTTTTAGAAATATCAAATGCATTTGAACGTCCTGGTACACCCATTAATAATTTGTAGGTTGGACTTAATGTATTGACGTCAAATTCGACACTGGCATTCATTACACCTTCTCGGTTATAGCTATATGCTTTTAACTCTGGGTAATGCGTTGTTGCCATAACTAATGAGCCTATTTCATGAACATGATCTAAAATACTCATTGCTAGTGCAGCACCTTCACTCGGGTCAGTTCCAGCACCTAACTCGTCAAATAATATCAAACTGTTTTTAGTTGTATCTTGTAAAATTTCAACAATATTCTTCATATGTGAAGAGAAAGTAGAAAGTGATTGCTCAATAGATTGTTCATCACCAATATCACAGTAAACATTTTCAAAAATACTTAATTGGCTACCATCTAATGTCGGAATAAGTATACCTGATTGTGCCATAACAATGATTAAGCCTAATGTTTTCAATGTAACTGTTTTACCACCGGTGTTTGGACCTGTAATAATAACTGTTTCAATATCTTGTGCAAATTCAATTGTATTCGCAACAACTGTTTGCTTATCAAGTAATGGATGAAAAGCTTTTGGTAAATAAACTGTTCTATCTTTTGTAAATTGTGGTTTGGTTCCTTTAATTGAACTTGCATAGCGTGCTTTGGCTGTTAAGAAATCAATTTGGCCCATGATTGACTCTGAAATTAAACATGCATCTGCTTCTTCAGCTACTTCTACTGTCAATGCGGATAAGATGCGTTCTCTTTCAATCGCTTCATCATTTTTTAAACGGCTTATTTGGTTACTCATCTCTACAATGGATGAGGGCTCAATATATAAGGTTTGTCCAGAAGCAGACTGATCATGAACAATACCATTAAAATCTTGGCGATACTCTGCTTTCACTGGAATTACATTTCGCTCATTACGTACAGTGACAATCGCGTCAGATAGTTTCTTCTGGTTAGCTTGACTCTTAACAATCTTGTCTAAATTTTGTTTAATTCTTTGATTCGTACTAGAAATTTTACTTCTAATTCCTTGTAATTCATAACTTGCATTATCATATAAATCATAAGTATCACATTTTTGATGAATACTTTGATATAAATCTGACAATACAGGCAGTTGTTCCATTCTATCGTTAAGAATAGGGTAATTAATTGTTTCTTCTTCATTTAATAAATTATTATAAAATGTTTTATATTGATTTTGGATTTGTATTAGGCGTTTAATGACATTTAATTCGCTAACACTGAGTACACCACCGATTTTCGCTCTATGAATATACGTGGATATTTTAGCTAATCCACTTAAACTAGGCATACGATGTTTGTTATAAATTTGTGAAATCTCATCTGTTTCGTTCATTTGAAATTCAACCGTGTTAAAATCAGTTGCTGGTGCCATATCTACAACTTTTTCTTTACCTAAATCACTGATTGTTTCATTTTCTATCAATGCTTTTATTTTATCGAATTCTAAGACATTTAAAGATTTCTGTCTCATCTAATCCCTCTATTTCTTCAGTTTAATATTATTCTCAACGAATGATTTAAATTCTTCTCGAGACATTGTATTAATCACTCTATCTTTTGTAACAAATCCTTTTTGTGCAGTTGCAACACCATATTTCATAAATTCTAAATGTTCGACATGATGTGCGTCAGTATTGATTGTTAGCTGTATATTTGGATGTTTTTTAACTGTATCTGCATTTAAATCTAAACGTTTTGGATTTGCATTAATTTCTAAAATGGTATTAGTTTCTTCTGCAAGTTGACATAATTTATCTATGTCTGGTTCATAGCCAGGACGTTTACCTATAATGCGACCTGTTGGATGTGCAATATGGCGTACATAAGGATTACGGCAAGCATTTTCCAATCTGCGCATGATTTCTTCTTGCGACTGATTAAAACTTTGGTGTATCGCAGCAATGGGATAATCTAACTTCGCTAATATCTCATCATCATAGTCTAATTGACCATCAGGTAAGATATCCATTTCTATACCTGAGTATATATCAATTTCCTTATATTTTTCATTTAGCGCTTTAATTTCTTCATTTTGACGCAATAAACGTTCAACTGATAAGCCGTTCGCAACTTTCAAACTTTGAGAATGGTCAGTAATCACCATAAATTCATAACCTTTCTCAATGTTCGCTTTTACCATATCTTCAATACTAAATGCACCATCGCTATATGTCGTATGCATATGGATATCACCATGAATATCTGTTAATTTGATAATATTATCTAAGTTTTTATCAAATTCACTTCCGTCCTCTCTCAATGCAGGTTCTATCCAATTCACTCCAAAATGTTCATATATTTCTTTTTCGCTTTGATATTGAATGATTTCCCCATTATTTTGTTCAATACCATATTCGCTTACCTTTTCGTCTTGTTCTTTAGCCAATTGTCGTATTCTAATATTATGATCTTTTGAACCTGTAAAATGTTGTAAAGTATGATAGAAAGCTGCAGGTTCAATTAACCTAAAATCAACACCTATCGTTTCATCATCATAAGCTAATTCAAGTGATACCTTAGTCTGACCTACTGCTACTTGCTTAACAATGTTAGACATTTTTAATAATGACTGTTGAACTGAAGTAGGATGATATGTGCTAATAATATAATCTAAATCTTTACTCATTTCTTTATATCTTCTATAACTACCAGCGACTTCGTATTTGTCTATATCCTTGACTGTAGCTAAATAGTCATTAATTTCACTATTTAAACCACGTATTTGATCGATTGGATATTTTTCTTTCTTAGCGCCTAAAGCTTTTACAGCTTCAAGGATATTCTGTTCTGTCTTTTTAGCAAAGCCACTTAACTCACTAACTTTTCCTTGTTCACAAGCAACTTGCAGTGCTTCTTTACTATCAATATTTAATTCTTTATATAGCTTTGCAATTTTTTTACTTCCAAGACCTTGTATTTTTAATAAAGGAATAAGTCCCTCAGGAACTTCTTTTTGCAATGCTTCTAATGCACTTGATTGGCCTGACTGACGATATTCATCAATCACTTCTCCTACACCTTTACCAATCCCTTTTAATTCAGTCACATCTTCAATTTCATCTAACGTACGTTCGTCCATTTCAAGACTTTGTGCAGCTTTTCTATATGCAGATACTTTAAACGTATTTTCACCTTTTAATTCCATATAAGTCGCTATTTTTTCTAGTAATTGAATAATATCTTTTTTTGTCATTATTTTCACTCCATAAAAAAAGGTCAAGACAGATTACTGTAGCACGCATTCAGTAAATTAATTGTGTCCTGACCTCCTATATTTTATAAGACCATTCTAATCTATAACACGCTATATATTCACAACATAGTTGGATATATAGGGGATATGTAAAATTAAAAATTCTGAGATTTTCCCACTTATAAGCTGTTGTTGCACTATTTTTAATGGATACAACGAAATAGTGTAAAGCAATGTAGCACTGATAATGATTGAAGAAATCAGACTCATTATCACACCAATCACTCGACTTATGACATTAGGACGCTTAAATTTTAACACATTATCGAAAATCACTATAATACCATAACATATGATTTTAGTAAGGATCGCAATAATTAAAAATGCGATGATATGATCAAATCGTTGGTGTATATTATCAAATTGAATGGCATAATTCAAATCAAATGCACGTGTCTTGGGAAATGGTATAAATAATTCTAATCGCTGAGCAATTTGATGATAAAATCTTTGTGCAATCCATAATGAAAACAAAGTAGAAGTTAAATGCAAAGCACTTAACCAAGCACCTCTTCTAAAACCAATCATTCCAATATAAAGAAAAATAATTAGAACAATCAAATCTAAAATCATTTGTCTTCACTATTTTTCAACTGTTTTATTTCTTGTTGCAGACGAAGGTTTTCTTCTTCTAATTGAACTTTTTCATGCATAATATTGACAGCTGTAAGTATCGCCTTTCTCGTCGTATCTAATCCAGCACTTTTACTAGCTAACATTTTGAGTCTTTCGTCTACTAAATGCGCAACGTAACGGATATGCTCGGGATTGTCCTCACCGACAATAGTATAATGTTGATCATTTATAGTTACGTTAATCCGATTTTTAAACTCGCCCATATCATAACTCCTGACTTTTTAATATATTTCCGAACTTATTTTCCTATTTGTTTCAATTAAGTATGTAATTTAGTATTTTAGAATATTCACGAACCATTATACACGACATAATATTATTTTGTAAGAGGTGAGAATTGTTATATAAGAAATATTTGTTATTAATGCTATTTTAGTCAAGTCCAGACTCCTG
>NZ_JAESKG010000041.1:0-691 GCF_017891965.1 Staphylococcus sp. GDY8P126P | reverse complement strand
CTTGTTAAATTGTTTATATCTGAAATAGTTCATACAGAAGACTCCTTTTTGTTAAAATTATACTATAAATTCAACTTTGCAACAGAACCGAAAATGATAAAGATAAGGTTAAAGTGATGAGATATGTAAGAAGTTTAAAAAATAAATATATTTAGCACTTAAATATGTAATTATAACGGAAATATTCTACATTTAATAGTTCATTATTAATGTAGAAATGATGGATATAATGACTAAATTTAGAAGCAGATTTATTTTTTGAAATTTTATTACTATTAACGCCTATAACTTTATTGTTTTTTAATAAAATGAAAGACAGAGAAGTGGCCAATTTAATGAACTATAAATCTCTTTTTTTCCATTTTTGGGTGGATTAATATATAAATTTAAACTTAGGATTAGTATATGTTGCTTACTACACCCCAATTATTGAGGCTGTTATTAGTTTAATAGGTTTAGGCTTTTTAATTGCTGGAATTTTCAATATTTTAATTGCAACACTTATATCTTTACTATTAATCAATATAATTCAACTTATCTGAAGTTTATGTATATCGTTGGTTAAACAAATATAAAACATTGAATAATCAAAATATTAGTATGTGAATCACATACTTCATAAACTATTATTAAGTTAATAATGTATACTTTAAATACTAAAAAGGAATGATTATTTGAGTCAAGTCCAGAC
>NZ_JAESKG010000040.1:0-563 GCF_017891965.1 Staphylococcus sp. GDY8P126P | reverse complement strand
TTCAACTTTGCAACAGAACCAGTTATAAGCTAGAAGACTCAACATCATTCTTACCTCGTTCACTTGAAAAAAATGACTATTCATTTGATCGAATTTGAAACCATTCTTGGCCTCCTTGATATAGTTCTCCATCGTCCCTCTTTTTTGATACGCACGGACGATATCTTTTGGAGAAAAGGCAACTTCTAAATTGGTCACAAAAAATGTTATGTGATATATTAATGGATGAAGTTTCTAATTTGAGGAGGAGATAGAAAAATGGTTAATGTAGCGCTATTGGTTCGACTTGAAGCAAAACCCGGAAAAGAAGAGGAAGTTGAAAGCTTCCTACGTGGGGCCCTACCTGTGGTTCAGGAGGAGTCAGAAACGATCGCATGGTTTGCGATCCGACTTGGACCTACGACATTCGGCATCTTTGACGCATTCCCGGACGACACAGGTCGTCAAGCACACCTTTCTGGTCAAGTGGCTGCGGCATTGACGGAGAAATCTCCTGAACTTTTCGCAGAGCCACCAGTGATTGAAAATATTGACGTCCTTGCTTCCAAGCTTCCTAAATAAAG
>NZ_JAESKG010000004.1:0-223700 GCF_017891965.1 Staphylococcus sp. GDY8P126P | reverse complement strand
TTCAGTTTTCAATGTTCATTTAAATAGTTGCTTCATTACTATATCATTTTTGTTGACAACTTGTCAACAAAAAATTAATATTTTTTAAATGAGTAATTAACATTACTTTAATAATATTAAATTATTATTAAGATTATTTCAAGTATATTTTTTACACTTTTTATAATTTCTTTAAATAATGTTGTTGCCGTTTTTGACGACTTTTAAATAATATCAATTCCTCAATGGAAAGTCAATATTTAATTTAAGATTTTGTGATTTCTTTCGTTCACTTATTTAGTAGCAATTGTTTGCCACAAGAAACAATTCTACCACCATTTAAAAAAATTGCAATAAAAAAATGGATAGAAATTAAAATAATCTCTATCCATTACTGAAATGACTTATTTTGTCGTTTTATCAATGATTTGTTGTGCCATGGATTGATAGATTTCACCGAGTCGATCATCAGCTTGATAAATTGAAGGTGCAAAGTCTTTTGGATTCCAAGATGGTTGTTCTAACGGGAGATGTCCTAGCAAGTCAGTTTGTAGTTCTTCTGCAAGTTTTTCTCCGCCACCAGTACCGAATACATATTCTTTATTCCCTGTTTCTTTACTTTGGAAATAAGACATATTTTCGATTACACCTAGAATAGAATGTTCTGTATGTTTAGCCATTGCACCAGCACGGGCTGCGACAAATGCTGCTGTTGGATGTGGCGTTGTCACTATAATTTCCTTACTTGAAGGTAGCATCGTATGAACATCTAATGCAATATCTCCTGTGCCTGGAGGTAGATCTAAGATAAGGTAGTCTAAATCTCCCCATCTAACTTCTACAAAGAAATTAGTTAACATTTTACCTAGCATGGGTCCTCTCCAAATCACTGGTGCATTCTCTTCTACAAAGAATGCCATTGAGATCACTTTCACACCATGACGTTCTACGGGAATGATTTCTTTGCCTTGTACACCTGGTTTCTCATCAATTCCCATCATATCTGGAACACTAAAACCGTAGATATCAGCATCTACTAAGCCTACTTTTTTACCTTCACGCGCTAATGATACTGCTAGATTAACAGCGACTGTTGATTTACCAACGCCCCCTTTACCAGAAGCAATAGCGATAAATTCTACTGGATTATCTTTTGAAAGTAATCCTTCAATGGTTTGATTTTCGTTTTCGCCAGAGCCACGATATTGCTCAACAACATCACTCGGCAATTCTTCAAATCTGATGCCAACCGTGTTTGCTCCATTTTCCTTTAATACTTCTACAATAGCCATTTGCAAATCTAATTGCGGTTGTCCACCTAATTGCGCCATTGCTACTTTAACACTAACGTGTTCTATCTCTTCTTTAATAGTAACTTCTACTATTCCATCTGTTTCTTTTAATGGTACATCTATTATTGGATCTTTTAATTCTCCAACAAGTTCTTTAACTTGCGCTATCGTTAACACAAAGCGTCCCCCTCTTATTTAAATATCAATTATATTTTAACAAACAAAACTAACATTTGCTTTAAATAGCTTAATTTAAGTATAAATATAATTTGTTCAATAAAAAAGCAGTTAGCTCAATCTATTCTTAATATTAGAATAATAAGCTAACTACTTTCACTTTAGATTAATGTATTTAAGTTGTTTGGAATTCAAAATATGCAATATCTTCCTTATGTTTAAGAATATAATGTTCACTTACATTATTTATTTTTTTGATTTAAATTTTTACTATCCGGATAAAATATTTCTTTACAGATGAATAATACGCCAATAATTAATACAATTACCCAAAAGTCGATGTCGATATAGGTATAATGTATGTGCACTATAAAATAAAACAACAATGTAGTTACTGAAAACGTAATTAATTGAAAGGTAAGTCCTTGAAAGTAAGGATTTTCAGGTAATTTTTTTCTAAAATAATCCATTAAATTTTCTACAATGAATAAATTGAAATAGCCTAATACAATATAACTACCATAATATATCAAGTTATCGTAAAAACTTTTATTATAACCAAAATATGCAAGATGAAAGTAGATTAAAATTCTACTTAATCCGTATAAACCAAATCCTAAAAAAGTTAAAAAAATCGCACCAGAAATAATAAATACAGAAAGCACAATAAGCGTTGTTAATAAATATCTTAAATATTTCATAGCTTACTGTCCTCCCTTTCTTAATCAATCATTGACTATATAAACATATATTTTCTTATATGTGATATGAATGCATTATATATCTTACCATTATAACTTTATATGACCAAACGACAGAAATTCAACCTACTATATTATCATTTGTTATTCATTTTAAACAAAAACACTTAGCAATGTTAAAACATGTTAAGTTAATGTATCTTGTTTTCGATATGTGATGGACCATAATATTATAAGTATAAACAAGATGACAAAGCTCAAAATTACAATGTTATGAATATGCAAACCAATAATTGGAATAGATAACGCATAGACATAGCCCATAATTGTCGATCCGACTGAATTACCCAGGCTCTTAGTCAAAGTGTATAATGACATCATACGCTTCATATTTTTAGGAGAGGTTTCTTCTTGTGTGATAACACTATTTTTAGTATAAACTGTACCAAAGCTTATACCTGCTAATAACAAACTACAAGCAATAAAAATTGGAGAGTTAGTTCCTATAAATACTAAAATGCCACAAAGCATTAAACATGTAAATGCAAATATATATAATGCCTTCCTAGTCATTTTTGCTTCTATTTTATCTAAATTAAAATTCAATACTAGCCACGCAAACGAAATTGGAAAAATAACAAACCCACTTTGTAATGGAGATAAGCCAAGATCTTCTTGTAAATAAATTGGCATATAGAGGTTATAACCCATAAGTATAGTTGCATATGCAAAATCAGTAAAAAATATTAAAACAATTGTTTTATTAAATTCTTGCACTGGTATAAAAGGTGTTTTTATTGTCTTTTCATTTCTATATAACACAACACCGACAACCGTAGCTAATATGATTGAAATGATATTTAAATAAATATTGGCTGTATACATCACTGCAAATATTAAAAAGAATACAAAAGTATAAAATAACGATAAGCCTTTTACATCTAATTTAGCACTAGTTGATGTACTTTCATTCTCGAAATGAAATGTAATCACTACAAGTATGATTGCAATAATTGAAATTGGAATATTCACGAAGAATAGCCAATGCCATGTAGCAAACTCTAAAATACCGCCACCTAAAACAGGTCCTATAATACTGGATATCCCCCATACACTTCCAACGATTCCCATGATTTTATAGCGTAAAGGTATCTCAAATGCCAGTTTTGGGACAATTTGGCTTAATGCCATCATGACACCTGCACCCAATCCTTGAATAAAGCGAGAGATGATTAACATGGTAAATGTGTCACTTAGCCCTGAAAATAAACTTCCTATTGTAAATAACATAAGCCCTAATAATGTAATATATATAATTTTAGTACGATCTAACAATTCCCCAACAATCGGGTTTGCAATAACAATTGCAATAAAATACACAGCAAATATCAATGAAATAGATGACGTTACGTTTAAATCATTTTTTATAGTTGGCAATGCTAAGGAAACGATTGAAGTTTCTATTGCAGACATAAACATAATTAATATTAACGCAATAATAATGCCTAATGATTTTATATTCATATATAACTTCCTAACCCTTAAATTTTCTAACAATATCAATATCTACTTAACCATTATTTATTTATAAGTTCAAC
Organism: Staphylococcus sp. GDY8P126P; assembly: GCF_017891965.1. Lineage (NCBI taxonomy): Bacteria > Bacillati > Bacillota > Bacilli > Caryophanales > Staphylococcaceae > Staphylococcus > Staphylococcus sp. GDY8P126P. The sequence goes on along the minus strand of NZ_JAESKG010000004.1, from coordinate 219,953 downwards.
ACATTTTTCAAAAACGCTCTTCAGTGCATACAACATTTAAACATGCCATAAAAAAAGCTGCTAACAATGTCAATGAACACTGTTAACAACTTTAATTATCTTACATAAAATACATGATAGCTACAAAGTGAAATACGGATGCAACTACAATGAAGAAATGCCATATCATATGAAAATACGGACGGTTTTTTTGAGCATAAAACCAAGCTCCTATTGTATAGGCAAGTCCACCAAACAATATAAATAACATAAATAGTAAAGATGAATCAAAAATAATTGTTGGCAAAAATAGTACACCAATCCATCCCATAACTAAATACATAATCAAACTTAACTTATGATTAACATTTTTTGCTAACGATTTGTAAAGAATGCCCCAGATTGTAATGCCCCACAAGACAACCATGCTAGACCAGCCAATCCAACCACCGACCAAAGTAAGACATATCGGTGTATAAGTACCTGCAATCGCGACATAAATCATACTATGATCGATTATTCTTAATATGAATTTATGTGATGATTGATTTGGCATGGCATGATATACCGTTGATGAGATAAACATTAAAAAAATACTTATTACATAAACAGAGACACTAAAGGCACCTAACACACCATATTCAAGAAAACTATGTATCGCTGCATAAGGCAATGCACATAATGCTATAAAAGCAGCCACTCCATGTGATACTGAGTTGCCAATTTCTTCCCCAAAAGTCAGGGGAATAATATCTTTAAATGTTTTAACCAGTTTATTATCTTCAGCTTCTACTGAATGAGACATGAGTGTAACCACCTTTTTATATCATATTCATGCGTTTTAAATCAGCCGTAGCCGTTTCAACACTATCTTTACCTTCTTTATTCTTAAGTGGAGAGAATTCTTTCTCTCTAGGTACCTGTAATGTTACAAAACTATGCGCATATTGGAAGATATCAAAATAAAATAGTTCAAACTTTAATGTCGGTAGTTCAATTACACCAAAGTCTTCATCTAATTGTTTTAAGTTTTTAATCGCTAAATGATATGGTAAGTCGTAATCAACAACATTATTGATAAACGCCAGTTTAAATGAGTGGATTCCAATATTAGCATTGTTAAACTCATTAGCTATTTCTGGATCTAATTCTGAATATTCTAGAACCGTGTCTTTTTGATTCGCATTGACTAACCTACCAACACTTTCCCCATCCTTGGGTTGTATGGACTTAGTAGTGATGTCCATACTTTTCTGAAATGTGTATCCTGCAAATAATGGATCTAATACTTTAACTAACACATTATCAATATTATTTAAGAAAATATATTCGACGCCATTTTCAGTCATTTCATCTAAATAACCTGATTTTGCTAATGATTTAAATACACCACCATTACCGTTTGGCGTTTCAAGAATATTACTATCCACATCCAATACCAGTTTACCCTCTTCTGACAAAGCGACAATATTATCTTGCATAAAGAAGTGTACATGATCTCTGTCGTAACCAAAATAATTTTTCGACTCGAAATATAGTTGTGTTTCTTTATCATTAATTTTACTTGTCATAATATACCAGTCGATATACTGACCTGTTTGTTCTTTTAATGCCAATAATTGTTTCGCTTGAATTTCAAACAAACTCGTATCTTCAATTTCAAATGAACCTTTTGGACCTTTGTAGCCTAACCTTGTCCCTTGACCACCAGCCATTAATAAAACTGCAAATTTGCCTTTTTTAATCGCATCAAGTCCAATTTTTTCATATTGTTCGATTTCATCAACTGTAAATTCGCTTTTCACGTCATATTTGACTTCATTAACAGAAGAAACATCATCAATTACCTTTTTATTCAAGTATAAATCATTATATAAATTTCTAATATCAGCTAAATTTAATGATTCAAGTTTTTCAGATAAGTGTTCTTTCTCATTTGAACTCATTAATTTTTCAAACTCAATGAGATGTTCTTGATTAAACTTTTCTAGCGTTTTCTTATCTAACATGCTCTCTCTCCTTAATATCCATTTAATCAGATATAATTTATACCTTTTTTATAATATGGATATATCATTTCACTATATGTACTTTATATTATTATGATTCTTAGGACAACCATAATTATAACCAATTCAAGAATAGATTATTAAAAAATGGATGAAAAATCACATAAATTGCGCCAATGGTCAATGCACTTGCCAATGAGATATCAACTAGCCCACCAGTTTTAAATACAACTAGGAATTTCACATTAATTGGTATCGGATAAAATAACTTAACACCTCTTGGCGTTAGCATATCTAGTATAACATGTGAAAGCAATCCTAGAATAATCGTAACTAAATAGTATGATGGCGTTTGTATGACATATAGTAAACAAACAATAATTGCGATGAATAACAATGAATGTGTGAATGTCCTGTGCCCAAATATCATTCTAATGAAAAAACTAATCAGTTTAAATCGTCTTCCTATCTTGCTTTGGGTATGACAAATATCAGGTACTAAACTTGATATGACTGCAAGCGTAATAACTGTAATCGAAGTAAACAAATCTGTATGAAAATATTCTATAGTTAAAGCCCCGACTAATAAGCCGCATGATGCATGTGTTTTACCTGTCATTTTCACTTCTCCTTATCATTAATATTTTAGCATAATCACACGATTAATGCGAACATACTTTCGTAAAAACATATGAGTATAACCTTTTTCAAAAAAGTATCACACAATCGCTTGAAAACGATTGCAATATATTGTATGATATATCTACAAATTATTTAAAGGATGTGTTCGAGTTATGGCAATGACAGTAAAAAAAGATAATAATGAAGTAAGAATTCAGTGGAGAGTTGCAGATATCAAAATTCCAACAAGTGAAATTAAGAACATTTCACAAGATCAAAATATCCATGAAGTACCAAAACTCGATAGAGATAAAGTTTCGAGAATCGGTTCTACATTTGGAAAAACGAACCGCGTTATCATCGATACTGATGACCATGAATACATTATTTATACGCAAAATGATCAAAAAGTTTATAATGAAGTTACCAAGTAATTCATATAATAACTTCACTTAAATAAAATTAATAAAAAGAGGTATAACGAGTAAATTTAAATTTTACTCGTTATACCTCTTTTCTTCTATAACAAATGACCTAATGAGATTTTCACTTTGCTATAAATAGCTTGAACCATTTACCGCCTTTCAATTGTAATCTGCTCGCTAATTAATAAGCGTTCTCAATTACCTTCTTAAATCAACAATGCTATAATATATTTATATTAATGAAAGAAGGTGTGCAGCATGTACGTTGTAACAAATCGAATCGATGTTAAAAAAGGCTTCGCAGAAAAAATGGCATCAAAGTTTACTCAAGGTGGTAAAATCCAAGAATTAGAAGGCTTCCAAAAAGTTGAAGTTTGGCTTATTGATGATGAAGCAGATTACGATCAAATGTATATCAATACTTGGTGGGATTCTGAAGATGACTTTAAAGGTTGGTTGAAGAGCGATGCTTTCAAAGAAGCACATGAAGGTAAATCAAAAACTAAAAGTGACGATTCACCTATCCTAGGTAATAAAGTAGTTAAAGCAAATGTGATTTCAGAGCTCTCATAACTCTGACGTTATATTAGCGATACCAGTACCGGTAGTTTTTACAGTTCATACATTATATGACAAATTAAAAATAACCATAAAGTATCTATATTGATAGATTGCTTTATGGCTTTTTGTATGACAATACTTTAGTAATACAATGTGATATTTAATCTGTAAAGGCGCCTATTAATTGAAATATAAATGTGCCATCAATGAAATAATAGGTAACGCAATGATCGTTCTAATTAAGAAAATAACGAAAAGCTTAAAAATACTCACAGGTATCTTTGATCCTAAGATCACACCGCCTACTTCTGATAAGTATATTAATTGAGTAATACTTAATGCACCAACTACAAATAAAGTAATATCATTACCTACACCTTCAATTAAAATAGATGGTAAAAACATATCGGCAAATCCAATTAATACAGTCTCTGAGGCTTGTACAGCTTCAGGAATTTGTAGTAATTCTAAAAATGGTACAAATGGTTTACCAATAATTGAAAATAAAGGCGTATATGTCGCGATAATTGTAGCTAATGTCCCTACACTCATGACTACTGGCAAAATAACGAACCACATATCAATCACTGTTTTAAAACCTGATTTGAAAAATAATCTAAAACCAGGTGCTTTAATACCAGTTTCTGTAGCCATGTCAAATCCATGTCTTAATGGCGTTTTGTTTTCTGGTAGCTGCTCAGTTCTCATTTCCTCAGAAACTTCTTTTGCATATTCATCTTTAATAGATTTTAAAGGCCAAATCCTTGGTAAAATAAATGCACACACTAAACAAGAAATAATAACCGTTAAATAAAAATAAAAGAAATGGTTTTGCATGTGCACAGTTTCTGCAACAACAATTGCAAAGGTAAGAGATACAACACTAAATGTAGTTGCAATCACTGTTGCTTCACGTCTTGAGTAGAATCCTTCTTCATATTGTCTACTTGTAATTAAGACACCTACCGTACCATCACCAATAAAAGATGCTAAATTATCTACTGTAGAACGACCCGGCAATGTGAATAATGGTCTCATAATAGGTCTAAATACTGGTCCTAGTAATTCCAATAATCCATATTCCATAAGCAATGGTAAGAATAGTGCAGCAAAGAAAAATACCGTAACCAACGTCGGTAGTAAACTTTCAAATACAAGACCACCTGTGTCTGCAGAATATATGACTTCAGTGCCGACTTTTAAATATGTAATCCATACAAATACAACTGCTAATATTCTCAAAATGAGCCATCCGATTTTAACATTAAATGCGTTGTACATTAATCCTTCCGGTGCTAATTTATTTTTCAGTACTGTAGAACATAATACAGATAAAATACCTGATAGTGTAATAATAATCACAATAATTAAAGGCATTGCACCTCCGATAGTGTCTTTCAAAAGTCCAGCTAAAAATGCAACAGGTAAAGTTGTTTGTTTTTCACCATCTTCAGTCACGCTTATTGGCATTAAGAATAAAATTATGCCAATTAAAGACATGATAATAAACTTAAGTCGACCACGTACAATCTGGGCTTTACTATATTGATTCACTCTATTCACCCCTTAGGTGTATTAATTTGATTTTATTTTTAAAAAACAACAGCTATAATTATAACGTATAATGTATAAATATGTAAATCGGTAATTTTTGTCTATTTACTGTCATTTTAAAAAAGTAGAATCGATTCTATAAGCATAGAATTAATTCTACTTTAAATGAAAGCGATTACTTTTGCAATTTACATCCTATTTCTTTACTTAATTTAAATTAAATTTTTCTTAATAAAAATAAAAAGTATGGTACACCTACAATTGCCACAATCACCCCTACTGGAATATCAAGGGGCGGATGGACGCCTCTTGCAATGCAATCACTGATTGAAAGGAGTAAAGCCCCAATCAACCCTGACATTAGCGTAATATGAATGTGTTTATGACCTACAATTCTTCTTGCAATATGCGGCGCTATCAATCCTAGAAAACTCAATCCACCCACAATTGAAATAGATGCACCGGCTAAAATGACAGCTAATAATAGAAGAATCATTTTAATTTTTTTCACTTTTGTCCCTAATGCCGTTGCAATATCATCACCTAATGACAAAATATCGAGTTGATGACAATAATATAGAATAATCGGAAGTGCGATGATAAACCAAGGCAAAATAACCCAAACATTCATCATACTGTGACCATACAAACTACCTGTTAACCAAACTAATGCCGTATTTGCATCCATTGGATTTCGAATTAATAAATATTGCACAATTGCTGTACAAATCGCACCAATTGCTAAACCTATAAGTGCAAGTTTTGAGCCTTGAACATTAAACTTAGATATCAATACAGTTAATATGATACTAATACACAATGCTCCTGCAAACGAACCAAAAGGTAGTATGAACAACGGTGCAGAAGGAAACAACATAATAATTGTTACAGCAGATAAACTGGCACCTTTTGTAATACCAATAACATCTGGAGACGCTAGGGCATTTCTCACGACACCTTGTATCAATGAGCCAGATATTGCTAAACTACTACCAACAATTATTGCTAGAAACATTCGAGGTATTCTATATTCATTTAAAATAAAGTTATCATGATTAAATAAACTTTTAACCGCTTCAATTGGATTCATAAATACAGCACCGATAGACAATGATGCGATTGCAGAAATTATTAACAAAACTGTTACGATGCTATAACGCAAAGTTAATTTACCCATCATAATCTATCAACTCCTTTAATTGTTATTAATAAGAAGTATAGTGCGCCTACAAATGAAGTCACGATACCAACTGGTGATTCAAATGGAAAAGCAATTAATCGACTTAAAACATCAGATAACAATAGTAAATCTGCACCAATCACCATTGTCAGTGGAACCATTAATCTATAATCTGCACGTATATAGTGTTTTACAATATGAGGTACAATTAATCCTACAAATCCAATTGGTCCTGCAATTGAAACGGATGCCCCTGCAAGTACAATGACCAATAAACCAGTGGCTATTCTTACTAATTTAACATTTTGTCCTAAAGACGTAGCTAAATCTTCACCAAGTTCCATGATTGTTAGTTGCTTAGCAATCGCAATGGCCCCTATAAATGCGAGCACAAACCATGGTATGACACCTATAATTTGTGGCCATTGTATTGTAGATAATGAACCCACAAGCCAAAACATTACCGTTGAAGTTGCATCTTCATTTAAAAGGATAATGCCTTGAGTCAAGCTAGAAAAAAATAGATGGATTGCCATACCAGCTAGTGCTAGTTTAACTGGCGTCATGCCCTTAGTGGATCCAGATAGAAAATATACTGTAAGTCCGCCTATAAATGCGCCTATAAATGCAAGTATTGTTGCGAATTCAGATAAAGCAGGTACAATCATAGTGATAAAGACGATAACAAATGAAGCACCGGCATTCACACCAAAAATTTGAGGTGATGCCAATGGGTTTCTCGTCATTGCCTGCATTAACAGACCTGCTACACCCAGGGCAGCACCAATGAATAAGGCTGCCAACATGCGTGGCATACGCACATTATGTATTAAAAATGTTTGTTTCGTGTCGGTATGATGCCATATGTAATCCATGAAATCGTTAAACGTAATATGCGACGACCCAACACTTAAATTGAAGTATATAATGACAAAAAGCGCACACACACTCACAATAAATGTGAGTGCTGTGCGTTTTCTTGTTTTTTTCTCTATTAATTTGGTTGGGTCAATGCTATTTGATTTAGTCATTTACCTGTCACCCTACTTTTGTTGATTATCCTTTTTTTCCTCTTTAGAAATATCTACTAGTTGCTTAGCAATTTCCTCAGAAGAAATAATGCCACGTGCACGTGCCCATGTATTTCGATCTACTACAGAAACACGATTATTTTTCACTGCATCTAAATCTTGCCAAACTGGATCGTTTTCTTGTTTTTTAAGATTTGGATCGTTTTCACCTTTGTCTGCCATAATAAACATACGTCCAGGATTAATATCTGACAGTACTTCGGCATTTAATTGTAAGTAAGGTCCTTTTAAGTATTTAGATAAGTTATCTGTTTTTGTTTTATTTAATGCATTATTAAAGCCTAATTCTTTTAATAATTGACCTACGTATGTGTTTTCAGGATGTGCAAGTAGTCCTGATTTCGCTACTACTGCAGGTAACACGGATTGTTTTTTATCCATAGTAATTTCTTTACTATATTTATCCATTAATTCATCGTGTTCTTTAAGTCTTTCTTTACCTTTATCTTCTTTACCGACTGCTTTAGCAATTGTTTTAAAGGCTTCTATATTATCTTTATAATCACTATCAAAGCTTGGTAACATAATCGTTGGTGCAATTTTTTCTAAATCTTTTTGAATACCTTTATGTCTATTCGTATCTGCAATAATGACATCCGGTTTTTGGTTGCTGATTTCTTCTAAGTTTGGTTGTTTACGTGCGCCTACAGATGTATAATCACCAATTTCTTTTCGTATTGGTTTCAAAATTCTATTCTTGTCACCATCATCAGCTACGCCTACTGGTTTCACATTTAAAGCAGCTAATGCATCAACAAATGAGAATTCAAGTGCAACAACACGTTTAGGATCTTTGGCAACTTTAGTAGTACCTCCATCATGTTTAATCGTCACACCCTCTTTATTGTCATCACCTTTATCCGATTTACTCGAATCATTATCACTGACACTACCACAGGCAGCCAGTATGACTAGTGTTAAAGTTAAAAACAGGATACCCATAATTTTATAACTATGTTTCATCGTTTTCACTCCTTAGATATGTATAATTACATATTTAATTCTATTGATAATGATTATCGGTGTCAATAAAAACTTTTAGTCTTTTTATTAAAGCTTAAAACGATTTGATTTTTCAACATTAAAATTGTTACACAAATTTTCTATGATCTCATCGTGATGATAAGCTTTTTTTAAATTAACCATATACATACTATGGGCTAATGCTTTATAACCTAAACTGAATTGTATTTTATCACCTACTTGATAGTAATCTTGATTCAATAAATCAAGCATGACATGATCACTCGTAGCACCTGCAATGCTTATATGGTGATGTAACGGTTGGATATCTTCAACAGCTGTATCTAAATTTCCTATATCCACAATCGCTTGTAAGTATTGATGTCCGGTAGCAATATTCATTCGAGGTTTAATTTCTACAATTTCCGCTTCTAAGGTTATTGCATTTTGATATAAAGAAGCTATGGATTGATTTGTTGTTGTTTCTACACCTCTAAATAAAGTTTCACCTATTCTTAACTCATTAATTCTGCCAAAATCTCTATAAAGCATTTGGGGAATCATACTCGAATTGCCACCTGAAATAATTGAAAATTTCATATTTGTCTCACGTTCCACTGAATCTACAAATTGATTGATTAAAGCCACATCTTCTTCTGTAGGTATGACTGATTGAAAACACATAAAATTAAACGCAAGACCAACGATTAACACATGGTGCATGTACAAAATTTCATTAATATAATCAATGATGTCATAGGTAAGAATGCCCTCTCGACCGTCTTTCCAATCTACCATCAACAATATTTTATGTTTTGTACCTTTTTCCCTAGCGATATCATTTAATCGTCGAATCGTTGTTATTTCAGTTTGGATACTGATATCCGTTTGCTGCACGACATCGTTTAATTCGCTTCGACTTGGCGTCCTAATCATCATAAAAGATAGATCTTCATTTTTACTTTTAGTAATGTTCTCAATACGGGCATCTGCAAAGTGTGTCAATCCGATTTCTTTGAGTGTTTCTACAATTCTATTATCACCACCAACACACTTAATTACGGGTGTAAATCGTATATGATTTTGATTAAAAATAGACGATAGCACTTGAGCATTGTATTTTATTTTTGATAAATTTATTTTTACTTGCGCCATACGTTACACCTCTTTATATATCGGATTCCTCAAATCTATTGTTACATATTGTTTCACTTTGCTTTCCATTCTCATTCTTAATAAAGCTTTAACAGTAATTGTCGGCCCAAATAGCACATTTCTTAATTTTTGGGCATGTGGTTTATGGGGATCAATTGCTTGTTCTACAATTTCACTTACAATCTCAAATAGCTGTGTTTCTTCAACCCCATCATATTGAGAAAAATGATGAATCAGTTCCGCAATTTGATTTTGAATTACAGCATGTTGAAATTTAGCAATGACTGATTCTATATTTTCTGCTATTAAACTTTTATTTGTAAGCGTGATATTGGGCAATTTTTGTTGTAATGTTGATAAATCAATTCTTGAACCACCTAAATCTCTAATAATAAATTGCATTTGATAATTAGGACCTAAATTAACAATTGTATTTTGCATATGTGCTTCTAACGCAATACCATAATCTTGTATATAGGCTACTAAAGGATCAATCAATGTTTTGGTATAAACACTGAGAAATTTCTTAATCGTACCCTCTGTAATTTCATCATTAATCCAATTCAAATAACTATCTACTGTTATTTGGTTATCAACTGGATTTCTATTAACTAAACTCGCTGTCACTATAGTTGTACCATTATCAGCCAAATAGGGTTGATGTCTGACAATACAAGCCAAATGACGTGCAATATCAGGCTCCGTCTTAGCATGAATACCAAACGGCTCCATAGAAACATGCAGTTGAGGATATATATCTAGCATATCCTGTAATTCATAACTGAGTTTAGGCCCATCTACCGTTGTCACACTAGACACTGTACGTACTGCACTTGTGGCTTGTACATCAACTGGTAACTTGATATGGTAAGGTTTCCCTATTAATTGCATCGTTCTAAATGATAGTGTTGCTTTTGCTTCAACTTCAAAAGGTGTTGGTAATAAATACTTAGATTCAATCCATTCTGCAAATTGATGCGGAATAACCTTTTCATACTGCCAAGGGTGTACAAACATTAAACTATAATCATTTAATTCCAAGTCGTGAACATCCAAGAAGGCTTTTAATTTATAACGATATTCAGGAACAATCTCATCTAAAATGAAGTCCGTATCGTTTTCCATAGATGTTATGACACAATGTTGTTTATGTATAAGCATGATTGGCAAACCAATTATTTTTTCAAATTCTGGTGCATATTGTTTAATCTCTGCTTCTGATAAAGGTAACTTCGTCTTTGATAAAGGGTGTGTTGGATGACCTTCGATGACAAGACTTTCTGAATAACTTAAGTCATTAATTTGTTCAGTATCTGCCATATGTTGAAGCCATGAAAAGAAATTAATTGTTTCAGGCATTTTTGAAAATTTAAGTGTTGCATGAATTAGCGATTGTCTATGATTAAAGTGTTCATACGTTAATGCGAACCCTTCTCTACTGGATAGCAATTCTTCAGTTAATCTTTGACTAATTGGAATATCAAAATGAGTATCCAGTACAGTTAAAAGTTGTTCTAATGAAGCAATCTCAGTCTCTACTTTACCTTTGATATAGGAGATAGCACCATAAAATTCATATCTTTCCATAGCACTCTTTCTAGATTTTTGTAATTTCAACACTTGGCCATGAATTTGCAATTCAACAAAATGCTCATACTCGTTAAAAAACATGTTTTCAGGAAAAATTTGTTCTTTAATAATTGCATTAAAAATACGATATTGTACATTTCTATCTGCTAACTGCCACGTTTGATGCATCATGCAATACTGCCTCCATTTTTTCTTTGTCTACTAATCACACTAAATACGAATGCGATGATAAATGTACTTATACCCATGATGACGAAAGTTTCAATAATCCCGATAAATTCTGCCAAGAAACTCATGACCATTGCGCCTAAAGGAATCATTCCTCTGTCCATCATTACGACGCTGAGTATTTTACCTCTATGTTCTGCTTTCACTCGATGTTGGAAGTAAATTCTATTTGTAGTGCGTGCCCATTGGCTAAAAAGACCTATAAAGAATATAGATGTAAATAACAACCAAGTTTGACTGCTAATTGTACAAAGCAGTGATACTCCGAATAAAATCGAACTCACGTAATACATTTTCACCATTGATACTTTCTCTAAAATATTAGGTAAAATCATGGTTGCAATAATACCACCTATCGCACAACACGTCATAGCACTCCCAAAAATAGTCACTTGGTTGGGAAATGTTTTATCCGTTAATACTGGTAATAACGTTGTATAGGTAAATCCAGTTGCCATAATCAATAATGACGTCACAAAGATTCTAGATCCTTCTAAATTTTCTTTAAAATATGTCATCACATACTTTATGCTTACATCTGTATTTTCCTTAGCTATTATATGCTCACTAAAGTTCAATGGCAAACAAAGTATGAGTGATACAAGATAGCAAAACGCTTGAACGCCAAAACTTATTTCTGCATTGTAAGTAGCCATGATAAAACCTGCGATGGCGGGTCCAATCGATCTACAAATATTAATAATAAATGAGTGATAAGCAACAGCCTGAGTCGTCGTTAATCTTTGAGTTAAATCTGGTAGCACTGCTTGACGTACTGGTGTTTCTATAGCGCTCATTATTCCCCGCCCAAGCGCATAAATTAAAAATACAACAATAGGTAGTTTTGCATGTTGAAATGTTAAAATACATAGTATAGTAGTTAATATGCAAGACGCTGATACAGTTATTTTTAAAAGATTACCTTTTTCATATTTATCTGCCAAACTGCCCGCCCATACACTTATGAGCAAAATGGGTACGAGTCGGAAAAAATTAATTAATCCGAGATAAATTGCGTTATGATATAAAGTAAATACATACCAATTCAGCGTAATTTGTCCAATCCAGTTCCCTAAAAACAGTAAGAATGAACTTGGAAAAAAATACTTTGCCATGTAATTCCTCCTGTTTTTTTAATTGATAATAATTATCATTATCGATAATATGGATTATACAAATATCTTATACGTTTGTAAAATAATTTTTTTAGAGGTGCATTATGAATTCCAAAATAAACGACAACAATTTAATTAATAAACTTACTAATGATGAACAATACGCGCTGTCTTATATACAATCTGTAAACCCTTCTTGGGCAGAGGTATTTAATTCTATATTATTAGAAAGTCGAGATAAAATTTCACAAAGATTGATAACTTCAATGCATCGGGAGAATTTAGTTAATTGCCGAGATTACAGTGAAATCATTGATACTAAACAGTTATCTTTCACAATAGCTACACCACATACGAAAGTATTAACAATTTCATTCCCACATGCACAAAGAAAGTTATATGCGCCTATTTTAGGACAACATGCCTTCGACAGAATTAATGTGACAGGGCCATTTTATTTTGAACAAAATAATGAATATCATCGTATATTACATCCAAGTGAAATATTATCGTGTATTTTATTAGAAGCACCTCACTTAGATAATGAGGCAAGTATGCAGTTCAAAGAAGATATGGATAATAGCGTAGCTAATATGGCCATAGCATTAAGTTATCAGGCGTATACACTGACTGATGATAGCGAACCATTGTGTGAACTCATTTACGCATCGGCCGATCCGTATTTAAGGTCTGAGCAAGCAGTTGTCGAAGGTCATCCATTACATCCAGGTGCCAAATTACGTAAAGGTATGACACCTGAAACTGCAATTGCTTATTCTTCTGAATTTGCAAATAACATCAAATTGCAATTTATATTAATTCATAAAAATATCGCTAAAACACATGCTTTAAATAATAATTATAATGACTTAGTCTACAATTGCTTTGATGGTTTACATGATTCAGCAGTTAAAATACTCGGTAATGACAAAGTTGATAATTACTACGCGATGGCTGTACATCCATGGCAATATGATGAAATTTTAAAACAAGATTATATTCAAGAACTTGAAAAAGGACTCATTATCCCTGTTGACTACGAATTAGATTATTTTGCAGGTTTATCATTTAGGACGCTGATGCCTGAATTACCAGAAACATTACCACATATCAAGTTATCCACTAATGTTCACATTACTGGTGAAATTCGTACTTTATCTGAACAGACAACAATTAATGGGCCACAAGTTACAAGAATATTAAATAATATTAAAAGCACAGATAGTCTCTTTAAAAATATTAAGGCAGATACGATTGATGAGCTCGCAAGTATACATTTTTATAATCCGCAAGACGCCGAATCGATACAAACCATTAAAAGTGAACAATTAGGTACACTATTTCGTGAAAACATTTATAAATCTATTCAAAGCAATACCATACCGATGATTCCATCAAGTCTTGTTGCTAACTATATCAATAATAGTGAAACACCTATATGGACATTAATTAAAAAATACAAAAAAGCACATCAATTCGAGAGTTATGATGAGGCGAGTATCCAATGGATGCAATCGTATGCTCAAGCATTAATAGATTTAGCATTACCGTTATATGTAAAATATGGCATCGCTTTAGAAGCTCACTTACAAAATTCAATTGCGACATTTAAACATGATGGTTCTATAGATAAGCTCTATATTAGGGATTTTGAGGGTTTACGTATTGATGAGCACTATCTAAATAGCATGGGTTATTCTACCGATACATTTCATGAAAAGTCATTAATATTAACTGATCAATCTCAAACCGTATTTAACAAAGTCTTCTATTCAAGTATCCAAAATCATCTCGGTGAACTCATCGTATCCATAGCTCAGGCTAGTGAAAGTAAAGACTTGGAGACTTCAATTTGGTCTATGATTAGCAATATGCTTCATGAAAAACTTCAAGTAATCTCACAAACTATGGATGATACGACTAGAATCAAATCAATTAAATCCATTTTATTTGCTTCGAAAATTGATTATAAATGTGTAACGACAATGAGATTAGAAGATGAAGCAGACTATTATACGTACATCAAAGTCGATAACCCACTTTACCGTCCGCTAGATTAAAGTAAAAATAGATTGAATGAATGCGTTTATATTAATTTTAAATACGAAAAAAGTACCGATAAAGCCTAGGCTTTATCGGTACTTTTATTAGATTCTCAATTAATTATTGTAAACCTTTGTCCTCATTGTTTGAGCTTTGGTTTTTTTCATTTTTTTGAGACCATTCTTTTTTAGTCATTACATCTTCAACGCGCATATTAACTTCAACTACGTCAAGACCAGTAATATATTTAACTTGTTCTTTAACTAAGTCAGTTACTTTACGGAAGATTTTTGGAGCTGATTCGCCATATTCTAAAACAACTTTTAAGTCAACAGCAGCTTGTTTTTCACCAACTTCAACACTAACACCTTGTGTTACATTGTTGCTGCTACCGAATGAGCTAGAAATGTTGTCGACAAATCCGCCTTTCATTTCTAAAATACCACTAACTTCACGTGCTGCAATACCAGCAATTTTTTCAATTACTTCATCAGAAAATGATAATTTATTAGTGAACTCAGGTTGTTGATTTTGTTGCTCTTGTCTTTGTTCTTGTTCTTTCTCATTTACACCTGTTTGGTTGTCATAAGCTTGTTTAGCTTTGTTGTTATCTACTGCCATAATACATTCTCCTTTGTTAAATAAAATTTATTTTATAAATACTTAATAATCACTACTACTTTGTTAAATAAAATTTATTTTATAAATACTTAATAATCACTACTACTTTGTTACATCATTTTAATAGATTAACTCCATCGATTAAGGAAATTTAAAAAGTCTTGCTTACGGTCTTTAATGTACCCGATTCCTATTCCAATCAAACATAATACTAAAATTAAAATTGTACTCCAAAAACCTAAAGTTAGGAATAAAATCGCAATGATTAAGAATGTCAAGAAGCCGATAATTCTCCATTTAAAAGTTTTGAAAAAATCAACCACTTCTTGTGTAGAATCTTGTCCATTTTGGTTATTATTGTTAGCCATGATAACCCTCCCTTACAACACACGTTTGCCTGAAGTTTTTTGATCTCTAACGTTAACCTCTAATTTTGAAACAGGTAATTCTGTAAAATGCTCAACATTTTGCTTGATGTCATTTCTAATTTCTTCTGTTAAAGATTTAACCTGAACATCACCAGGAACAAAGAAATCTGCTTTTAAAGCAATGTGAGATTTCTTCTTCTTGTTATAAAGTTTTGCAATGACGTTTGGTTGACGTATTTGATCATATTGTGTAAGTGTATCGTAAGCTGATTTTTCAACCGCTTTTCTAGATACATAAATATGACCATCTTCAAAATCTTTATAAAGTCCAGGTTTTCTATACGTAGGTTTAAACAAGCTGAATACTAAAATGAGACCAATAATAATAAGTAATGCGGCTAATCCAATAAGTGTTGGTTCAAACCAGTTAAACTGAGTAAAATAATCTTGATACTGAGTTATTCTGGAATCTTTTATATACATAAAGAGTAAAAAGCCAACAATTACTACGATTAAAAGACCAAGGATAAAATTCTTAAGTCGTTTCACCTCGTATGACACCTCCTATGCTTTGATAATATGTACTTGTCATACAGAATACATACCCTTAAAAAAATTCTTAAAAACATTTTTATTGAATTTTATTTTTAACAATTTTGACAAAACAAATTGAGACTCACTATTAAATTTTGCTTATTTACTATTTTGTTCAAATTTATCTTCCTGATTTGCTTTACGATATTGTAAAAGCTTATCATCTGAAATCATTAATTTATTACTAGGCCTTGGTTTTTCAATAGATAATGATTTAAAAAGTGACCAAATCATAAATATAATAACAATCGAGAATGGCAAGGCTGCGATGATTAATAAGTTCTGAATAGATTGCGTGCCGCCAGTATAAATCATAATCATAGCGAATAATGCTAAAATAATGCCCCAACTTAATTTAACAAAACCTGAAGGATTGATACTGCCCTTCGAACTAAGCATACCTAAAACATACGTAGCTGAGTCAGCTGAAGTTACAAAGAAAATCATAATAACGACTAATGTCACTATACTGAGTACAAACCCTAATGGAAAATGTTCTAACGTCGCAAATGTCGCTGTTTCGGTTGCTTCTTTTGCAATATTGGCAATTCCATTTTGTTGTAAATAGATGGCAGACGCACCAAAGACTGCAAAAAATAAGAAACAAACAACTGCTGGTACAAATAGTACCCCCAGTACAAATTCTTTAATCGTTCTACCTCTAGAAACACGTGCAATAAATATACCTACAAATGGTGCCCATGAAATCCACCATGCCCAATAGAATATCGTCCATTGTTGTAGCCATTGGAATTTTTCTCCGCCTGCTTGTGGGATACGTAAACTCATATTAAAGAAATTCGCAATGTAGTCTCCCAATGAATTGGTAAACGTATTTAAAATATTCAATGTTGGTCCAACACAAAATAGAACAAGTAATACAATAAAAGCTAAAATCATATTGATATTACTTAGATTTTTGATCCCTTTATCAATACCAGACCACGCTGACCATGTGAATAATACGGTTGCTATCACAATAATAATGACTTGTGTTACAAAATTCGACGGAATATCGAATAAGAAATGCAAGCCTTCATTGATTTGTAAAGCACCAAATCCCAATGTTGCTGCAACACCTGTAACTGTGGCAATGATAGCTAAGACATCTATCGAACCACCTATAGGTCCTCTCATCATTTTAGTTCCTAAAATAGGTGTTAGTGTAGCACTTACTAAACCTGGATAACCTTTATGAAAATTAAAATAAGCAAATACAAGTCCAACTATGCCATATACAGCCCAAGCATGAACGCCCCAATGGAAAAATGAGAATTGCATAGCTTCATTTATGGCGGTTTGTGTACCTGCCTTATGTAACGGTGTTAAAGTGAATGCATGGCTAATAGGTTCTGCAGTTGTCCAAAATACTAAACCGATACCCATACCTGCACTAAATAACATGGCAAACCATGATTTTAAAGAGAATTCAGGATCTTCTCCTTCTTTCCCTAAAGTAATAGATGAATACCTTGAAAATAATAAATAAACACAAACAATCAAAATAAATAATACAAGTAATAAATAATACCAGCCAAAATTGACTGCAATAAAATTCGTAATATTTTGCGTAACTATTTCAAGTTGCTTAGGTAAAACTGCACCATACACCACAAATAGCGTACAGATTAGTAATGCTACCCAAAATACCAATGTTAATTTATTTAGACGCATATCAAATTTACACACTCCCTATACTTTATGTATGATACATACCCTATCTTTTTGCATATATTCGTATACAGCGAACAGTGTTACAGATAATTAAACATTAATAATCACGCTTCAAAATTAAAAAAACATCTTTTAAATTAACCATTGCTAAGTGGCCTAATTTAAAAGATGTTTATAATACGTTTATATTGCATGTTTAAATAAAATGACTTTGTTTACACTTATAGTTTAATAACCAGTTTGCCTATCATTCCTTGGTTTTCAAGTTTAACATGCGCCTCGTATAAATGATCGACAGTTAAACCTTCAATCACTTCTGTAACAGTTGGTTTATAAATACCCGCTTCGATTTTTTCAGTTATATCTGTTAAATAATCACGATGTATTTGCATATCTTCTGTTTCATGAATTGGACGGGCTGACATGAATTCATGTGTGAATGTAATACTTTTAGGTTTGAGTAAGTTTAAATCTTGCTTATTGTTAAAGGCTACAATCGTAACTATCGTGCCTCTAGGTTTTACTAATTCAATCATCTTTTCATAGTACATATCCGTATCAAATGTACAGAAGATATAATCTACTTCACTTATTTCATATTTCTTGAATTCTTCAGCTAAATCATTTTTATGGTTAAGTACAATGTCTGCACCCATATCTTTGGACCAATTAATTGTTTCTTCACGTGATGCTGTTGTAATAACATTTAAACCGTAATGCTTTGCGATTTGCGTAGCGATACTTCCTACACCGCCTGCACCATTAATAATTAAGATAGATTTACCTTTGTTTTCTTCTGGATTAAATGAAATTTTAAAAACATCAAATAATGTTTCATATGCTGTAAGTCCTGTTAAAGGCAAGCTTGCCGCTTCTACATTTGATATATTCTTTGGTTTTTTAGCAACTAATCGTTCATCTACTAATTGCAAAACTTGGTTAGACCCTTGATATTTTGGAGATCCAGAATAATATACCTCATCACCAACATTAAAATGGCTTACATCTGGTCCTACCGCCTCAACAATACCTACACCATCATAGCCCAATATGCGTGGTGCATGCTCTACTGGTGTTTTTCTTATTTTTGTATCTACCGGATTCACACTGATTGTTTTAACACGAACCAGTAATTCATATTGCTTTGGTTGTGGCGTTTCAGTATCAAACTCGTAAAATAAATTACCTTCATCTAAATTAAAATTTTTATCTGCACCGATCGCTTTCATAACATGCATCTCCTTAATAATTAGTTATTATCCGAAACTTGAACGACTTGTTTACCAAAGTTATCACCTGTAAATAAGTTTCTAAAGGCTTCTGGTACATTATCGAATCCTTCCATTACTGAAGTTTTTGTTTTAATCTTATCTTCTTGTACCCATTGCGCAAGTTTTTTACTTGCATTAGCAAAATCATCGGCATAATTTGCCACGATAAAGCCTTGCATTAAGGCCTGTGATTTAATAATAATTGGCTGAATACGTGGGCCATATTCTATTTCTGTATTATTGTAACCTGAAATAGCACCGCACACAGGTATACGTGCAAATTGATTTAAGTGTTTCATTGCTTCATCTCCGACAGTACCGCCAACATTTTCAAAGTAAACATCTACACCATTAGGTACTGCTTTGGACAGTGCTTCTGAAAAGTTATCTGCTTTATAGTCAACAGCCTCATCAAATCCTAAAGAGTCAGTTAAATAGTTCGTTTTTTCTTTGCCACCAGCAATCCCCACTACGTGTGCGCCTTTTAATTTAGCTATCTGACCCACTACTGAACCTACCGCACCTGAAGCGGCTGATACTACAACCGTTTCTCCTTCTTGGGGTTGTCCAATTTTTAATAAACCATGATATGCCGTTTGTCCCGTCATACCTAGTACACTTAGATATAAATATAAAGGGATATTCGTTTGCGTAACCTTAATGGCATGCTTTGCTTTTACATTCACAACTTTTTGCCAAGGGAAAGTACCTGTAACAATGTCACCTTTATTGAACCCATCCGCATTGGATTCAGTTACTTTACCAACGATGTGACCATTCATTGCTTCATTTAATTGGAATGGTGTAATATATGATTTACTATCATCCATTCGACCTCTCATGTATGGATCTACTGAAATATAGAGCGTCTCAATTTGTATTTCTTCACTATCTGGCATACCAACTTCAACTGTTTCATACTTGAATACATCATTAGAAGGAATACCTTCTGGTCTTTTGGCTAATACGATTCTTTCTGTTTTCATTATATTGCCTCCATTCACTCTTTTCTTATATTCTATAGAGATAGTTTTGTTCTATCAATCAAATCGCTTATTTAGACTTATCCGCTCATGTTATGATTTGGCTATATTATACAAATTAAACTTAATATTGAAGATAGGGGAAATCTATTGTGAAACTAAGTATATTAGATTATGTTCCAATATTTGAAGGACGTAGTGCAACCGACGCAATCAATCACGCTGTAGCTTTAGCACAATTATCCGAACAATTAGGTTATCAACGTTATTGGATTGCAGAACATCACCAAGTATTGTCTGTTGCTTCTAGCGCACCTGAAATGCTAATGATGTCTTTATTAGAAAATACGACATCGATTAAAATTGGCAGTGGCGGTATCATGTTGCCTCACTATAGTGCCTATAAAGTCGCTGAAATATTTAAAGTTATGGAAGCACGCCATCCAAACCGTGTAAACATAGGTACTGGTCATTCTCCAAGTTATAAAAATGTCAATCAAGCACTAAATGAATTTAAATCAGAGCAACCTGACTACTTAACGCAAATTAAAGATTTAATACATTATTTTAATGATGACACAGATAGTAACCACCGTTATAAGGATTTACGTGCCACACCGATAATAGAAACCAAACCGGATATGTTCATCTTAGGTACAAGTAAAACAAGCGCTACACTTGCGGCTAAACAAGGGCTCTCTTTTGTCATTGCGAACATGGGGCAAAATAAAAATCAAATACAATCAGTGATTAATCATTATCGTTGGTTGTTCAAACAATATCACCCAGCAAAACAGTCATATGTAATTATGTCTTCTTTCGTCATAACAGCTACCGACGCAAGTCAGCGTGAGTCATTAGCACATGCTTTTCATCTATGGTTATTGCGAATTAACTACTTGGATCAACCTAAATTTTATCCATCGACCTCTTATGCAGCACAACGAAAATATTCGTCCCGCGAATTAGAAAAAATAGAACAACATCAAAATAGAGTTATCGTAGGTTCTCCAGATGAAGTCATCTCAAAATTAAAATTAATGATGACAGATTTTGATATTGACGAAATCATGATTCAACCACACGTATTTGGTGAAGAAAATCGTAAATCATTATTAAATTTATTATCTCAAGCTAATGCTTAAATAAGCCAGTGCTACCAACATGATGATTGGGTAGACACTGGCTTATTTTGTTAATGCTTTTCATTTCCCCATAAAAATGTGTTGATTTTATCTATGACAGTTTGATTATCATGTAATTCACTATGTTCTGCTTGAGGACCCGTCACTTTAAAGGTTTCATAACTTGCTATGTAATCTCCTAGTAAATATTCCAACGATTTTGAAGATACATTTGTTACACGTCCATCTGAATGTGTGCCATCGCCAATATCACCATAAATATTTAACACATGAGCATCTTTAGGATATTCATGCTTCATTGGTAATATATCTTTATAATCTTTTAACATTAAATTAGGTTTTCCTTGATTGTTCAATGTTATATTTAAATCTAAACCATTGATGTCTACTTCGCCGTTAAAATTTCCTGCTAAACTAACTTGTTTATTTAGTTTTGGTAAATGCAGATCATCACCATAATTCAACATATAATAACTGAAAGATTGATTACCCATGGAGTGTGCTACAAAATTAAATTTATTAAAATGATACTGTGCCATGGTCGCAATGATGACATTTCGAATCCACTGTGCATTTTTGTTTAAATCTTTATTTGTATTATCTTCTAAAATAATGTCAATGATTGGATTTTTCGCATTAAAATTTAAATCCCCTTCAAATGTCACCATTCCATTTCGAGATACCCTTGCCCTAACAACATCTTTTTCATTATCTAATTGGTAAGCAGCGTTCACTAATAACTTCATTGAGTTTCCTGTACCTGCATAACCATGTAAATAAAACGTGGGTATATGACTACGATCGTTATGACTAATTTTTCTATTGTCGTTAAATTTAAAAATTGAAATTGTAATGATGACAAATAAAATAATCATCATTACGATAGTTGTATATATCGCTGTTCTCTTTTTCATATTCGTACTCCAAATTAAAAAATTGTGTACTACTATTATAGATTAAATGACTCAAATAAGCATCATTTAGTAGTCATTGTGATATCTATAATAAATAAAAAAAGCTCCAGCTTATGCTGGAGCTTTAAAACGATGATTAATTTGAACACAAATTGCTGTTGCAACTCGTGTAGCAAATCTGTAAGCGAACAATAGATTCGCAACAGTTTCGGTAATATTAACGTTTTGAGAATTGTGGTGAACGACGAGCTTTTTTAAGACCTGGTTTTTTACGTTCTTTCATACGTGGGTCACGAGTAAGTAATCCAGCGCGTTTTAAAGAACCTCTGTATTCAGGATCAGCTTCTAATAATGCACGAGAAATTCCGTGACGGATTGCTTGAGCTTGTCCAGTAAATCCTCCACCTTGAACGTTAACTAATACATCATAGTTACCTTTAGTTTCTGTTACATCGAATGCTTGGTTAATGTCTAAAATTAATGATTCGAATGGTAAATAGCTACGTACATCGCGACCGTTTACAGTAATATTACCTTCGCCTGGTACTAAACGTACACGTGCTACTGAGTTTTTACGACGGCCTGTGCCTCTATATTCAACTTGTGCCAATGTAATTTCCTCCTTTTAATTAACCACGTAACTCGTAGTTTTCTGGTTGTTGTGCAGCGTGTGGATGTTCAGCGCCACCATATACAAATAATTTTTTACCTTGTTTTTCACCTAAACGAGTGCTTGGTAACATTCCTTTAATTGAATTTTCAAGTAAACGTTCTGGGTTATTCGCTTTTAACTCACCAGCTGAAATTGATTTAATTCCGCCTGGGTGGTTAGAGTGACGATAGTACATTTTATCGCGCTCTTTATTACCAGTGAAATGGATTTTTGAAGCGTTGATGACGATTACGTAATCACCTGTATCAACGTGTGGTGTATAAGTTACTTTATTTTTACCGCGTAAAATAGCTGCTACTTCTGATGATAAACGACCAAATGTTTTACCTTCAGCATCAATAACATACCATTTGCGCTCAATGTTTGATTCATTAGCCATAAATGTTTGACGCATATAATTGTCCTCCTAGAATGAATAAATGTTTCTCGTTTAATAGTTTATACTTTTTAAAACTTAGATTTCATTTATTTTATTAATTGTTTGTTTCTACGTGCTTCTATATCGTGTTACACAATAAGATTCCGGGGCTTATCGTGGGTGATATAAAACAATACCGTTAGTAATCGTATAATTTTTCTGTCGTTTTGTCAATCTAATTTAAAGATTTTGTGATGATTTTTTTTGATGTATTTTTATATTATTACCAAAGTCTTGAATTAATTCATTGGGTATTAAATAAATCTTCTCTAAGTACAATCCTTCAGCCGGCGCGGTAAAGGGAACTTGATTACGATCTCTTGCTTCTAATAACTGTGGGACCTCTTGTGGTTCTCTCTTGCCTTTACCCACTTCTATTAAAAATGCAATTAACACACGTACCATATTATATAGGAATCCAGAGCCTGTGACAATATAGTCAAAGCCACTTTCTGTCTTTTCTATGCGACTTTCATATAATGTTCTTATCTTACTTTCAACCTCAGTCTTCTGAGAACAAAAGCCTGTGAAATCATGTGTTCCTATAAAATGTTGCGCTGCCATATTCATCTTTTCAATATCTAACTGTTCAGGCACATAAGTTTTTAATCCACAAAGAAATGGATCTTTATGGGCTGATTGATAAATCTTATAACGGTAAGATTTTCCAACGCAATCATATCTACAATGAAAATCATCATTAACAAAAGAAACATCATTGACATAAATATCATCTGGTAGCGCACGGTTCATTGCATATTGCCATTGCTGTTCTGGAATATTTAATTCTGTATCAAAATGAAAATACTGTTCAATCGCATGTACGCCTCTGTCGGTTCTACTACTTGGATGTATTCTTACCTCATGCTTATGCATGCGTTTTAATATCTTTTCAAATTGCTGTTGAATGGTTCTTCCGTGTTGCTGAATTTGGAAACCAAGAAACTGGCTCCCTTGGTATGAAATATTAACTAAGACTCGCATCTGTTATTACACTCCTAAATATTTTAAACCAAATAATATAATGGCAATGGGTATAATCAAAATTAATGTAATTGTATCCTTAAACTGCCACTCTAATCTGCGATAGCTGGTACGTATTTTTTGAGTATCGTACCCTCTTACTTCCATGGCTATAGCTAAATCTTCTGCTCTTTGGAAAGCTGAAATAAATAATGGGATAAGTAAGGGTATAAATGCTTTGATTCTGTTAATAAGTCCACCTGAACTTATTTCTGAACCACGTGATTTTTGCGCTAAAATAATTTTATCTAATTCATTCATTAATGTTGGTATAAATCTAAGTGCAATGGACATCATCATACTCAATTGATGTACTGGTATTTTAACAATTTTAAGCGGTGATAATAATCGTTCAAACGCATCAGTCAAATCTATCGGACTTGTACTTAAGGTCATAATCGTTGATATCATGATAATAAACATCAGTCTAAGTACAATATAGATACCTTCTAGAATACCCTGTATATCTATAGAAATAAATCCTATTTCAAATATGCGTGAACCACCTTTAGTTAGAAATAAATGCATAAGAAAGGTAAATATTAAAAATATCCATATTGGTGTTAATCCCTTAATTAAGAACCAAAATTTTATATGTGCTAATTTCATAATGCTAATTATCAAAATAAATAACCATAAATATGTTCCAAATGAGTGTGCAAAAAATATTAACACAATAAATAAAAATACAAATATTAATTTAACTCTAGGATCCAAATGATGGATAATTGTATTTAAAGGAAGATAGCGTCCAATTATAAACTTATCTTTCATCTTCTTGCCACTCCTTATACATATCAATAAATTCATCTTCTGTTAATGCTATTTTATTGAAATAATATTGATATTTATCCTCAATATCTCTTTGCAATTTTACAACATCTGGAACATCTAAATGCAATTGATTAACATAATTCGTATCACTAAACAACTTTCTAGGTGAGCATGCTTCGACGAGTTGACCTTGTTTCATTATTTTTATTTCATCCACATATTTTGCAACATCATTCATTTCGTGTGTCACAAGTATGATTGTTTTATTTTGTTCTACTTGCAGTTTTTTAATCATTTTCATTATTTGATCTCTACTTTTTGGATCAAGTCCAGCCGTAGGTTCATCTAATATAACGATATCTGGATCCATAGCCAATATAGATGTTATAGCAATTTTTCGCATCTGACCACCAGACATCTGAAAAGGTGATTGCTGCAATATATCTCTACTAAAACCAAAATCGATTAATAGCTTATATGCACGTGCTTTTACTTCATCTATAGGCATATTAAAGTTTTTTGGACCAAACAATATTTCTCTTTCTACTGAATCTTCAAAGAGTTGTGATTCAGGAAATTGGAACACAACACCGATACGCTTACGAATTTGTTTCAATACTTTATCCTTAGTTTTATGGGTAATGGTTATATCATCGATTTGCAATTTACCGGTAGAAGGTTTAAGTAAACCATTAAAATGCTGGATTAATGTCGATTTACCAGAACCAGTTTGACCTATGACTGCGTAATATTTCCCTTGCTGAAATGTAGTTTCAATATCCCTTAAAGCTACATGTTCAAATGGGGTGCCCTTTTGATATACATAACTTACTTGATTAAATTTGACTGTCATATTTTTTTTACCAGCCCTTCATAAGTTATAAAATCCGTGCTCCCCAACAAAGTACGTGCCATGCGAATAGAAAAAGGTAAATCTAATCCAATTTCCGTCAGACCGTCTCCATCATTAAATACATGTTGCGGCTTACCTGTTTGATATACTTCACCATCATTTAAGACAACTAAATAATCTGCTTCTGCAGCTTCAGTTAAGTCATGTGTAATAGAAATGATTGTAACCTCTTTTTCTTCTTTCAAGCGATGGATTAAACTAATAAGTTCTTTTCTTCCTGCTGGATCTAACATAGACGTTGCCTCATCCAATATAATTACATCTGTATTTAATGCAAGAACACCAGCAATTGCAACCCGTTGTTTTTGACCACCAGAGAGTGACTGTGGCTCATAATCTGCTCTATCTAACATTTCAACGTCTTCCAACGCTTTGGGCACTATACGTTGCATATCGTCATATGAGACGCTATTATTTTCAAGTCCAAAAGCGACATCGAACGCTACTGTAGAACCCACAAACTGATTTTCTGGATTTTGAAAGACAATGCCTATATGCTGTCTCAAATCACTCAAATTTTGTTGGTTAATACATTGATTACGAAAATAAATATGCCCATCACTAGGTTTTTCAATACCGACCATTAATTTTGCAATCGTAGATTTACCAGAACCATTATGACCAACAATTGAAGTCCATTTCCCTTTTGGAATGCCAAAAGATACATCATTTAACGCAAGTGGCTCATCACTATTATATTTAAATCTAACATGGTTAAATGTAATAATATTGTCATGCGTATCCATATCTCTAGCCTCCCAATTAATCATAACGTTTTTTATATACCTTATCTATTTTACATGAAAAGGTAATCTAAAGAAAGTTTAGATAGTTAATCATTGTGACAAAATCAATCCGTATTCTAATTTAAAAACGTGTTTATGTTCCAATAATTAATGTTTACTATTGCTCCGCAATTGCATAAGACCCCCTAAATTCCTTTGGAATTATGGTTCAGTCGATTACTATTGCTCCGCAATTGCATAAGACCCCCTAAATTCCTTTGGAATTAAGGGGGTCTAATAATATAAAAAAGCGCGCACCCCATCATCATTTTTGAGTTCACGCTTTAAAGTTTTATTTAGTTTTGATGGGGTACTCTGAGCTAGACAATATTTGTATGTGGCAAACATTATCGTTGCACTCATTTGCTTTATATATAGTAGTACATGTATTTAAATTAAACTAATTCAATAATTACTGATTCAGCACCATCGCCGCGACGAGGACCTACTTTAAGAATACGAGTGTAACCGCCTTGACGTTCTGTATAACGTTCAGCAACTTCACCGAATAATTTTTGTAATGCAGTTTGTACTGTTTCATCTTCGTTTAAGATTTCAACATTACGTAAAGTTTTAGCTGCTTGACGACGTGAAGCTAAATCGCCTTTTTTACCTAAAGTGATTAATTTTTCAACAACACTACGTAATTCTTTTGCACGCGCTTCTGTAGTTTCAACACGTTCACTAACGATAAGTGAAGTAGCTAAGTCACGTAACATCGCTTTACGTTGATCAGAAGTACGACCTAATTTTCTGTAACCCATGAGTTAACCTCCTTTATATTAATCTTCTTTTCTTAAACCTAAACCTAGGTCTTCAAGTTTATACTTAACTTCTTCTAAAGATTTACGACCTAAATTACGTACTTTCATCATATCTGCTTCAGATTTATCAGCTAATTCTTGAACAGAGTTGATACCTGCACGTTTTAAGCAATTGTATGAACGTACTGATAAGTCTAATTCTTCAATAGACATTTCAAGTACTTTTTCTTTTTGATCCTCTTCTTTTTCAATCATGATTTCAGCATTTTGTGCTTGATCAGTTAATCCAACGAAGATATTCAAGTGTTCAGTTAAGATTTTTGCAGCTAATGAAACTGACTCTTGTGGTGTGATTGAACCATTTGTCCAAACATCCAATGTCAATTTATCAAAATCACTACTTTGACCCACACGTGTGTTTTCTACAGTGTAGTTAACACGTTCAACTGGAGAATAAAGTGAGTCGACTGGAATTACACCAATTGGTAAATCACTAGTTTTGTTTTGTTCTGCTAATGCGTAACCTCTACCCTTGTTAGCAACTAGACGGATTTTTAAATGTCCACCTTTTGAAACTGTTGCAATTTTAATCTCAGGATTTAAAATTTCAACATCACTATCATGAGTAATGTCACTTGCAGTTACATCGCCTTCATCTTTAACATCAATTTCTAAAGTTTTATCTTCTTCAGAATAGATTTTCAATGCTAGTTTTTTGATGTTCATAATAATTGTAGATACATCTTCAACGACATTGTCTATTGCTGAGAATTCGTGTAATACGCCTTCGATCTCAATGTACTTAACGGCTGCACCTGGTAATGAAGATAGTAGGATACGACGTAAGGAGTTTCCTAGTGTAGTACCGTAGCCACGTTCTAGTGGTTCAACAACGAACTTACCGAATTTAGCATCTTCACTAATTTCAATTGTTTCAATTCTAGGTTTTTCGATTTCAATCATTTACAAATATCCTCCTTGTTTACGTCGATTGATTTTTACTGTATTTCTCAGTGACCTGCGACAATAACAATAAAATTATACGCGACGACGTTTTGGCGGACGACAACCATTATGTGGTACTGGAGTAACGTCACGGATTGCAGTTACTTCTAATCCAGCTGATTGTAACGCACGGATAGCTGATTCACGACCAGGACCTGGACCTTTTACAGTAACTTCAACAGATTTTAAACCATGTTCCATAGCTGTTTTTGAAGCAGTTTCTGATGCCATTTGAGCTGCAAATGGAGTTGATTTTTTTGAACCTTTAAATCCTAATGCACCTGCTGATGACCATGATAACGCATTACCAAATTCATCAGTAATAGTTACGATTGTATTATTGAATGTTGAACGGATGTGTGCCACACCATTTTCAATATTCTTTTTCACTCTACGTTTACGAGATACTTGTTTACGTGCCATTTAAATTTTGCCTCCTTTACCTATTATTTTTTCTTGTTAGCTACAGTTTTAACTGGGCCTTTACGAGTACGAGCATTGTTTTTTGTTTTTTGTCCGCGAACTGGTAATCCACGACGGTGACGGATACCACGGTATGATGAGATTTCCATTAAACGTTTAATGTTTAAGTTTTGCTCACGACGTAAGTCACCTTCTACTTTATAGTTGTCAACAACTTCACGGATACGACCTAATTCATCATCAGTTAAATCTTTAACGCGTGTTTCTGGTGATACGTTAGCTTCTTCAGCAATTTTGTTAGCTGTAGTAGTACCGATACCGTACACATAAGTTAATGAAATAACAATACGTTTTTCACGTGGAATATCTACTCCTGCAATACGTGCCATAATTATTTACACCTCTCTTTATTAACCTTGTCTTTGTTTATGTTTTGGGTTGCTACAAATTACCATTACTTTACCTTTACGTTTAATGACTTTACATTTTTCGCAAATTGGTTTTACTGATGGTCTTACTTTCATTTTTAAACCTCCCTATATTATGGAGTGACGATTATTTATAACGATACGTAATTCTTCCGCGTGTTAAATCATACGGAGACATTTCTACTGTTACTTTGTCGCCAGGTAGAATACGAATATAATTCATTCTAATTTTACCACTTACGTGAGCTAAAATTTCATGACCATTTTCTAATTCTACTTTAAACATTGCATTTGGTAAAGTATCTAATACAGTACCTTCTAATTCAATTACATCTTGTTTAGCCATTAATTAACTTCCCCCTTTATGAAATAGTCGGTTATCGTCAAAAATCAACTCTAACCATACGTGTCTATAAGTGTTGTTAATCAGTTTAACAAATATAATGAATTACGTAATCGCATTGTCACTCTTATTTAATTATACCTTTGACATTACATAGACCGTACAAAGTTGATCTTATTTTAAATCTTCTAAGATATCAATGACGTCGTTTGTAACGACTTTAATATCTCTAGAACCATCAATGTTTTTCAAAACATTTTTATTATCATAGAATTCTAAGATAGGTTTAGATTGTTTTACATTGACGTTTAAACGATTAGCAACTGTTTCTGGGTTGTCATCTTCACGTTGATATAATTTACCACCGTCAAGATCACAAATACCATCAACTTTTGGAGGATTGAATACAAGATGATAAGTTGTTCCGCATTTCTCACAGATTCTACGACCAGTGAGGCGGTTCATTAATTCTTCTTCAGGTACCTCTATATTGATAACAGCATCAATTTCTCTATCTAATTCTTTCATGATATTACTTAATGCTTCAGCTTGTTCAATAGTACGAGGAAAGCCGTCAAGTAAGAATCCTTTTTTCGCATCGTCTTCAGATATTCTATCTTTAACGATACCCACAGTAACTTCATCAGGGACTAATTCTCCACGATCCATGTACGATTTAGCTTCTTTACCTAAATCCGTTTCATCTTTAATCGCTTTTCTGAACATGTCACCAGTAGATATGTGTGGAATTGGGAATTTCTTAACAATTTCACTCGCTTGAGTTCCTTTACCTGCACCAGGTAAACCCATTAAAATGATATTCATAAATGCCCTCCTACAATTTATCTACCACCAAAGCCTCTATAATCTTTTTGGCTCACTTGAGCTTCTAGACTTTTCATTGTTTCAATCGCTACACCAATTACAATTAGTAAGCTCGTACCACCAACCTGAATAGACTGTGGTAAGCTCATTACTTTCGTTGCAATAATTGGCAGAATCGCTATTACAGCTAAGAATATTGATCCGACAAAAGTTAAACGATAGAGAACTCTAGTAATATATTTTTTGGTTTGTTCGCCAGGTCTAATACCTGGAACATAACTTCCTTGTTTCTTCAGGTTATCTGCCATCTTTTCAGGATTAACTTGTACAAATGCATAGAAGTAAGCAAATGCTATGATGAGTACAACGTACACAATCATACCAATGTTATTCGATGGATTTGCCACGTCTGATACCTTTTGCGCCCAACTTGCGTCAGGGAAAAACAATGTCAATGTTCTTGGTAACAAGAAGAATGCCATTGCAAAGATAACTGGGATAACACCTGCAGAGTTAACTTTCAAAGGTAAATATGTTGCTTGTGAACCTAATCGTTGTGCTGATTGTTTCTTCGCATATTGAATTGGAATTTTACGAATAGCTTGTAGTACATATATTGCACCAACCGTTAATAATATCATTCCAATAATTAAGCCAATTACTTTCAACCAAGCCATAGAAGTATCATCTTGGCCAACAAAGGCCTGTTGATAAAACTGGATTAGTGATGAAGGTAATGAAGACAAAATACCAGCGAAGATGATAATGGAAATACCATTACCAACACCGAATTGAGTGATTTGTTCACCTAACCATATTAAGAATGCTGTTCCAGCTGTTAAAACAACAGCGATTAATAAATAACTAAGAATCGATTGATCCATGATCAATTGACCTTTTAAATAATTATTAAATTGGAAAGCCATCCCAATAGATTGGATAAAAGCAAGTACAATAGCAAAATAACGCGTTACGTTATTAAGTTTCTTTCTACCTGCATCACCTTGTTTTGCCCACTCTGAAAACTTCGGAACAATATCCATTTGTAATAACTGCATTACGATTGACGCAGTAATATAAGGCATTATACCCATGGCAAAGATAGAAAAGTTCTTCAAGGCTCCGCCACCAAATGTATTTAACAAGTCAGTGACACCTTGAGAACCTTGTTGACTGTCAAAAGCAGCTGGGTTAACACCAGGTGCTGGAATATAAGTACCTATTTTAAAAATAACTAACATTGCGAGAGTAAAAAAGATCTTGTTACGAACTTCTTTTGTTTTAAAGAAGCTCACAAGCGTTTCAAACATTAGATCACCTCGTGTGCTCCGCCTTTTGCATCAATAGCTTCTGCTGCAGATGCAGAGAATTTGCTAGCTTTAACTGTTAGTTTTTTATCAAGAGAACCAGTACCTAGTATTTTAATACCAGATTTTTCACTCTTAACTACACCAGATTCTACTAATAAAGCAGGAGTTACTTCAGTACCATCTTCAAATTTATTAAGTTGGTCTAAGTTAACAATAGCATATTCTTTACGGTTGATGTTAGTAAAACCTCGTTTTGGTAAGCGACGGAATAATGGTAATTGTCCACCTTCGAAGCCTGGTCTTACACTACCACCTGAACGCGCTTTTTGTCCTTTTTGTCCACGACCACTAGTTTTACCGTTACCAGTAGCTGCACCACGTCCAACGCGGTTACGAACTTTACGAGAACCTTCTGCTGGTTTTAACTCATGTAATTTCATATCGGCACCTCCTTAAAATTATTTTTCTTCTACTGTCACTAAGTGACTTACTTTGTTGATTTGCCCACGAATAGCAGGGTTATCTTCAACAACTACTGAAGAGTTTGTTTTTTTCAAACCTAAAGCTTCAACAGTTTTACGTTGTGTTTCTGGACGACCTATAACACTACGAGTGAGGGTAATTTGTAATTTAGCCATAACTTATTTTCCCTCCTTAATTGTATAATTCTTCTACTGATTTGCCGCGTAATTTCGCAACATCTTCAGCATTTTTAAGGTTTTTTAATCCATTGATTGTAGCACGAACCATGTTAATTGGTGTATTTGAACCTAAAGATTTACTTAAGATATCAGTGATACCCGCTAATTCTAATACCGCACGAACAGGGCCACCTGCGATTACACCAGTACCTGGTGCAGCTGGTTTCATAAATACACTGCCTGAACTGAAACGTCCAGTAATTGTGTGAGGTGTTGTACCTTCAACACGTGGAACTACAACTAAATCTTTTTTAGCTGCTTCAACTGCTTTTTTGATTGCTTCAGGTACCTCTTGTGCTTTACCAGTACCGAAACCAACGCGACCGTTCTTATCTCCAACTACTACTAATGCAGTGAAACGGAAACGACGACCACCTTTTACAACTTTCGCAACACGGTTAATTGTAACAACGCGTTCTTCAAATTCTTTCGCTTCTTCTCTACGAGCCATGTAAATGTCCCTCCTTTAAATTAAAATTCTAAACCATTTTCACGAGCTGCATCTGCTAAGGCTTTAACACGGCCATGGTATAAATATCCTCCACGGTCAAATACAATTGTTTTTACGCCTTTTTCGCTAGCTCTTTTAGCTACAGTTTCGCCAACTTTAGCTGATAATTCAACTTTTGATCCAGATTCATTTGCTAAATCTTTTTCTTGAGTTGAAGCTTGTGCTAATGTTTTACCATTTACATCATCAATGACTTGTGCATAGATGTGTTTATTTGAACGATAGATGTTCAAACGTGGTTTTTCTGCTGTGCCAGCTAATTTATTACGTACACGCGCATGTCTTTTAAGACGCACTTTGTTTTTATCAATTTTGCTGATCATCTTAATACTCCTTTCTTCTGAAAGTTATTTATTATTTACCAGTTTTACCTTCTTTACGGCGAACGTATTCACCTTGGTAACGAATTCCTTTACCTTTATAAGGTTCTGGAGGTCTTACTGAACGAATGTTTGAAGCGATTGCTCCAACTTGTTCTTTAGAAATACCAGCAACAGTTACTGTTGTGTTTTTCTCAACACCGAAAGTAATACCATCATCAGCTTTAATTTCAACTGGGTGAGAGTAACCAACGTTTAAAATTAAGTCATTACCTTGCATTTGAGCACGGTAACCAACACCAACAAGTTCAAGTGTTTTTTGGTATCCTTCTTTAACACCTTGTATCATATTGTTAATTAAAGCACGAGTTGTACCATGTACTGTTCTATCATCTTTAGAATCAGTTGGTCTTACAACTTCTAAAGTGCTTTCGTCTTGTTTATATGTCATTCTTTCATTCATTGTTCTTGATAATTCACCTTTAGGACCTTTAACAGTGATTGTGTTACCTTCAACACTTACTGTTACGTCGCTAGGGATGTCAATAATTTTTTTACCAACACGACTCATGTTATCGCACCTCCTTATTATTTATTATTACCAAATGTAACCTAGGATTTCTCCACCGATGTTACGTTTTCTAGCTTCTTTATCAGTTACAACACCTTCAGAAGTTGAAACTAATGCAATACCTAAACCATTAAGTACTTTAGGTACTTCGTTAGCTTTAGCATATACACGTAAACCAGGTTTTGAAATACGTTTTAAACCAGTGATAACACGTTCATTGTTTTGACCATATTTAAGGAATAAACGGATAACCCCTTGTTTATCGTCTTCAACGTATTCTACGTTTTTAATGAAACCTTCACTTTTTAAAATTTCAGCAATTTCTTTTTTAATGTTTGAAGCAGGTAATTCTAACTTATCGTGACGCACCATGTTTGCGTTTCTTACACGAGTTAGCATATCTGCAATTGGATCGTTGATTGTCATTGATTGTTGCCTCCTTTCAGACTATTTTCTATTACCAGCTAGCTTTACGAACGCCAGGGATTTGGCCTTTATAAGCTAATTCACGGAAACAAATACGGCATAATTTAAATTTACGATATACAGAATGTGGACGACCACAGCGTTCACAACGAGTATACTCACGTACTTGGAACTTTTGTTTTTTTTGTTGCTTAGCAACCATTGAAGTTTTAGCCACTTAATTAGCCTCCTTTAGAGATTATTTGTGAAATGGCATACCGAATTGTGATAACAATTCACGAGCTTCCTCGTCAGTGTTAGCAGTCGTTACGATAACGATATCCATTCCTCGTACTTTATTTACTCGGTCATAGTCAATTTCTGGGAAAATTAATTGTTCTTTAACACCTAAAGTGTAGTTACCTCTACCATCGAATGCAGTTTTAGATACACCTTGGAAGTCACGTACACGTGGAAGTGAAACAGCAATTAATTTATCTAAAAAGTCATACATTCTTTCACCACGTAGTGTTACTTTCGCACCGATAGGCATACCTTCACGTAAACGGAATGTTGCTACTGATTTTTTAGCTTTTGTAATTAATGGTTTTTGACCAGTGATAGCTTGTAATTCTTCTACAGCATCATCTAATACTTTAGTATTTTGAACAGCGTCACCGACACCCATATTTACAACGATTTTTTCTATTTTTGGAACTTCCATTACTGAACTGTAGTCAAATTGCTTAACTAAGTTTTGAGTAACTTCAGAATTGAATTTTTCTTTTAAACGGTTCACAGTGGATCCTCCTTTCAATTAATTATTAATTATTAGATTTGATTTCTTCGCCAGATTTTTTAGCGATACGAACTTTTTTACCATCTACGAATTTATGACCTACGCGTGTTGGTTCATTCGTTTTAGGGTCTAATAACTGTACATTAGAAACATGGATTGCTGCCTCTGTTTCTAAGATTCCACCTTCAGGATTAAATTGAGTTGGTTTTTGGTGCTTTTTAATTATATTGACACCTTCCACAACGACACGGTCTTTTTTAGGTTCAGTTGAAACAACTTTACCTTCTTTACCTTTGTCTTTACCTGCGATAACTTTTACGTTGTCACCTTTTTTGATATGCATGTGTGGCACCTCCTTAAATTTATATATTTATAAATGTTTTATTAAAGTACTTCTGGAGCTAATGATACAATTTTCATGAAGTTGCCTTCACGTAATTCACGAGCAACAGGTCCAAAAATACGAGTACCACGTGGGCCTTTGTCGTCACGAATGATGACACATGCATTTTCATCAAATTTGATATATGAACCATCGTTACGGCGTACACCTGATTTAGTACGAACTACAACAGCTTTTACTACTTCACCTTTTTTGACAACGCCACCTGGTGTAGCATTTTTAACACTTACAACGATAACGTCACCAATGTTAGCTGTTTTACGACCAGATCCACCTAATACTTTAATTGTAAGAACTTCACGCGCACCAGAGTTATCTGCTACTTTTAATCGTGTTTCTTGTTGGATCATGAGTTAAACCTCCTTTATCTTCACTATTTAATTAAATAATTACTGATTCTTCAACAATTTCTACCAAACGGAAACGTTTAGTTGCTGATAAAGGACGAGTCTCTTGTATCTTAACTGTGTCCCCTAATTTAGCTGAGTTGTTTTCATCATGAGTTTTGTATTTTTTAGAGTATTTTACTCGTTTACCATATAACTTGTGTGTTTTGTATGTTTCAACAAGTACAGTTATCGTTTTATCCATTTTATCGGAAACGACTCTACCTACATAAACTTTACGATTATTTCTTTCGCTCACTTTAGTAACCTCCTCTTTCAATTGAATTATTGATTCGCTTTACCTTGTTCAATTTCTCTTTCACGAGCAACAGTTTTTAGACGTGCAATCGTTTTTCTTACTGTGCGAATACGTGCAGTTTCCTCTAATTGACCTGTAGCTAACTGAAAGCGTAGGTTAAAAAGCTCTTCTTTTGAAGATTTGATTTGTTCTTCGATTTCTGAAGTGGTTAAGTCTCTAATTTCCTTAGCTTTCATTTGTTTCACCACCCAATTCTTCACGTTTTACAAACTTAGTTTTAACTGGAAGTTTGTGACTTGCTAAACGTAATGCTTCACGCGCAACTTCTTCGTTTACGCCTGCGATTTCAAATAAAATTCTACCTGGTTTTGCTACTGCAATCCAACCTTCTACTGCACCTTTACCAGCACCCATACGTACTTCTAAAGGTTTTTGAGTGTAAGGTGTATGTGGGAAGATTTTAATCCAAACTTTCCCGCCACGTTTCATGAAACGAGTCATTGCAATACGAGCTGATTCGATTTGACGAGATGTGATCCAAGACGTTGTAGTTGCTTGTAAACCATACTCACCAAATGTTACATAGTTACCGCCTTTAGAACGACCAGTAGTTTTAGGACGATGTTGACGACGATATTTTACACGTTTTGGTAGTAACATTACTATTTTCCTCCTTCACTAGTGTTCTTAGTAGGAAGAACTTCTCCACGATAAATCCATACTTTGACACCTAATTTACCGTAAGTAGTGTCAGCTTCTGCATGTGCATAACCAATGTCAGCACGTAGTGTATGAAGTGGAACAGTTCCTTCTGAATATTGTTCAGCACGAGCGATGTCAGCTCCGCCTAAACGACCTGAAACTTGTGTTTTGATACCTTTGGCACCAATTTTCATTGCTCTTGTAATAGCTTGTTTTTGTACACGACGGAATGAAGCACGGTTTTCTAATTGGCGTGCAATATTCTCAGCAACTAATTTAGCATCTAAATCAACTTTTTTGATTTCGATAACGTTGATGTGTACTTTTTTGTTTGTTAATGAGTTTAATTTGTTACGTAATTTTTCAATTTCTGAACCGCCTTTACCGATAACCATACCTGGTTTACCAGTATGAATAGCGATGTTGATACGATTAGCAGCACGTTCAATTTCAACGTGTGAAACTGATGCTTCTTGTAATGCGTTATCAATATACTTACGGATTTTTAAATCTTCGTGTAATAATGATGCGAAGTCTTTTTCTGCATACCATTTAGCTTCCCAATCACGGATTACACCAACACGAAGTCCGATTGGATTAATTTTTTGACCCACAGTGTACCCTCCTTAAAAAATATATTAAGCTTCTTTAGCTTCTTCTTTACCGTCACTTACGACGATTGTAATGTGGCTTGTACGTTTGTTAATTGCACTTGCACGACCTTGTGCACGTGGACGGAAACGTTTTAATGTTGGTCCTTCATTAGCATAAGCTTCTTTAACTATTAATTCATCAGTGTTCATGTCATAGTTATGTTCAGCATTAGCTAAAGCGGACATTAATAATTTTTCTACTACTGGTGATGAAGCTTTGTTTTTTAATTTTAAAATTGCAATAGCTTCTCCAGCGCTCTTACCTCTAATTAGATCTAATACTAATCTAACTTTACGAGGTGCGATTCTTATTGTTTTAGCAACCGCTTTTGCTTCCATTCGAATTTCCTCCTCTACCTGTTAGAAATTATCTTCTAGTTTTTTTGTCGTCTGCAGCGTGTCCTTTGAAAGTACGAGTTGGTGCGAATTCTCCTAATTTATGACCAACCATATCTTCTGTTACGAATACAGGCACATGTTTACGTCCATCATATACAGCGAATGTATGTCCGATAAAATCAGGGAAAATAGTTGAACGACGTGACCAAGTTTTGATTACTTGTTTTTTCTCGCTTCCGCTTTGAGCTTCAACTTTTTTCTTTAGATGATCGTCAGCGAAAGGTCCTTTTTTAATACTACGAGCCATAGTGGCGCCTCCCTTCTTATTGTGTGCGTGCAGCTATTAAGCCGCACACGCAAATAAGTTATTTTTATTTTTTCTTACGTCCACGAACGATAAGTTTGTCTGAAGATTTTTTACCACGACGAGTTTTCTTACCAAGCGTAGGTTTACCCCAAGGTGACATTGGAGATGGTCTACCGATAGGTGCACGACCTTCACCACCACCGTGTGGGTGATCGTTAGGGTTCATTACAGAACCACGAACTGTTGGGCGAATGCCTTTCCATCTAGAACGTCCTGCTTTACCAACGTTTACAAGTTCATGTTGGATGTTACCAACTTGACCAATAGTAGCACGGCAAGTTGAAAGAATCATACGTACTTCGCCAGATCTTAATCTGATTAATACATATTTACCTTCTTTACCAAGTACTTGTGCACTAGCACCAGCTGAACGAGCAATTTGTCCACCTTTACCAGGTTTTAACTCGATGTTATGGATTACTGTACCTACTGGAATGAATTGTAATGGTAATGCATTACCTACTTTAATATCTGCTTCTTCACCGCTTTCAAGAACTTGACCTACTTTTAGGTTTTTTGGAGCGATGATATAGCGTTTTTCACCATCAGCATAAACTAATAACGCAATGTTTGCTGAACGGTTTGGATCATATTGTATTGAATCAACTTTAGCATTGATCCCATCTTTATTACGTTTGAAGTCAATAACACGGTATTGACGTTTGTGTCCTCCACCGTGGTGGCGAACTGTCAATTTACCTTGGTTATTTCGTCCCGCTTTTTTCGGTAGCGGTTGTAATAATGACTTTTCAGGTGTAGTTTTCGTGATTTCAGCGAAATCTAAACTAGTCATATTACGACGACCATTAGTAATTGGCTTATATTTTTTTAGAGCCATTGTCGTTTACCTCCTTATTGGTAATGTTTTTTAGTTGAAAAGATCGATTGATCCTTCTTTTAATTTAACGATTGCTACGCGTCTTTTGTTTGTATAGCCTTGGTAACGGCCCATACGTTTTTTCTTTGGTTTGTAGTTAATGATGTTTACATTATCAACTTTTACATCAAAGATTTCTTCAACAGCGATTTTAACTTGTGTTTTATTAGCACGAGTATCAACGTCGAATGTGTATTTGTCTTCAGCCATAGCAGCTGAAGATTTTTCAGTGATTACGGGGCGCTTAAGAACGTCTCTTGCTTCCATTATCCGAGCACCTCCTCAACTTTTTTAGCAGCTGATTCTGTAATTACTACACTGTCAGCGCTTGTGATATCTAGAACGTTTAAACCTTGAGCTGTAGTTACTTGAACACCAGGGATGTTACGTGCTGATAAAGCAACATTCACATCTTCAGATTCTGTTACTACTAATACTTTTTTAGGTTGTTCTAAATTAGAAAGTACAGTTTTGAACTCTTTTGTTTTTGGAGCATCTAGGTTTAATGCATCAACAACAGTTAAGCCTTTCTCTTGTACTTTGAAAGATAATGCTGAGCGTAATGCTAAACGGCGCATTTTCTTAGGCATTTTGTATGAGTAGCTTCTTGGTGTTGGTCCGAATACGATACCACCACCACGCCATTGTGGAGCACGGATTGTACCTTGACGCGCACGTCCTGTACCTTTTTGTCTCCATGGTTTACGTCCACCACCACGTACTGCTGAACGGTTCTTAACAGCGTGAGTACCTTGGCGTAATGAAGCACGTTGTAAGTTAATTGCTTCAAAAAGAACGTTGTTGTTTGGTTCGATTGCAAATACTGCATCGCTTAGTTCAACTGAACCTGATTTAGTTCCATCTACTTTTAATACATCATAATTAGCCATTATGCAATTCCTCCTTTCGTTGTATATTATTTATTACCTTTGATTGATGATGTGATTTCTACAAATCCTTTTTTAGGACCAGGTACATTACCTTTTACTAAAATAACATTGTTTTCAGCGTCAATTTGTACAACTTCTAAGTTTTGAACTGTTACAGTGTTACCGCCCATACGTCCAGGCATTTTTTGTCCTTTAAAGACTCTTGAAGCATCTGATGCCATACCTACAGAACCTGGGGCTCTGTGGAAATGAGAACCATGTGACATTGGACCACGTGCTTGATTATGACGTTTAATGGCACCTTGGAAACCTTTACCTTTAGATACGCCTGTTACATCAATTACGTCTCCAGCTTCAAATGTATTAACTGAGACTTCTTGACCTACTTCGTATTCATCAACATTAACGTTTCTGAATTCACGAATGAAGCGCTTAGGTGCTGTGCCTGCTTTTTTAGCATGTCCTTCAGCTGGTTTGTTAGCATATTTGCTTGATCTGCTATCTTTTTTATAAGCTTGTTTGTCTTCATAGCCTACTTGGATAGCGTTATATCCATCAATCTCTTCAGATTTCTTTTGTAATACAACGTTTTGGCTTGCTTCTACTACTGTTACAGGGATTAAATCACCGTTTTCTCCGAAAACTTGTGTCATCCCGATTTTTCTTCCTAAGATTCCTTTGGTCATCGAAAGTCCACCTCCTAATTTTTTCTATTATAATTTGATTTCGATGTCTACGCCAGATGGTAAGTTTAAGCCCATAAGAGCATCAACTGTTTTTGGTGTAGGGTTAACAATATCGATTAAACGTTTATGAGTACGTTGTTCGAATTGCTCACGTGAATCTTTATCCTTATGCACGGCACGAATAACAGTATAAACTGATCTTTCAGTCGGTAACGGAATTGGTCCAGAAACATCTGCACCAGAACGTTTCGCTGTTTCAACAATTTTTTCTGCTGATTGATCGATTACTCTGTGATCATAAGCTTTTAATCTGATTCTGATTTTTTGTTTTGCCATAATTTTCCCTCCTTATATCGTCTACATTTAAGTGATAGACTTCTCCACGAAAACTATCTCACACAGCGCCATGGCAAAGCGGCCGGGTGTGTCAGTAACCTTTCGCTTCATCGCGTGTTCTTAAAGTCCAACATTAGATATGATACATGATAAACAGTGATTTATCAAGCTTTTCTGCAAAAGTTTTGAAACTTTTTGTCTAACACATACTTTGTTATTGTACTTTATTAGGAAACGCACTTCAACCTCTTTTGTATTTTTTTTAGTTCTTTGTAAAATTTTTATTAATCTCTCTTCATATTATTATTCTAATAGTTTACTTTCCTTTATAATTAAAAACAGTTAGGTGGTGAATTATATGAAACGTGGTATACGTATGACATTGTTAGTATTATCTGTCTTACTCATAGTTAGTGAATTGGTTTACGGAATTCCATTCTTAGGTGGAAGCATTGTTTTAAGTTTTGGTTGGCAACCTTTACTTATTAACGCGCTACTCTACTTTATAATGATGATTATATTAATAGTAGATAAACAAAATTCTATTAAGCCAATGATGTTTATTCCTTTATTAGGTGTGATTGGTTCTTTCTTGGCTTTCATTCCACTTGTTGGTATGGTTATCCATTGGATTTTATTCTTTTTAATGCTATTTTTCATTTTCATTTTATTATCTACACCACTATATGTACCAAACAAATACGCAAAGGTAATTTATACGGAAGATCGACGTAAGGATCATTAATTATTATCGTAGGATACCTGCCCAACTCAAATGTAATTAGCGCAATCCAACGGTATGTGTCATAAATTCTTCTAAGCATTTTGATCTGGTTATCCGCTTAAACTACTATAACTTTAAAATATATATAATGAAGAAACTCGATTTTAGTTATTTATGTAAGAACAAAACTAATTCCTAAACACTTATACTTTCATTCAAATAATAAAATTAAAAGCACATTGTTCAATGTCTAAATGACAGAACAATGTGCTTTTATTTCGTTTTGTTATCCGTGAACAAAGATAAAGTACAATATAAATAAAATCATCAGTGCATACATTATTGGATGTACTTCTTTATGACGTTTTGAAATTAACATTGTAATTGGATAAAAGATAAATCCACAAGCAATACCTGTTGCAATAGAATAAGATAAAGGCATCATAATAATCGTTACAAATGCTGGAACTGCTACTTCGAATTTTTTCCAATCAATTTCAGCAAAGTTAGCTGCCATTAAGACACCTACTACTACTAACGCAGGCGTAGTCACCGCACTGGTTACTACCTCCATCAATGGACTAAAGAAAATAGCTAACAAGAAGCAGAAACCTGTAACCACACTCGCAAAGCCGGTTCTTGCACCTACTGCCACACCTGAGCTTGATTCAATGTATGAAGTCGTCGTAGTTGTACCAAAGATTGCACCAACGATTGTTGCTAGTGAGTCAGAGAACAACGCACGTCCTGCTCGTGGTAATTTATTATTTTTCATAATCCCAGCTTGAGTTGCCACAGCAACGAGTGTACCAGCTGTATCAAAGAAATCAATGAATAGGAAAGTTAATATAACGATTAAAAATTGAACCGTTAATAATTGACTAGGATCCTTAAATGCTTCAAACGCAGCGCCAAACGTCGGTTCAATACTAGGTACTTGTCCAACGATACCACTAGGTGTATGTATCAGCCCTGTGAACATACCTACGATAGATGTTAAAACCATTCCTATAAAAATCGCGCCAGGTACTCTAATAGCATAAAGTATTACTGTCACAACGATACCGAAAATAGTAAGTA
Source organism: Staphylococcus sp. GDY8P126P (assembly GCF_017891965.1). Taxonomy (NCBI): domain Bacteria; kingdom Bacillati; phylum Bacillota; class Bacilli; order Caryophanales; family Staphylococcaceae; genus Staphylococcus; species Staphylococcus sp. GDY8P126P. The sequence continues at coordinate 177,176 of NZ_JAESKG010000004.1, read as the reverse complement.
ATACAGGTCCGTCTGTGATATGTCCTAATGTAACTAGTGTAGAATCATTTTTAACAATTATACCTGAACTTTGTAAGCCGACAAAGGTAATAAATAATCCAATCCCAGCCGAGACAGCCATTTTCATTTGATAAGGTATGGCATTGATGATGACCTCTCGAAGCCCCGTCATCGTTAACACTGCGAAAACTAATCCTGAAAATAATACGCCTGTAAGTCCGACTTGCCATGGTATACCCATTGTTAAAACAACAGTAAATGCGAAAAATGCATTTAATCCCATACCAGGTGCTAATGCAATCGGATACCTTGCTATTAATCCCATAAATAACGAGCCTACAAACGCCGCTAATGCTGTAGCTACAAATATTGCGCCTTGGTCCATTTTCATATTTTCAGAAACACCATCGACGCCGGCTAAACTAAGTACTTGAGGGTTAACAGCTAAAATATAAGCCATCGACAAGAATGTTGTAAGCCCGCCAAGTATCTCTTTCTTATAGTTTGTTTCGTGTTTATCAAACTTGAAGTACTTTTTCACGGTTAGTTCTCCTTTTTTTAAAATACTTACATATTTTAATACCAAACGAACTATTTTACAATAGCAAACACGAACCTTACTTAAAATTTTTAACTATTTGTTCGAATTATTTAGAACTTTAAACCCTTCAAAGCATCTTGAAACGGGTTATTTTCAATACCTTCATCATTATTCATATATTTTTTCAGATCTTTTTTATTTACTTTATCTGATTTTTTATTTTTGTGTCGTTTATCCATTTGAGCTTGTGTTTCAGTATGTCCACAAACACAACGATATACTGCGTCTTTGCCTCGACCAAACAGCGTCATTTTTTTATGACAGTTTGGACAACGTGCGTTTGTTTTACGTTGTACATTTTTTTTAGTTTTACACTGTGGATCCTGACACACTAACATTTGGCCGTTTTTCGTCTTGACTTTAATCATAAATTTGCCGCACGTAGGACATTCAGTCGTTGTTAGGTTGTCATGTTTATAATTTTGTTCACTTTCTTTAATCTCATTGACTACCTGATTTGTAAAAGCTTTCATTTCAGAGATGAATTGGCTCGCATTATATTTCCCTTGTTCTATGAGTAGAAGTTTTTCTTCCCATTCTGCTGTTAATAATGGAGAAGTGAGTTTTTGTGGCGCTAATTCCAATATTTGTTTCCCTTTTGACGTAACTTTTATTTTACCATCACGAGCTTCAATAGCGTTCATATTAAATAGCTTTTCTATGATATCCGCTCTCGTTGCAACCGTACCTATACCGCCAGTATCTTTTAATGTTTTATCGTGTTTTTTATCGCTTAAATCAAAGAATTTTTGTGGGCTTTCCATCGCTTTCAAAAGTGATCCTTCATTAAAATAAGGTGGTGCCGTTGTCTCATGTTCTTCTATTAGAATTTTAGTTACATTAAACTTTGTACCCTTCTGTAACTGATCTATCTGAGTATTTATACTTTCTTTATTTTCATAAATTGCTTTAAACCCTAATTTAGTAGTTACTTTGTCCTTAAAAGTAAATGTATGCTGCCCTACTTTGAGTTCAATGGCGATCGCTTCGTATTCATGTGGTGGCATTAGGTTTTCTAAATATCTCTGAGCAATCATCATATAAATTTTAGATTCCCTTTGGCTAAGTTGATTGATATCTGGACGCACTTCTGTGGGAATAATTGCATGGTGATCAGATACTTTATTATTATTAACAAATCTTTGTTTTGATGAAAATGTTTGTGACATTTGTGCTTTAGCCATATCTTTTAATGAAGTGGCCATAATCGCTTTCAATCTATCTTTAAGCGTATCAACCATATCATCTGTTAAATAGTTAGAATCAGTACGTGGGTAAGTTACTAACTTATGACGTTCATACAACGTTTGCAAGGTATTCAAAGTTTCTTTTGGTCCAAGATGAAATCGTTTATAAGCATCTTGTTGTAAATCCGTTAAATTATATAATTGTTGTGGATATGCTTTTTTATGTGTCTTGCTAATCGATGCAATGTGCCCGGATTGCCCATCGATTGCTTTTTTTATACTTTCCAAAACAGTTTTATCAGGATGCGACTGTGGCTTAGTACAATGGAAAGTTAAACCAGCCGCATTGAGTTTCATTGTATAATAGGTCTGAGGTTTAAAGTGATTGATTTCATTTTGTCTCATTTGAACTAATTGTATGGTCGGAGTCTGTACACGACCCAATGAGAGTTGTGCATCATATTTTGTAGTCAGTGCACGTGTAGCATTAATACCAACTATCCAATCTGCTTCACTTCGTGCTAAGGCAGCATGATATAGATTATTAAACTTACGTCCATCTTGCAGTTTATTGAAACCTTCTTTGATTGCTTTATTGGTTACAGAACTAATCCATAAACGCTTGATCGGTTTTTTATTATGCGCTTTATCCAATATCAAACGAGCAACCAGTTCTCCTTCTCGTCCTGCATCTGTCGCAATAATAATATCTTTTACTTTATTATTATTAATTAATGATTGCACTGTCGAAAATTGTTTTCTCGTTTTACTTATCACAATTGTTTTCATTTTATTGGGTATAATCGGTAAATCATTCAATTTCCATTCTTTATAACTTGCATCATATTGTTCTGGTGTCGCATTTGTTACTAAATGCCCTAATGCCCATGCAACAATATATTTATTATTTTCAAAATATCCATTACGTTTTTCATTAATGTTTAGCGTATTGGCAATGTCTCTACCAACTGAAGGTTTTTCAGCTATAATCAGTGATTTCATAATTTCGCCCTTTCAAATTCAGTATTATATTTATTGTAACATGTATGTAGCACATCAAAACTTCCATTTACATCGAAAAGTTCTTATAATTAACTTAATAGATCATTATACGGAGGTATTGTTATGAAAATTGTTCAATTAAATAACTATGATCAAATTGTAAAGTTTATAAATGAAGCCGATTACCATTACACATCGTACTTATACAAGCTGCCACAAGCACACGATGATGTTGAAGCAACGATTAGACAATCCTTAGAGGATCCAGGCGTATTTGCACAAGTTGATGACCAAGCACAAATTGAAATGCTCATGCTTGCATTTAAATATGAAGAAAATAAATATAAAGTGCTCGGTCCTTTTGTCAGGAAATCACTTTCACTCACTGAAGAAAATTTTAAAACTTTATTTGAAGCTTTGGTTCAAAGCAAACCGGAGACTGCGAATTTTAATTTTTCATTCGAGGAAACGGAACAAGATTACATGCCTTTTATGAAAGAAATTGAAGCTTCCTATAATTTTACGGATTATCATCTCATATCTACACAAGATATAGGCAAAATTGATCATGCTCAAAACATTACCACCTACCAACCTGCTTATTCTCGACTATTCGAGAAGTTACACCATGATACCTTTAAACACAATGTGATGACTGCAGAAGAAATCATTGAATCGTTAGATAGTCACAATAAATTATTTATATTTATGTCTGAAGGCTTATTAAAAGGTTATCTTTATTTACAAGTTTTTGAAAATACGAAAAAAGCTGAAATCAAATATTTTTCTTCACACACTGACTATAGATTTATGGGTATTGCTTTTGATTTATTATCTTACGCGCTTCAATATACATTTTCAAATTATGATGTTGATAAGATTTATTTCAAAATTCGCAGTAAAAATAATACACTCGTGGAACGATTTCATGAATTAGGCTTCAACATCAATTATGAATATAAAAAATTCAAATACGTTGCTGCACATATTGGCTGATTTTTAATTAAGAAGCAAGCAAAACAAGTTCGTTAATACACAAATAAAATGTATGTTTAAAACATAATAAACAAAGAAATCGTTCTTTTTAATTTAATATTTTTTACTAACGTAATATTTTGTTTTAAACTAGAAGTTCAGGAACAACCAAAGATGGTTATTCTCGAGGGACAATATAATAGAAAGAGTGAGTATATATATGGATTTGTTAATTGCGTTATTGCCTGCATTATTCTGGGGTAGTGTTGTTTTAATTAACGTGCTTGTTGGTGGTGGCCCATATAATCAAATTAGAGGGACAACATTAGGTACATTAATTATCGGAATTATTTTACTACTTACAGGTAATGCAAAATTTGATGACCTCGCCGTCATTATTGTTGGTTTAATCTCAGGTGCATTTTGGGCGCTTGGTCAGGGTTATCAACTTAAATCAATTAGTCTAATTGGTGTTTCAAAAACGATGCCAATCTCTACTGGTTTACAATTAGTTGGTACGACATTATTCAGTGCTATTTTTCTTGGAGAATGGAGTACAGGAATTCAAGTTACATTAGGTTTAGTTGCTATGGTGTTATTAGTAATTGGTATCGCATTAACTTCAATTAAAGGTAAAAATGAAGCTTCAGGCGGTAACAATAAATTCGGCAAAGCAATTCCTATATTGATTATTTCTACAGTAGGTTACGTTGTTTATGTAGTCGTAGCACAAATATTTGGTGTAGATGGAATGAATGCCCTCTTCTTCCAATCAATAGGTATGGCTATTGGCGGTTTAATACTTTCTGCTAAACATGAGACATCAGTAAAAAGTACTATGTGGAATATTATCCCAGGTGTCATTTGGGGAATTGGTAATTTATTTATGTTCTATTCACAACCTAAAGTTGGTGTAGCAACAAGTTTCTCATTTTCACAATTATTAGTAATTGTATCTACACTTGGTGGTATCTTCTTACTAGGAGAAAGAAAAGACAAACGCCAAATGATTGGTATTTGGGCTGGGATTGTATTAATAATCATTGCAGCCTTTATATTAGGTAATTTAAAAGGTTAGGCATCATTTAATATATTACACATCATTAAGTTTAGAACATCGACATAGCGTTCAACGTTAATTATACTATTCCAAATTAACAACACGTCTGTTCTAAACCTTTTTGTAGGAATAACTTTTAAGGAGGCTTCAATATATGTTTACAGATTTAGAAAATAAAGTAGTTGTGATTACAGGTGGTAGTAGCGGTATTGGTAAAGCAATGGCAGAACAATTCGGTAAAGAAAAAGCAAATGTTGTCATTAACTATCGTTCAGAAAGTAGCTTAGATGCTGTTGCCGAATCTATAAAACTAATAGAAGACGCTGGTGGTAAAGCGATTAAAGCATATGCTGATGTTTCTAAAGAGGCAGACGTCGAACAATTAGTCAAAATTGCAGTTGATACATTTGGTACTTTAGATATCATGATTAACAATGCTGGTTTTGAAAAACCAATTCCTACGCACGAAATGCCCTTAGATGAGTGGCAAAAAGTCATTGATATTAATTTAACCGGTGCATTCATAGGTGCTAAGGCCGCTGTTAATCAATTTTTAAAAGAAGATAAACCAGGTATTATCATTAATACATCAAGTGTTCACGATAAAATTCCATGGCCAAACTATGTGAATTATGCTGCAAGTAAAGGCGGTTTAAAATTAATGATGGAAACAATGTCAATGGAATATGCACAGTATGGCATTCGCATTAACAATATATCTCCTGGTGCTATCGTAACAGAACATACAAAAGAAAAATTCTCAGATCCGCAAACGCGTGCAGAAACACTTGAAATGATTCCAGCCAAAGTTATAGGCGACGCACAACAAGTGGCTAATGTTGCAAGATTCCTTGCTTCAGATTTAGCAGACTATATTCACGGTACAACAATATATGTTGATGGTGGTATGACAAACTATCCTGCATTTATGGGTGGTAAAGGCTAATCTCATTGCTATCAACAAAAGACAGAAAGCGAATGCTATCACGCGCTTTCTGTCTTTTTATTTATCTATATATTAATTGCATAAATTAATACTTATTAAGAAACAAAACATGACCAATAATCGTTTTATATTGATCATGTTTCTTTTTATTATTAAATTTTAGAGCACTTTAAACAAACAACATCTGATAAATATACAAGATAATAATACTAATCACGATTGTTAAATTAGTAACCATCCCTACTAGAGGCAATGTTTTATATTTAAACTGAATTGAATAAGGTATAATCGCTACACCTACTGGTAAGAGCCATGCTACTTGTAATGTAGTCTTTATCATTTCATCATTCACTGGCAAGAAAAAGTGAACAAGTAAGCCAGCAATGATACCAAGACCATAATGCGCTACTAAATACTTAATAGCAATTGGTAAAAAGCGTTTATCTATACTAAAATTCAACATTAACCCTAGAAGTATCATTGATAATGGCATATTTGCACCTGATAATACAGAAAAGAAATCAATGACTGGGTCTGGAAAATGAATATTCATCATATTTAAAATAAACATAATAATATATGTCATAAGTGGTACAGACTTCAATAAATTTTTTCCTAAATATTTAAAATCAAAACTGTCTCCACCACTGCTAAAATAGCTTCCTACAAAATAAGTCACACCAAACATAATGATTGCGCCACCAATATCGGCCATACCAAAATAAATCATACCAGTTTCTGGCCAAATCGCCTCAACCAGAGGGTAAGCAAATAAGCCAATATTTAAAGAAGCCATCATCATACCTGTTGCACCACGAATTTGATTATCATATTTTATAAAGAACCATACAATTATTACTTTTGTAATGACACCATATAAAATCATCATAATAGGTAAAATAGATAACGAGACATCCAATTTAGCTTCATTCAAATTCACGATAACTAAAGAAGGCAACGTGACATTTAATACTAATGTCGACAGTACCTGGCTATCATTTGCTTTAAAGTAATTGATTCTTTTAAGCGTATAACCTAATGCAATGAGTAAAATAATTATGATAAATTGTTGTGTCACAATAATCCTTCTTTCACTAAGTTATTTCGTTTTCATTCTATTTTCATACCTTAACATATAAATTGGTTATTTTAGAAGCTTTCAATTTCATGTTATAATTCAATTCAAACTGGTGTAGGCGTTTTCTACCCGCAAAGGAGTGTGCGATAATGGATTTGAATGAAAAATTAGCTGAACTAAAATATGATTATGTTCGATTACAAGGTGACTTAGAAAAAAGAGAATCTGTTAATCAACAAGTCGACCCTTTAGTAAAGCAACTTGAAGAAATAGAAAAAGAAATTGCATCTGTACGTTCAGAAATTAGTCAAAAAGAACATAAATAACATCCTAGTAAATATTTTTTTTACATGCTAAGATTAAAGGCGAACATAGAAAGGATGTAACAATATGCTACTCTATCTTATCTTTTTACCAGTACTCTATCTAATCGTGTGTTACATAAGCATATTTAGAATGGATACGATTATCACGCGTATTTTGCGTATTATAATGGCCTTGCTCTTATTATTTGTTGTTGCAATTACGACATTATCATTCCCTGCAATTAATTGGTGGGTTTTCATCATATTATTATTATTAGTTGGTAATGTTGAAATCACTGCTTTCAAACATAGTAAGAAAGACCCAAAAGCGGTTCAAATCTTAAATATCATCAGTATTATATTATTTATAATCTATGCTATTTTAACATTAGTTTTATATTAATTGGTAATTCTGATACTCAAAAATATTTTAGCTATACGCTGTTTAATTAAAAGAGTCTGGGACATAAATTAGTTGTCTCAGACTCTTTTTCGTTTAGGCAGTAAATGACTGAATTGAAAATGTAAAGTATCACTGATTTAAAGAACTACTCATTTTCATAAATTGAAAAAGTAGTTCTTATGCAAAAATATATGAGGTATGTCACATAAAAATGCTAGTGAGACTTATGCATGAGCTTTAGCTCAGGTAAACATTTCAATCCTAGTCATCCTTGCCTTGATTGCATACGTGGGACTACGAAATCTCTATTTAAAAATTTGATTTCTGTCCCATTCCCTTATTTTTTATTTATTATGTTTTTGTCGATTCACTATTTTACGTTTAAGGGTAAACAATATTTCATATATAACCGGAACAACAATCAATGTTAGCAATGTAGATGAAATTAATCCACCTACAACCGTTGCAGCCATACCTTTTGAAATAATGATTGAACTATCTTCACCAAATAGCATTGGGGCTAGAGCACCGATTGTTGCAAGTGCCGTCATTAAAATTGGTCTGATACGCGTGCCACCCGCTTCTAATAACGCTGCTTTCATTTCAAGCCCTTGTTTTTCCTTATTAATCACTCTATCAATCAATACAATCGCGTTCGTTACTACGATCCCAATCAGCATTAACATACCTATCATACTTGTTACCGATATTGTCTCTCCCGTTATAACTAAAGCCACTACTACACCTATAATGGTATATGGTAATGAAAATAGAATTGTGAAAGGTGCCAGTGCGCCTTTAAATGTCAATACAAGCACTAGATATACAATGATAATAGCGGCTAACATAGCCATCGCTAATTGTGTTATGGCATTGCTAATATCTTCATTTGCACCACCAACGTTAACTTTTACATTGCTTGGTGTATCGATATGATTTACTTTCGACATTATTTTCTGTGATGTACCACCTACGTCATCATTTGTAATTTTAGCTGAAACGGTTGCGATTTCATCTCCAGCCTTCGTTTCAATTTTGTTTGGCGTTGTCGATTCTTCTAACTCAGCAATATCACTTAATTCCACAGACTGACCTGTAGGAGATTGCAACTCTGTGTTTTCTAACTTATCTTTTGACCAATCTGTTTGCTTATCTTCCTTAATTTTAACATCTATGGACTTCCCTTTTTCTTTAACAGTTGTCACACTTTCCTCAGGCGTATTCTGATTCAAGGTCATTGCTAACTGTGAAGCAGATAATCCATAACTTGCTGCCTTATTCTGATCTATTTTAATATTATATTGATCATAGGTTTGTGTTAAATCTGATTTAACATTTGCAGTCCCACTGACATCTTTTATTTCATCTTCAACTTTCTTCACTGAACCTTTAATTGATTCTAATGATGGACCACTAACAGTAATTTCTAAAGCATTATTACTGCCACCAGTACCCATATCTTGATTTGACCACTCACCAGGATGTTTGTATGTTTCAATATGCTGTAACACCTTATCGGGTTCTTCATCAAAATGAGGTGTGTTCGAATCGTACTCAACCATAATCGCCATACTATTAGAGTTACCAGTTGGATCATTAGGTGTTGGACCGCCAACTGAGTATTGAACTGTACGCACTTTATCTTTACTATTCAGATATTTTTGTACTTGCTCTGCATGGTCTAATACCCCTTTTTGCGTTTCTCCAGGTTTAGGCGTATAAGTTAATGCCATATATTTATCTTCACCCGTAGAAATAAAGCTAGTTCCTAGTTTAGCAGCCCCAAGTCCAATACTTGCAATTAATATAATTGTACTGATAATAATGACTATCCATTTATGATTTAATGACCAGTTCAAAACGGATTTATACTTTCTACCGATAAATCCTAACGATGTTTCCTGTTTATGCTGTATTACACCTTTTTTAAAGAAAGTAGCACTTAATGCAGGAACAATCGTAATAGATACAAGTAATGAAGCTAGTAAACTAAATGCGATTGCCAGTGCAAATGGTCTAAACATTTCTCCTACAGAGCCACTTACAAAAGCTAATGGCAAGAACACGACAATTGTAACAATCGTCGATGACATGATTGGTTTAAATACTTCGCTTGTAGCACTTACAATGAGTTGATCACCTTTAAGTGCTTCTGATTTATCAGATAATCGTCGGTAAATATTTTCAACAACAACGATAGAATCATCAATAACACGACCTATCGCAACAGTTAATGCTCCTAACGTTAAAATATTCAATGAAACATCTGATAATTTCAACGCAACCATTACAATTAAAATGGACATGGGTATAGATACAATTGAAATGGCAGTCGTTCTGATATTTCTTAAAAATAATAGAATTACGATAATCGCTACAATGGTACCTAGTGCAGCTTTCTCAATCATTGTATACAATGCATCTTCTATTGGTTTTGCTGTATCCATCACTTTTGTAGCAACCATTTTCGGATTGTCTTTTATAAATTGATCAATTTCTTTTTTTGTATCTTTGGCAACTTGAACAGTGTTTGCATCTTGTGCTTTTGTAATTTGAACATTAACTGCATCTTTACCGTTTGTTTTAGATATAGATGCCCGCTCATCGCCTGCAGATACTTGTGCAATTTCTTTTAATTTTACGGATGGTACTTCAGAATCACTTGATTGGCTACTCGATGCTGTAGTTGCAGATTGGGAAGCAGAAGCTTGTTGCTCAGCACCTTGACTTGACGCTCCGTCATCACCTTGAGATTGACTATCTCCTGCTGCTGCAGATAACGGAATGTCTAAATTTTCAAGTGCTTTAACGGATGTAAATTGACCATCAATAACGACAGATTTCTCAGTATCATTAAATTGAAATAGGCCTAGTGGTGTTTCACTTGTAGCACTTTTCAAATACTGTTGAACACGCTCTTTAGTTAACCCACTTGCTTCTAATTTATCTTGGTCAAATTTTATTGATACTTCTCGTGACGTCTGCCCATTAAGTTGCGCATTTTGGACCCCATCAATTGTTTGAAGTTTTGGTAATAACTGATTATTAATTTTTCGTGTTGTATCTTTTAAATCATTATCATTGGTAGTAAATGAATAAGCAACTATTGGAAAAGCATCTATAGAGCTTCTTGTTAACTCCGGCTCTTCAACATTCTCCCCAAATTTTATTTTATCTAACTCTTTTTTGAGGTCGTTCTCTGCTTTATCTAAATTAGTACCTTCATTATATTCAACCGTAACCATTGATGCATTCTGTATAGATTGAGCATTAACATTCTTAACACCTGCCATCGATCTAATTTGATCATCAATCTTATCACTTACATCTTCTTTTACTGTTTCTGGTGTAGCACCTGGCATGGAGGTTTGTACGGTAATCATTGGTGGCTCAACGTCAGGTAATAATTCTAATTTCATTTTGCTACTGGCATAAACACCGCCCAATATAACTAACAAAACCATTAAAAATATTGCAAATTTATTTCCTAATGAAAACTGCAATAATTTTTTTATCATGTGTTTTTCTCCTCTCACATATCCCTTTAACAGTTCTAATTTACCACAAGTATGGTCCTGAAAATATGTAGTTTATTAATTATAGACAATTTGTCCTGTGACATTTAGTTGAACTTTTAAATTTCAACATCACTATACGTATCATTATTCCATGGCAATCATAAAAAATGCGTGCTATAAAGTTGAATCAATGTATTCTAGCTCTATATAGCACGCGTCTATTTATTCTGAAATGCTTTATTTTTTTAATTTTCGAGACAGTTTAATTTTGGCTTTTGTAAGTTTTGGTTTAATATTCTCGATAATTTGATATAAAGGTGCATTTAACACATAGTCGAATTCACCAATTTTTTCACTTAAATATGTGCCCCAAACTTTTTTAAATGTCCATAAACCATAATGGTCTGAATCTTTATCAGGATTATTATCAGTTCCACCAAAGTCGTATGACGTTGCACCATGTTCTCTTGCATATTGCATCATAGCAAATTGCATATGGTGGTTTGGTAAGAAGTTACGATACTCATTTGATGAAGCCCCATATAAGTAGTAAGATTTTTTACCAGCAAACATTAATAAAGCACCTGATAAATAAATGCCTTCTGGATGCGTTGATTCTAAAGTAACCATTTCATCAATGAGTTCTTGAGTTTTGGTTATTTTATTATCAGCATCATTTATTTTATTAAGTGTCTTCTTATCCTGCTTTTTATCTGCAAGTTTTGCTTTTTCAACTTCTAGTTCATGCAATTCTTGTCTTAGATCTTCTAAAACAGGTTTAGGTTCTAACTTCACTAAAAACAACTCAGCATCCCCATCAGGGTGTAATGCATCATATATATTTTCAAAATAACTAATATCTCTAGTTAAAAAACCATCTCTTTCGCCTGTTATTTGCATTAAATTAGCAAATGTTTTCAAACCTTCTCTATTTGAACGTTCAACTGTAGTACCACGTTTTAAAGCTAATCTCACTTTTGAACGATTTCTACGTTCAAAACTTTGAATTAATGCTTCATCCGTTTTTTCTATTGGTGTAATCATAGTCATTCTTGGTTGAATATAATCTTTAGATAAGCCCTCTTTAAACCCTTTATGTTTAAACCCAAGCGCTCTTAAATTAGACAAAGCGTCTGCACCTTTATCTACTTCAACATCTGGATCAATTTTAATAGCATATGCTTTTTCTTCTTTGGCAATTTGCATTGCAGCTTCAAGTAAAGTTTCTAATGCCAACTTGTTACTATAATCTGTTACAAATCCTCTTGAAATATAGCACAGTGTATAAGGTAGTTTAGGTACTTTTTTAAATAGTAGTTGTGCTACCCCTACAATTTCATCGTCTTCTCCAACTGCGATACGTCTTGAGTACCATCCAGTTAATGTTTTAGTTTCTGCCCACTGCGTTAATTGTAATAAGTCACCTTGTGGGTGTGCTTTAACAAATGCATCATGTGCTTGATCTGTAATATTCATTTTTTCCATAAAAACTGATGTCTCCTTTATCAATTCAATACTTTGGTATTATACAATGCTTTTAGCAAACTTTCACATAGAATTCACTCATTTGATATACTATAATAAATTTAGAAATGAGGTGTAACTATGCGTAGTATTATTATTGGATTGTTTTTAATTATTAATTTAGTTTTCGTTATTCAAGCTTTTATTGAACCACTGACAATTTCATATTTAAGTCTAAGAATTATTTTAGCAGCATTAACTTTTGTTATATCTATTTACTTACTGTTATTGCGTACTAATAAGTTTTCCACTTATTTAACTATTTTAACACTTATTATTTCATTGATACACATATTCATTATCGCTCATAGTGCTTATATTTACATTTATTAATCTGCCTCAAATATATAACTTAACCCTCTTATAATTAAAGTATATGGAGAAGTCGTTTTACTATCTTTAATTGTTATTGATTTATATCCTGAGTTAGGACCATCACTTATTTTAAATATCAAATCATCATGTTTTAATTTAAGTATTGTGACTTTCTCATCTTCACTAACTATGTCCATATCAAACCAATGTTGCCATTTTTTCACAGTATGTGCGCGTTCGGTACTATGCAAATTAATGGATTTAATCATAAATTCTTTTTGGCGAAGTGCTTCTAATTTTTCATTCCTTTTTTGCTCGTTCTCATCCCACTGTATAAAGAACGGTGGCTTCACTCTATAGTCTGGATCTGCAATATATAATAATTTCCAGGATGTTTTATCACCTTTAATGTTTTCTCTGTGCATTTCAACCGGACCGATAACATCTATACCTTTTTCTTCTAAATCTTCCTTAAGTTGATTGATGTCAGCCGTACTTAAAGCTAATGTCTTCATTCCTTGACTATATTGGTCTTGCACAATTTTAGATGGGAATGATACACGCCCTTCATCCGATTTCACTATTTTTTGCAAAACTTCCGGTTTATAAACATCCAACAATTCTACGTAAGCATTTTCTAAATAAGCTAATCTATTAAATGTACCAAAACGCTCATGTTGTCCACCTTGGTTCAAAGTTAATAAATGACCTGGAAATTTAAAGTTCTCTAACTGATGAATATAATGGATAATATGATCTAATTTCAAATATTGCATTAATTTCTCTCCCCTAAGCTTCCTTTAGCTTCATCATAACAAATTGCATACGACTTTACTTCTCATAACACATCCATACAACTTTCTTTCATATTAAACTCACCAAATGTCGGCGCTTATTGTCACTTTTCCTCAACTATTTATACATTGACTCAATTACAAATGTGAGAAATGACAAATTTTCTGAAATTCCCACCAGCTTGCCCTCATTTCAATCACTATTTCTTCATTTATTATCAATGCATGATTTTTTATGTTCGCTTAAGTCTTTTTAACATCAAACAGGTTATAACTTGATTTTAAAAATAAAATACTATTGCTTTATCCTACAAAAAGGTTTACAATATTGTTTGTTGTTAAATAGGTTAGCCTAGCTAACTATTAAGGAGGATCTTATGGACTCACAAAGTATATTCAATCATCTAACAGCTATTTATAGACCCTACACTAAATTTTTCCAACCGGTATTTGAGGAATTTGATGTTTATCCCGCACAATGGTTGGTATTAAAAGATATTGCTCAAAACGCACCAACGACACTCGTTCAAATTTCAAAGCGTCGAGCAATTGAAAAACCAACTACAAGAAAGATTTTAAAAGTACTTTCTGATAAATCATTACTTACGATTGAACTTGGAGAAGATAAAAGAGAAAAATTATTATCTTTTTCTGAAAAAGGACAGCAACTTTATGGTGCAATCAATACACGTATATGTGATGTACAGGATAAAATTATTGAAAATACTGGTTTATCAGATGATGAACTTAACTATGCAATACAAGTCATTCAAAAGATCCATGAACAAATTATCAATATGGAGGAATAGTCAAATGAATCAATCCACTTCTCTGAAATCACCGATTTGGACAAAAAGTTTTAACATTAACTTTTTTACTAATTTTTTAATTAATCTATGTATGTATCTACTGATTGTTATTATTGCTAGTTATACAAAATCAGAGTACCACGCCTCAGATAGTGTTGCTGGACTAGTTACAGGGCTATTTATTATCGGCTCATTAATAGGTAGATTTACGACTGGTAAATATGTTAATAAAATTGGTCCTAAACGTATATTACTCATTGGTTTAGGCTTTTTATTAGTTACACAATTATTTTATTTTATAGAAGGTTCTTTAGCTTTCTTAATGGTAACTAGACTCTTTAATGGTATTGCTACAGGTATTACTACAACTGCTACAGGAACAATTGCAGCTTATGTCACACCAAATGACAGAAAGAGTGAAGGCATTAGCTTATTCTCCTTAAGTTTGGTCATAGGTGCAGCAATCGGACCATTCTTCGGTTTATTACTAATCAATAGCTTCCCTATTAAATTATTATTCACAATCTGCTTACTCTGTGGCATTATCAGCTTTATTATTTCTTTCTTTGTTAAATTACAATTTGAAGTAGAAAGTAACACAGAGTCTAAAAAGCAAACGACTCAATCTAAAAAATTCAATATTCACAATTATATTGCAAAAGAGGCTGTACCCGTTGCAATTATCATGTTGATTTCCGGTTTAACCTATTCATCAATTCTTACATTTCTTCAATTTTTTGCCCAAGAAATTAATCTTGTAACAATATCAAGTTACTTCTTTATATTCTATGCAATTGCTTCACTTATTACACGCCCAGTTGCTGGTCGATTAATGGATCAAAAAAACGAAAATGTAGTAGCTTATCCAGCATTCATATTCTTAATCATTACTTTCCTTACTTTAAGTATTACAAACAATGGTTGGTTACTCATAATTGCTGGTTTATGCTTAGGTGCTGGTTACGGCAATATTTCATCTTGTATGCAAGCCATTGCGATTAAAGTCTCACCGCCGGCTAAATATGGTATTGCGACTTCTACTTACTTTATTGGTCTTGATTTAGGTTTAGGATTTGGACCTTATGTATTAGGGTTCTTTACATCAGCTGTGAGCTACGCACAACTTTATGCAATAATGGCAATCATCGTTTTAATCACAGGGATCATTTACTACTTTGTACACGGCAGAAAAGTTAAAAATTTAAGTTCATTTTAATTAAAAAATTAGAGTCTGAGACACCGCTTGATGTCTCAGACTCTTTTTAGTTCGACAGTAAATAACTATAAAGTATATTTCCCTACGATATTAAGTTAGTAGATTTTCTGGATCAGTTAAGGTAATCCACTCCTAGCCATTCCTTATCGAATATAAACCCACAGAACTTTTATGGATATTTGATTGTAATCCTATCTGATTGTTTTAATTTATGTATATCACACTATTGTGCTATTTGAATTTTTTCAATTTCATTGATAATATCATCTAATAATTTACTCTGTATATCATTATAATAATAAAAAACTTGTCTTTCATCCGTTTCTGAACGCACTTTAGAAATGAGCTCTTTTTTATAAATTTTTCTAATAATAACGTCAATTTTACTCGTATCCCAAAGCATTTCAAAATGCAAGGTATCTCTTAACTCTTTACCGCTCATTTTCTTTGCTTCATACACTTTATACAATATGACAAATTCTTCTATTGATAAGCGATGTACAGATTTTAACCAATGTTTTAATTGACTTAATGCTCTTTCAGAATTTATAAAATATGATACTTTACTTTCCATAAAAAATGGCCTCCTTATTGACTACTCTCGTTGTGTTCTATGGCTTTATTTAATGAATAAGCTTCAAAAGTATTATATAACACTTTCTTCATTTAATCTATTATTTTTATTGAAACAGATAAATATTATCTTCAATTGAATATAATTTATATAATCTCAAATGAACATCTTAAAAAAATTTGTATTACTCAATATCTTTAGACATATATTAACAAATTTTATCTATTTTATATTTTGCGAAATTAAATATCATTAAAGGTTAAGCATCCTATCATTTTGACCTTGAAATTTATTAAAAAGGCAATTAAAATTAGGCATCTTTCCATTTTCAATTCAGTCATCTACTGCCTAAATGAAAAAAAATCTGAGACATCTATTTTGTCCCAGACTCATTTCATTTTTTATTATCCACCTATATAATTCATGTTTATTTTTTTACGTTTTCTATTTGCAACTGTTTGTTCAGTTCGTTCATCAGAATAGCGGTCATCTCTGATATTCCATAATGCTTTAAATTGTTCGAATAATTCATTATCAGTTGCGCCATTGCGCATAAATGACTTAACATTAAATCCATCTACAGTACTAAATAAACATCCATAAAACTTACCATCTGATGAAAGACGTGCACGTGTACAAGTAGAACAGAATGACTGAGAAACACTTGTTATCAAACCAAATTGTGCTTTATTATCTTTATGCTGATAATATTTTGCAACTTCACCATAATATTTCGGTGCCACTGGCTCAATATCAAAATTCTGCTCTATCATTTCAAGCATTTCGTCTTTTGACACAACTTTACTAAAGTCCCAACCATTATCATTACCAACGTCCATAAATTCAATAAATCGAATTTGTACATCTTTATCTTTAAAGTATTGCACCATAGGTACAATCTGGTCATCATTTACACCTTTTTGTACCACTACATTTACTTTCACTTGAAATCCTATAGCAACTGCATAATCAATTTGTTGTAAAATCGTAGAAGCCTTAATATTTCTATTGTTTATGGCTTGGAACACAGCATCGTCTATTGCATCTAGGCTGACATTGATACGTCTCAAGCCAGCATCGTATAATTTTTGACCGTGTTTTTTTAATAATAAACCATTTGTCGTTAAACCAATATCTTCTACACCTTCTAATTGATTTAACTGGTATATCAATTTATCTAAATCACGTCTTAGTAATGGTTCCCCACCTGTAATTCTTATTTTTTTCACGCCTAATTGCGTGTATACCTGTGCAATACGTACCATTTCATCAAAGGTAAGCAACTCATCTTTAGGTAAGAATACAAAGCCATCACCAAATATTTCTTTCGGCATGCAATAATCACAACGGAAATTGCAACGATCTGTAACTGACAGTCTTAAATCACGAATCGGACGTCCAAGTTTATCAGTTATTTGCTCTACCATAACATTAGGTCCCCTTATCTATTTAATATATCTTGTTGTAAAGAGTCCAAATCTTGTTGATAATTAATATTTTTGTACCAATAATCTGGTGATTCAATTAAATTTACATCTAACCAATCACTTTTCACTTTATTATAAACACTTTTCAAACTATAATCGTTTGAATTTAATGCATCATCAATATATGGCAATGTGTGCGGACTATAAAAAGCAATAGTCGGTATGGGTCTGCCCTTTTCCTTAAACCCAGCGATATCTAATTGGTCTTCTATAAGGTGTTCTACCATGAATTGATATAGTTTACTCACAGCTTTTTGAGAAATCATAGGTGTATCAACCGACACAACAAAGAACAGTTCCTCACTTTCATAATGCTGAATGACTGACTGAATACCTGCCAAAGGACCTTTATCCTTATTTTGATCTTCATCAATAATAATATCAGAATGATCAAATTGAGATGCTAATGTCTCATTTGTACTGATAATAACTTGATTAAACATATTTGTACCCTCTAAAACGTCAATAATACGCTTATAAAATGGTTGCGCATTTATTTGAGCAAAAGCCTTTGGTTCGCCGAATCTTTCTGATTGTCCTCCGGCAAGTATAATTGCTTTCATGTTTTTTTACCCTCCGCTAACTGGTGGAATTAATGCCACTGTATCATCTTGATGTACGATGTCATCACTTTTGACGAATTCTTCATTTACTGCAATTTGAAATTGCTTATCCTTGATTTGAGGATAACGTTCAAATAAATCTTTAGTAAAATCATCTACCGTAATATCATAACTTAAATCAATTGTTTCAGTCTGTTTAGCTAAAATTTCTTTTAATTCTGCAAAGTATAGTATTTTCATAATTACTATTCCCCCTCAACTGCATCATTGTGATTCCCATACTGATGCCCTTGCCATTGAGCGCCATCTTCCCATATTTCCTTTTTCCATATAGGCACAATTGCTTTGATTCGTTCGATGGCATATTCATTTGCGCGATATGCATCCTTTCGATGTGGCGAGGATACACTGATAAGTACAGCAATATCAGATATATTCAGTGGTCCAATTCTATGAACAATTGCTGTTTTTGTTCCAGGCCATTTCTGTGATATTTCGTCTCCAATTTGAGCGAGCTTCTTCTCAGCCATAGGAATATATGCTTCATATTCTAAGTATTCTGTTTTAACACCTTTCGTCCACTCTCTTACATGACCTGTAAAAACAACTACCGCGCCTTGATTTTCATCCAAGACATAATCTCTATATGGCTCAGTTTGTATCGGGTCACACTTCACTTCGAATTGCTTCATTTAATGCATTCCTTCTATTTTAAAATAATGAAATAGCCATTGATTATAAAGAGTCAATGCATCTGTTTCGGCCAAATTCACATAGTATTTTACATTCGTTAAATGGCTTAGACTTTGACGTTCTTTCTCATCTTGATAAACAACTACTTTATCGAATCGTGCAGATTTAAAGCCTTCTACGAGTATCACGTCACAATCTATTGTAACAGATTCGCTGATAATTTCCTCAAGACTTTGATTTTCTTTTCTTGTTACCGACTGTTGATAAGACTTACCTTGTACAATACTTTGATCAGCGCCTGCATTAAAATGTTTCATATGGTCAACTTGATCATTTTGTAATGTGATATCCGCTTCTTGATTAACTAATTGGTTAAATCCGTGATGTTTAACAGTTGCCACTGTTAACAAATGTGATTTTAAAAATTGGATTGTATGTGACATTAACGTCGTTTTTCCAGCGTTTTTATAACCCACAATTTGTAAAATCATATAAAACATGTCTTTTCGTATGTTTGTGATTCCGTCAATATGACGTTAACCGTATGTCCTTGACTATAGCCTCTCGTTCCACCTGGAAGCATAATCATAGCATTACTATGGGCTATCGCAACTACAGCGCCTGATTTATTAAACCCTGATGGTACTACCGTCATTTCTTTTCCATTCAACGTCGCTGTGGCACGTATAAATCTTGTAAATGGGTTCGCCTTTTTAAAATCTTCCATTAATGTCGCTTGTATTACTTGAGGATATATTGCATTAGCACCCATCATATGAAGTACTGCCGGTTTAACATATAACTCAAAACCAGTATAGCAAGCCGATGGATTCCCAGATAATCCAAATAGATAGGTTTCATTTGCAACTGCTACAGTCGTAACACTACCTGGTCGCATCGCTATTTTATTGAATAGTACTTCTGCATTTAATGCTTCATATATTTGTGGCAGATAATCGAAATCACCCACCGATACGCCACCAGTCGTAATGACAATATCATGTTTAGCCATTGCTTCTTTTACGACTTGAATACTACTGTCCAAATCATCTTCTTGAATTTGATATGCAATAGCACTTAACCCTAATTTTTGCGATAAGGCTGTAATCATAGGACCATTTGAATTCCTAATTTTCCCTGATTCTAAAGCATCATTCACATCCAATAACTCACTACCAGTAGCTATAACACCTACACTTGGCTTTTTATTTACTTTTACTTGTGTATAACCGTAAGTTGCTAATACAGCAATGGCACCGGAATTAATTAATTGTCCCTTTTGCAGTACGATATCTCCTATCTCTGTTTCCTCACCCTTTAAAGAAACATTTTCATTTGGCTCAAAGGGTTTTCTCAAAGTAAAACTATGTCCGTTTTCAACAGTTTGTTCTAACATAACCACTGCATCTGTACCTTCTGGTAGAGCAGCCCCTGTCATAATCCGAACCGCCTCGAAAGCGCCTACCGTTTTATCAGAAACAGATCCTGCACCAATATGATCAATCACATTAAAGCTTACACGTTGTTCACCACTAGCACCTACCGTATCCTTACTGCGAATAGCAAAGCCATCATAGGGAGATTTATTAAACCGTGGAATTTCATATGTCGCAATGATATCTTCGGCTAAAATATGATGGATACTCTCATTTAATGGAACTTCTACTTGTTGCGTATAAATCGATTGATTGACTACACGTTCAATTGCTTCACTTACAGGAATTGGCGTTCTTTTTTCTACTGGCATTTTAAATCTACTCCTTACATAAATTAATTTCGTGATATACTAAGAAACGATTAGGAGGGATATTTTGTCTGAATTTACGCATATAAATCACCAAGGCAATGCTAAAATGGTAGATGTTTCAGAAAAAAACATTTCTAAACGTACTGCAATTGCACATTCAAGTATCACAGTTAACTCGGAAATTTATAAACAAATTGTCGAACATACAAATCAAAAAGGGAATGTTTTAAATACTGCTCAAATTGCGGGGATTATGGCCGCTAAAAATACTGCAGATATTATTCCTATGTGTCACCCATTACCACTAACTGGCATAGATGTAACATTTGATTGGCAAGAAAATGAACAATCATACACACTTAATATACAGACGATTGTCTCTACTACAGGTAAAACTGGCGTTGAAATGGAAGCACTAACAGCTGCTACTACTGTTGCCCTTACCGTATATGACATGACAAAAGCATTAGATAAAAGTATGGTAATCGGTGAAACCTATCTGTTATCCAAATCAGGTGGGAAATCAGGCGACTATCAGCGCCAAGATAATTAAAGATAATGACTCCTTGAATTACCCAAAGTAAACTGAAGTCATGACCATCATTTTTTAGTAGAAACTATATAAACTGAGCGCGAAGTGTCGCAATTCTATTAAATAAATCAGAATTCAAGCTACACTTGGCGCTTTTGTTATTTAGTGATTTCATTCACTAGGTGATTTAATTCTGGTTTTATCAACTTGTTCAACGCTAATTTAACAGCGCCTGTTGAACCAGGAATGCTAAAAATCAACTTATCTCCAACTGCGCCTGCAATCGCTCTTGATAAAAGTGCGCGTGTTCCAGCATCTTCGGTATAACTCAAATATCTAAATAATTCACCAAAACCCTCAATTTCTTTTGTGATTAGTGCTGATACAGCTTCTATTGTAACGTCCCTCTGAGCAATCCCTGTACCACCAGTTGTAATAATGACATCTATATCTTCCTTTAACCATTCTTGTAGTTGTTTTTGAATTAAGTCTTGTTCATCTTTAACAATTCGATAATGCTCAGTAGCAATACTTACATTCAATTCAGAAAGTAGTGATTGAGCCAATTGGCCCCCCCTATCCGTTTCATAATCTCTTGTATCAGAAACGGTTAAAATAGCACATTTTATATCTTTGTCTAATTGCACATTTGTATGCACGATGCCCACCTCATTTATCCAAATAATTGATTTATTAATTTAATTGCTTCTTGTGGTTGCTTCATGCCATGTATCAGCATACGTCCACCTTTAAAACTGACGATACGATAACCTTTATATTGAAATTGAATGATATAAGGGTTACGTTTAAATGCGATTTTGTGTTGATTTAAAAATACACCTAGCATTTCCTGGGAAATATTAGGGTTTTCATATTGCACCGTATCTCTTCCACACAAACTAACATACTGACGTTTGGTTTCATTTAAATGGGGATATGTTGGATTTTGACCACAAGTTGGACAATTTGTTCTATATAATTTACTAAATCCAAAGCTAAAATGTGTACCTTCCCATAAATCACCATAAGTCAATTTAGTATCAGGCGTATGTTCTATCAATAGTTTCAATGCATCGCGTACTTGTAAACTTGTCGTCATCGTTACAGCGGGTTGTATAACACCTACCGTATCACACGTCATATTGATGGTTGGCAATTGTGGTACCATGCAATTAAAGCACGGTGTTGTGCCAGGTATAAATGCAGCTTCTATATAAGTACTTTGCACTACACCACCATAAATCCATGGTATATTCTGTTGATACGCATAGTCATTAATTAATTGCCGCGTTTCAAAATTATCTGTAGCATCTAAAATCAAAGAAATATTTGTAGCATGCGCTTCTAAAAATTGACGATCAACATGTGCGATATGACTGTGTATGACGACATCTTTACGAATTGCTAATAATTTTGTTTCTGCAGCAATGACCTTAGGCAATGCTGCATCTGCATCCGCTTCTGAAAATAATGTTTGCCTTTGAAGATTACTGTATTCAATATAATCTCTATCCACAATCGTAAGTTCACCTATGCCAGAGCGCACTAAACCCTCTGCAAGATGTGTACCTAAAGCACCCATACCAACAATAAGTACATGCTGTCTCTTAATTTTATCCTGTCCGTTTGATCCAATATGTTTAAATAACATTTGTCTTGAATATCGATCCTGTGTCACACGAATAACCCTCTCTTCACATCATTATTTCTATTATAAATCTTGGTCTCCAATGTAACAACGGTTTAAAATTAATATTGTTATAAAGTAGTGTTTCCCCTTATCTTTATTCAGCTCTAATGCGTGTTTTTATTTTATCTTTCATTAATATAGACAAGTATTTTCAACATTCTGAACATATCCTATTATCTTAACTTCATGGTACAATGAATCAAATATTATTTTGAGGTGAATTCATGGCGCGATCAAAAAACTTTGAACAACTATTAGAAGAAGCGAAAGATATCGTAATTAACTCTATTGGAGAAACAATGGATCTTTACGGTGTCAATCGGAGTGTAGGTAATCTTTATGGCACGATGGTTTTCGAACAAAAAAGCATGACATTAGATGAAATGCGTTATGAGTTACAAATGAGTAAACCAAGTATGAGTGCCGGTGTTAAACGACTACAAGAATTTGATGGTGTAAAGCAACAATTTATTAGAGGTAGCAGAAAACAACACTTTACAGCAGAAAAAGATTTCTTTACGTTTTTCGGTAATTTTTTCTCGCAAAAATGGAATCGTGAAATCAAATTAAATTTAGAAGCCATTCAACGAGCAGAAAAATTACTCTTCCCTATTATTGATTCTGAAGATGCAGAACCAGAATGGATTGAAGATGCCAATAAAATGTTAGAACAAATTGAACATTCCAAAGTCTATTATGCTTGGCTATCTACACTTTCCGAAGCACTACATTCCGGAGAAATTTTTGATTATTTTCCTATTCCAAATCAAACTAGCGCTTCACAAAGCTGATCAATATTTAACTAAAAAAGTACCCTTCTCCATTTCACTTTGTTGTGTAGGCTTTGAAGGGTACTTTATTAATGGTTGTTGCCATATTTATTCTATTGTAATTTGTAAACCATCGTAAGCAATGGTAGTCAACAATCCTTCCTCTTTTAATTGCTGTTCTAATTGTTCAATGTGTGTTTCATTTAAGTTTTCCGTTGCTTCTATGTGTGTAAAGTAAGTGTGTGTTGCATTGATTTCACGCGCGATAGTCACACTTTCTTGAAAAGTAATTTCACCTAACGCTGCTAGCATACCATTTTCGTGAATTCGTTCTTTGGTAACTGGATTAACTTCATTACTACCAAATGGTAAAATCGCAACATCAACGTTCTTCAATTTTTCTATTGGGTGATAACCTTTAATTTCATCCGGGATAATTAAAATGCGTAATGTGGATGTCGTAATATAAAATCCAAATGCAATGTCTTCTGCTAGCTGAATCCACTCTATAGTCGTTTCACCTATCTTTATTTGACCATTGTTAGGAATAATCTCTTTTTCAATTACACCTAAATCACCTAGATAGTTTAAATGATCCCAATGACCAAAATATTTTTTAAAATCATTTACATGTTGCTCTGTAAGGATTATTTTCGATTTTTTGGATTGTGGTACTTTATTTATAAAATCAAAATTTAATGTTTCCCAAATTCTTATACCCATCGTATGATCAGGATGCCAATGCGAATATATGCCATATTTTATATCATAAATTTCTGAACGGCGTAATTGATAAAATATATCCTCAGAAGTATCAATTAATAATTGGAGGTCATGTATATAAATAGCTGGTCCAGTTCTATGTATTGCTTGTAAATGTTGCGAATGGGACTTATAAAGTGACGGAAACCCACCTGCTGTTCCTAAAAATTCTATCTTCATATATACACCCCTTCTAAAATAAAATGATGCTTATTATCATTTGAATTTATCAAAAAATACATTCATATTATAGATGTTTGTCTTATACTTTTAAAAAAACCTGTATAGCTATTATCTATGTCATACAGGTTTTTAAGTATTGAAGTTTATATTTGGAAAATGATTTTAGCCAATAGTGATGATTTCATGCGCTAGTGAGGTGGCCTCATAATTTGAATGTGTAACAAAGATAATAGAAATTTGCCACTTTTCAAATATACGTTGCACAAGTTGGATACTTTCATGCTTAGTCGAATCGTCTAGACTTGAAAATGGTTCATCTAACAGAATCAAGTCTGGCTTTGTACTCAGTGTTCTAGCTAAAGCCACGCGTTGTGCTTCTCCACCTGATAAACGCATAGGATATTGATCTTTTAGGTGATCAATATTTAGTTGTTTCATCAATTTATCGATATGATCAGAAGGTTGTGCCATGAAAGTAATATTTTGATAGACATTCATGTTAGGAAAAAGTTGGTAATCTTGGAAAAGATAGCCAATATTTCTTTTTTGAATTTTCACATCAATCGCATGTGCTGAATCTGAAATAATACGTTTATTCACTTGTATAAATGCGTTGTCAGGTTGCCTTAAACCCGCTATCATATTTAATATTGTCGTCTTGCCAATACCGGAGGGCCCTTTAATTGCATATATCTTTGGTTTATCATCATTAATTTGTATGCTTAATGGTGTTGCTTTAAGCTGATGTGTCAGATGTATATGTAACAATTAATCTACCTCCCGATAACGATCTTTATTTAATAAATTAATTGTACCTATAACAGTTATCGCAAATGCTACCAATACAATCACCCATAACCATGCTTGATTTTCCTTACCTTGTTCAACCAAGAAATAAATCTCTAATGGTAATGTATTTGTCTTGTTTGGAATATAGCCAGCCACCATAAGCGTAGCGCCAAATTCACCAATTGCTCTTGCAAAGCTCATCATTACACCAGATAATATTGCACGTTTAGATAGCGGTAGAATTAATTTAAAAAATATTTTACTTTCACTGGCTCCCATTGTCCTAGCTGTATTTAGCATCTTATGATCTATACTGCGGAAACCTTGTACAGTATGTTGGTACATCAATGGAAAACTGACGATCACAGAGGCAATGACTGCACCAGTCAATGTAAACACTACGGGTAAGTGTAATACATTAGCAAAAAATGCCCCAATATAACTTCTTGGTGAAAACACTATGAGCAAGATGAACCCCATCACAGTCGGTGGTAAAACAATAGGTAAGACTATGATACTTTCTAAGATTCTAGCAATGATACCATGGCGTCTATATAACCATTTTGAAATGACTACGCCAATTAAAGTTACTATGATAGTACTTATAACGGCTACTTTAAGTGATATCCAAAATGGTGTAATATCTGGCATTGCTAAATCCTCCTATGCATCAAATTGATATTTTTTCAAAATATCTTTGGCCTTATCTGTTTTTAAGAAATCTATCCATTCTTTCGCTAACTTTTTATCTGTTGTAGTAGCTGCTTTATAAGTAATTGGTTTTTTCAAATCGGCTGTATTGATTTCTTTCACTTTACTACTACCATTTTGTTGTGATTGATATAAATCTGTTTTATACACATAACCTAATTGTGCATTACCTTTTTCAACATAGTTTAATACTTGACGCACATCTTTGGCATAAACTAAATTTGGTTTCACTTTATCGAATAAATGATTATCTTTTAAATATTGCTCAGCATATTTACCTGCAGGTACTGATTTTGCTTCACCAATGGCTAACTTATCATCGCCTTGTATATCAGTTACCGAATGATAGTTGCTATCTTTTTCACCAATTAATACTAGTTGGTTTTTAGCATACTCATATGTATTTTGTGCTTTGTCTTTATCAACTAGTCCGTCCACATCTTTTGTATTTGCAGACATAAATACATCTACTGGTGCACCTTTTTCTATTTGTTGTCTTAAAGCACCTGAACCACCATAATTAAAAGAAACGTCTACATCTTTATGATCTTTTTTAAAAGCTTTTTCTAAATCCTTAGTGACATCCGTTAGACTTGCTGCTGCAGAAACATGTAATTCTTGTTTTGCTTTTTCATCGCTTTTCGTTTTACTATTATCCTTATTATCACCATTTGAACATCCTGCTAACACAAGACATAAAACAATAAATGAAATAATTAAATATTTAAATTTAATTTTCAAAATAATCACTCCTATTTTCTTTTATTATATGCTTGTAATCAAGAAAATAAAAGAGCGGAGTGAAGAAATCAATGAGTCCAGTTTGATTTCTTCACTCCGCCTTGAGACAAAAATATTTTCAGTTTATAACATGTCATAAAATATAGCGCGTTTTTAAACATAGCCTAATCAATTCGACATGCGCTGCTTTTATTATAAATGTTTGATAAAGCGTTTAAATGCTTGGCGTCCAGTATCGGTATTTTTAAAAACACCTGCATCTTCTAACACACGTTTAAATTTATAACCGACTTCTTTATCAACGATGTCGTCAACATTTTGTTTATTGATATCATAAGTGCGCTTCATATTTTCAGCCCATTGTTGGTGCATACCGAAATCTAATTGGTTATCACCCACAAGATACGTTTTTACTTGTTGTAATTCCTCTTTTAAGCGCCCTGGTAATATCGCCGTACCCATCACTTCTATTAAACCGATGTTCTCTTTTTTAATATGTTGTACATCCTCATGTGGATGGAATATGCCATCTGGAAATGCTTCGGAAGTTTGATTATCTCTTAAAACGATATCTAATTCATATTGTGATTGTCTATAACGTGCAATCGGTGTTACAGTATGATGTCTTTCACCATCATTACTAAATGCCCTTACATCTATCGTTTCATCTGAGTATTGATTCCACGTATTCATCACATATGTTGCTGCATTAATTAATTCATCGCGATTTTCGCTTTTTAATCGAATCACACTCATTGGCCAATTCAATGTACTCGCTGTTACCGATGAAAATTCATTCATTGTAAACCGCTCTATTTCTGCCGCATTATCCATAGGAAATACATGTTTGCCAGCCTGATAATGATTATGTGATAAAATCGATCCACCAACTAATGGAATGTCTGCATTAGATCCAATAAAATAATGTGGAAATTGTTCAATAAACGCTAACAAATTAACAAATGTTTGTTTATTAATTTCCATAGGCACATGATGTTCAGATAACACAATGCTATGCTCTGGAAAATAAGCATATGGTGAATATTGGAATCCCCACGACTTTCCGTCTAATTTCAATCGTATAATACGATGATTCGTACGAGCTGCTTGTGTAACCGAACCTTGGTAGCCTTCATTTTCAATACATAGTGCACATTTAGGATAATGTTTAGCTGGTTCAGCTTTAGCTTTCGCAATTTGCTTTGCATCTTTTTCAGGTTTAGATAAATTGATTGTAATTTCAATATCACCGTATTCTGTTTCTACTTCATAATTAATATTATTAGCAATAGCATCTTCTTTTACATAATGATTCCGTTTAGTTATTTCATAAAAATAATTAGTAGCTGTTTCCGGTGATTTTTTATAGGCTTCTACAAAATTTCGATTAATAACTGAAGGTCGAGGTGTTATTAAATCTAATATTTGTGCTTCAACGATTTCTTTTTTATATAATGCATCTTCTAGGCAGTTTTCATTAACTGCTTGTTCAATCCAATACTGAGCAATCGCATTTGCAGTGGCATCTTGGTTTAGTGGTGATTCATTATCAACATCAATACCTATTGCATTTAAAATTCGGAGCAGTTGATTTTGAATATAAATGTTATCTTCTTGTTCATAATCACCAAATGCAATTGCCTGTGTGACAAATTGCTGTACTAATTGTTGATTTAATAACATGCCTTATACCTCCGTATCTTCTTGATAACCGTTTGGATGTTGATTATGCCAGCGCCAAGCTGAATCAATAATGACATGTATATTATCATGTTTTGGTTTCCAACCAAGTATTGATTGTGCTTTATCACTTGATGCAACTAATTTACTAGGGTCTCCAGCTCTTCTAGGTCCAACCTTCGCTTCAATTGGTTTGTTTGTCACCTTTCGAGCCGCTTCTAATATCTCAAATACTGAGTACCCTTGACTACTTCCTAAATTAAATGCGCCAGATTCCCCACCATTTTGTAAATGTTGGTAAGCTAAAATATGTGCATCTATTAAGTCGACAACGTGAAGGTAGTCACGAATACATGAACCATCTTCCGTATCATAGTCATCACCAAATATCGTTAATGCTTCTCTTTGTCCCAATGCAACTTGTAATACAATTGGCACTAAATGCGTCTCTGGACGGTGGTCTTCACCTATAGTGCCCTCTTCTTTTGCACCCGCTACATTAAAGTAACGCAAGGCTGCATAATTAACACCGTAAGCATTGTGACTCCAATGCATCATTTTTTCCATCATTAACTTACTTTCACCATAAGGACTCGTCGGTGTTTTAGAATCTGCTTCAGTAATAGGCACTGTATCTGGTTCTCCATATACTGCTGCAGTTGAGGAAAAGATAATATGTTTTACTTGATGATCATACATGACTTCTAATAACACTTGTAAACCATTCACATTATTGTTGAAATACGCTAACGGTTTCTCAACAGATTCACCTACTAACGAATATGCACAGAAATGGAAGACACCTTCTATTGTTTCAGTTGTAAACACCTGATCTAAAAATGGCTTATCACGTATATCGCCTTCATAAAATCGTGCATCTTTATTTACAGCTGCACGATGACCTGTCCCTAAATTATCTACAACAACGACGTCGTAACCTCTACTTATTAATTGATCCACCGCATGACTACCAATATATCCAGCGCCACCTAATACTAAAACAGACATATTCAAAATCCTTTCTTTTAATCATTTTGTATTGCTTACAAAGCCTTAACGCCATCACTTATACCCACATGATAAAACGAAGGTGCATAACCAATTTTATCAATATATGCTTTTGATACTTCATCTTCTAACTTCTGTATACTATTTTTATCCACTAAAGCAATGGCACATCCTGCAAAACCAGCACCTGTCATTCTTGCGCCTAATACACCCTCTACTTGCTGAGCTGTTTCAGCTAAGGTATCTAATTCAATACCTGTAACTTCGTAGTCTTCTTTTAATGATTTGTGTGATGCATTGAGTAATTGCCCAAATTGTTCAAAGTTATTATCAGCCAATGCTTTATGTGCAAGCTTCGTTCTCTCATTTTCTGAAATCGCGTGTTTGGCACGTCTACATACGACCTCATCAGTAATAAGTGATTGGTACTTCTCAAATTGCGCTAAAGATAATTCACCTAAAGATGTGATTTCTAATTGCTGCTGTAATTGTGAGAGTGCGTTTTCACACTCAGATCTACGTTCATTATATTTACTTTCAGTTAGTGAACGTCTTTTATTTGTATTCATAATTGAGATGACATAATCTCCAAATTTAGCAGGTACATAGTCAAAATCAAGTGTAGCGGTGTCTAATAATATGGCATGCTCTGCTTTACCCATACCAATAATAAATTGGTCCATTATACCTGAATTCACACCCATAAATTTATTTTCAACGACTTGTCCTAATTTAATTAACTGTAAGCGCTCTAAATGCAAATTAAATAATTGTTTAATTAGCCAGCCAGTTAGTAATTCAATAGAAGCTGATGACGATAAACTCGCACCATTCGGTATATTTCCTTCAACTAAAATATTGAATCCTTGATTGATATCATTAAATTCTTCTTTTAAATATTTAACGACACCCTTAGGGTAGTTTGCCCAATCGTGTTGCTCATTAAATTCAAGTTCATCTAATGTAAAAGATACAATACCTGTATCTTCAAAATTATTTGAATATAATTGAATGATACGATCCGTTCTTTTAGATGCTAAACCATATGTCCCCAGTTCTATTGCAGCTGGAAATACATAACCACCGTTATAATCAGTATGTTCCCCAATTAGATTAATTCGTCCCGGTGCAAACGCCCTCACATCTGCTTTTACATCAAATAAAGATTCAAACTTTTTGTGCATTTCCTGTAACATAAGCTTGCCACTCCTTTTTCTAAACCATCTCACATACCTATCGGCCCTTTAGTAAACACAATTAAAGTTTACTTGTTTACTAAATGTTTTGTCAATAAAGTTAACTATACTTTAAATGTGTTTCTTGCTTTGAGTTTCGCTTCTACAACAACATGAATTGCGATTTGCCTTGTGTTATTGATACGTTCTTCTGCCATTCTGACAGCAGTTCTCCCAAATTCATCGACAGGAATATGCACGCTACTAATTGAAGGCACTGCATATTGAATCACTTCTAAATCATTAAAACTAATTAATTTCACTTCTTCAGGGATTGCTTTTTTATTTAGTTGCAATTGTTGTAAAATACCGATTGCAATCATATCGTTGCCAGCAATAAATACTTGAGGAAACGCATGATCACTTTCTAAATAAACTTTCACTGCATCCTCTCCCTGTGTTTTTCCCCATCCATTGAGTAACACTATTTCTTCGACGTCATGTTTTTCACACCATGATTGATATGCTTGGTATCTAACATCTGCTGCGTTAGTAGTTGTTATACCATTCAACTCTCGTATTGTATGGTGCCCACCAATATATGCAATTTTCGTTAGACCTTTATCTAAAATGCGATTAAGCAGTTCTGTCATTGCATCATCCAAATCAGAATACACAGCATCAATAGATTTAGGTGTATTTGGATTATTAATGACCACCATGTTAGCGTTGTGCGTTTTCAATTTGTTCAATGCATCTACAGAAAAATTCCCAATTACAATAATGGCGCCTGCATTTTCAATTTTGTTTAAATCGATATGATCTTGTTGCCCATCAATTCTAATTGTTCGCTTAAGGGATAAGTTTAATCTTTTAACTTCTGCTTCTATCGCTAATCGGATTTCTCTATAATATGGATCCGACATTTCTTTCTCTCGAGAAGCGTATGTAATAATTTGGATACGTTTATTTTTTCTAGTAACTTTTTCGTATTGTAACGCTTGTGCGATTTGATTTATGCGTGTCCGCGTTTCTTTAGCAACGGATAAAGTTGGATCATTGTTTAAAACACGTGAAACAGTACCTGGACTTACTTCAGCTTGACGTGCAATATCCCTAATACTTGCCATTCATGTATCACCTCTATTAGTATTGTTTACCTTAAGTTTACTTCTCACTTTATGTTAAATCAATTGTGACGTAACTAAATCTGATTAATCGTTAAAAGCAACTTATAAACAGAATCGTGTAATGATAATACCTTTATAAACCGAATCATTTTTTTACAACTAAAAATAAGCTAAAATAATAATAGAATATGAAATGAGGTGCTTGTATGCATGAAGATGTTTTGACAAATCAAACAATTGTACGCTTTGAAGATGGTAAACTGATAGAAAAAAAAGATCACTATGTTACTGAATTTCCATTAACTATTATGGTGAATGGTGAAGAATTTGCTACAGTTATTTGTAGTCCAAATCATATGGAAGAACTTACACTTGGTTTTTTAGCTTCTGAAGGTGCTATATTAAGAAGCGATGATTTAAAGTCTATTCAAATAGATGATAGTAAGGGGTTTGCGCACGTTGAGTTAACAAAATCCTTAGGAGAACGCTTCGAGTATTCTACTAAACGCATGATTGCATCCTGTTGTGGTAAAAGCAGAGAATTTTATTTTCAAAATGATGCAGCAGTAGCAAAGACGTCAATGTCAAATATTGAATTAAATCCTCAACAAGTACTGAATATGATGACACGTTTACAAAGCGCTAGTGAAGTATTCAAACAAACAGGTGGTTTACACAATGCAGCCATTAGTGATGGAGATACGTTTTTCGAACATCGTCAAGATATCGGACGCCACAACGCACTGGATAAACTTTATGGTTACTGTATCGAAAGACATATACCAGTACGTAATAAAGTACTTATATTTAGTGGTAGAATCTCTTCTGAAATATTAATTAAAGCCGCTAAAATCGGTGTGGGCGTTATTCTTTCTAAATCCGCGCCAACCACGCTAGCCATAACACTCGCACAAGATTTAAATATTACAGCCATTGGTTTTATTAGAGAAGGAAATTTTAATATTTATAGTCACCCTGAACGCATAAAAATAGCGGAGATGTAATTAGTTGATAAATCAACAAACTACGTCTCCGCTTTACTCCTATTATAATAGTATCGTTTGATATTATTTTAAATATGCTCTTTTAGTATTTGATAACAGTAGCTAATAAAGATATAACCTTGCTTTATATACATATCTTTCGCGCTATCCTCACCATCAGCTATCAATATTATCGTTTTGTCTTTCGCAATCTGTGCTACAAATGATTGCATCACACTGCCTATGCCTTGCCTTTGATATTCATCCAACACGCCAAATCCATCTATTTCCATCGCCGATGCGGACACAATTAAATCTAATATACCTACTGGGACTTCACCCTTATATGCTAATATTCTCAATTTATTTTCTTGTGGAAATTGATTACGAATCATCTGTATACTTTCTTGTGCATATGCTAGCCCATACGGTTCAGCAAACCTACGATAAATAGCTATATAATCTTCAAGTGTTTCATCGTTCACGATTGTAACATCTATTTCTGAGTTTATAGCTTGATGGATATGCTGAGGTTCGATAGCGTAAAGCTCCATAATCCCTAACTCAAATTCTAATGCTTTTATTTCATCCAACCATTGTTGATCTAGGTGCTCATTTTCAGGAAAAGTAAATGCAAGGTGGGAAGATCCTTGTTGTTTATGCATAAATTGTTGGTAAGCCATATCTAATTTCCAAGAATTAAGCGTAGGCATTCGCTTATATATCCATTTGTTTGTATCATATACTAACGGTTCCTCAGGTGTTAAATAAATGGTTTTACTATTATCATCTTGATAAACCGTGCCTTGTTGAAAAATATCATTCATAGAAATGACCAATTTATACACCTTCCCTATATGTTTTTACTTCATTAATTGTTTGAATTGACTATGGTTTAACATTGTATTGCCTATTAAACTCGCAATAATCGCTTTTAATAAATCTCCAGGCATAAAGACGAATGAAAGCATTACTGACTTAGATATTGGTAAATGTGTTATCCACCCCATAATGATAGTGCCTACAATATCCAACAGTAATACACCGAACACAATTGTTGTACCTAATAATACAACAAAATTCATTTTATTAAAATATAAATCTCTCACTAAACCAATCAGGTATGTAATCACTGGATACATAAATAAAAAACCTGCTGAAGGTCCTGCAAATACACCAATACCGCCACGGCCGCCAGATAATAATGGTAGACCTGTTGCTACTAGTAATAGTAAAACAATGACACTTAAAGTCCCATATTTACGTCCAAGAAGTATCGCTGCTAGAAATATACCTATATTTTGTAAAACAATGGGTACTGGCATTACCGGCAATGGTATCGCAGGCACAAAGCCTAGTACCGCTATCATTGCTGTCATCAATGCTGTATATACTAATCTTTTTGTTGTCATAGTTATTCCTCCTCGATGAAGAAATTATATCACGAATGTAAACTTTAAAAAATAAAAAGTTTACATTAGGTTGCATTTTTAGTATTTTAACCATTAAATCATCACAAGCATAAGACCACATAAACTCTTTAATAAAATAAATATATTGCACCCATTTTATAACATGCTGATGTTTAATATCATATTATGAATGAAAAACTACATATTTATACCTTACCCTTAGCATATACATGCAGCGCCTTCCTCTTTGAAACTATAAAAATAGCTATGAAAAAATCTATTGTAAAGATTTCTTCATAGCTAATCTTAGAATGTTTTAAAAATGAGTCTTTCTGTCCTAAAGCACTTATTATTTACTACATACAATCAAATTGATTTAGCGTACTGATAATTTAGTTTAATTGTTTAAAAATTTTTCTTTTAAATCTTTTCTCATAAATTCTAATGTGTATGGATCATTGTACCAATATGTCTCAGCTTGAACTTTAATTACATGATCTTGTTGTACCGCTGGAATATTATTCCATAAGTCTGTTTTTTCATAAGCAGGTGTTGATTTACCTTCACTTGTTGAAACAATATAGTCGCCGGCATAATAAGCAATTTTTTCTTGTTTAACTTCTGCCCATCCTTCTTTTTTAACTAAATCATTTAGTTTATCAGGTATCTTCAGACCAAATGCTTGATATAATACTTCGCCACCACGACCCCAGTTAGGACCATAGCTATATAGTTTTTTATCAAATTCATCAAAGATTGAAACAGTAGCATCTTCGCCTATTTTATCTTTTATTTCTTGTCCATCTTTTTTAGTTTGTGATTTCCATTTATCTTCCCAAGATTTTACTTCATCTTCTTTACCTAATAATTTCCCTAATTCTCTTTGTTGATCTAAATACTTATGTTTACCATAGTCATACACAACTGTAGGTGCAATTTTTTCATATTTTTTAATATTTTTATCTGTTGAATAAACAACGATTAAATCAGGTTTTGTTTTTGCAACCTTTTCTACATCATTTTCCCCAATTTTTTCTACACCTTTAAATTTATCTTTAAGTAATTTGCTGTTATCGACTTGTTCATTTACTGCCACAATCTTACCACCAAGATATTTAATACCACCGGCATATGTAGGCGCCACAACGGCAATACGCTCTGGATTTTTAGGAATATCGATACTTTTTCCACTATCTAATTTATATGATTTTGTTTCTTCCTTTTTGTCGCTATTTGAGTCACTATCTGATTTATTACCACATGCGGCTAAAATAAGCATTAAAGCAAGTAACGGAAACAATAATTTTTTCATAATTCTCCTCCATTGAAAATGATTATCAGTACCAATTGATTATATAATGACTCTAGTAATTTTACAATAGTAAAAAGTCAATTTTTAGCTTTTTAAGTTATTAAAAAAATGCATTCAGACACTATGTCTAAATGCATTTTAATTACAACTATTAAATGAAACTTTCTCAAGTCTTTATACTTTCTAAAATCTATCTAATACACTCTTAGCAATATTAGTATATGCCATATCTTCCATTGGTGGATTGTGTAAACCTGCTCTCATATCTCGATAATAACGTTGTAACGGACGTTCCATTTCAAGGCTCTTAGCACCGACAATACGCATGGCAATATCAATTACTTCGAGTCCTTGATTCATGACTAACACCTTACTAGCAGATGTTTCATTCCATATAGCTTTATCTGAATGGGTATTTGAATATAATGACGCTGTACTCCATAAAAAGTGACGCGCAGATAATAGCAAGGATTCCATTTTGCCAATATTTTGCTGAACGGTTGTTATATCTCCTATCGTACCTTCTATACTATTAGGGCTATAAGTTTTAGCAAAGTCAACAGCATAATCTCGTGCTGCTTGCGCAATGCCTAAATAAGTACTTGGGATATGTAGAATCCAGCCGTTTGGTTTTTTACCACCAGCGCCTCTAATTTCTACAAAATTCTGTTCTGGTATTTGAACATCATTTAATATTAAATCGTGACTTTCTGTAGCTCTCATTCCTACCATATTCCAATTATCTGCAATTTCTACGCCTGGTGTATCCTTTTCTATAAGATAAAATCCTACTTGCTCAATCGTTTCATCATATGCACTCACAATAAAATGCGTGAGCCCCTTACTCATAGAAGTAAATGTTTTAACACCATTTAATATATAGCCATTTTCATTTTTAATTGCATTCGTAGCAGGTCTACCACCTCGTGTAGGACTCCCTGTTTCCGCTTCACTTACAGCTCTATTAACCAGTGCACCTTTTCTGATAGATTCCGCAAATTGATTTAACATGGATTCATCCCACATCTTTTGTTCATATAATTGACCCACAACACTAAGATGCCAGCCAATTGAAAGTGCCGTTGCACCATCAATAGAGCCTAAATAGGTTTGAATAATAACCATATCTTCAACTGAGGCACCTTCGCCACCGTATGCTTTAGGTAAAGTTAATAATGTATAACCTTCATTAACTAACCACTCAATATTTTCATATGGAAACCTAGAATGTTGATCATTATAGACTGCATGTGATCTAAATTTATCTTTTACTGTATTCAATTTTGCTATCCATTTTTCTTGAATATCTGTATGTATTAATGCAGAATCTTCCATTTTTTCCACCTCGTCCATTATATTTCTTTCTATATAAGTATAAGTTTAACACTCGATATGGCTTAAATAAAGGTTTCTACCCCAAATCCTTACTTTACCGATAAGATTTATTATGATAATTTATAATTATTGGTATATTGGGGGGACACATATGATTACAGTTAATCATCTTATACATAAATACAATGAGAATACGATACTGAATGACGTCAGTTTCTCACAGGATAAAGGTACAGTCACAGCTATTATCGGACCCAGTGGTTCTGGTAAAACAACACTCTTACGCACACTAAATGCACTTGCTTTAGCGAAATCAGGGACTATTACTATTGGGGATACAAGCTTTGATGCTTCTAAACATAATAAAAAAGATATATTCAAATTACGTCAAAAATCCGCGATGGTTTTTCAAAATTATAATCTTTTTAAAAATAAAACAATATTAGAAAATATTACTGTCGGTTTAAAATATGGGGAAAATTATAGCCATGCTGAAGCCAATGACATCGCACTGTCTTATTTAAATAGAATTGATTTATTAAAACAAAAAGATAAATATCCAAGTCAATTATCTGGTGGGCAAAGTCAACGTATCGGAATCATTCGTGCACTTGCCTTAAATCCTGATGTACTACTGCTTGATGAACCAACCTCAGCCTTGGATCCAGAATCTATACAAAGCGTACTCTCTCTAATCAAATCGATTGCCCAAGAAGGTATGACAATGGTCTTAGTTACTCACGAAATACAATTTGCAAAAGCAATCGCTGACCAAGTGCTATTTATTGATGATGGACACATTATTCATCGTGGTACACCACATGAAGTATTGGAAAACACTAAGTCAAAAAGAATCCAGCGTTTCTTAAATCATGTTGGCACGGAGCGTGATGTTTAATGCTACGACACAAAAAATATTTCTTCATGATGTTATGCGCTTTATGTTTCTTATTGTCTGCTTGTAATGCTACTCATAATGATGATACTTCATCACACAAAAAGGAAATTAAAGTCGCATTGTCAGCAGAAGTTAATCCACCCTACTTATACACTACGAAAAACAACGAATTTATTGGACTCGATATGGAATATATGAAATTACTTGAAAAAAAATTACCACAATATGATTTCAAATATGAAGTAGGCGAAGAAGAATCCAACTTGGTAGGCATTGGTGCTGGAAAGTTTGATATGGGGATTAACTGGTTCTTCAAAACACCTGAACGTGAAAAACAATTTCTATATCAAGATGAGCCATATAGTTATGCTTTACCTTTGCTCGTTGTTAACCGTGATAACAACGACATACATCATTTAGATGATTTACCAGGGAAAAATATTACACCAATGGCTCCTAGTGGTGGCTTGTATTCTATCTTATCTGAATATAATAAAAATCATACAGATAAGATTCAAGTCAATACGATACAAGAACCTTCGAATGGCGATAATTTAAAAATGGTTAGTCAGCAACGTCGAGACGCCATGCTTTTGAATTGGAACACTTATAAAGCCATACAATCTCAAGTCAAAGAAGATGTAAAAATCGGTGGTATTGTTAAAAAAGAACCATTACACATCGTTTACAATAAAAAGCATCAACAATTACATGATGACATTGACCAGGCTACGATTGAATTGAAGAAAGAAGGCAAACTACAAGCGCTTTCAAAAAAATATTTTGATATTAATGTCTTTGAAGATTTAGATGATATTAATAAGAAAAAATCACAATTGGAGGTGCATCGCTAATGCAATCAGTAAATTGGTTGGATTTATTATATCAAGTCTTGCAACAATTACCTTTGACATTATTGATGATTGTTTTATCGCTCATTTTTGCACTGATACTCGGTTTTATTTTAGCAACCATACGAATACAAAAAATTAAATTATTGTCACCTGTCGTCAAAGTCTATATTTCTTTTATTCGTAGCACACCTTTACTATTACAACTTTTCTTAGTTTATTTTGCTTTACCTCAGTTATTGTTGTTTGTACATATTGATATCAATCATTTCAGTAGATTATTTTTTGTGATTTTAGCTTTCACATTACACACTGGTGCTTATTTATCTGAAATTATTCGCGCAGGTTACCAATCTGTAGACTACCGACAAATTGAAGCAGGTTTATCCATAGGTTTAACATACCCTAGAATATTAAAAGAGATCATCTTACCACAAGCGCTGCGCAATAGTATTCCAAATTTAACAACACAAATCATCGAACTTGTAAAAGATACTTCTTTGGCTTTTACTATCGGAATCATCGACATGATGGGACAAGTCAAATTAATTATTGGTAATAATTATGGTTTAGGTATGTTAGAAGTATATATTGTCATTTCTGTTGTTTATTGGCTCATCGCTTTAATTATCCAAGGCGTATTTACAATCATTGATAAACGTGCCCAAAAACCATACCAAATTTAAGGAGGACAGACCTATGTCATTTATTTTTTATACTATATTTGAAGTACTCAAAGGCGTGCCAAATACAATCATGATTTCACTTGTTGCCATTATCATTGGTCTGTTCATTGGATTAATCTTCGCAATGATTCGCTTAAAACGTATACCTGTATTATCTCAGTTCATTATAATATACAATTCTTTTTTCAGAAGTACACCGCTGATCGTTCAGTTATTCATTGTCTATTATGGTCTACCAGCCTTTATTTTATTCTTAAACGAGCATTTGCAATGGCATATAAATCCTGATATTTTTTCTCCATTAATCATTGCATTTATTGTATTTTCATTACATGCTGTTGCCTACCTTTCAGAATCTATTAAAAGCGGATTGCAATCTGTCGATTATGAACAAATAGAAGCTGCACAATCTGTAGGGCTTACGAGATTTCATATATATAAAGAAATCGTGCTACCTCAAGCATTTGCTTATGCGTTACCTAATATTGAAAATCAATTCATCATTTTAATCAAAGGAACTTCCCTAGCGTTTGCAGTTCAAGTCACTGAAATTATGGCAGTCAGTCACATTATTGCCAATGAAGGATACCGTTTCATAACAGTCTACACTGTTGCTGCAATGTTTTATTGGTTATTAGCAATGATTTTAGAATATATATTTAATAAAATGGAAACAAGCTCATTACGTTATATGCAAACGAATGCGTCATAAAATTTTTATTCCAGAAGTTATATTAAAACGCGCCAGTTGAAATTCGAACATTCAACCGGCGCGTTTTTATTTTATAAGTATACATAACAAATGCTAGATTTTCGTCAATAATTATCTACTACTTGTTACAGATGAATGATTACTAGTTAAATAGGAAGAAACTAGATTTTTTTGTCCTTCAACAATAATCATAGAAGATCAATTTTTTATGAATTATGACAGACCCATAGGGCGTCGTCTCATTTTTCTATAATAATTTCGTGATTTCAATCCCTGTTTTATTATGCTAAGCTTTCTGCACATTGTTTTTTTTAATTTATAATATTGTTTAAGTTTTTTGGGCATTGTACCATTTTGCAATTCGTACTTTGTAATAATTGGATAGTTTTTAAATACGAGTGACCCTAAATAACCACAAATTGCACTGCTTAATGCACACATCAATGCCACTGTAATCACAGTAAGTGCATTGTTAAACCCAAACATTAACATCAGTCCTGCAATTGGCGTAGCTGTTCCAGTTGCTTCATTCACCAAACCAAATGAAGCAATGATTACGCCTGATATTGCGCCACCAACAAAATTTGTAATATAAACAGGTACTGGGTTTGCAGTTACGATATCTGCTTGTGACAAAGGTTCAATTGCAACTGAAATGGTTGTTTTGCGATCACCAAACTTCATTCTTTTGAATAATACAAAATTCATGAATGACGAACCAAACACTGCTAATGCTCCGATAGCCATAGGTGTACCAGTTAATCCAAATAAAGCAGTTAATGCCATTGAACTTAATGGTGCAGTAGCTACAACCGTGATAATACTACCTAATACCACACCCATTAGTATTGGACTCGAAGTTGTAGACTCTTTAATGATATTACCGATTTGCATTAAAGAAGCATCTACAACTGGCGTCATACCCGTTGCAATCAATCTTGTAATAGGTGCGATGACAATGATTGCCGCTATTAAATCAAGCCCATCAGGTAACTTTTCTTCCATCCATTTCATACCAAAACTTGCAATATAAGCCGCAACAAAACCTGGTAACAAGTCCATATTGCCACATGAAACTGCAATAACAAATGCATAAACAGGAGACACACCCATAGCTAGTGCTACTAACCCTGCTGCTGCAACACCACCAAGCCCACCTGCCGCTTCACCAAGTTGACCTAAAAAAGGTAACCCAATTAAATCACCGCCGACATATTTGTGAAATGCTTCAACTAAAAATGATGCAATGGCAGCATTGCAAGTGCCCCCATCGCTTTACTACCATTTGGTGCTTTGCTTGTGAATAATGTAAATAAGCATAACACGATGCCCAAGAATATAATCCCTATAAGTAAATTCATAATAACACCTTTCCCGCTTTTATGCATGCGCTTTCATTTAACAAATATAAGTATACCACAGTTAATTTGTTTTCAAAAACATATTATAGTACAATATATAACTAATAATATAAAATTGCATTTTCAAAATATTAGTCTTGTTATGGCTTACGCAAAATTTTTCATTTTATAGGGATTCTATCATGATTATAATGAGCGTTGTAATGCTTCAATCATTTCATTAATGCTTTTACGTTGTTGCTCATTCACATAAACTACAACTGTTCTTTCGTCTATTTCACTCCTTTTTTTACTTAAGAAATTCATTTTTATTAATTTTTGCAAAGCTTTCGTTAAATAATACGGTTGTAGTTCTGAGTGTTTTGCAATATCTTTTGCAGTAATTTCATTATCTTCACAATTATAAATATAATTTAAGATAAATATTTCTTCATAATTTAATTTATACTCTCGTTTACTGAACTTAAAAAATTTTTTCCCCTGTTGATACGTAGATATAAGCTCATTTAATGATTTAAATGTTTGTGAATTCATACAACCACTCCTTATGTTTTTTCTTGATGTTAATATCTGTTTTAGTGATGCTTAACAATATTAATACATTAATTTTATCCCATTTTCTAAAACGAATTCAATATGACCAACTATGTGAAATATTAAAATTTCATACTATTTTTTTAATATTTACTTTTCATTTTCAAATTTTATTAAGCTATTCATTCTTTTTATTACTAAAAAAAGAATGTGTTATCCATTGTAAATATCAAATCTTCTAACTTACAAAATGCATAGTGTTTTTGTATGAAAATTTTTCAATAAAAAAAGGCTATTTACTTTTCGTTAAAAACGCAAATAGCCATTAGCATATAGAGAAAAACACTAAATAAATTTGTAGTGAATTTGCCTATTTTTATATTTTTCTTTATATGCATGTGTCATCAATAAACGATCTAAAAAATTTTTCTGTAATACTCAATATGCTTAACTCAAATTATAATTTATTAGCGACATACTAATGATGCGCTAAATGACTGAATTGCTTTTTAATTTATCAAACATCCTATTTTTCATATCCTATCGACAGCAATTTAAATTGACTCTAGTGAGAAAAGCATTAGCCGAAGACTGTTGGCTAAGACCGTACCTTCGGAAAATGGGCATAAAAAAACTGCCAACAAGGTCGGAGACTTTGTTGGCAGTCTTAGGTTATTTATCTTTCATTAAAAAAGTAAGTAACTTCTAGTATCTAGATATACCAATGTATGGTTACATCCTTCACTTTATAGTCAAAAATGAAGCAACTTATTTTTTCTTACAGTCAAATGTGTCTAAGAAGCTTAATGCTGCTAATCCAGTTAAATCTAAAGCATGTTTAGCGCCTGCTTTACCATGACCTGCTTCAAAGTGTTTATATGCTGCTACACCTAATACTGCGATTGTTAGCAATGAACCAAGACGTGATAATCTTTTACTTGCAAAACTTAATACGAAGAATACTGCACTTAACGCTTCAACAGCACCTGCTAATGGTACTGCATTTGCTGGTAAGTTGAATACTTCAACAAACGTATCTTTCATAGATTGGTCACCTTTTATTTTAGGTTTTGCCGCACCATATAATTCTTTAGCTAATTTTAAATTTGTTAAATAACGTAATATCATTACAAAATCTCCTTTTATTTGTTTTCAAAATATTTATCTACAATAGGTTTTACACGTTCAGCCAATAATTTAATCGTATTGATTGTTCTTTCATGAGGAATAGATCCCACTGGGGTATGCAACATAAAACGTGTAATGCCTAATGCTTCAACTGTTTCAATGATTTTATTTGCTACAGTTTCTGGACTGCCAACATACAATGCACCTTGTGATCCAGCCTCACGTTCAAAACTATTTTCATCATACATTGGCCAACCACGTTCTTTTGCCAATATATCATGACTTGCCTTTACTGATGGGAAGAATTCACGTTTAGCTTGTTCATCGGTTTCAGCAATATAACCCCATGAATGTGTTGCAATAGGTAAAGCTTTAATATCATGTCCATAAGATTCTGCTATAGATTTATACATATCTATATTTCTTTTGAACCTTTTTGGATCACCACCAATTATAGCATAAGTTATTGGTAAACCTAACGCTCCTGCTTTTAATGAAGATTCTGGTGTACCACCTGTTGCTATTGTAATTGGTAGGGGTCGATGTTCTGCCCTTGGATAAACACCTAGATTTTCTATAGACGGTCGGATTTGTCCTTCCCAATTAACAATTTCATTACGATTAATGTGCATTAATAAATCAATCTTCTCATTAAAGAGCTTTTCATAATCTTTCAAATTATAACCAAATAATGGAAAAGACTCTATAAATGAACCTCTACCTACCATTATTTCAGCACGTCCATTAGAAACTGCATCTAATGTAGAAAAACGTTCATATACACGTACTGGGTCATCCGATGACAATACAGTTACAGCACTACTCAGTTTAATATGATGTGTATTTGTTGCAGCAGCTGCTAACACAGTAACTGGATCTGATACAGCGTAATCTGGTCTATGATGCTCTCCTAAGCCATAAACATCAAGTCCATATTGATCAGCGGTTTCAACTTCTTCTATTATGTTACGAATTCTTTGCGCATTTGATATACCAGGTTGAGTACCTACTTCTGTGTGCAAATCCATATTATCTGCAAAAGAAGTTAAACCTAATTCTATTTTCATTCATTCACCTCTCAAATTAGTATAATTTTTATACTCAATATCATAATCTCTTCTCCATTAAGTGTCAATATCATTGCTCAAACAAAACTAAAACATTTATTTAGGTACAAATTACATTTAACTTAATATAATTAGTAAATCATAAAATGGTCGCAAAGTAATTTTTTGTTATTTTAAATATATAAATAGTCTCATATTCTCC
This sequence comes from Staphylococcus sp. GDY8P126P, assembly GCF_017891965.1. Lineage (NCBI taxonomy): Bacteria > Bacillati > Bacillota > Bacilli > Caryophanales > Staphylococcaceae > Staphylococcus > Staphylococcus sp. GDY8P126P. The sequence goes on along the minus strand of NZ_JAESKG010000004.1, from coordinate 132,727 downwards.
CATTTGTAATTTTCTGTTATTTTACAGCTTTGTAATATAATAAAGTGCTATTTTACACTTTATTATACTAAAACATGATACCACCGGTCTTTAGTCCTATGTCACACCTCGATTTATTTGTTACATAAAGGGGTTAATTATTAGAACTAAATTACAAAATGATAACAACGCACACAAATCACTTATTTTTTGGTAAAGTAATTCTTGTCGTTGAAACAGCGAATAAAAATTATAAAAATTGTCGTTTAGAGACTGGGATAAAATTAAAACTAAATTTTAAATTATTTACTATTCTTAGGAGGATATTTAACAATGAAAAAAATCGCTACAGCTACTATCGCTACTGCAGGAATCGCTACTTTTGCTTTTGCACAACATGATGCAGATGCAGCAGAAAACAACAATAGTGGGTACAACCCAAATGACCCAAGTTCATATAGCTATTCTTATACTATAGATCAACAAGGTCAATACCACTACACTTGGCAAGGTAACTGGAACCCAAGCAACAGTGACCAAGGTCACACTAGCAACGGTTACAGCAATGCTAACTCAACTAACAATAATGCAACTCAATCATATACAACTAATAACCAAGGTACTGGTGGTAAAGGTGCAGTTTCTCACTCTACTTCAAACAGCAATGTTAAAGTAAGTACAACTAGCGCGCCATCAAATTCAAATGGTTCAAACTCAATTTCTAATACTTCAGGTTCTTCAAACAACTTATACACAGCTGGACAATGTACATATTATGTATATGACAAAGTTGGCGGTAAAATTGGTTCAACTTGGGGTAACGCTAACAACTGGGCAAGCGCAGCTGCTGCTTCAGGTTACACAGTAAACAACTCACCTGCTTCAGGTTCAATCTTACAATCAACTGCTGGTGGATATGGCCACGTAGCATACGTTGAAAATGTAAACAGCGACGGTTCAATCAACGTTTCTGAAATGAACTATGGCCAAGGTGCTGGAGTTGTTACTTCACGTACAATCTCTGCAAGCGAAGCTTCAGGTTACAACTACATTCACTAATTTTAGTGTCATCAAAAAGACAATCCATATGGATTGTCTTTTTTTGTTATCCATTAAACCTTGAACTTTAATTGTTTTTTATCTCAACCACATTCAACAGTACTTTTTTAATATAAAGTGAACAGAAATCAAATCTTCTAATAAAGATTTCGTAGTCCTACCTGCCCCTCAAGAATGACTAGGATTGAAAAAGAGTCTAAAACATCTATTTATGTCCCAGACTCTCGTTTTCATTATATTTTATTCAAGTCTTTATGTTGACGCAGTTGCCATCATATTTATAATAAATTAAAACTATATTTTCTATAATCATCAATCCATATTAACTAAATTTGAAATTAGGATTTCTAAACTAGAAACTTAAATATATGGTCGCGTTAATAAATCGGTTCTATAATGTAATATCGCTACAATATACAGAACAAAACCGATTATAAAATAGATAATAGAAGGATATTTAAAATCTTTATCTACATTAGTAGGATTAACGATGCCCTTTGTATATAAGTAATATCGCTACAATGATTACTATGTACAATTCGGACTCATCTCATCCTTATTTATGTATAGCCTAATTATATATTTTTAAACCTCTTATTTAAGATTCATATAAATAATTGTTCATGTTTTATTAAAAGCAGTCTTTTTATACCCTTCATTAATTTTTAATTAAATAACTTTATTTAAAAGTTATTACTTTCATACAGCAAGTATCATATGGCTACTTATTTATAATAAAAAAACAGCTCGATGACTCACAATATGACATCGAACTGCTTTAAATCATTGCATTTTAATTACCATACTCATATTACATTATTCATTTGGCTGTGCTTTTTTAATTCCTATTCCACTAAATCCATAGAATATCGCAAATACGATACATAGATAACATGGTACTGTCCATATAAAGAATTGATCAACTGTAACACCTAATTGTTGGGTATAATAAATACCTGATGTTCCCCATGGAATTAAAGGTATAATCATTGTACCTGAGTCCTCTAATGTTCTAGATAAATTAGATCTATCAAGTCCCATTTTATTATACATTTCCATCATTAATACACCGACCATGATAATCACTACAGATGCTACGCCTGCAGCAAGTACCATCATAAGTCCACCTAAAACAGTTGCAAGCACTAATTGGCCGACTGTATTAATATTTTTAGATATTTTTTGTAAAATGACATCTAAACAACCTGCCCTTTCGACAATACCAGCAAATGCATAACCACAAAATATGGTAACGATAATTTCGGTCATACTCATAATGCCGCCTTGTTCTATTAAACTCACTGCACTATTCGTTAAATCCCCACTATTCACTGACACCATTTCTTTATTAAACCCATCAAATGTTGCTTTGAAACCGTCGACAATTTTAAATCCATTGTTAAAAGCACCAACAATGATGGCACTTAATGCTGAAATGAGCATCGCTGGTACAGTTGACATTTTCATCAGCAAACAAATAATGATTACAATTAATGGAATCCATACAAAGAAATTAATATTGTATATTTGTGACAACTCTTTTAACAATGCGTTAACTTGAGCTTTGTTCGTATTACCTCCAAATTGTCTTCCAGCAAAGAACCATACGACAAGACCTATAATAGAAGCTGGTACAGTTGTCCAAATCATGGCTCTTATATGAGAAAAGATATTCACTTTCGTAACTAAAGCTGCCAGATTGGTTGTATCAGATAAAGGCGACATTTTGTCACCGAATACTGCGCCAGCAATAATTGCACCAGCTGCCATACCGGGTGTGATATGTAAATGTGTTGCGATGGCCATCAATGCAATACCCGCAGTAGAGGCAGAACCCCATGCTGTTCCAGTCGCAACTGAAGTAACAGCGCAAATAATAAATGCTGAAACTAAAAAGTAGTTAGGATTTAAAAACTCTAGACCATAATAAATTAATGCCGGAACAGTGCCAGAATACATCCATGTACCAACAATAATACCCACTGCTAAGATAATGAATAATGCTGGCATTGCAGTAGATAAACGCTTCGTTATTCCTTCTTCTAAATCCTGCCATTTTAATCCTACTCTTCTAGCTATTAAAGCAGCATAAGCAGATGAAAGTATCAATAGTGGTTGTATCGGTATATCAAATACTACAAAACCTGTAATAACGATAATAATCATTACTAGTATCGTTGAAATTGATTCCAAAAATGTTGGTTGTCTTTTCATACACAAGTCCCCTTTGTCATATGATTCATTATTCAAACCCTAGTTTATCTTTACCTAATTCATCGATTGTTAGACCTTCTTCAAAAAAGTCACGCTCTAATATTGTTGATGCAAGCACAATGATCGCATCAATATTAGGTGTTGCAACGTCAATTTCACGCCCTAGGCTAGACCACAATACTAATCCAAATGCAATGTCTTCAGTTAAATAACGATTTTTCACATGATTTGGGCCTTTAATCTGTGAAAATACAGGACTCGTATTAAATAACCTATTCAATGGTTCGTCTTCATCTTGTCTTTCTAGATAACCTCTTTCAATACGTGCCTCTTTTGCAGTAGATAATTCAAAACCTAGCTTACGCCCTAAAGTTAGTCTTTCTAATTCAACTGCATGTAATAATCTAACCGTATGCTTCGTAATACCTTCTTCATATAAAGCAAAACTATCCGCATAATCGATGCGACCAATATTTAATAAAGTTGGTCCCGGATGTACCTCTGGGTTACCATTCTCTAAATTTGTTTTCCATAAACTTTCTTCTTTGACGATATTTGGATATAATTTTTCAATTTTATCGAAACACTCACTCAAATACTCTTTATCATAGGTTGAAAAATGTACTTTTCTAACATTTAGTGATAAATCTACACGTGCTTCTTCAAAATTAACTCGCGTACCATAAGTTAATGTATTTACTTCTGCAAAATGAGGTAACACGTCTATATGCATATCTTCAAGTACATTCATAAATCGAATAGACCCCATAGAAGCTGCAATATTAAAGAAAATAAGTTGTTCTTTTTTAACAAAAGGTGCCATTGTTTGTGCATAGTGTTCAATGAATGAAGATGGAATCACAATTTGGATCACTTCAGCATCCTGAAGGACATATTCCATATCATCACTAATATCCGTAAATTCAACAAAGCTCTCTTCACCTTCATTATTAAAAGTGAATCCACCCTGTTCAAATGCTTTATCAAATTTATTGATTGATTGGTTTCTACAATATAGCTTAACTTCATGTCCCTTACTAATCATATCTAATGCAGCCGTCACTGCACCATTACCTGAACCCACGATAGCTATTTTCATAATTTACCTTCTTTCTTTTTATTTTTGAATACTGTCCATTTTAGTCATTACTTACAACTATAGCCTATAAGGAAATTTAATAAACACTGGTTTACAATTTAAATTTCCGGTTATAGTTAAATAAGGATGCGATAAATCACATTATCATATTTTAACAAGTATACACATTGCGTTACAGTCATATTTAAAATTAAATGAAAAACTCAAGCGATATACTATTATTTTTCAAAATTTGATATAGTTAATCTATCTATAAGTCTTAGGATAAAGGAGGTTTAACTAATATGGCAGAAACAGATTATAATCAACAAACTTATACAAATGTAAACCAAGAGCCTAATTCAGATGCGAGATTAATGGCAACATTAATTTATGTATTAAGTTTCTTTACTTCTTTAATCGCACCATTAATTATTTGGTTAATTAAACGCGAGGATTCACCGTTTGTCGATAGAGCAGGTAAAAATTATTTCAACTTCTTACTTTCATACGTTATTTGGTCAATAATTGGAACTATCACGATGTTGATATTAATAGGCTTTGTATTACTACCAATTATTGTAATACTGAACTTTATTTTTACAATTGTAGCTGCAGTAAAAGCGTATAATGGAGAAGATTATTTACCGCCACTATCTATAAGATTCTTTAAATAATCTAAACACAATTTTGTGATTCTTTACAGCTACTGTAATAATGATAGCTTTTTGAAATACAAAAAATTTGTAAAAACCTTATATTAACGCGTTTTATTTCGTATTACGACTTGATACGATTCTGTAACCTTACATCTCGTTTATTACAACGATATGTGAGGTTTTTTTAATTGTTTTACAAAAGCGTAACAATCCACACAAAGCTTGATTCATCTGTTAGAGTATTACTTGTCGTTGAAAGCAAACCGCAAAATTAATCAACATTCAAATTCAACACAAATGAATTGAATCACATATAACTATTTATAATCTTTGGGAGGATTTTTTAATTATGAAAAAATTAGTAACAGCAACAACTTTAACAGCAGGTATTGGCGCAGCAATCGTAGGTTTAGATCACGGAAATGAAGCAGACGCAGCAGAACAAACACAACCAACTAACCAAAGCACAACACAATCTACTTCAGGTTCAAGTGCTAACTTATATACAGCTGGTCAATGTACTTGGTACGTATACGATAAAGTAGGCGGAAACATTGGTTCAACTTGGGGCAATGCGAACAACTGGGCTTCAGCAGCATCTTCAGCAGGTTACACTGTAAACAACTCACCTGAAGCTGGTTCAATTTTACAATCTACTGCTGGTGGTTATGGTCACGTAGCATACGTTGAAAATGTAAATAGCGACGGTTCTGTAGAAGTTTCAGAAATGAACTACAACGGTGGACCATTCTCAGTTAGTGAACGTACTATTTCTGCTGGTGAAGCAAGTTCTTACAACTATATCCACTTAAACTAAGTCTTTAAATGACTTTAAAATATAATATTGAATGATGTAAGAGCCCGGGACATTTTGTTTCGGGCTCTTATTTTAGTATTGCGGATAAATGCGTCAATTCAAGAAATATATTTTTCTAATAATATGATTGTAATACAATTCTGCTTTCACATCTTATAACATTGAACTCTATCCAAATATTTGAGAAAATATAATAATTTAGTGATTATAAGGAGGCACATCAAATGCAGTGGTTCAAAGTGATCTTAGCTGGACTCATTGAAATTGTATGGGTGACTGGTTTAAATACTGCCGACTCATTACTTAGTTGGACAGGAACGTTTATTGTAATTATTATCAGTTTCTTTCTTGTTATATCTGCTTGTAAATACTTACCCGTTGGTACCGTATACGCTGTATTCGTTGGTATCGGTGCAGTAGGTACAGTAATTGTAGACATGATCTTTTTTGGTGATCCATTCGATTTAGTAAAAATCAGCTTAATTATCATATTAATTATTGGCATCATAGGGTTGAAATTAACTACAGAGGAGGCTGATGGCTAATGGCATGGATTATTTTATTAATCGCCGGACTATTAGAAGTTGTTGGCGTAGTTATATTAAATGAAATTTCACGCACCAAAAAGAAATGGCTTGTCATTCTATTAGCAGTTGCATTTATCTGTAGTTTCAGTACTTTGAAGCTTGCTATGAATGATATACCTATGGGCACCGCTTATGCTATTTGGAGCGGCATTGGTACTGGTGGCGGTACTTTGGTAGGGATGTTTTTATATAATGAGTCAAAAAACGCAAAAAGAATCTTCTTTATTGCTTTAATCATCCTATCTATTGTCGGTTTAAAAATCGTTAGTTAAATCTTTCAACAACCGTGGTATAGCACTATTCTCAGTCCTGTACAATTTGACAGTTTTTAACTATTTAGAGTGGTAAGTTAAGGTCTAATTATATTTTAGTCCTAACTGACACTCTTTTTTATTTATTAAAATGTACTTTAACACCCCTATTATTAAGCGATTTTTTCTATTTAAAGTCGACTTTTTTATAATTCACAATATTATTATTTGTTTGCACAATAGAATTTTACTATACTTGAGTGTAAAGGAAGTGATTATACATGGTAAAAGTTTATATTGCAGGTCCAATACCTGAAGTGGGTCTTAACTTATTGAAAGACCAAGGCTTTGAGGTAGATATGTATGAAGGAACAGGTATCATTGATAAAGAAACACTTAAACAAGGTGTTAAAGATGCTGACGCATTAATTAGCTTGCTGTCTACTTCTGTAGACAAAGAAGTGATTGATGCAGCTAACAACCTAAAAATCATCACAAATTATGGTGCGGGTTTCAATAATGTTGATATTGATTATGCACGACAACAAAATATCGATGTTACCAATACACCTAAAGCATCTACCAATTCTACAGCCGAGTTAACTTTTGCACTTGTACTCGCAGTGGCAAGAAGAATTCCAGAAGGCGACAAGTTATGTCGAACAACTGGTTTTGATGGATGGGCGCCACTATTTTTCCGCGGTAGAGAAGTTTCTGGAAAAACAATTGGTATCATCGGTCTAGGTGAAATAGGTAGTGCTGTTGCTAGACGTGCCAAAGCTTTCGACATGAACATTTTATATACTGGACCACATCAAAAAGTTGATAAAGAGCGAGAGATTGGTGCTAAATATGTTGATTTAGAAACATTATTAAAAAATGCAGACTTTGTTACAATTAATGCTGCTTATAATCCAAGCCTTCATCACCAAATTGACAAAGCGCAATTTGAAATGATGAAACCAACGAGTTACCTAATTAATGCTTCAAGAGGACCTATTGTTCACGAAAAAGCTTTAGTACAAGCATTGAAAGATAAAGAAATTGAAGGTGCCGCTTTAGATGTCTTCGAATTCGAACCGGAGATTAATGATGAACTTAAAACATTAGATAATGTCGTTATCACTCCGCACATAGGTAATGCTACATTTGAATCACGTGATATGATGTCTAAAATCGTAGCTAATGATACAATTAGTAAATTGAACAATGACCAACCTAAATTTATTGTGAACTAAAATACTTCAATCACAAAAAACCCCGAAACAACAGTCAAACTGTGTTTCGGGGTTTTATTTTTATTTGTTTTTCGATTTGTATATAAACTTAGTTTGCGCTGCAACAAGACGATTAGGCATGATTTTAGCTATGCTATTTCTTAATGAAATAACGATTTTATTGCTTCTTTGAGCTAATTTGCCAATTTTTCTAGATCGCTTAATGACTTTTTTGGTATGCTCCACACGGATTTTATCGTATCTTTGTAATGCTGCTTCAAATGGATAAGCTTGTAAACAATTAGCTAGTACGATAGCATCTTCCATTGCTTGACCAGCGCCTTGTCCCATATTTGGCGTTGTTGCATGTGCCGCATCGCCTAATAAAATCACGCGCTGATAGACGAAAGTTTTTAGTGGTTGTAAATCATAAATATCATGTAATAGAATATCTGTTTCACTTTGTTTATCTAACACTTTTCTAACTTCATTTGGAAAATGATTAAATCTAGCTTGTAAATGTGGCTTACCATAGGATTGCATTGTCGCATCATTTTCTTTCGCATTGATTGAAATAAACCAATAAGCTTGATTATTTATTAACGGTACGACACCTACTCTACCTTTTGCAGACCAATACTCTTTTGCAACATTATCAGACTTAATATCGATATCTTCTACAAGACCTCTAAACACCGTATATCCTTGATACTGTGTTTTACTATTAGGTGCTACAGTATGTCTTATGTTCGAATGAAGTCCATCAGCACCAATACATAAATCAAATGCTTCTGCTTCTTGTGCTTCAAAATGCATCACAACTTTTAAAGCATTATTATCAACATGCGTAACATGGTGATTAGTATAAATAGCAGATTCAGGAACGTATGATTTAATTACATCAATTAAACTTTGACGCGTCATTGTTAAATTCACTGTGTTTTTCTTCAATTTTGCTTTACTTAACACATTATCTTTATCATCTAATATTTCCATAACATTGATAACTTGACCTATGTTTTTAATACCTTTTGCTAAATCATGTTTCCCAAGTTTGTCAATGACATTACCACCGATACCAATGCCTGCACCGACTTCTGTAATAGTGCTATTTTTTTCAAAAACTTTAACTTCGTGTCCTTGTTCACACAATAATGCTGCAGCTGTTAATCCACCGATTCCAGCACCCACTATAGCTATTTTCATCTTTTAATTCACTCCAAATTTCCCAATTTCTTCATTATTAATATGACTCTCTTTCAAATGTTTTGTTATATCTTCATTTATAGATAGTAGTCTTTATTAATATGATCTTTTTTTATACCTAGTTGATGATAATAATGTTTCATAAACGTAGCAATGTTCTCATCCCATTCAATATCACTTGCATATTGATGTTCTCCTGGTGACTTAGGATTCCAGCGCATTTGGTACAAGGAGAGTTGATTATTTTCAAAGTAGTTACCTCTCACAAAGCGCGCACCACCCATAATTGCCTTTTCAGGTGATGTCCATTTTTGTTTTTTTGCAAAACTGCTACCTGTATGAACTGCATTCTCATCAAAAGCACCAATGCCGTAAAAATTAAAATATGTTTTACCATCATCTTCAATGCCCTTAGCAAGCTCTGATTTGCCATTTCCTGTCTCAACAAGTGCATGACTTACAAGGTACAAGACATTCACTTCATATTTATCTTGAGCATCTAAAAATGCTTGCCCTTTATTTTTTAAAATACCTTTATCTTTTAAAATACTATTGAGTTCTTCTTCAGACATGGACACTTTTTCAGAAATATCCATATGATTTAAGTTATCTTTGTCACTATTTACATCCATTGCTTTTTCTACATCTTTTTTAGACGCTTCAACAAATCGCCCATTTTTCTCTGTCATATTTAATGTACCAGCACCTACTTGTTTTTCAACCGCTTCATCAAAAGTATGTGTTTTTTCGTCATCAAATAAACGGGTTTCATTAACAATAAATAAGATTGCAAAAACAACTAATATTAAAATTATAATAAACATAGGTATTTTACCCTTTATGTTGTCATTCATTTCGTGAAAAACTCCTCATCTTGCACTTATTTTGTTAATGTAACATAAGCAAATATAATAGCAATTAAAACTATTACAAATGAAATATTGATTATAATTTTCATCGCTGTTCGCTCTCTAAATAATGTATTAAATATGGTTAAGCTTATTGCAAGAGACGCAACAAACATGGTTATTGCCATTGCTATATTTAAAGTGATCAAAAATACTATACCAATCACTAATAATACATTTGAAATAATAGCTAAGATTTTTACCATTTTCGGGCTGATAAGACTTCCACTCCTTGCTATAAATAATTGATTAAAAATTAATACCGACATTAGAAATTGTATCACATTTAGCTTTGTTTCAATATGTCATTTTATAAAACAAAAAAAAGGAACGTGCTAGAAACCAAAATGATTATTTGATCTCTTATGCACATTCCTCATTATTGAACTTATAAATTGTAACGCTCATTAAATATCTAATGAATTATGCTTTACAAGGCCCATGGTTAATCTCTAGACATACCTCTTAACATATTTAACATATACGTTAAACTACGGTTCATTTCATCGTCTTTCAAGATACCCATCAATCCAGTAATTGACGTTTTTTGATTTGGATTTGCCTTATTAGCAACACTTAATCCTTTGTTTACTTTATTTAACATTGTTGTTAAATCATCCACATTTAAATCACCAAGTAAAAATACAAGTGATGCCATGTTTGAAATTAAACCAGTGTATTGCTCTTTATTTAATTCTACAGCGAATTTATTGGCAATCACACCTCTACTCTTAACCGCACCAGACATTGCATCTAATAGCTTAGCATCGTCTAGTGTACTAATGATATTGATTGCTTTTAAAATACTATCCTTATTAGCAACAATTGCATCTGTCACTTCAGTTAAACTTTCTTCCTTGAGTTCTGCTTCTGATTTTTGCATGCGTTTAATCTGTGTGATTCTCTCAGCCATTATCTATCCACCTGACTTCCTGGGAAAGTATAATCTTCACGCTTCCATTTATCTTGAACACGAACACTATATTGCGGTTGACGTTGCTTATTAACACGGAAGTTCGTAGGATTCAATGGTGATTTACCTCTACGTGTCTTCACTTCCATACGACAACTTGTACGTTTATATGATGGTGTATCTGTATCTTTATCAACATCACTATTAGTTAATAGATTAATCGCACCATGATCACCATGTGCCATTGCATTGTTATTTAACGGAATATAAATTTCTTTGCCTTTTACTCTATCTGTGACATGTGCTACAAGCTCAACTTCACCCGTTTCAGAAATCAATTTAATTTCTGCACCTTCATGGATACCTCTATCCTCTGCAAGCTCTGGTGAGACTTCAACGAAAGCATTAGGTACTTTATATTCAAGTCCAGGTACTTTATAAGTCATATTACCTTCATGGAAATGTTCTAATAATCTACCATTATTTACATGCAAATCATATTCTTCATTCACTTTAAAGAAATTATCAAATGTTAATGGATAGAAATTAGCTTTCTTATCTTCAAAATTAAACCCTTCAAGATAAAGTATTGGCTCATCCGTACCATCTTCAGCTACTGGCCATTGTAAACTATTGTATCCTTCTAATCTATCATAATTCACACCAGAATAAAGTGGTGTTAGACGTGCAATCTCGTCCATGATTTGACTTGGATGTGTATAATTCCAATCATATCCCATTGCCTTAGCAACTGCTTGTATAATTTGCCAATCTGGTTTTGAATCACCTTTTTGTTCTAGTGCTTGGAACAAACGTTGGATACGGCGTTCCGTATTCGTAAAAGTACCTGTTTTTTCTAATGATGGGCTTGCTGGTAATACGACATCTGCATAAGTAGCAGTGAATGTAAAGAACTCATCTTGTACAACTAGGAAACCAACTTTCTCTAAAGCAGCTTGTACAAAGTTAATATTAGAATCAACAATACCCGTATCTTCACCATATAAATATAATGAATCAATTTCGCCATTGTGGATACCTTCCATCATTTGATGGTTATCTTTTCCTACTTGTTTTGGTAATGTTTCACCATATTCACGTTCGAATTTAGCTCTAATTTCATCATCAGTCACTTTTTGATAGCCAGGGAATTGGTCTGGCATGCTTCCCATATCACTACATCCTTGTACGTTATTATGTCCACGTAAAGGATACGCACCTGAACCTGGTTTTCTGTAGTTACCTGTCGCTAATAACAAGTTAGAAATCGCAGTCGATGTATCACTACCGATATCTTGTTGTGTAACACCCATAGCCCATGCTATAGAGACAGATTTAGCATCTGCAACTTGATGTGCAAAATCAATTAACGCATCTTTAGAGATACCTGTTGTTTCTTCCGCAAATTCCATTGTGTATGGCGCTAATGATTTGTAATATTCATCAAAATGATTTACCCATTCATTAATGAATGCTTTGTCATGTAAATCTTCATCGATAATATATTTTGTCACTGCTGATAACCATACTAAGTCTGTACCTGGTTTTGGTTGATAGAAATTATCAGCACGTTCCGCCATTTCATGCTTACGAATATCAAATACATTTAATGTATTATTATAAAGTTTATGACCACGTTTAATTCGTGACGCGATAACTGGATGTGCTTCAGCTGTATTTGTACCTATCAAGACGACCATATCAGCTATTTCAAGATCTTCAATTGAACCAGAATCACCACCATGACCGACTGTTCTAAATAAACCTTTAGTAGCAGGCGCTTGGCAATAACGTGAACAGTTATCCACATTATTCGTACCAATGACTTGTCTAGCTAATTTTTGCATTAAATATGACTCTTCGTTCGTTGCTTTGGATGATGAAATAAATGCTAAACCATCTGAACCATGAGTTCCTTTTACTTTATTAAAGTTTTCAGCTACTACTGCGAGTGCTTCTTCCCATTCCACTTCTTCAAACTGACCATTTTTACGCACTAATGGCTTTGTTAAACGTTCATCAGAATCAACATAATCCCAACCAAATTTACCTTTAACACAAGAAGAGATTTTATTTGCTGGTGATTCATGTTGTGGTTGCACTTTTAATACTTCACGATCTTTTGTCCAAACATCGAAAGAACAACCTACACCGCAATATGTACATACAGTTTTAGTTTTTTCGATGCGTTCCTCACGCATTGCCGCTTCTGAATCTGAAACAGCAAATAATGGACCGTATCCTGGTTCTGCTTTTTTCGTTAAATCAATCATTGCCGCTAATGAACCAGGTTCTAGGTCAGTCATATAACCTGCATTACCTTCCATATTAACTTCCAACATCGCGTTACATGGACAAACTGTTGCACATTGTCCACATCCCACGCAAGAAGAATCATTTATAGAAGTATCGTTATCCCATATAACGCGCGGTTGTTGACGTTCCCAGTCAATTGTTAAAGTTTCATTTACTTGTACGTCTTGACATACTTCCACACAACGTCCACACAGGATACATTGATTTGGATCATAACGGTAGAATGGGCCATAATCTTTTTCGTATGGCTTCTCTTTATATTCATATGTTTGATGTTCAAGACCCCATTGGTCCATCGTATTATGAATTTCACAATCACCATTGTTGTAATCACACACCGTACAATAAAGCATATGTTTTTCTAAAATGCGATCTAATGCTTCTTTTTGGCTGGCTTGTACTTTGTCATTTTGCGTATTAACAATCATTGGTCTATCAATTGTGGTACTACAAGCACGTTCCATTTTACCGTCGATTTCTACAGTACAGGTATCACATGTTTGGATAGGACCTAATGATTCGTTGTAACATATTGAAGGCACAAATGTATCTTGTGATTTAATAAACTGTAGTAAATTGGTTCCAGGTTCAACAAGATAATCTTTGCCGTCTAACGAGACAATCAAATGTTCTTGCATAGTCTTCACCCCTATTATATATTTTCGCCCATGTATTTAACTTCATAAGATGTTTTGTAACATTACATCTAAAAGCCCCACACTTTTTAAAATAATGTTAATACTATTGTATAGGTATTTTTCTCAATTGTTAAGGTATTTCATTATATTCTTTATTTTTTTATTAAATAGCACAATGTTTAACAGCGCTATGCATCAGATTCTATTCAATCTACAATCTCATTGATTATTAAAATAGCTTTTTTGTACTCAATTAAAAACGCGTGAAAAACCACTCTGATTTTTAAATCAGATTTGATTTCTCACGCGCTATTCTTATATTAAATACCTAAATTATCTTTTATGTTTGTCTCAATTTCATTTAATGAATTTTCACTAGGTACAAAGTAATATAGTCCGTCATCTTGAATGCCACCTTGGCCTTCTAATTGATGTCTATTTACATTGTCATTTGCATCTTTATAATTACTTCTTACTTTATTTAATTCACCGACTGATAAATCTGTCTTCACATTATCTTCAACATGATTCATTAAAGAATTAAAATGCGTAATAGAACTCACACTTGTAAGTTTATTGGCAAGGCCTTGAATAACGAGTTGTTGACGTTCTTGACGTCCAAAATCGCCACCAGCTCCATCTTCTTTACGACTTCTGATAAACGCCATGGCTTCTTTACCATCCATTTTAGACCGTTCACCTTCAGTAAATTGATAACCGTCATAAGAGAAAGTTGCGTTACTTGTTACTGTAATACCACCAACAGTGTCAATCATATCTTGCATACCATCCATATCAATTGTTGCGTAATGGTCAATCGGTACATTTAATAATTTTTCTAGAGACTTCACTGCCATGTCAGGCCCACCATATGCATATGCGTGGTTAATTTTTTCAGTTGTCCCTTTACCAACAATATCTGCTTGTGTATCTCTAGGTATACTAACGATTTCAGTTGTTTTCTTTTCTGGATTAACGGATAGTACCATAATCGTGTCACTACGTTGTCCACCGCCGTTAGCATTTCTTTCGGCATTAGAATCTACGCCAAATAATGCAATAGTAAATGGATCTCCATCATCCAAATTCACATTTTTATCTCTTAATGATGATTTATCTCTATCAAGAGGGTTATGGATAGATCCTCCAACAGAAAATATTTTATAGCCAAGATATATGACTGCAATTAATGCTAGCATCACTAATATGCCTATAAACCACAAGAAAACTTTTGTCGGTAAGCCCATTTTTTTATTTTTTTCAGAACGATTCACTCTTATCATTCTCCATTTCTATGTCAATTTTCTACTCTATTTAATAATACATTATATAGTAATATAATAAATAAGACATAGTTCTTTAGACCTATTATTTATTTAATAAATAATAAAACTAAAACATTTTTTGTGATTTCCTAATTTTTATATCCATTACCTGAATTAAGTACATCTAACATATGTGTATGACAAGCTTTATTACTAATAATAAACGGACCTGCTGTTGAAAAATCTAACTTTGTATTATCCAATGTGGTCATTTTCAAGCCAAGTTCACTTGCAAATAAAAATTGTGCTGCTATGTCCCATGGCTTCGGATTCGTGTTGACATGTGCACCAAACTGACCTTTAATTACACGTATTGAATCTAGTCCACATGAGCCAATACAACGGTATCCAAATGATGCCTCGTTCAAATCTTGAATCGTTTCATCATTAATTACTAATGGATTATAAGAAATAATCGCATCTTTTAACTCGATATCTTCTGGCGATGATAATGGCTCGCTATTTACATAAGCTCCGAATCCTTTGACTGCTTTATAAAGTTTGCCATGTGGATAATCATAAATATATGACAGCATAGGCTCACCTTCTACAAAATACCCTAAGATAATACAATAATCTTCTTGTTGCTTAACTAAGTTGGTTGTACCATCGATTGGATCCATAATCCAAACATGACCTTCTTTAGCATTGATTTCACTATTAGACTTCTCTTCTGCAAATAACTGATGACTAGGATAATGTTCTTTTAAAAATGACTCGAACTTTTGTTGAATGGATTTATCTACATTGGTCACTAAATCAAACCTGTTTTTTTTAGTACTTGTAACCATATCATTGATTAACTTTGGAATAATGTCATCTAACGTATTAAACCAAGCATGAATTGAATCATCTATTTTAATAAGTTGTTCTTTTTCCATATGAGATACACCTCTTCATTTAAATAATATAAACCGAACCTATATACGCTATATAATTGTTTTATTTTATCACAGAATCCGCATTGAAATACATGTTATTTGGCTACGATTAAAATACAGTTAATCAAAATACCATTTATATACTCAATAATTACAAAATAAAACCGACTAGCGTCGCTAGCCGGTTAAATAGAAAGGAAAGTAAGTAATAAATATTGAAGATGTTTGATTAGTAACTCGAACAAATAGATGTTAACAAAACTATATGTAATAGCCTACCCCTTTGCCATCTATTCGCTACCCCTTTGTTACTAATTATATACTAACATAACCTCCTCATAAATGTAAGCGTTTTCTTTAAATTTCTCGAAAAAATTTTTCTAAATGTCGTCATTGTCACTTTTGTGATATAATAAATGTAATATGTAATCATTTGGGAGGTAACTTTCTAATGAATAAACGCGAAAGACAAAATAAACTTGTTCTAGCTATTCAAGAGAATAGACAGATTACTGCTTCAGAATTAGCGACGGATTTAAATGTATCTAAAAGGACGATTTTAAGAGACATTCAAGATTTAGAAGATCAAGGTGTTAAGATTTTGGCAAAACATGGTAAGTTGGGTGGTTACCAATTGCAAGAAACACCAAATAGTTATGAAATTGAGCTAACTGAAAACCAATTATCTGCTTTATTCCTAGTTTTGAATGAAAGTCAATCTTATTCAACACTGCCTTATAAAGAAGAAATAAATGCAATTATTAAAAAATGCTTAAATTTACCTTATACAAAAATGAGACGTTATTTAAAAAAATTAGATCGTTATATTAAATTTGATCATAGTGAACATCTCAATTTACCCCATATATTCTCAGAGGTACTCATCTACTGTACAGAAAGAAATGTGATGGCCGTGGAATATAATAATCGTACTGATATTGTAACTGAAAATGTTATTTTCATTGGATTACTTTGTGATGAAGGACTTTGGAAGGCTGTCATTTTTGAAATTGGACTTGGTAAAACAAATGAAATACCGATTGTTGATATTCATGATATTTCGTATTCTTTTGGCAAAACAATCAAAACACAAGATATTACCGTCAATAATTATCAACAATTTTTAAATCCAACTGAGTCCTAATGTTCAGTTGGATTTTCTTTATCCATATATTTAATAAAATATAATTATCTATACCTCCACTACTCAGTTAATTCTGTACTCTACTTCTTCTAATTAACCTACTTTTAGACACTACTAAAAACTTCATCTATAATTCTGCCATCGCATTGTAAAATTTTAAAAACCCTTCGCTTATTTATTGTTTATTATGCCACAATTTAACGAAAGGATGATTCTATGTATCACCTAGAATTTCACAACTTAGAAAAACGTATAACCAAGTTACTCAATTTAATCGAGATATATAAATTTGCTTATGTTACCAATCATAAAAAGAAACTTCAATATAAACAGGATGTTCATGATTTTATAGAGCAAGAATATACTGAATTTAAACAAGATGCTTTGTATCAATTATCCCTTTTTCATTATAATTACTTTACTTTTTTAAGCAATCAAATGGAACAACCGCTCGACGAATTAACGATCGGCAATACCACGAAACATATCGAACTTATCCAACAACGTTTAATGCATATCCATCAAGTACTTTCCTATTATTTGTAATAAAATTTCATTTTAAATAAAAATAGAAATTCAAATTGTAATACTTTTTCATATGTTGTACAATGAAACCGATTACAGCATTAAAGGAGTGGTAAAAATGCATGGTTTTTCTATTTATCTTGGTCAATCCATCGATAAATCATATATAAGACGCATGGTTGATTTAGGATACACGACTATTTTCACTTCAGTTCAAATTCCTGAAGACAATGAGAATACTAAATATCGCTATTTGGGAGAACTTTTAGACTATCTATCAAACGATCAGCTGACTTATATGATTGATATCAATCCTTCATTGCTGAATCAATCTTTCTATCAATTCTTGAAGCAATATCAGCAGGCGCATTTTATTATTCGCGTAGATCATAGTACTTCTATTGATATTGTTAATGAAATTATTGAAAATGGATTCCAATGTTGTCTCAATGCCAGTATTGTATCCGAACAATTGTTGCAACAGTTATATACTCAGTTAAATGATTTTAGTTATATATGCTATTGTCATAACTATTATCCTCGTCCAGATACTGGATTAACGACAGATTTTGTTAACGCTCAAAATAAATTAATTTTGAAATTTAATCCTAATGCCAATATCTATGGCTTTATAGTTGGAACTACAAAACGTGGCCCACTTTATAGAGGATTACCAACACTCGAATGCTCGAGATATATGCACCCCCTTAAAAGTGCTCAACTATTACTAGATCAATCAGTAAACCATATCATGGTTGGCGATACACAAATAACACAACGATACGCTCATAAACTCATATCACTTTTAACACAAAGACATTTCACTTTATCTATCACATTAAAAGACTTACAAGTTGAATCCATATTATCAAAACGACATAGCGTCCGTATCGATAACCCAGCAAATGTACTGCGCTCACAAGAAGCACGTCATTATTGTCAATCAGATATAAAACCTCAATTTAATCATATCCGAAAAACAGGCGCTATTACCGTAGACAACCAACTCAATGGTCGCTATCAAGGAGAACTGCAAATTATCAAGACAGATTTACAACCTCACGAACATATCAATGTTGTTGGTCAAATTATTGACGATGATATACCGCTCATTGATTGCTTACGTCCTAATGATACCTTTGAATTTATTATACAAACAAGGAGCTGAAATTTATGAATAATTCTATGACTGAAGCAAGAAATGAAGCAACCATGCATTTAGATGAAATGTCCATTATACAAGCCTTAGAAACTATGAATGCTGAAGATCAAAAAGTACCCCAACAAATTCATGATATATTACCAAAATTAGCAGAAGTAATTAAAGTTACAACGGAACAATTTAAACAAGGTGGTCGCATCATTTATATCGGGGCTGGAACCAGTGGTCGTTTAGGTGTCCTCGATGCAGCAGAATGTGTACCGACTTTTAATACTTCAACTAATGAAGTTATTGGACTCATAGCTGGTGGACAACGTGCAATGACAGTAGCAGTTGAAGGTGCAGAAGATAGTGAGTCGCTTGCGCGTGAAGACTTAAAACATATACATCTAAATGAAAAAGATGTTGTTATTGGTATTGCAGCTAGCGGCAGCACGCCCTATGTTATGGGCGGACTCAAATGTGCTACAGAGATTGGAGCACACACAGTCGCTATATCTTGTAACACAAACACCAAAATAAGTGACCTAGCACAATATCCAATCGAAGTGAATGTAGGACCAGAAGTGTTAACTGGCTCAACAAGATTGAAATCTGGAACAGCGCAAAAGTTAATATTGAATATGATTTCCACAATTACAATGGTAGGTGTTGGTAAAGTTTACGATAACCTCATGGTAGATGTAAAAGCAACAAACCAAAAGTTAATAGATCGTTCCATACGGATTATTCAAGACATATGTGACATTTCATATGATCAAGCGCAATCACTTTATGAATCCGCTGATCAAAACTTAAAAGTAGCCGTCGTCATGCATCTCTGCGATATTAATAAATCTGAAGCCGTTACTCGACTTAACGATAATAATCATATCATTAAAAAAGCAATACAGAATTAATTCACCACGATATCACTAAGCAAATTTATTCAAGAATGATTACCTGTATTCAATATAAGAGGAGGTTATATTATGACAAAAGAGCAAATATTAGCAGAACATATCATTGACGCGGTTGGTGGCATCGATAATATGGATAATATCATTAATTGTATGACTCGCGTTAGAATTAAAGTACTCGATGAAGATAAAATTGATTACGAACAACTAAAATCAATTAAAGGTGTTATGGGCGTAGTTAAAGATGACCGTGTACAAGTCGTTGTAGGGCCAGGAACGGTTAATAAAGTGGCATCTCACATGTCCGAATTAAGCGGTGCCCCTTTAGGAGAAACAATCAAACATAAATCGAAAGACTACCGTGCAAATGCCGAAGCACAAGCCCAAGCAAATAAATCTGAATTCCAAAGTAAACAAAAACGTGGTAAATTCAATAAATTATTAAAGACCATAGCTAATATTTTCATACCTTTAATTCCTGCATTTATTGGTGCGGGTTTAATTGGTGGTATCGCCGCTGTATTAAGTAACTTATTAGCAGCAGGACAAATTTCTGGCGAGTGGGTAACTCAACTTGTTACGGTATTTAACGTTATCAAAGATGGTATGTTAGCTTACCTCGCTATCTTCACTGGCATCAATGCTGCAAAAGAATTTGGTGCTACACCTGGTTTAGGTGGCGTCATCGGTGGTACAACATTATTGACGGGATTAACAGACAAAAATATGATTACTAATATTTTTACTGGTGAACCCCTTCAACCTGGCCAAGGTGGTATTATTGGCGTAATCTTTGCAGTTTGGTTACTCAGTATTATAGAGAAACGTCTACATAAAATCGTCCCTAATTCAATCGACATTATTGTTACGCCTACAATCACTTTATTTATCATTGGTTTGTTAACAATCTTTATATTTATGCCTTTAGCTGGGTTCGTTTCTGACGGACTTGTTACTGTGATTAACGGCATCATCGATATTGGCGGCGTCTTTAGCGGCTTTATTATCGGTGCATTCTTCCTACCATTAGTTATGTTAGGATTACATCATATGTTTACGCCTATTCACATTGAAATGATTAATCAAACAGGTGCTACTTATTTACTTCCTATTGCAGCAATGGCAGGTGCTGGACAAGTTGGTGCAGCGCTTGCACTTTGGGTAAGATGTCGTAAAAATACAACCTTAAGAGACACACTGAAAGGTGCTTTGCCAGTAGGATTTTTAGGCATTGGAGAGCCATTAATTTATGGTGTGACATTACCACTAGGCAAGCCATTCATTACTGCTTGTATTGGTGGCGGTATTGGCGGTGCAGTCATAGGTGGTATTGGTCACATAGGCGCAACTGCAATTGGACCAAGTGGTATTTCTTTATTACCTTTGATTTCAGATCATATGTATTTAGGTTACATTGCAGGACTACTCGCAGCATATGCAGGTGGTTTCATATTCACCTATTTCTTTGGTACAACGAAAGCTATGCGAGAATCTGATACACTAGGTGATTAAAATGACCAACGTACTTTATAAAATTGATAGCAATTATAATCAATTAACTAAAAGCGAGAAAAAAATCGCTGACTTCATACTAAATACACCGCATAAAATGATAAATATGTCTGTCCAAGATTTATCAAATGAAATTGATACAAGTACAGCATCCATTGTTAGATTTAGTAAGAAAATAACTGGAAAAGGATTTCAAGAGCTTAAAATCGCTATATCTCGTTATTTACCTAATAATGCAATTAACAATAATCATCTAGAACTTGTAGATAATGAATCTGTAGATACACTTAAAAACAAAATGTTATCTCGTGTCACTGATACGATGAATTATGTATCTAATCATATTGATGACCAAATGATAGATTACATATGTGATACGATGAAGCGTGCACGTACAATCTTTCTATTTGGCTATGGTGCCTCTCTCGTGATAGTGACTGACCTTTTCCAAAAATTATCGCGCATAGGACTTAATGTTCGTCTACTTCAAGAGACGCATTTATTCATGTCGACGCTAGCTACCCATGATGAACGTGACTGTATTATTTTTGTTACGAATCAAGGTAGTCATAGCGAAATGCAATCCATGGCAAAAGTCGCTAAAGATTATACGATACCTATTATTACAATTTCTAGTTCAAATGATAATCCAGTTGCTAAAATATCAGATTACACCATTATTTATGGTCAAACAGATGAAAATGAATTGCGCATGGCTGCCACGACATCTCTATTCGCACAATTGTTTACTGTTGATATTTTATATTATCGCTATATTGCCTTAAATTACCAAAGTGCACTGGATTCAATTACACAATCTAAAATGGCTTTAGATAATTATCGTAAGCATTTATCTACCATTCGGTTTAAACACTAATTACTTTTTACAAATAAAACACTTTCCCTAATGATCACATTGTATTGTGAACTTAGAGAAAGTGTTTTATTTGTTTTCTTAGTTATGAAATTGAATTAAGATGATTGATCATTTTTGAAAAAATCAAAGATGTTTTTGGCATTATCTGTATTATCAATGTTACCTTGGAATCGGTCACTACCTGCACCAAATGCATAAGTATTTACATCTTCACCAGTATGACCATACGTTGTCCATCCAGTGTTAGACTTATCGTTAATTGGTTTTTGTACTGCATCTTGTAGTTTTTGTAATTGATCTTTATATTTTTCGTCATCTTCATCAAGATCTTTTAATTTTTTAGCTTCTTCATTAATTTTATCAATTTGACTTTGTTTTACATCAAATCCATAACCCTCTTTAATGACTTTCGCAGCGTCTTTACCACTAGCAATTTGCTTTGTCATATAAGAACCTGAATGTTTCATTGAGTGAATGGCATCTGGATTCCAAACGTAGTCTTTACCCTTAGCAATGGATAAACCACCTGTTGAATGGTCAGCAGTCGCAACGACTAGCGTATCTGGATTTGCTTTAGCGTATTGTGTTGCATAGTCAAATGCTTTTTCAAAACCTTGCATTTCAGACATTACGCCAGTAACATCATTAGGATGACCAGATTTATCAATTGAAGCACCCTCTACCATTAAGAAGAATCCTTTATCATTTTGTTTCAATTTATTAACAGCAGTATCTGTCATATCAACAAGTTTTGGATTTTGTTTTGATGCATCAATTTGTAAAGGCATATCATTATCTGCAAATAAACCTAGTATTTGCTTGCTATTAGAGTTTTGCATTTGCGATTTATTCTTCACAATATCATAACCATCTTTTTTGAATTTATCTGTGAGGTTACCATTCTCTTTTCCGAAATATTCAGCACCGCCACCAAGTAGCACGTCCACTTTGTGTTGGCCATTTATTTTATCATTATAAAATTGTTGCGCAATTTCGTCTTTTTTATCACGATCATCAACATGTGCCGCATAAGCTGCTGGTGTAGCATCCGTAAGTTCAGCAGTAGACACAAGTCCAGTTGACTTACCATTTTCTTTAGCTTGTTCTAAAACAGTTTTAACATCCTTTTTATTTTCATCAACACCAATTGCACCATTAAATGTTTTATGACCAGAACTAAAAGCAGTTGCCCCTGCAGCTGAATCCGTTACATTTTCTTTTGGATCATCTGAATTTGTACGTTGGTTGCCTGCTAAATAATGATCAAATGCTGTTTTATCCATTTCTTTTGTTTCAGGATTATCTGCAAAATAACGGTATGCAGAGTTATATGAAGGTCCCATACCATCGCCCACAAGGAAAATCACACTTTTAGGATTTTTAGTATTTCCCATATATGAAACTTCATCATTTTGATTTGAATCTTGTCCTCCGCTTGATGCATAAGTTGGTTGTGCACTCCCCAATGCTGTACTAGCCACAATTGCACTTGCTACAGAAATAGTTGCTAACCTATTGAAGATTTTCATAAATTAATAACTCCTTTAATATGTATTATCGTGCTACACATTCAGTTTAAAACACTAGTTTTGAGTGAACATTTTAATATAGTTAATTTTCTGTAAATTAACTATATTATGAATATAAATAGCTTATTAATAAATATGAAACCTTTTATGTTGAAATTATTTTAATAAAAAAACAAACAGAGCCTGAGACATCTATTTTTGTCTCAGACTCGTTATACTTCAATAAGCATTCAAGCTATTTCTGATATTTACTTTACTTATATCAGTTTGTCTTTACTCAATTTATGATAGCCTTTTAAGAAAAAGAATAATGTCATAAATAATAAGAATATAATACCAATTACAACTGAAACGACGGTTTCTTTATTAAACAACATACCGATCAATACCATTATAAAGAATGCCATCGTAATATAGTTTGTTATAGCACCACCAGGCATCTTGAACGGGTGACCATCTAATTCGTCAGGATGATTTTTTCTAAATCTTAAATGACTAATTAAAATCATAAACCACGGTACCATACCAGGTAAGATTGACGCACTATATACGTAAACAAAAATACTGTCTGCACCTTTAATGAATAAAGGTAAGATAACATTTAATAATGCACCAATTAAAATACCCATTGCAATGGCAAGTACAGTCCAAATTGGAACACCATTTTTCATAACTTTACCAAAGAATTTAGGTAACATGCCTTTTTGAGATAAGTTCAATGTCATACGACTAGCACTGAATATACCTGAGTTACAACCTGACATTGCTGCAGTCAATACAACAAAGTTAATTAAACCAGCTGCAAAGGTAATACCTACTTTCGCAAATGTTGCTACAAAAGGACTACCTATGTTTCCTAATTCATCCCATGGATAAACAGTAACAATCACAAAAATTGCACCAATATAGAAAATTAATATACGCCAGATAACACCATTAACCGCACTTTTAATATTTTTCTGCGGATCTTTCGTCTCACCAGCTGTAATACCAATTAATTCCACACCTTGATATGAACCAATAACAATTGATAGCGCAAAGAAGAATCCAATCCAACCATTAGGCATGAAACCACCATGTGACCATAAATTAGATAAGCCGATCGCTTCTCCACCATTACCAAGTCCAAAGAAAATTAATCCAAAGCCAGCAACAATCATTAATATAATTGTTACAACTTTAATCATTGCAAACCAGAATTCAAATTCACCGAACGCCTTAACAGATACAAGGTTTGCACCTGCTAATAGTGCAACCACAATAACACCAGGAATCCACTGTGGTAAATCTGGGAACCAGTAGTTCATATATTCTCCAACGGCAATGACCTCACTCATTCCTACAACAACCCATTGGAATATATTACTCCAAGCTGTTAAGTACCCTGCCACTGGATGTATGTAATCACTTGCAAAGTTAGCAAAAGAACCAGAAGTTGGATGTAAGTAAACCATTTCTCCCATTGCTCTCATTACTAAGAATAAAAAGATACCTGCAATTAAATATGCGAATATCACAGAAGGACCTGTCCATTTTATAGTGCTGGTTGCCCCCATAAACAATCCAACACCGATTGTTCCGCCAAGAGCGATCATACGCATTTGACGAGCACCTAATCCCCTTTGTAATTCATTATTTTCTTCCATCATTCAAACCCCATCTCTTTCAAATATAAGTAAATTTCATTTCACTTATTATGTCGCTATTATACTATAAATTCAAAAAATTTAAACAATTATTTTGAATTATGTAAGGGCTTACATTTACCGTCATTAATTGTATGCGATTTTAGTAAAAAAAGCAAAGTCTTTTTTTATTATTTTATTACTTCAATCCTACATTTTTTAAATATAGGTTTTAAACACCTATATAAATAGGTTTTAAAGAAAGCACCATATCACTATCCATCAGTACTTTGCGCATGATATTCAATGATTGAGGTTCATAAGGAAAATTCATTTTATTCAAACATCGCTTAAATACTTTATAGCTTATCAAAATATATTTTGTGAAAATATTCACAATCTAATCGCTTCGTAGTATACTATGCTTAATTAAAGAAAGTGAGGATAATAAAGTGAACGAAAAAAATGTTAAATGGGATAAAGTCTTTTACGGTAAATCTTGGATAAATCATGTAGTAGATACAATAAGAACAAAGGATATACTTCAAAGTTTTTATTTCAAACGTTATTTACTTCGCGCCATCATGGCTGGATTTATATTAGGTGTCATCACAGTATTTGTATTACTTATTAAAGCTTCTCTTGATACACATGTTCCTACAGGTGTTATCAATTTAGTGGCTGCTGTCGCATTTAGTTTTGCGCTTGTTTTAATACTATTTACAAATTCAGAGCTACTGACAAGCAACTTTATGTATTTTACTGTTGGTTTATATTATCGCGTTATCAGTCCAACTCGTGTTTTAAAAATCTTCATGCTTTGCTTCATTGGGAATGCCTTAGGTGGCCTAGTTTTCTTTCTTATATTAAAAGGCTCTGATGTTATGACAGTTGATATGTTTACGCAATTAGAGGCAACCATTGAACATAAAACATTATCTTCAAGTTTGATAGCGATATTAATTAAAGGTATTTTTGCAAATTTCTTCATTAATATTTCTTTAGTCATTGCGATGCAAATAGATGATATTTTAGCTAAAATGTTTGTCATGATGTTTGGTGTGTCAATTTTTGCATTTATGGGTTATGAACATGTCGTATACAATACTGTCCTTTTCGCAGGCGGTCTCATTTATCATAGTAACGTATTAGCTTTAACTCCTGCAGTTATCAATCTGATTGGTGCAGGTATTGGGAATTATATCGGGGGTGGTTTAATTATAGGTTTATTCTATGCATATTTAAATGATCACCATCAATATGATCACGAAGTATCAACTAAACCAGTGAAACATTAACTTAAATACGTTGTATGGTATACTCTTTATTAGATTTGATTACAAAGGAGTTTTATATGAATCAACACTTACTGAAACGTACAATTACGATTTCCATCATTTTTGGTGTGTTATTTTTCGTATTAAATTATTTTAGTGGTTCCGATAGTTCCATTGGGCAACTCATATTAAAAAGTATACTTGTCATCGTTGTCTTTGGCATTTTATATTTTGTGCTTTTCTCTATAGTAAATTCACCTGAAAGAAAATATAAATTTGGAATAACCATTCCAATCGCATTACTTATTGCAATACTCATTAGTGCGATATTCTCCGCTCTGAAAGTAGGTATTGTCATTGGCTTAATTCTCGGGATTATTGCTGGTTATGTATGGGAATTTATTGCAAAAAATAAAAATGGTGGTGACAAATCATGAGTATTATCTTAGGCGTTGTTGTTATGATTTTGTTAATCGTAAGTTTGATACCCAACCTTAAAGCTGTTAAAAAATCAAAAGAAACAGGTGAAAAGAATCCTCGTTTTGCCATTATGGTGGGAATCGATGCGATTCTACTTATTCTTGTTATCGTAACACTTCTATTTAAATTTTTATCATAGAAACATAAAAAGGCTGCCGTGTTTTAACACGACAGCCTTTTTTAATATCAAAATTGATTTTGTAAGACAAAATAATAAAGCGCTGCTGCGCCTAATAAATAAACTAAAGTACCCACCATAAACGAACGGAAATGAATATGAAACGGTATCTTTTTATTAAAAATAGGTCCTAGTACTAAATTACCAATCGCTAATACGATAGGTCCACCTAAGAAAAACAATATCAAATAACCATTCATAGTATTAACCCCTATTATTTTCAAAACATAATTTTATAATCTCTTCTGCAGATAAATCTTTTCCTATATAAGCAACCTCATTAAAATCTTGTAATTCTGTCATCTCGTTTGTATTAACAATGACATCTAATCCTGCGGTAACAGCAGCCGTGGCACCATTAACAGAGTCTTCTAACGCAAGACAATTCGTAGGATTGTAATTTAGTTTTTGCACTGCTGTTAAATATGGATCTGGATTCGGTTTAATTGCTGCAACATCCTCACGTCCTACAATAATATCTATATAAGCATCTAAACCTAAGTTTTTAAATGTTGGCAGAATATCTTCTCGATAACTACTTGTTGCGATTGCCATTGATATATGGCGTTGTTTACAATAATCCATTAACTTTTGTACAGATTCAATAATCGGTAAATCCACACTTGTTTCATGATGCTCTTCATAAATTTTATTTTTATTGTCAATACCAAGTACTTCCTCTAAATAATTATGTAATGCGGTTGCAGCACCACCAATTGATTGTCGATAATAGTCTAAGCTAATTTCATTTTGCTTATGCTGTTTTAAATGTTTATTGATGATTTCAAATAGATGCTTTTCTGTATCAATCATCGTACCATCAAAATCAAATACCACTGCTTTATACATGAATATGCCTCCAATAATTGCTTCACAATTCAATAATTTAATCGTTTCTATTTAGTACTAGCTTATCATAATTTCAAGTGTAATTAATTTTCTTTATCTTATCAATTTCACACCAAAAAAAGCGGGTACCTAAATTCACTACTTAAAGTCGTAGTGTCATTTGTGTATCCACTGTTGATTAAGATTTTAACGTTTATTCCAGTATTTTGCTAAAATTGGACCTGTAATATTATGTACTAAACTAAATACTGCACCCGGAACAGCTGCTAGCGGACTAAAATGCACAGTCGCTAACGATACTGCCAGACCAGAATTTTGCATCCCAACTTCAATAGATACTGCTTTCTTGTCTGCTCTCTCTAGTTTAAATATACGTGCTAGCGTATAACCAAGTGTATAACCTACTATATTATGCAAGATAACAACAGCAAAGATTAATAAACCAGTTTCAAGAATCTGTGATTTACTCCCTCCAACGACTGATGCTAAAATTAATGAAATAGCAACTACAGATACAATTGGCAATGCCGTAGCAGATTTGGCCGCAAAATTCTTGAATACCTTTTGTAATATAAAACCAATCAATATCGGTATCAATATAACTTGAATGACTGACCAAAACATACTCATGAATGAAACTTGTAGCCATTCATGCGCAAATAAATATATTAATGCTGGTGTCATAATTGGCGCAAGTAAAGTTGAAACACTTGTGATGGCAACTGATAGCGCAACATTCGCATTAGCTAAGTAACTCATAACGTTACTTGATGTCCCTCCTGGACAACAGCCTACTAATATAACACCAATTGCAACTTCTGGTGGTAAATGAAATAATTTTGCTATTAAAAATGCCGTTAATGGCATAATCGTATATTGTAAAATGACGCCAATAATAACTGAACGTGGCGACTGAAATACAATTTTAAAGTCTTTGGGATTAATTGTTAACCCCATCCCCAACATCACAATACCCAATAAATATGGTACCCATCCGCTCAATGTAGCTAACTGTGCTGGAAAAATAAATCCAATAATTGCAGCAATTAACATCCATACTAAGAATGTGTTGGTGGCAAATCTACTAACTTTTGATAACATCCTAAACACTTCCCTCTATGTATTAACAAAGAAAAATGTATCATACTTTAAGCCCTTAAACAACTGAATTTTCTAAATATTCTAATTTTTAAAATACTAGTGTTTAAATTTTTTTCAACTTCATTCTATAGACCTAGTGCTTACTGTAAAAAAGAGTGGTACAATCTAATAGAAATATAAATATGTAAAAATTTAAGTGTAATAGAATATTATGATTAATAACGATAAAACACTTTATATAGATATTGGGGGTATAATATGTTTTTAGATAAAACTGAAACGTTTGTGTTAAATATTGAAGGTCTTGGTAAGCGCGTGACGAGAAAGCACTTAACAAAACTTTTAAAACAAATTCACTTTTGTAATTCTTTTAAATTCACTATTTTTAAGAAAAATAATTTATATGCTTTAGAGATAAATTTACCGAAACAACAGCTACCATATTTGATTAGCTTTTTAAGTTTTCATAATTATGCCATCTATCAAATACTAGAAAGTGCACATTCAGATGAACTGTTAGCATTAGATCACTTATTATTATCATCGAAACGTTTTGAATTAGTCGTAGATGGTCTACATGATGCATTTATAAAAGATAAAGTCATCGACATCATGAATTTAATCAATCAAACTGACTATATCTCTTATACCTTCAATAGAAACAAGATAAATGTTTCATGTTCACCTTCTATATTTGCAAAATTAATATATTTAGTTGCAACGCATAATATAGATGTACTCGGAGCAGTATACCAACCAAGACTGATGCATAAAGTAAGAATTTCATAAACTTCACATAAATTTGGAATAAGGATGACATATCGTTTTTTCTAAAATAGCATTGACATGAAATAATTCCAATATAACTAAGTAGAGTCTGAGACAAAAATAGATGTCTCAGACTCTTTTTAATTTAGGCAGTAGATGACTGAAGTGAAAATGCGCTTATATCAAGCTATTTTCAATCCTAGTCATCCTTGCCGGGGTGGGACCACGAAATCTCTATTAGAAAATATGATTTCTGTCCCACTCCCTAAAATCCACTATACTTTACTGCGATTCATTGACTATATTTTCAAAAGCCTCTCTTACTTGTGGCACAGACATACCCACAACGACTTGTACGTTCTTACCACTCTTAACTAATCCATGCGACATTTGGTTATGCGTAAAATACCCACTATCTTCTACTTTCTCTGGATCATTAACAGTCAATCTCAAACGTGTCGTACAATTAGTAACATCTTTAATATTTTCCGTACCACCTAAGCCCTCTAAATAATAAATTGCTTTATCTTCATACTCATTTCCAGTAGATGCAGTTGTTTTTGTTTCTTCTTTTTTATCTTTATAATCATGTTTACTATACAATTTCACATCTTCTTCATCTTTTTTACGACCAGGAAGTGGAATATTGAATTTTAAAATTAAAAATCTAAATAAGAAGTAATATATTGCTGTAAATATAAGACCAATAATTATTTGGAATACGTATGTTAGCCAATGGTTTTGTGCTAAAGGAATCCAGTTTGTTGCGAAGAAGTCTAAAAGTCCCCCGCCAAAATTACCGACAAGACCAAATCCATACATTAATGTATCCATTGTAGCAGCTAATAATGCATGTAATACAAATAAATAAGGTGCAATAAATAAGAATGTAAATTCTAATGGTTCCGTAATACCTACAACGACTGCAGTTAATGTTGCTGGTATAAGTAATGCTGCAATTTTCTTTTTATTTTCTTTAGGTGTCGTAGAGTACATTGCTAAAGCAATACCAATAGCACCAAATACTTTACCATTACCTTGTAGCATAAAGCCATAAGGAAATTGTTCTTTTAATGGTTTCGTACTCTTAGCAAACTCATTGACATGTTCGAACCATTCGGCTTTCAAACCGTGATTAACCACTACTGGGCCGACTTCAATTGGTGCATAAATGAAATGATGTAGGCCAGTTGGAATAAGCACTCTCTCTAAGAAATGGTACAACCATACACCAATATAACCTGAACCTATGATAAATCCTTGTAATGATGAAATGCCTCCTTGTACAGTTGGCCAAATAATACAAGTAATTAATGCAAATGGCAACATAACAAAGAATGAAATCGTAACAACAAATGTCAATCCTTGGAATACACCTAACATTTCAGGAAGACGTTTACTGTAATAGCGATTATGTATCCAAGTTATGATACTGGAGATGATAATACCGCCTAATATGTTTGTATCGAGCGTTTCAATACCAGCAATCGCTTTAAGGCCTGTTACATTTTCAACACCTTTTTCCAAATTTGCGCCAAATGTATGTGGCCATTGCGTAAGTATTGCATTGATAAATGTATTAAACATTAAGTAACCCATTAAGGCAGCTAAGGCAGCGTGTCCTGGTGCTTTCTTAGCTAATGATAAAGGTAAACCTACTACAAAGACGATTTCCATGTGATTAAATATCGTCCAACCACCTGATTCAATCACAGACCAAATCTTAAACCAATTCGTTCCTTCTTCTGCAATACTCCCCATAATTGATGGATTTTTAAATAGTGTTGCAAACCCAAGTACAATACCGAAGAAAGCAAACATTAATACAGGTACGATCATTGCACTGCCAAACCTTTTAATTGCGTTCATAACTGTGTTCCCTCATTTCCTATCAGTTCAATTTTCAAAAATTTAAAACATCTATACTTTATTATTATATTCAATCGTATTCATTGCTTATGCTTAATATTAAAGGAAACGCTTACATAAAAACAATAGTTTGACGTCATTTGGAATAATTTTGTATAATCAGATTATATTTTCAAAAGTCGAAAATATTTTCATGAAGTGTGAGGTGATTACCATTGTTTTTAGATGAACGCGTCAATAATAACTTTAATAAATTAAACGAAAATGATTTACATATAGCACATTTTATTAATACACATATTAATCAATGTAAAACGATGAAAATACAAGAATTAGCTGCGAATACCCATGCATCCAATGCGACGATCCATCGTTTTACACGTAAGCTTGGGTTTGACGGATACAGTGATTTTAAATCTTATTTAAAATTTGAAACAGAACAATCACATCAGCTGCCTTCCGACTCTATTGAAGGATTTAAACAAGAAATTGAAAATACGTTCACTTATTTAGAGCGCATTGATTATGAACTGATTACCGATAAAATTAACCAAGCCGAAACGGTCTATCTATACGGTACAGGTTTAGCTCAGATGAATGTTGCTCAAGAAGCACAACGGATTTTATTAACAATTCATAAGAATATTATTGTCCTACATGATGTTCATGAATTTAAAATGGTCTTAAATAAAGCAACACCGAAAGATATCTTTTTTATCATTTCGCTTTCCGGAGAAACAACGCAACTTTCAGATATCACTAATTTACTGCAACTGCGTCAAAAATACTTTTTCTCAGTAACTACATTGAAAGATAACACGCTAGCACAAAAAGCAAATTATAATATCTATGTTTCGAGTAATACGTTTTATCTCGTAGATGGTATAGATTACTCTAGCTTTATCAGTTATCATATCTTTTTCGAAACATTGCTACGGAAATATAATGAACGCCAAGAAAAAGGCGAACTCAACACACACTAAAAAAAGGACTTACAAGCAATCAATTCATTTAGCATGCTTGTAAGTCCTTTTTTTATTTGTATTAAAATGATATTTTGTCGTTTTTTATAATTATAATTCCGCTTCAAATGTTTCTAATGCAATTTGTAGTTTATCAAATAACATTTCAAAACCATGTGCAGTAGAATCATGGTATTCTTTTTTCTTTTGCTTATATTCTAATGTTGTAAGTCTACGTTCTCTAGGAACATACGCAATATAATTGAAAATCATTTGTGTGATGCCAGGTGCTCTTTCGAATATTTCAACTTCTATCGTATCTTCAGAATCACTTAGCTCTGGCATACCTATGGTCATTACAATATATTCAAAAGGCGTTAACGTACGATATGATCCTTGAATTTTATTTTCTTTGCCTTTTCTTACATCAATAATCGTATAGTTTCCATTTTGTTCAGCATCTACTTGTATTGATTTATTTGTTCTTTCTGTTGTCATAAACCATTGTTTAAGAAAACGTTCATCTGTCCACGCTTGATATAACAATTCTGGTTCAACTTTAAATAATCGTTCAAGACGTATCTCAACATTTTCATTCTCTACATTATATTTAGCCACGATGGATTGTTCACCTACTTTCACTCTTATTTCTATTCTAACGCATTATACAAGACTTCTAAACTATAATCATACGAAATATGAGTGGTTTGTATGATTTTATCAAACTTTCAACAACTTTATTTTATCGTTAATAGTCAGTAAACGTCAAAATTTTGCATTCTTAAATCTTTAACAATTAGGATTAAACTTAATAAAGCATCCTGTACTACGCCGTTAGTCTATACTTAAAAAAGAGAGTCAGAAATCAAATAATACATAAGATTCCGCACTCTCTCAATTTATATTAAACTTAACAATTTTGCATGACGACTGTTAATCATCCATACATATGAAATATTCACTTCACATGATTGTTAGGGTTTATTTCTTGTCCAATCTCGGCAATCTAAAGGCGATAGCAATCAGACCACAAATCCCTAATATCATCGGATAAATCGCATACGGTACCAATTCAAACGGTGATATAGATGCCACACCTGCTGCTGCAATAAGCTGTGGACTATACGGTAATAGTCCTTGGAAACAGCTTGCAAACATATCTAGAATACTTGCTGATTTACGCGGATCTACACCATATTCATCTGAAATGTCTTTAGCTAATGACCCTGCCATTAATATAGAAATCGTATTATTAGCAGTTGAAATATCGGCCACACTCACTAAGCCAGCAATTCCTAGTTCTGCGCCACGCTTAGATTTCACTCTATTACGCACAAAATTAAGTAACCATGTAATACCACCATTGTGTTGTATCAATGCCACTAGACCACCAATTAATAGTGCAATAATGGCAATATCCTCCATGCCAATAATCCCTTTAGAAATAGAGCTTAATAACCCAATCCAATCAAAGGTACCATAAAATAAACCTATAATTGCCGAAAGTATAATACCGCCAATAAGTACAATAATAACGTTGACGCCGAATAATGCGAGTATGAGTACAAATAAATAAGGTACTACTTTTATAAGATCATAATCGTAGCTCTTAGATGCATCAATTTGTGCTCCATTTGTTAAAAACCAAAGTACAATGACAGTAAATATGGCACCAGGTAACACGATTTTGATATTCACCTTAAACTTATCACTCATTTTTGTTTTTTGAGTTCTTACCGCAGCTATCGTTGTATCTGAAATCATTGATAAATTATCACCAAACATCGCCCCACCTACGACCGTCGCCATAGTGATGGCTGCAGAGACATCCGTTGCTTGGCTTAGTCCAAAGCCAACAGGCGCTATAGCTGCTACAGTGCCCACGGATGTACCCATAGAAAGTGACACGAACATACATATCACGAATAAACCTACAATGATTAAATTCTCAGGAATCAAAGATAGTCCCAAATTCACTGTAGATTTTACGCCACCCATATCTTCAGTTGTTTGCGAAAACGCTCCTGCTAATAAGAAAATGAGCATCATTAGTATAATATTGGAATGTCCTGCACCCTTAGTAAAAATTTCAACTTTCTTTTGAAATGATTCTTTTCTATTTAATACAAGTCCCACAATTGTCGCTACTAGTATCGCAACATTTAGGGGCATTGTAGTGAAATCGCCGGTAATGATACCAACACCTAAAAACATACCCACAAAAATAATTAAAGGTATCAGTGCCCATGCATTACCTTTCTTTGTCTCCTCCATACAAAACCAACTTTCCTTTAAGTTCAAACAGAACATCAATTTTTCTACCATTAAATAAACTTACTCAAATAAAAAACTCTTTCCAATTGAAGAAAGAGTAAACTTTGTACATTTATTCTTATCTTCTAGCATAAATGATGCTACTGGAATTGGCACACGCATAATCATGTTGCCGAAGTATCCACAGGCCAGTCCCTCCACTTCTCTTGATAAGTTATTTAATTTATTTTTCACAGTACAATATTAAATTAGTTTCGTCAATTACTGTTTTAAATTCTTGCTTAAACTTTAACAAATCTTAACAATTAGCTGATGAGCTAATGACTTCAGTCTTATCATTTATAAATTACTCTGTTGGTCGATTAATCGTAAATGATTGTCCTAATGCAGCATAATCATTTCCAGCTAAACGTGCCACAGGCGCTAATGCTTGTGCATCTATTTTACTATCATCAAAGTAAACTGCCTCATCAATGTGATACATCACAACCTCACCAATGATTAAATCTGATCCTTCTTGAGCATCGCCTAATGTAATGATTTGATTTAGTTTGCATTCCATTCGAATTTTGGCTTGTTCCACACCTGGTACAGGCACGACTTCTGATTTCACACATGTCAACTGCGTTCTTTCTAATTCATTTAGTGTTCTGTCTATAGGTGCAGCCGTTTTATTTATTTGTTCTACAGTCATTTCATCTGTAATATGAACTACAAATGAGCCTGTTTCTTCAATATTTAACGATGTATCTTTGCGCTTTCCTTGTGAACGTGCAGTAGAAATCATAATCATAGGAGGTGCGCTGCATACAACATTAAAAAAACTGAACGGTGCAGCATTTAAATTCCCATCTTTATCCTGTGTTGTCACAAATGCAACTGGTCTTGGAATAACACTACCACTTAGTAATTTATAATTCTGTTGTTTCGTTAATGTGTTTGCGTTATATTGTTTCATCCACATTTATACTCCTTTTAAAAATAATAAAAAAGCGAGACAGAAACCAAACATTGAATTTGATTTCTCAATCTCGCCCATATAACGTCGGCTATATGACTCATTGTAATATTCGCTTATCAATCTAGAAGTCACAGCTAATGTGGAGATGATACAACTTTAATGTGATTGAATCATCTCCACATTAGCTGTGACGTTTCATATAACCTAGTCTAACTGAGTACCACCTGTCACACCATATACTTGACCTGTTGTATAACTGGATTCTTCAGCTGCCAAGTGTACATATGTGCCTGATAATTCTACAGGTTGACCTGCTCTGCCCAAGACTTCCTTTTGTCCAAAGCTCGGAATTTTAGATTGCGGTTGACCACCAGAAATTTGTAATGGTGACCAAAATGGTCCTGGCGCAACACAATTCACACGAATGCCTTTCGCACCGAGTTCTTCGGATAGACTTTTCGTTAATGAAATAATCGCAGCTTTTGAAGCAGCATAATCATGTAAAATTGGGCTTGGATTGTAACCTTGAACTGAAGAGGTCAGCGTAATGGTTGCACCAGCTTGTAAATAATCTACTGCTTTTTGAACTGTCCAAAATATTGGATAAACATTCGTCTCAAATGTTTCTGAAAACGAAGCTGTGTCAAAACCTTTTATGCTTTCTCTATATTGTTGATGACCGGCGACGATGGTTACATTGTCTAACCCGCCAAGTTCGTTGTAAGCTGTTTCAACTAAATCGTAATTAAATTGTTCATCTCTAATGTCACCTGGAATTAAGACAGCTTTTCTTCCTGCTGCTTCAATGACTTGTTGTACTTCTTCTGCATCTTGTTGTTCTGCTGGAAGATAATTGATTGCTACATCAGCGCCTTCCTTAGCGTAAGCAATAGCTGCTGCTCTGCCTATAGCTGAGTCTCCACCAGTAACTAACATTTTATAATCATTTAAACGACCATAACCAGTATAGGATGTTTCACCACAATCAGGCTTTGGATCTAACTTACTTTGTAAACCTGGAACTGGTTGTTCTTGTTTTGGAAAATCTTTATTTGAAAATTTAGTTCTTGGATCTTGACCTGCCATTAAGAACACTCCTTAAATTATGAACTAGTTATTAAATACCCAACATTTCTATTGTCTAATCATAATTTAAGTATATTGCCTTAATTTTCATTCAATAATTTTTGTACAAAAGTAACAAAATAGTCAGGTACTTTTTCTAAAATACGTTCATCTGGGTCATATTTTGGATGGTGCAAATCATATTCACTATTAGAACCAATAAAGACAAATACACTTGGATACTTATTAGAAAAACCAGAAAAATCTTCGCCAATCGTCAACGGTTTATCCATAACACTGACATTGTATCCAACTTCTTTGGCAATTGCTATTGCATCATTTGTTAATTGCTCATCATTAACCACAGCACCAGGCAAGCGGTGATAAGACGTTTCAATGTCTACGCCAAATACTTCAGCAAGTCCGCTTCCAATGGCTCTTAATCTTTCTTCAATAAGTACACGTTTATCTTCATCAAAACTTCTCACAGTACCTTGCACATAGGCTTCGTCTGCAATAACATTCCATGTATTCCCACATGATACTTCTCCAATTGTAACAACTGCATTATCAAATGCTGATAAATTTCTACTCACAATAGACTGAACACTATTAATCAACTGTCCCAATACAATCATTGGGTCGTTACCTTGTTCTGGTTTAGCAGCATGCGCACCTTTACCTTTAATTTTAAATTCGAAACGGTCTACAGAAGATGTGATAACCCCCGATTTAACCGCAAATTCTCCAATATCTAACGTTGGATAATTATGATAACCTAACACGGCTTTCGCACCGTCAATTGCACCTGTATTAGCAACTTTCACTGCGCCATAGCCCAATTCTTCTGCAGCTTGAAAAATAATGCGCACGCGTCCGTTGAGTTGATTTTCTATTTCTTTTAATCTCACTGCGACCCCTAGCACACTAGCCATATGAATATCATGTCCACATGCATGCATCGCACCTTCATTGGTCGAAGTGAATTCATGTTTCACTTGCTCATCTATTGGTAGTGCATCAATATCTGTTCTAACTGCAACGAATTGATCACCTTGTCCAACCTCTGCAACTAGTCCTGTTTCTAATGGTAAATCTAAAACTTTAATATCATATGATGCTAAGATGCGTTTGATACGTTTTGTTGTTTCATATTCTGCATCTGATAGCTCTGGATATTGATGAAATGTTCTTCTCCAATTTATGTAGTCTTCGTATTGTGGCATTATATGTCACGTCCTTTCCTTTTATTAAACCCTTGAATCAAATAGTATAGTAAACTAACAAGCACAACCCCGGCCGCTAGGTTATTCGTACTTAAAATAATCAACATTGTAAGTACAACGATCGCCCCATGCTTTATTGGAGATACCTTAACAAATGAAATCGTTCTCCTATCAAATGTATTAAGGGAAATCGTTATTAATACAGTTGCTAGCACTGCCATTGGTATTTGACCGATAATATCTCCAAAAACGAATAAGCTAATGAGTAAAAAAGCACCCGTGATCAATGTTGATACCCTCGATGTAGCTCCCATCGTTGCATTAAATCGCGATTGACCCACAAGTGCGCTACCACCATAGCCACCAAATAAAGCGACAATTGTATTGGCAACACCTTGCCCTATCGTTTCTTTATTTTTATCACTTTTAGTGGCAGTAACTGCATCCATCATCCGCGCTGTTAATGTCGTTTGTACAACAGCAACAATTGCCATTGTCACTCCATACATGCTTGAAATACCAACGATATGCATATCATACATTGCATCTGGAAATGACAGCATCGGTACATGAATATGCAATGATGCTAAATGGTGTACATAGACAATATCTGGTTTAAGCCACCATGCACATATCGTTAAAATAATAATCGCAATCAATGGTGCCGGCATAAATCTGATATATCTTTGTGCTAACCAAATAATTAAAAAAGATGCGACCGCTATGACATAGGTCGCGTTTGAAATATTTAGTATATTTTTTAGTTGCGATGTAAATAACAATACACCTAATGCATTCATAAAACCTATAACAACACCTGTGGGAATATAATCTAATAATTTATTGATTCGGCAAATACCCATCAAAATTTGTATTATTCCCATAATTAACGTAGCCAATATTACAGCGGGCATACCGTGGCTAGACATAAGCGGTGCGACAACTAAAGAAACACCACTACTTGGTGCTGACACCATTAATGTTCGATTGCCGGTCAAACTTATAACTAACATCATAAGTCCAGTACTTAGCATACCTATGGTTGGACTTACACCTGCAATAAAGGAAAAAGCAATTGCACCGGGTAGTAACGCGAGTGCCAACAAAATACCTGCAAGCATATTGGTGACTAATGCCCCGTGCCAC
Organism: Staphylococcus sp. GDY8P126P; assembly: GCF_017891965.1. NCBI lineage: Bacteria > Bacillati > Bacillota > Bacilli > Caryophanales > Staphylococcaceae > Staphylococcus > Staphylococcus sp. GDY8P126P. The sequence continues at coordinate 93,250 of NZ_JAESKG010000004.1, read as the reverse complement.
TGATTAAAATAACTTATGTGACGCACATTCATTGTCACCTCCAAATTGCTTTAACCATATGGTATCATAATTGTCGAAATATTTAATCAACTCTGCCTAAAATAATACAAAAAAAGCCAAGTCAATTTGACTCAGCTTTAACTATTCAAATTATTGTTCTAATTTGATACGATTATCAATCAACACTTTACCATCTTTAATGACTTTTTCAGCGTGGTTAATACCATAGTGATATGGAATATATTCATGGTTAGGCGCATCCCAAATAACAATATTAGCTTTATCTCCTTGATTAATGGTACCAGCATCAATGTCAATGGCTTTAGCCGCATTAACAGTCACTGCGTTCCAAATTTCATTTGGAGATAATTTCAATTTCAAGGCAGCAATCGACATCACAAGTTGTAAGTTGTTTGTGACACAACTACCTGGGTTAAAATCTGTCGCAATCGCGATTGCGCCATCATTGTCTAACATACCTCGCGCATCTGCATAAGATTCCTTGCCTAAATAGAAAGTCGTACCAGGCAATAACACCGCGACAGTGTCACTATTTTTTAGTTTTTCTTTACCTTCTGTACTTGATGCTACAAGATGATCTGCAGAGATTGCATTTTCGTCGATAGCTAACTCTAAACCACCCAATGGATCAATTTCATCTGCATGGATTTTCACATCAAAACCTAATGCTTTTGCCGCTTCCATATATTTTTTCGATTCTTCAACCGTAAACACACCAGTTTCACAGAATATATCTGCAAAATCAGCATACGGCTTAACTTCTGGTAACAAATCAATCATCTCTTGAAGAAAAGCTTGATTAGACTCAGCATCTTTAGGTACGGCATGCGGACCAAGGAATGTGTGTTTCATGTCTAAGTTATATTTTTCAGCCAAACGATTAGATACACGTAATTGTTTTAGTTCATTTTCTTTATCTAGACCATAGCCACTTTTACTCTCAACAGCTAAAACGCCATGTTCCATCATCGTCAACAAATTCTTTTCTGCCTTTTTAAATAATGCTTCTTCAGTAGCTTTACGTGTAGCTTCAACTGTAGATAAAATGCCGCCACCTTGTTCAAGAATTTCTAAATAAGAAACACCTTGTCTTTTAAGTGACATTTCATGTTCACGTGAACCACCATGAACAAGATGTGTATGTGCTTCAACCAAAGCTGGTGAAACCACTTTATCTGTTACATCAATTGTTTCAGTTGCTTCATAGGCATCTGAGTGCTCTCCTGCGTAGACAATTTTGCCGTTTTTAACGACAACCGTTCCATTTTCAATAATGTTAAGTTCGTCTAACTCTTTTCCTTTTAATGGACGTTCAGTAGATTTTGGTAAAATTAGTTCTTTAATGTTTTGAATAATTAAATCGTTCATTATTTGTCTCCTTTACCTGTAATCATTGGGATTTTGATACCTTTTTCTTTTGCAACTTTAATCGCAGATTCATATCCAGCATCCGCATGTCTCACAACACCCATACCCGGATCTGTCGTTAATACACGTCCTAATCTTCTATCAGCACGTTCTGATCCATCTGCTACAACAACCATACCTGCATGTAAAGAGTAACCCATACCAACGCCGCCGCCATGGTGGAATGAAATCCATGAACCGCCTGCTGCTGTATTAATTAATGCGTTTAAGATTGGCCAATCACCAACAGCATCAGAACCATCTTTCATACCTTCAGTTTCACGGTTTGGACTAGCGACAGAACCAGAATCAAGATGATCACGACCAATGACAATTGGTGCAGAAATTTCACCATCTCTTACTAATTTATTCAATGCTAAGCCCATTTTCGCACGCTCTTCATAACCTAACCACGCAATACGTGACGGTAAACCTTGGAAGGCGATTTTTTCTTGCGCTAAATCTAACCAACGAATTAATTTTTCATTATCTGGGAAAATCTTTCTCATTTCTTCATCTGCACGCTCAATATCTTTCGGATCTCCACTTAATGCTGCAAAACGGAATGGGCCTTTACCTTCACAGAACAATGGACGAATATAAGCAGGCACAAATCCAGGGAAATCAAATGCATTTTCTAATCCATCATTAAATGCAACCTGTCTGATATTATTACCATAATCAAATGCAACAGCACCATTTTTCTGAAATTCAAGCATGAGTTCTACATGTTTTCTCATAGAAGTTTGTGCTTCTTTAACATATTGTTTTGGATCTTTTTGGCGTATTGCTTTCGCTTCTTCTAACGAATACCCTTGAGGTACATAACCATTTAGCGGATCATGTGCACTTGTTTGGTCTGTCACAATATCAATTTTAAAACCTTTATCTAAGATTGCTTTATGTGTGTCAACCGCATTACCGACTAAACCAATTGATAATGGTTCACCCTTTTCACGAGCTTCATCAGCCAAACGTAACGCTTCGTCTAATTCGTGTGTTTTAACGTCACAATAACGCGTCTCAATACGTTTATCAATGCGTGTTTCATCGACGTCTACGCCGATAACAACGCCACCGTTCATTGTAACGGCTAGTGGTTGCGCACCACCCATACCACCTAGACCAGCTGTCAAAGTGACCGTGCCATTTAATTTGCCATTAAAATGTTGATTCGCAAGTTCTCCAAATGTTTCATAAGTACCTTGAACAATACCTTGTGAACCAATATATATCCAACTACCAGCTGTCATTTGACCATACATCATTAAACCTTTTTTATCTAATTCATTGAAATGATCCCAATTTGCCCATTCTGGAACTAATACTGAATTAGATATTAATACACGTGGCGCTTCTTCATGTGTTTTAAATACAGCAATGGGTTTACCAGACTGAACTAACATTGTTTCATCAGCTTCTAATGAACGTAATGTATCTTCAATGGCTTCAAATGCTTCCCAATTACGTGCAGCTTTACCTATACCTCCATAAACAACTAAGTCTTCAGGGCGTTCAGCTACTTCCGGGTCAAGGTTGTTATATAACATTCTCAGTACTGCTTCTTGTTCCCAACCTTTACATTCAATGTCTAACCCTCTTTTTGCTTCTATTTTTCTCATGAAAAATCACTCCTTGTTTTTAATAAACTTATCCTTTGTTTAACAATAACTAAAAAATCCATAGTACAAATGGTATGGTAATAAGCAATGTAAGCACGATACTTACACAAAAGCACACCTTTCTCTATATGGACCAGTATAATATGTTATTATATAGACTACCAATATAAATAAACTAATTATTGATAGCTTTAAACTATAAATAACTAATTAAAGGAGCTTTCCTATGAAAATTATACAATTAGAATACTTTGTTGCTGTTGTTAAATATAATAGTTTTACTAAAGCCGCTAACTTTTTACATATTAGTCAACCTTCTCTGACGACAACAATTAAAAAAATGGAAGCTGATCTAGGTTATGATCTATTTATGCGTACGACTAAAGATATTAAAATTACTGAAAAAGGCATTCATTTTTACAATTACGCACGACAACTGATACATCAATATCATCAAACTATCGAAAAAATGTACGATCTCAATATGGGACATGTACCTAAAATTAAAATATCTATTTTAGAATCGACAAACCAATGGCTTTCTCAAGTATTATCGACACATGCTAAACAATTTCCAGATCAAACTTACCTTGTATCTGAAATTCATGATCAAAATAAAATTTTTGAATTGCTCGTTAACTTTGAGAATCATGTTGCTTTCACTAACGAACAAATGAAGCATGATGATATTGAATCTATACCGCTCTATGAGGAGTCCTATGTGTTGATCACTCCTAAAAATGCTTTTCCACATTCACATACTACTTCTATTGCATCCTTGCCATTAATATTGCCAACCAAAAGATCCCAAGTTCGCAAACATCTAGATGACTACTTTAACCGTATGAACTTGCATCCTAATATCATTATTGAAGCGGATCGATTTGAAGCTGCCACGAACTTTGTGCATAGAGGTTTGGGATATGCTGTAATACCTAGAGTTTATTATCAATCATTTAATGCTAAGGATTTAGATGTCTTAGATATTCAACCTAAGTTAGGTCGTTCTATATATATTAACTACCTAAAAAAAAGAAAGCACTCATCACGTGTGCTTTCTTTCATCGAACAATGTGTTAACTATTGGAATTTTAAAGAATAAAATGATATAAGAAATTAGCTGATAATTTTGCAGTTCTGTTATCTACATCATACTTAGGATTTGTTTCAGCAATGCTAATTGTTGGGACTTTTTCATTCGGAATGATGCGTTTAGCTAATTCAAGTACGATGTGTGGTGATAATCCAAGCACACCATTAGCACTCACACCTGGTGCAAACGCGCTGTCAATAACATCCATACATATTGTAAACATGATGACATCATGATCATGTACAAAACGTTCCACCTTATCTTTGATTGGAGGAGAAATTTGGTGAAGCAATTCTTCTGAATAAACATAACCGATGCCTTTAGTTTCTGCATAGTCAAATAGTGCTCGAGTATTGCCACCCTGTTGTATACCTAATACAAGATAATCTGTGTTTTCATCTTCTTCTAGTATTTGTCTAAAACTCGTGCCAGATGTTGAACCTGATTCTTCTCGTGTATCAAAGTGTGCATCAATATTAATGACACCAATAGAAGCGTCAGGATATGCCTCTCTCGTGCCTAGATATTGTGCATATGCAATATCGTGACCACCACCAAGTAAGAATGTTTGATTATGTTTTTTTATAGATTTGGCAACGTAATGCGCAAATTCTTGTTGCGTTTCTTCTAATCTATCATGATTGTGTTCAACGTTGCCATAGTCATATACATTACATTGTCTAATAACTGGTAAATTGGCAAACGTTTTTTTAATTGCATTCGGGCCTTCTTTTGCACCAATACGCCCTTTATTCAATTCAACACCTTTATCTACCGCGTACCCTAGTATACCTACACCATGACGTGATTCATTGTTATCATCTTCAATATTGCGAAAATTTATAGTTTGAAAGTGCCTAAATTGTGATTCATCTGTTTCACTATCAATTCTTCCAGTCCAAAGATCACGTTGTGCTAATTTATACATAATTCTCCTCCTTTAAATACTTACGGTCATTTAAAAGTATACGCTTACATTTTCCTCAATTCAATTTATAATAATATTTACCCAATTCGCATCATTATAAATTCAAAAATTCGTAATAAATATTTCAATTTCATGTTAGATTAACTCAAACTATTACATTTCAATGATAAATCGGGAATTTAATTTATTTCTATCTCATAAATATGTATAATTAGGTACAAATGATTTTTTTGAACCCTATTGGAGGTTACATAAATGAATACAAAACGTATACCAGGTTTTCAATGGGCAATGATGATTTTTATCTTCTTTATTGTTGCTTATGCATTACCTATTATACTTAAAGATTTACAGAGTTCCGTTCCATTTAAAGATTTCGTCTTTGATATGAGTACACTTGCACCATTCATAGCAGCTTTTATCTGTATTGCTATATTTTCACACAGAGGTACTCAATTAGCTAGTTTAAAATTGACTATTAGCTTAAAAGTGATTGAGCGTGCAATTTTAGCGCTTATTTTACCATTAATTATTTTTATTATAGCTATGGTATGCTTTAATATTTTTTCTGATAGTTTTGTTCTTTTACAAACAAAAGATTTATCTGTTTCAATTTCATCTATTATTATAGGACAAATTGTCATGGCTTTTTTAGTAGAACTCGGTTTCCGTTCTTATCTACAACATATTGTTGAAACTAAGATGAACACGTTCTTCGCGTCTATTATTGTTGGTTTTATGTATGCAATATGGAATGTAAACATCGCCTTTAGTTTTGACTTTGCAATATATAGTTTCCTATATTCATTTGCTTTTTCAATGATTATTGGGGAATTAATACGTGCAACGAAAGGCCGTACAATATACATTGCAACTTTATTCCATTTCGCAATGTCATTTGGACTTGTATTCTTATTTAATGAAGAATTAGGCGAAGTATTTGCTATGAAAGTCATCGCCTTATCAACTGCAGCCGTTGCTATACTTTATATTTTAATTAGTTTAATTATTCGTACAATCCTTTATTTCTTTACAAAACGTAATTTAGACGAAGTAGAGGAAAATAATTATCTTGATCACGTTAATGATACTGATGAAGATCAGACAGATGCTGGTGATGAATATAACGCGTCAGAAACAGACGAAACGCATCATTCAGCGAATGTAAATGCCGCTACAGCTGAGACGTCTTCAGAAGTTCAAGATGAACAAGATGTAACTGATCGTCAGCATGAATCAAGTGCATCAGACCAAGCTAATCAATACAATTCGACAGAAGATACTGCACATGAGGACGACAGTCGAGCGAATATAATCTCAGAGAATACACCAAGTCCATCATCAAATGATTCAACGAAAGTGGACACTACACACTCAGATTCACGTGCGAATAGTGCAGTAGAAGCATCTACTGAGAAGGCACATCCAGAATCAGACCAAGATGAATTGAAAGCAAGTTCTCGCTATTCTTCAAATTGACAGTCATCTGTCGTATCTGATGCACGTACATCAATCGATGAAGAAAGTGATGAATCGTCAAGTCATTTAAGTTCAGAAAGTAACGATGTAACGCAACAAGATGATCAAGCTTTAGATACAGCTGATTCATCTAATAATGATTACGAACGCTCACCTTTTGATTTGAAAAGTAAACGTGGACACCGTCGCTAATCATACTCACCATAAAATGATTCAACTGATTTTATGAATTTTAAAAACCAATGCTAAGCTATGTTTCATGACTGATAGCTTTAGTATTGGTTTTTTGTTTTATTACTGTAGCATGTAGCGATATGATATTTTCAAACGATACAAAAAGACATTGTGCTCCAATGAATAAGCACAATGCCTTTTTTAATCTATCAATGATGCTTTATTTTTAATCTTTACTCCATTCGTTGTACCAATAATGGCTTGGTCTGCAACATTTAAAAAATAACCTGTTTCTAGTACACCGATAAGGTGAATCAAAAATTCATGCATATCTGCTGCGTTGATACCTTCATTTAATACAACATCTAAGATATAATTACCGTTATCTGTAATAAATGGCACATCATCAACCATGCGACGTGTTACTTTTAAATCATCGTATGCTTTAATTCGTTTAGCTACAAGTAACCAATTAAATTTGTCCACTTCAACAGGCAACTTAAACGTTTGTCCAAGATAGTCTACACATTTACTATCGTCAGCTAAGACAACAAATCTTTCGGCCATGGCATCTATTACTTTTTCTCTAAATAGCGCGCCACCACCGCCTTTAATTAAGTTTAAGTCGTTATCAATTTCATCTGCGCCATCTATTGCAATATCGATATGATCCACATCATTCACATCAATGATATGGATACCTAACTCTTTGGCTATAAATGCCGTTTTATTAGAGGTACAGACACCTGTGATTTTTATTTGTTCTTGTTCCAGTTTCTCTGCTATTTTTGGGACAAGCAATTCAATCGTTGAGCCAGAGCCAATACCAACAATCATACCATCTTTAATCTGGTCTAATGCATCATTAAATGTTCTCATTTTTAACTGTTTCTTATCCATCATGCTTCCCCTTTTATACTGTACTTTTATCTTTATTGTACATGAGATTTATTAAAATACCTAGACAGAAAACTGATTTTCAAAATGAATTTATACATATACTTGCATAATTAACACATTGTTTTAAAATAATAATCAATCTATTGTTGGAGGTACAAAAATATGATTTATAAATTAGAAGCCATTTCTACTGGCAAAATACAAGATTTACCATATAGTACCAAAAGACCTATGCGTTCTGCATTAAATAAAGAAAAATATTCAGGAAAAATGTGGCTTACACATACTGGATTTGCTGAAGATGAACAAGAATATAAAGGACATGGCGGGCCAAATAAAGCCGTTTGCCTGTACAGTAAGAAAAATTACGAACTTTGGAAACATGACCTACCAGCGTTACCACCCTATGCGATGTTTGGTGAAAATTTAACAGCAACTGATTTAGATGAAGCGCATGTCTATTTTGGTGATCAATTCCAGCTTGGTGAAGCTATTTTAGAAGTTTCAGAAATCAGAGAACCTTGTTGGAAAATACAAGAAAAGTATAAAATCCCTGATTTGATTAAGAGAATGTCATCTTCTTGTAAAACTGGCTTCTATTTTCGTGTGTTACAAGAAGGCTACGTACACGACTCCAATCATTTAAAACTTATCAAATCTGCGGATGCATCAACACGTCTTTCTGTGTATGAGCTCAATGACATCTATTACAATGATAATAAAAATATTAATCGCTTAACCTATGTTTTAAAAAATCCATATTTAACAAGCGACAGGATTAGCAAATTTGAACGCTTCTTAAAACGTGCTCAAAAATAATAGCGTTTGCTGTAATTAAATTAAAATGAAAGGCGGGTATCTCATTTAAGATACCCGCCTTTCATATAGTCTATACTTAATAACTAACCACTCTCCCAAATGGTGTCATAAGTATTGATTCGTTCATTTTTATAATTGCTTTTCAGAAATTTTATATGACGTTTTAGAGTAAAAAGGCTCGTTAGCTTTTAAAATGGATGGTGCTTGATTGCCTAATAAATTAATATCGTTTGGAATACATTGCGTTTCTAATGTAAAACCTGAGTGAGCTTTATAAATATTGAAATCACTTTTCCAACCAGTTGTATCATTAAATGTGTAAATGACAATGTTTGGCATGTCTGTGTTTACTTTTAATATAAAATGTTTATTTTCCACAGTCATTTCATTACCACCAATATCAAATGGATGATCAATACCACCAAAGCGTTGCATTTGTTCTTTAACAATTGCGTCTTCACTATCAAAAATATCTTTGAACTGGATATTTTGTTCTTGGAAGGTATTTACCAAACTTAAAGGTTCCATACTTTTCACGATATTGTCTTCCCCTAATAAATACATATCCAATTTTGAACTTGAAATGCTGTGATTATCAATCACATTGTTGTCTCTGTTCAAGTTAAAATATACATGATTCATCGGATTAAACAATGTTTTTTCAGTTGATTTCGCTTTATATTCTATCGTCCACTTATGGTCGACATTATAAGTGTGAATCACTTCTAAATCAATATCACCTGGAAAGTGATCATCTGCACTTTGAATTGTAGTAGTAAAAATAACTTTCACTTGTCCGACTTGTTCTTCAATTTTATAATCAAAGAAACGTCTGTCTATACCATTGGGTCCACCATGAATATTATGTACACCATTATTGGCATCTAACTCATATTTTTTACCATCTAACTCAAATGTTGCATTTGCAATTCTTCCGCCATATCGACCTACGGTTGCACCAAAATTATAAGGATTCGATTCATAAAACTCATCTGCTTCAACGACATTACCCAGTACAATATTATTATCGTCGTATTTCCACGATACAATTCTCGCACCATAATTTGTAAAAACAATTTTTGTTTCTTCATTATCAATTTTAATCAAATCGATACCATTGCTTTGACTTTCTACTTTTGCAAACATCATTAATGACTCCCTTTCAAACCTACACTTTAATAATAGGTTTTTCCATGAATAAAATTCAATCATAAATGTCGCCTTCGTTATACTTGATTCAAGGGGTTTTGAATAAGTGTGAAGGCAATTATCTAATATAGATTTCGTTTACGAATATAAGATAATCATAATTTCATCATTAAAACACTGAATTGGTGCACACAAATGATCTCTAAAACATATATTTATGGTCCCTCAATCATAAAATATGCTTAGATGTTTAATTAAAAATAATTATGTAACATTTGAATACATTCAATCATTTTTTATATCTTCATATTACTCACTTATATTGTAACAATTTATTCAAATATTTATCTATACTAATCATAAATTCTATCAAACTATATAGAAAATTGTTATACATTTTTCTATTTTTACCTAATTCCCAACAAATTCATCATCTTCCAATCAATAATTATATGAATTAATAACAAAAAAACGAGCTGAGACGTCTATCATGCCTCAGCCCATTTCACAATCTAGTCATGTTATCTAGAGATCACGCAACGACATTTGCTTAGAAAAAAATAATTTTCTATCTCACTCTATTAGGTATTCATGCGTTTAACTTCTTTTAAAAATACGTTTCATTGCATTCATAAAGCCTTTATCAAAACTCAAAATCGTATTTTTGTAACTTCTTACAGCAATCCATAATAAAATAAAAATGGTAATAATGGATAAAATAACACTCACAACAATCTCCCAAACTGCAACATCAGGTGACGCTGAACGTACAAACATTACGAACGGAGACAATAGCGGGATAAAACTAGTGATTTTTGTAAGCATTGTATCTGGATTCATCACACTGAATAACGAGATATAAAATGCAATCATACTGAATAGTGTCATCGGCATCAACGCTTGGTTGATATCTTCAATACGTGCCGTAATGGATCCCAAAATAGCTGCTAATATAATATATGAAAGGATACCAATAATTAGTGAAACGATACCTACAATAGATATTTGCATCGTTAACTCGTTTGGTTCAATTTTAAATCCTTTCAACATATCACTTATATCAAATACGAAGAAACATATTAAGCCTGCCGCTACAAATATGATAATCTGTGTAAATGCCACAGCAATCACACCGGAAATCTTAGCTAAAATATGTGTGACTGGACTCACACTCGTAATAATCATTTCGATAACGCGTGACGTTTTTTCTGTAGCAATTTCCATCGCTACTTGACTTGCATAATTAAAGACAATAAAGAATATCAACATCAGTCCTGCGTATACCATTATTGTGTTAAAGCCTTTTTGCGCTTCACTTAAATTTGAATTGCTTGCTTTATCAGCAATGACTTCTGACGTAACTTTACTTTGTGATTGCAATTGTTTCAGTTCCCCTTGGGACAAATTCAAGTTCGCTGCGACGAGTTGTGTTTGAATTGTTGATAAAGAAGCTTTTAATTTTTGTTTTTGTTGTTCTGAAACTGTATCTTTACTTAAAATTTTTCCAGAAAGTTTATTATCATCTGTCATTTTGATAATGTATGCTTTATCTAATTTTTCGTTTTGAACTTGCGTTTTAGCTTGCTTCTCTGAAACTTTTTTAAATGTAGCCCCCTCGTCCAGTTGATCACCTTGACTTTTTATTACTTTATAAATTTCATTGTCAGATGAAACAACGCCGACTTTATCAGGACCATCATCAAACAAATCAATAATCTTATTCATATTAGCTGCTAAGAGCATTAAGACAATAACCAATCCAGTAAAAATCATAAATGATTTCGTCTTGACTTTGTTCTTGTACGTCAGTGAAAATGTTGCTAAAAATTTATCCATTAACGTCACCTACTTTGTCTATAAATATTTCATTTAGTGAAGGTTCTACTACCTGGAATCGTTTCACAAAGCCATATTGCTTCACTATGTCATAAATTTGTTCTGCGACGGATTCTGTCTCTATCATTGCTTTAATCTCTCTCTTATTTCTGTCTACCTCTAGGACCCCATCTACTTTATCAATTTCTGGCATTTCGTGATCTGTTTCAATGACTACACGTTTGTTGCCATGATTCGTTTTCACTTCATCAATTGGCCCCGATACAACAAGCTCCCCCTTATTTAAAATACATACGTTATCGCATAGTTCCTCAACATGTTCCATTCTATGAGAGCTATATATAATTGTCGTACCTGCATTGTTTAAGTCTTGAACCGCCGACTTTAGCAATTCAACATTCACTGGATCCAAACCACTAAATGGTTCATCAAGAATAAGCAACTCAGGATCATGTAGCATACTTGCTAGTAATTGAATTTTCTGTTGATTCCCTTTAGAAAGTGATTCGATTTTCTTTTCTCTATTTTCTGTAATATCAAATCGTTTTAACCAGTAATCAATTGCTTTTGTAATATCTTTAGATGCCATGCCTTTTAATGTAGCTAAATAACGTAATTCGTCTTCTACTTTCATCTTAGGATGTAAGCCACGTTCTTCTGGTAAATAACCAATACGATTATATAACGAGCGATCGATTACTTTATCATTATATGTGATGCTTCCCTTTGTAATGGGTGTCAATCCTAATATCATTCTAAATGTGGTTGTTTTCCCAGCGCCATTTCTTCCTAAAAATCCTAGCATCTTTCCTTTTTCTAAGGAAAGTGACATATCGTTTACAGCAGTAAAATTTTTATACTTTTTTGTTACATGGTCAATTATTAATGACATACCATTTCGCCACCCTTCTTATATAAATCCTCTATTCTGATGATACCATTTGTCTTTTGAAATATACATTTTTAAATAAATCACACATATTTATATTAATATGACTGTATTTCTCAATAATCCAATATCACAATGATCTTAACTTTACATTATAATATGTAAGCACTATCATAAAGATAAATGAAGTCTCTAGGCTTATTCCACAAACTGATTAGGGGGCAATGCAATCATGACATATAGTATCGGCATCGACTATGGTACTGCTTCAGGGCGCGTATTTTTAGTAGATACAACAAATGGTGAAATTATTTCTACATATATAAAAGAATATCCACATGGCACCATTTCAGAATCATTAAATGGTGCCGAATTACCGCACAATTATTTTTTACAACATGCAGCAGACTACACTTCTATATTGGAGGAAGGCGTTCAGTACGTCTTAAAAGATAGTCAAGTCGATCCTAAGTCCATCATCGGCATTGGTATAGATTTCACCAGTTGTACCATCGTGTTCTTAGATGATGACTTCAAACCTTTACATTTACATCCAGATTTAGAAGATCAACCGCATGCTTATGTGAAACTGTGGAAGCATCATGGCGCTCAAGATGAAGCAACCTACATGAAACAAGTAAGTGATAAGGTAAACCCATCCTGGTTAAATTTTTATGGTCATAACGTAAACAGTGAATGGATGATTCCTAAAATATTAGAAGTTAAAAACAAAGCACCAGAAGTTTTAGAACGTAGTGCCTATATCATGGAAGCTGGAGATTATTTAGTCAGTTTATTAACTGATAAAAATATTCGCTCTAATTGTGGCATTGGATTTAAAGGCTTTTATAACGAAACAGATGGCTTTAATTATTCCTTTTTTGAAGCTATCGATCAGAAATTACCAGAAATTGTTAAAACAAAATGCGAAGCACCCGTAGTCAATATCGGTGAAAGCGCTGGTAGTTTGAGCCCATATTATCAAAATCTATGGGGCCTTACAGAACAAGTACAAATTTCTCCGTATATCATTGATGCGCACTCCGGTGTACTCGGTGTCGGCGCAATTGAACAAGGTGAATTCACGCCTGTTATCGGTACAAGTACATGCCATCTGATGCTCGATCCAAAACAAGAACCCATACCTGCAATTACTGGTTCAGTTAAAGATGCTATCATTCCAGGTCTTTATGCATATGAAGCTGGACAAGCTGCTGTTGGTGATTTATTTAATTATTCTGCCAGCCTCGCACCAAAATCTTATGTAGACCAAGCTGAAAAACAAGGCCTTTCTATCCTTGAATACTTAGAGAAACTGGCTGCTGATATATCAATAGATAAACAGCATGTAACCGTACTCGATTGGCATAATGGTAACCGTAGTATCTTAAGTGATAGTAAGCTAACAGGTAGTATCTTTGGTTTAACACTGCAAACACCATTTGAAATGATACACAAAGCTTATTTAGAGTCTACAGCGTTCGGAACAAAAATGATTATGCAACAATTTGAAAACAACCACATTCCCGTAGAAACAGTATATGCTGCCGGTGGTATTCCTATAAAAAGTGAACTTTTAGTTGATATTTATGCTAATGTGCTAAATAAAGAAGTGGTCGTTATTGATTCAAGTAACGCTACAGCGCTTGGTGCAGCTATGTTGGGTGCAAATGTTGGTGGCGCTTATCCAACCTTAAAAGAAACTGTCAAACATATGAAGCAACCTGTTTATTATCGTAAACAACCAGAAGCTAAAAAAGTTAAACAGTATGCGCTTTTATTTGATCGTTATAAAGCCTTGCATGATTTGCTTGGTAAAGAATATCCACAATTATCTTACATTAATTAAATTATAAAGAGGGCTGTTTCAATTATATGAAACAACCCTCTTTATAATTTATGGCATTTAATATTTAAAATTATCGTCTTTTTTAGTAGCGTTCTCATCACTAGTGTTAACTTCTTCACTGAAAGCATTCTCTTCACTATTCACGTGTTTCACATTTGTGTCTTCGTGTATAGGTGCGTCTTGATTTGCATATGTGTTAGTAGATGATTGAATATGATTGCCATATTTATGACTAGCACCATATTTATTCGTTTTTCTTTCACTATCAAGACAACAAATCACTAGCATGTAGATGCCAAGTGCTATATAGACAAGGAAAATAATAGCAAAAAATATGATATATACTGGATTATTATATTCAGGATCTTGAATATTCACTACAAATAGCACCGGATAACTTATAACAATAACACCTAGATATATTAATGGCATGAGCATGGTCCTTCCCATATCATGAAATCTTCTGATTAAAAGTGCCCATCCTGGAATTAATATTGCCAAACTGTATATTAATGCGTAACAAATCGATAAGAATAATAATATAACTCCTATAGCAACCAATTCTTCAGAACTTGATGCTGCGCCTGATACAGTCATTATTAAACCGATGATATACAAAATCAATGCTGGCATCATAAAGATGATGTTCCATAATGCCATGAACCAGTACTCGCTACGACGTGAACGGCCTTTGAAATTAACATAGTTTTTCCAAAATAATTTGAGTGCCTGACCAAATCCAATGCTTCGTTCCATACTTTCCCCTCATTTCATATTCACTTTGTTTTCAATAAGTTTTGTCATATACTAGACTTTAACCAAAAGCATATGCTAATTCCTATTAATCTTATAATAATTAGTGTAACAAATAATCATGTACATAGTAACACAATTTTAAAAATATTTTAAAAACATCTAAAAAAATTTAATTTCATATAATTAAAAGTGGAGGGCATCTAATGGATTTTTTACAACGCGATACCGTAACAATTGCTAAAGACTTACTCGGCGTAAGAATCATCTACCACGATGAACTACAAACCTTTACAGGTTATATTGTAGAAACAGAGGCATATATAGGAACAAAAGATCGTGCTGCCCATGGTTATAACGGAAAGAGAACACCTAAAGTTGAATCATTGTATAAACAAGGCGGCACTATTTATGCCCATGTCATGCATACACATCTACTCATTAATTTCGTTACCCAATTGGAAGGCCAACCTGAAGGGGTATTAATTAGGGCAATAGAACCCGAAGAAGGTATAGAGTTAATGGCTATTAATCGAGGAAAGAACGGTTTCGAACTGACTAATGGCCCAGGTAAATGGACTAAGGCGTTTAACATACCTAGACATTTAGACGGATCCAAATTGAATGAAGGTCGGCTAAAAATTGATACAAAAAATCGTAAGTATCCTAAAGAAATTGAAGCAAGTGGCCGTATTGGCATACCTAACAAAGGGGAATGGACACACAAGCCATTAAGATTCACTGTAAAAGGAAACCCATATATTTCACGAATGAAGAAATCAGACATGCGACAACCAGAATATACTTGGCGCATATAAAAAAATAAAGGACATTCAGAATACGTTTTTAAAACGCATATTGAATGTCCTTTACTTATATAGTTCTTTTCCAAAACATAAAGTAAGTGTCTAATGAGAGACAGATATATTTATGCTATTTTTGCTTTTTATCTCGATCCAATAGTCCAAATTGAATTGTAATGATTGTACAAATTACAAAAATCACAGGATAAAATGAATATTTTAAAACTTCTAAGTAAGATACATCACCGTATTGTTCTACCATTAACATCCCTGAGTCATGTGGTAATACCATTAATGCACAACACGCGAAAATATCTAGTAAACTTGCCATACGTTTTGGTGGTACTTTATACTCGTCACCGATTTCTTTTGCAATTGGCGCAGAAATAATAATAGCCAATGTATTGTGTGATAAAGCTGCTGAAAGCACCCCAGACATTAAACTGATAACATACTCAGCACTCTTGCGCCCTTTTGCTTTTGCCTTCATAGCTGTAATAATCCAATCTATACCACCATAGTAACGAATTAATGCCACAAGACCTGATACTAAGAAAGCAACGAGGAAAATAGTGAACATACTTTCCATACCATCACCTATTGCTTTTGTAAATTGAAATACGCCCATTTGACCTTGCACCATGCCAAGTACGCCAGCCATAACGATACCAATAATTAATACAAGTATTACATCAAGACCAGCAATTGCTGCTATCAAGACGAAAATATAAGGCAAAATATTGATAAAATTAAAACTTAAATCTCCTTCTACTTTACCTGTTCCTCCTACAACAGCATAAAAAATAGCTGTAATAATAGCTGCCGGTAAAGCAATTAAGACATTCATCTTAAATTTATCTTTCATTTTCGCACCGACACCATTTGTTGCTGCGATCGTCGTATCAGATATAATAGATAAATTATCTCCAAAATATGCACCTGCGATCACCGCTGCACCCGCCGCTGCAACACTTAAATCTGCAGCTTGTGCGACTGCAACACCAACAGGAATGAATGCTGCCTGTGCACCAGTTGAAGTCCCTAATGTTAAGGCCGCAAAACCACTCATGATAAATATGCCGGGGATGAGTAAACTTGGTGGAATAACAGACAGACCCATATTAACCATCGCAGCCTTGCCACCCATTTCTGAAGTCACAGTAGAAAATGCACCAGCGAGTAGTAAGATTAATCCTAAATTTACTATGCCTGAATTGCCAGCATGTTCAGTAAAAATTTGTACTTTTTTTGTGAATGCTGTTTTCCTATCATAGCAAGTCCACGCAATCACAATACCTATCATGATTGCCACATGTCTCGGTAACTGATCGAACGCATCCTCTTTACCCATTATCGTGAAAGTAATCCCTACGCCAATATATAAAATTAAGAATATCAGCAACGGCAATAAGGCTAACGCCCCATATTGTTTTTCACTTCGTAACGACTGTTCCATATATATACTCCTTATAACCTAGTATTTTCATACGATATATAGTAAATCAAAAAAGGAACAATGTCATTGAATTGACATTATCCCTTTAAAATAAGCATATTATTTATTTAATTAACGCATCACCCGTATCTGTCTTAATCATGATCACATGATGGCCGTTACCGACTTTTTTATTTTCAAATTGTTTGTCTTCAATATTTAAATTACCAGTATCACTACTATACTCAATTTGACTGTTTTTAGGTTTATCCTTACCATATATTAACTCTACATTACCAGTATCTGTTTTAATTTGCATAGGTTTATCCGCTGGTGTATCTTTCATTAAAATATCACCGGTATCCGTTTTGAAATCACCGTGTTGAAATTGCGTTTTGTTCAGTTTAATGTCTGATGTATCACCAGACGCAACCAATTGATTGAACTTACTATCATTGATGGTCAAATCCATTACATCTGTATTCAACTGTGCTTTATCCGCATTGATATCATTTAAAGTTGTACTACCATCATCTGAATGTACCTTTAAATTTTCTAAATCTTGAGGAACATATATAGTCATATCATTATATCGCATGTCTAAAAACGAAATATCCACATTTGATTGTCCTTTGTGGTCACTTACCGTTAAGTTGCCATTTTTAACTTTTGCATGAATCTTGATTTTTTCATTAGAACCTTTTGATAATATCTTAAACGTTTTACCTTCTTTTATTTTCACATTACTATGTTTTAAATCTAAATCTAATCCTTTAATACTTTTATTATTATAAGTTTCATTAAAATTCGTTGTAATTTGATTTGCTTTTTTATGTTCAATTTTAAATTGTTGAACTGCCCCTACTGCACAAATCACTGTTATGACTAAACCAATAACAAATATCCATATCAATGATTTTTTCATCTCGTAGCACTTCCTTTCACTACATGGATATTCCATTTTAGATATTTAACACAAAGTACATAAAATCCTTTTGTAATAAGATAAGTAATGACGAATAGTATGAGTCCTAAACCAAACATCGTGCCTGTCACAAAAACATCTAATAAGACAACTGCTTCAAACCCTTCTATAGCACCTTTAATTATAATACCTATCGGTGAGAGTATGAGAGATATCGTCGTAATGATTAATGAAATAACCACACTTAATAATATGATAAAAGGAATCGTTATGACGAAAAAGTTTAATATACTTAAACCCATAACAGCTAATGTAGCATGACCCACATCCCCTAATTCATTACTTTTTTCAGCCTTGACTATCGCAGCATTTGCATTTAATTCTTTCGCTAATTGTCTCGGATTGCCTAATTCATCAGCGATTTATTCTTCGGTTTTTCCTTCTTGTAATCCACTATAAAAATGCGTGTCATATTCATTAATAATATCCTGTCGTTCTGTATCATCTAAATTTTTCAAATGTTTATTTAACTGTTTAAGGTATGCTACTCTATTCATTTGATTCGCTCTCCCTTATAAATTGATTAACAGCACCTGAAAAAGCTTGCCATTCATCTAACAGCAGATTTAATCGTTGTTCACCTTGGTTAGTGATTTGATAGTATTTTCTTGCTGGACCTTCCGTCGATGGTTGATAATAAGTTGCTAGTTCTCCACTTTTCACTAATCTTCTGAGCAATGGATACACGGTGCCCTCAGCTATCGTCATATATCTTGAAATATTTTGTACAAGCGAATAACCGTACTGATCATCTCGTTTAATGATTAATAAGACAATTAGTTCGAGCGCACCTTTTTTGAATTGACTGTTCATTGAAGCCCTCCTCATCGGAAAACCAGTACTATGTATAGTACAGTAGTTTACGCTAAAAATATAACATACACTACTGTACATTGCAAGGTAGTGATCAATGTTTTTTCTCCTTTACTATATAGGTTGTTTAAATTGGCAACTATTGTTTTATTATAGGTCAAACTATCATTATAGTTTTAAAGAATGTATAATGATGCTTGTATATTTTTGTAAACGTTTACTTAATATGAACTCATATTTAAATAATTACATAAAGTTAATGAAATAAAGGGGGTCTATTAATGCTAGAGTTAGATGCAATTACCACTTTAGCACTTGCAAGTATTTTATACTTACTTGGTGTATACATCGTCAATCACGTAAATATTTTGAAAAGATTATGTATACCAGCGCCGGTAATCGGAGGACTATTATTTGCAATTGTTGTCGCAATTTTGAAGTCAGCAAGTTTGTTAACAATCAAATTAGATTCAGAATTTATACAGAATTTCTTTATGCTCGCATTTTTCACAACGATTGGCTTAGGCGCTTCGCTTAAACTACTAAAATTGGGTGGTAAAATACTTATATTTTACTTTATCTTCTGTGGCATATTAGCAATTTGTCAGAATTTAATAAGTGTTTCGTTAGCAAAAGTACTCAATATTTCGCCATTACTTGGCTTAACTGCGGGTTCTATGTCAATGGAAGGCGGTCATGGCAATGCAGCTGCATATGGACAAACGTTACAAGGCATAGGTGTCGATTCAGCATTAACGGCAGCATTAGCCGCAGCAACACTGGGTCTTGTCGCAGGTGGGTTAATTGGTGGCCCTGTAGTGAAATTTTTAATTAATAAATATAACTTAAAGCCTGAACAAGCAGAAGAAACTACGCAAGATTATTCTGAAAGTGATAGAAACGAATACTTACACAATCGAATGGCGCCTACTACCGTATTTTTACTACAATTTACAATTGTAGCTATTTGTATGGCCATTGGATCCTATTTAGGAAACACATTTACCGATTTAACAGGTATCAATATCCCTATTTATGTTGGTGCAATGTTTGTCGCTGTCATAATCAGAAATATCTCAGAATACAATAATCTAAAAATAATTGATATGAAAATCGTTGATCGTATCAGTGATGTATCACTTAGTCTATTCTTATCCATTGCTTTAATGAGTATTCAACTTACTGAAATATATCAATTAGCAATACCGTTAATCATCATCGTACTAGTTCAAGTTTTATTTATTATTCTGTTCTCAGTCATCGTATTATTCCGTGGCTTAGGCAAGAATTACGATGCTGCAGTTATGGTAGGCGGTTTTATTGGTCATGGTTTAGGTGCAACTCCAAATGCTATGGCAAACTTAGATGTTATCACTAAAAAATATGGCGCATCTCCTAAAGCATATCTCGTAGTACCAATTGTCGGTGCATTCTTAATTGACCTACTTGGTGTACCAATAGTGACTATATTTATCAATGCCTTTAAATAGATAACTTACAAATAAATTTTAGTAGCACTTATTAAGCTTTTTTGAAATATTTTTAGAAATGACAATTATTTTGTATTGAGCGCTTTTATTATTTGCTTTATTTAATACAATAAATACCAATCATGTTTATTTTATATACTATTACATTGATAGTGATTTATGCCGAAATTGTGAGTATAGTACTTGTTGAAGATTATATGCTAAGACAGTATCCGTGAAAATTATGGGTAAAAAAACTGCCAACAAAATCAAAGATTTTGTCGACAGTTTGTATCAAGTAATTTAAGTGTTTGTATAAGTACTTGTCATTTATACACCAATCCCTTATCACACATTTAAGCAAGCCGAGCATTTTTGCCGTGGCTTGCTTAATTTCGTTTTATTCTATTATTTTGAACTTTTCAAATTATCTGATGTCTAAACCTCTTTGTTCAATCCATGACTGTAATTTAGGACTAAATACCATTTGCGTTTGTTTTAAATCTTTTATTGTTTTGACATCAAGCATGGTCATAATCTTCTTCATATGATCTGTAAATTGTTCAGTATAATTAAGTGTTTCAGTAATACCATAGTTTTCAACTTGATTTAAAAATGGGCGTGACATCCCGACTGCGCTTGCACCCAATGCCAAACATTTAACTGCATCTAAAGGTGTTCTTACACCACCACTGGCTAAAATATCCATATCTTGTTGATATGAAGCACTTTCCAACAGTGATTCAACTGTTGTTTGTCCCCATAATCCTAAATAATCCATATCTTTGTATGTGCGTCTTTCATTCTCAATATCCACGAAATTTGTGCCACCTCTACCGCTAACATCGACGTAACGTACACCGATTTCATTGAGGCTCTTAATAGTTTCCTTACTCATACCAAATCCTACTTCTTTTACAATCACTGGCACGTCTACGCGTGAAACGATTTGTGCTAAGTTTTCCATCCAAGTAGAAAACGTTCTATTACCTTCTGGCATTACAAGTTCTTGTGGAGCGTTCACATGAACCTGCAGTGCTTGAGCATCGAGTAATTTTACAGATTCAACCGCTTTATCTACAGGGACATCTGCACCAACATTACTGAAAATAATACCATCCGGATTCGTATCTCTGACAATACTGAAAGATGATGCCATTTTACTATTTCTTAATGCAGCATGTGTAGAACCAACTGCCATAGCGATACCAGTTTCACGTGCTATTACAGCCAATTTTTCATTGATTTGCTTCGTCCATTCACTACCACCAGTCATAGCATTGATATATAAAGGTTGATCTAGTGTGAAGTCTTTTAACTGACTTGTTAAATCAATATCATCGACATCGACACTAGGAATTGAATGATGTACAAATCGTATTTCGTCAAAATCAGAAATCGTGGCATCTCCTTGTGCCATCGCAATTTCTACATGTTCATTTTTTCTTTGTTCTCTTTTATTATCGCTCATCTTTTGCTCCTACTTTCAATCATTTTATAATGCTTTGATATATTAAATAATGTCTTAAATTACATACTAAAACCATTTTTCTTTTTTAAAATAATAAATACATCCTGCACTAATCGCCAACATAATACCTAATACAATATAGTAACCATAATGCCACTTTAACTCAGGCATATTGATAAAGTTCATGCCATATATACCTGCAATTAACGTTAATGGTAAGAATATCACAGATACTAGGGTCAGTATTTGCATCACACTATTCATTTTAAATGAGGTATAGGACGAATAATTATCTCTTATTTCAGTTGTCACTTCTTGTGCAGTTTTTAAAATACTTTGTTGTTTAATAATATGATCCTCTATATGTTGAATATACATATGATTTTTACTATCTACAAGTAATAGCTTACTTTCTTTAATATTATCTATTAATTCGTTCATAGGGTATATAATGCGTTTCAATTTAATAATGTCACCACGAATTTTAAATACATCTTCCATGATACCTTTAATGGATTGACTGTTTAAATTTTGGTCTTCGAATTCAAACACTCTATCTTCGATGTCATAAATGTGTTTAAAATAATCATCTACCAATTTATCTAAAATATACAGTGCCACATCAGACGTATCTAAATCTTTATTAAATTGATGTTTAATCATTTGTTCTACATCTTCTAATATTGAAAATGGTTTGTGATGGTATGTAATCAAAATATTATCTTTGATAAACAAATTTAACGCTTTATCCCTATTAAAAGGGGTATCCATACTATGAAAGACGAGATATTGATATGTTTCATAGGCCTTATATTTTGCTCTCGGTGTCCCTTTTATCGTATCTTCAATTTCAAGTTTATTAAATTTAAATTGTGATTGTAATACTTCGTTTTCAGTTTCCGTTGGGTCATTAAAATCATACCAAATCAGCGTAGCTTCTTTTGGTATTTCATTATAGTGAGCTACCTGAACGAAAGGTTGTTCAGAAGTTTGATATTTAATCGTTATACTCATTATTCCCCTCCCGAAATCGTTTCCTTTATTTTACCATGAAATAGTATGTGTGTATGTTTTAGATTTATTTCGTTAAGCATACTTTAAAACATGTTAAACTTTAATTATATATTTTCAAACTTTGAGGAGTTGTATTCATGAAAAATCCTTTCACAGTGATTCAGCAAGTGAACGAAGATATGATTGATCACAATGGTCACATGCATGATGCTCATTATAATATGGTCTTTAGCGATGCCATTAACCAATTCAATTATCAACACGGATTATCCCTGGAAGAGCGTGAAGCCTTAAACTATACACTATTTACAGTTGAAGAACACACGGCCTACCTTTCTGAATTAAAGAAAAACGAACGCTATCACATTACCATCTATTTATATGATTATAATGAAAAAAGCGTCCATTTCTTTTCCATAATGACAAATGAACATGGTTCAAAAGTTGCTACGAATGAAGCACTCATGTTAGGTATTGATCGTGCAACTATTAAAACTGCACCTTTCCCAGAACAATTTGCACAAGCAATTATCAATTATTATGATAATCAACAATTAATTGAATGGCCAAAACAATTAGGCCATCGTATTCGGATTTCAAGAAAAGGAGTTTAGATATTACTATGACAAATCATATACATTCAGCAGTAGCATCACAATTGTATGATTTATTCGATGATACTAAATATGAATTAAGCGAATTAAATCAAAGTAAGCAACTTGTATTAAACGGACCAGACAATAAATTAATTAAACGTGGTTTAGATATCAGTTATTTACAAGGTCAGAAGAAAGCGATTGATGCCATAGATTCAATATTAAAAAATGATTCTGACGATGCAGCTTTCAAGCTTAATTTTACGGAATTTAGCACTCAAGTCATCAAATCATTCGAATCATCTGCAGCTAAGTTTAAAAGCCTTGCGCTACCCACCGAAGACTATGATGTAGTACTTGCACATCATTATTCATTAATGGGTCAAAAATTAATTATCGACACAGTTCACACAACGATATTAAACCAAACATTTTAATGACATGTGCAACAAACCTAATGTAGCGTAAAGCTATAAAACTATAATCACAACCTAATCACAGGTCGTTGTATGACAACCATATATGCATTTTGATTCGCTATTTCTAGCCATATAGCATTTTATTAATGATTATAAAAAAACAAGCTTTGACATCCATGTTTCAGCTTGTTTTAAAATATTTAGTTATCTGTTCATTCATCTTTTAACGTTTCTACGATTTGCTTAACCACTTTATGAGACTCTCTTATAGGTAATAAGGGGAAAGCATGAATCATTCTTTTATATTCATAAAAATGTATTTCTTGTGATTTATCTGCTAAAATATGTGCAAATCTTTGCATGTCTGGGAGGTAAATTTCGTATGCACCGCCAAACATATATATCGGTGGCAAATCTGTCAGTTCTCCATAAATTGGTGACACACGTGCATCGTCTAATGGCAGATTATGAGACCATATGTTTAAAATGCGTTGTACGCCATCTTTATTAACGATGACATCTTTTTTATCTAGTGATTCCGTGATACCTTCATTATCCAATTGGGCATCTAGTAACGGTGAAAACAAATATAATTTACTTGGTAAAGGGTGTTTTTTTTTCTTCAGTTGTTGCACAAAACTTAGTGCTAAAGCAGCACCAGTGCCATCTCCCATAATGACAATAGCATCACTATCCACTTCAGTTAGCAATTTATTGTACATCTCAAATATAGCATTATAAGTATCTTCTATATGAAACTCAGGTGTCTTTGGATAGATTGGCATGACAACTTCACTTAATGTACTTAATGAAAGCTTATCCATAAATCTCCAATGAAAAGCAGATGGCTGCAATGTATTATAACCACCGTGTATATAGAGTATTTTTCTTTCGTGGCTATGTCTAAAACGAAATCTAAAGACTTGCATATCCCCTAGCATTTGTTTATCTAAATCAGATTTAACATTCAATGTTTCAGGTTGTTTATGTTTTTTTTCATTAATTTTCTCGCGATTATTTAAAAATTGCTCAAAAGCTTCATCTGAACTAAAAATAATAGATCTATGAGGTAAGAGGTACTTATTCACAAATTTAGTTGTCAGTCTTGATTTCATTTATAATCCATCCAATCTAAGTTTATTCTCCAAGTATTTAGAATATTTCATTTTACTTACTAATCAAAATTCATAGTATGGTAAAATTAATACAATGACATAAAAATACAGTTATAATATAATTTGAGTTCCCTAATAATCGAATCTATCAATAACTAGTTATCACAGTTATTGCATATTATAACAAAATAGAAACAAAAGTCATAAAATATTTAGATGTAGCATTCTACAGTAATGAAAGGAGTATCCTATGGCAGAACAGAACCATCAATTTAAAGATTTTGAACATACCCTAACAAGTGAACCCATGCAACGTGGGATGCGTTTTGAAAAAAAGAAAAAGTCTTGGGTAAGTATGCTTATCCAGATTATTGTCCTTATTTTAATGGCCATAACGGGTTATAGCATGTTTAAGGAACCTATTTTTAATTTAGTCTTCGCGCAAGAGACAATCAATTTTCATAAACTCACTAATTTCCAAACTACTATAAATGATATTTCTAACTTAAATATTAATGTCGCCTCAATCGATAATTTACAAACGAGTATCGATCGATTAATCCTAGTATTTTACGTGTTCTTTATCGCCTGTATTTTAAGTTTAGTCTTAACTTTCTTTACTTTACTATTTAACAGAACCGTATTAAAAGTAGTAAATATGTTTGTCATCGCGATTATGTTAGTCATTACATTTGGTTTTTCTTATCTAATTAAAAATATTGCTTCTAGAATTTCAGACTCAATGAATCAATATTATATTTCAGTTAAACCTACCCAAATCTTAACTGAAGCTGATGCAATTCATAATGCTTTTACATTGTTAGGATGTAGTATCGCGCTCGTATTAATTAGCATGTTTTTCAGAAATCGTATAGTGCGTAAATAAGCTTATCGTCATCTATTTAAAAACATACTGTAAAAGAAAAAGCCGCTTCCAACATTTAAGTTGGAGGCGGCTTTTATGTTAATCAAAAAATATGATTTAATTTTCTTTAGACATATAGTGATCTTTACCTTTTAAGAATAAACTTAAAATAAATGCAAGTGCACTTAGCGCTGTTGCAATTAAGAATGCACTATTGACACCATTGATAGAAGCTAGTTTTTGAACAAATTCTAGCACTTGTGAAGTTGCCATTTGTTCGCCGCCTAACGCTTGCGCCATTTCTTGTAAACGATCTTTAATAAATGGGTTCGTTTTATCTAAATCTTGTGCGTAACCTGCAGCATATTGCGTTGTTTGTGTAGACATCACTGTCACTAATAACGCCGTACCAATTGAACCTGCAAGTTGTCTTAATGTATTTGATAAGGCATTACCATGTGCAATTAATCTCTGTGGTAATGCATTCATACCAGCTGTCATAATTGGCATCATAATAAAACTCATACCAAAAGAACGAATAATATAAATAAGCATTAAATGACCATAAGTCGTATTCATATTTAATTTCGTTAATTCCCAAGTAGCATAAGTCATGATTGCAGTACCTACTAATGCCAATGGTTTGATACCAATTGTGTCTAATAATTTACCAGCAATTGGACCCATAACACCCATAATCAAGGCACCAGGTAGTAATAACAGACCTGATTGAATTGGGGTAAAGCCTCTTAAGTTTTGCAAGTAAAGTGGTAAAAGAATCATACCACCAAATAAACTCATTGTAACGATCATATTGATGACTGTTGTTAACGTAAATCCTGAGTATTTTAATACTTCCATACTTAACATAGGCACACGCATTGTAAGTTCTCTGATGACAAATGCAATAATAAAGATAACACCTAATATTAAGGAAATGACTACGATAGGTGAACTCCAACTATTGTTACCTGCTTCACTGAATCCGTAAAGTAACGCACCGAAACCAATCGTACTAAAGATAATTCCTGGTACATCGGCTTTTGGATTTGTTGTTACTTGATATACTCTAAACCAAATATAAGCAATGGCTAAAGATACCAAACCAATGATGAACATACCATAGAACATAACATTCCAATGATAATTTTCAACAATATAACCAGATAATGTTGGACCAATCGCTGGTGCTAAAATCATAGCGATACCAAGCGTACCCATCGCTGCCCCACGTCTTTCAGGTGGGAAAATTGTCATAAATACATTTGTACCTAACGGCATTAATATACCGGCACCAATAGCTTGTAATACACGACCTACCATCATGATTGTAAATGATTCAGACAGTCCACAGACTAAAGAACCAATCGTAAATAATGTCATCGCAACTAAGAATAGCTTACGATACGAATATTTATTAAATAAGTAGGCGCTGACTGGAATTAAGATACCATTTACTAGCATAAATCCTGTCATTAGCCATTGACCCGTATTAGCTGAAATATTGAAATCTGTGTTTATCTTCGGTAACGCTACATTAAGTAAAGTTTGGTTTAATATAGCTATAAACATACCAAAGATCATCGCAATTAATACTTTACCTTGGGTCGTACCTTTACCAAACATAAATGTACTATGCTTTTCTTTTAATTTTTCATTTACTTTAGCTTCTTCTGAATTAGGATTGATCGCTTCATGATCTGAATCATCTTGTTGTTCTACTTCTGTATCATTGATATCAGTAGAAAATGTGTTTAATTCATCATTCTCATCATTATTTTCACGATCATCTTCGTTCGTTGCTTTTGACTCCTTGGATGATTCCTGAGAATCTTCCGTATCGTTCACTTTAAATTTAGATTGATAATTTTCATTAGAAACATGACTTTCATGCTTTGTTTGTTCCACTTGTTGATTTACTTTATTATGTTTTCTTTTAGTTAGAAAAACATTAAGTAACCCAACTAAAATGAGCGCTATGACTACGTAAATTATAATGAAGGTCATTGTCATTTAAAGACCCCCTTAATTTTTATGAATTTTAACTTCAGCGTTCATTCCTGGAACAACATTTTTAGATGGTTTTGAATCGAGTGAAATTTTCACAGGTACAACTTGAGATACTTTTGTATAATTACCATCAGTGTTTGATGAAGGCATCATTGAGAAACTTGAAGCTGTAGCTTTACCAACTTCTTCTACTTTACCTTTAAGTTCAGCGTCTTCGCCGTCAAGTTTTACATTTACATCTTTGCCTTCTTCAACATCTGCAATATCTTTTTCATCAACATTTGCAGTAATGTAAGAATCATCTAAATTATAAGCATAAGCAATTGGAGTCCCTGCTTGCGCCATTGAACCTTCCATACCATCTGTTTTTACGATTGTACCATCTTGTGGCATTTTAACGTCCATGTTTTGTGATTGGCCATCTTCACCTTTAGCTGCAATTTCTGCAACTTTATCACCTTTATTTAATTTTTCATTGTTTTTTACATCGAATGATTTGATTTCACCTGATGCTGGTGCAGATATTTTAATTTGTTCTCCATCTACTTTCGCATTATCAGTACTTACAAATCCTGTAGCTTGATTATAAAAATGGAAACCGACTACTCCTATAATCACAAGAACTACAATGGTAACGATGTTGATTAATACCATTTTTTTCATTACTCTTTCCTCCTATTTGCTTTTAAAATTCACTTTATATATTATAGATACATAACATTTAAAAAAACACCGACACTTCTATAAAATGTGTCGGGTAAGTTATTGTATGCAATTTTTGAAGGAGATAAAATGAAACAGAAAGCTAAAGAAAAAATTATTCGAAATATGATTACTTTGCTAGAAGAACATCCTTTTGAAGACATTACTATTAAAATGATCTGTGCTTATAGTGGCATTAATCGAACGACCTTCTACGATTACTTTGTAGATAAGTATGATCTTTTATCTACGATTCAAACATATCATCTTCAAAAATATAAAAAATTATTAAATGCACTATACTTCAGTTTCGATAAAAATGAAATTAATCATTTTAAACTCTATCAATTTTTCAAAGTCATATTAACTTATATTAAACGTCACTATGGATTTTTCCATGCCATATTTGTCTCACACCCTAATCGAGATTTGTTTACGGATTATGTAAAAATCACTAAAGAGACGTATACGAATATGCTTGTCGATTACACGACAATATTGAAGAAAAAACAATTTGTCACATATGCTATTGGCGGACAAATTGGTATTATATACTTTTGGATACGTGAAGAGTGTATCGAAACACCTAATGAACTGGCACAAATTTTACTAGCAAACGCTATAAAACTTAGACGCTAATATCATATGAGTTATTGCGCATAAGCATAACATTTTAAAATAATTAAAGCGGTCGAGACATGATACGTGTCTCGACCGCTTTAATTATTCAATACTATTTTTAGATGGTATATACTTAAACACAAAATAATTGATACATTGCAAAATAATGAGCAAAATACCAGCTATCATAATAATGGTAATATATGGTATATAACTGTCTTCACCCATCATGCCGACTAAAGGCGAAACAAGTCCACCTAATAAGGATTGAACTAATCCTAATAAACTAGATGCACTGCCGTTACCACCAGTGCGTTCATCCATTGCAATTGAAAAGCCTAATGTCGCCACACCAGTAACTGGTGCTACGAGAATAACAAAACCAATAAATAACAACCACATTGATAAATGCATGACTAGCGTCATCGATACGACTGCTACACCAATAATTTGTATTATGGTTAAAATTCTTAACAAAGTTAGTCGATCTATATAATCAACCATTTTACCAGTCAATTGGCTAGAAATAATCAAACTGATACCTATGACTGCAAACATAATACTAAATTGTTGCGCCGACATTTGATAAATACTTTGCGTAATAAATGGCGAAGCAGATATGTAACTAAACAACATAATAAATGTTACACCTTGAATCAACATTGGTAATACAAATCTGGGCGTAATTAATAATTGCTTGAAATTTTTAAATATACTACCAAGATGTGGACTGTCTCGTTCTTCTAATTCCAAAGATTCTGGTACTTTAAATAGTGAGCCAATGACCATTGAAACACCGAACAACGTTAAAATAACAAAGACCATACGCCAAGTAGCGAACGATAATATAACGCCACCTAGAGCAGGTGCTATGACCGGCGCTACACCATTTACTAGCATAAGTAAAGCTAAGAATTTTGTTAATTGCTTTCCACTATATAAATCACTAGATATCGCGCGTGATATAACTGCACCTGCACCGCCACAGAAACCTTGAACAAATCTTAGAGCAATCATGAGCCAAATATTATCGACGAAAATAATACCTATACTTGCCAATGTAAATAATGACATGGCTACAACAAGTGGCGTTTTTCTACCTATCGCATCAGAGATTGGACCAACAAATAAATTACCTAAAGCGAGACCAATCATAAATAGAGATAATGTTAATTGTGAATTTGAAGTTGTTGTACTAAAATCTGATTGTATTTGAGGTAAGCCAGGCAAGAACATATCAATAGATAAAGCGCCGATTGCTGTTAAAGCCCCTAAAATAATGACAAACAGTAATGATTGTTTGTGCTGCGTTTGTTTATTAGTCATTTAAGTTCTCCTAAAAATAATTCTATTCTTATCATTTTATACATATTAACACCATTATAGCTTTAACCTTACCACTTTTAAATACTTGCTTGTATATTCATTTCTCTATACAAAAAGAACGAGGTTAAAAGCACCTCGTTCTTCCTCATTCCAATTATTTAATATTATATGGTCTTACAATAATATAGACCAATTAAATACCTTTATTAATTACTCTGAATATTTAACTACTTTTAAATTATCTGCATCTCCATCACCTTGTAATTGATAGTCAACTTCTCCATATTGACCATTCTCTTTCAAAGCTTGTCCAGTTACATAAAATGTATTACCTTGTTTAATGATTTCTGTTATTTGTGGTTGTTGTATAAAGAATAAACGGTTTGAATTCACATCACTTTTAGTCGACTTATAGTTATCTGTGTTTTTCTTCAAATAAGATGATACTAAAGAAAAATCACTTTGACTATGTGCACTATTCATCGCTGTAGTGAAATTACCGAAAAAATTAGTCACCTTATTTCTAAAGCTATTCTCTTCTTTTTCTTTTTTATCTACATAGGATTGTATTTCATCATCATCAAAATTTAATGTTACTTTTGTTTTATCTTTTAGATTATCTGTTTTCACTGTCGTTTCAGCTGACTTAAATGTTTTCTTCTTAGCTTCGCCTTCAGCAGAAACAGTAATATCATTTGTTTTTGGATATGGACCAATCTCTTTTGCTTTAGCATAATCGTAAGTTTTATCGTTGATTTTTACTTTTACAGTGTCTTTATCTATTTCTGATGCGCCACTTAATTCAACTTGAATATATGCCTCGTTAAAATCTTCGCTGACATCTATCGTTTCATTATTACTATTATTAAAATTAAACTTTAATTGACCATCAAATTGGCCATTAGCCGTTTCTTTTTTAGTTTCTAGTAAGTAATCACCTGGAATAAATTTACCTATTGCTGTCGTTTTATTTTTTTCAGCAGTGACTGTTTTTTGTTTATCATCAGATTTAAATTTATATGTCGCATCATATTTAGGTTTGACGATAGCTTCTTTAGTAGGAGCCGTAAAACTCATGTTATCAAAAATTAAATAACGTCTTCCATTTTTACTAACTCTCAATACATTTTCTCCATTTTTAGCAGTGACAAAATCCGCTTCTTTGGTCTCGCTCTCATTTAACTTCTTGATTTTTTGATTCACATCTTTTACAAAGTTGTCCATCCCAACCTCATTTTTTATATATTTAATATAAGCGGTTGCTTCTGTCTCATCCACACTATTGTTTTGTGTACTTAGGATTGTAGAAAGCTTTTGTGTATCATTATTATCGACTGCATTTATAAGCAACTCTGATTGTGCTTCAGGCGAATTGAAGTTTTTTAATAAGAAGAAAATAATAATAAGTAAGATAATGATAAAGAATGCAATTCCCCAGGGGATAATTTTACGTGCTTTTATATTTGCGCTTTTTTTATTATCTTTTAATGAACGCGTGAGTTGTTCTGAGTGATTGTCAGTGACTTCATAACCACAATGGCCACACTTACTTTGTTTATCTCTCATATTCCCCCCACATTTAGGACATTTTCGCATTTTATCACCTCTTTATCTCTAAATTCATACATCATCACATTATTTTAACACACATTAAAATGAAACCATATGTAAGCTTGCTGTTGCTACTTTAATTAATCCAATATGCAAACATAAATTGCCTATTTTATTCTACTTACCTTATTATATGTAACGCATGCTAAAAATGATATACATCGTTAGTCCAATAACACGATTAAAGTAGCATTGACACAATAACGTCAATAATCAATATTTAAGATTGCTTTTTACTCATCGTATGTTACGTCAACTAAATTTATGCGTGGTTTTTTAAATTAAAATTCTTTAGTCGACGATCAATAATCTCGAGCACATATCTCGCCTGTTCGATTTCTTCATCTGACAAATCATGCAACATGTCACTTACGATATCGTTGATGATAGATTTACTTTCTCGATTAAATTGCTTACCTTTTTCCGTTAACTTAATATATTTTAAACGCTGATCTGTATGTGCTTCGGCTTTATCCCATTCTACAACTTCAGCTTGTATCAATTTTTTTATTCTTCGACTTACTGCTGCTTTATTAACCCCTTGTTTCTCTGTAATTGCTGTCAAAGTCATTGCTTTTTCATTTTCTAACATCAAAATCACGTTAGCTTGTTCTTTTGAAATTTTATATTCTTCTCTCAATGCTTTCAGTAACTTCGCCATCAATGTATTCACATCATCAATGAACTCTCCCATAAACTCAATATGATTACCTAAATTTTTTACCATACCTGCCACCTCAATGTTCCATTAAAAATCATTTAATTTTTGTTTTTTTTATATTATGTTAATGATATCAATATTTTATTATGTATAAAAGTTAAAACTCGCAACTTATACTTATATTAATTCATATTTTTACTTGGTTACCTTAGTATTAATAATTAAATTTGCTTATTTCGAAAGATTACACTACATTTAATATACTATAAAAATCGGAAGTGAGGCATGGGTATGTTAACTTTGGCTTTATGTATTATGATATTATTTACATATTTGTGTATGTTTTTTAACTTCAAATATTCGGCACATCTTTCAATATATATTTCCCAGGTAATATTAGGTTATGTTGTCATTATTATACATATTGGTGAGCATACGCTACCTATAGATATTCTTGTTGTCATGTCCTTAGGCGCTCTATTATTACACATCAAACATAAGCATTTAATGCAAAATCGCATGAGTGCCCTTTTCTTAAAACGTCTCTATTATGTGGCTTTTAAGCTCGTTGTTTTCACGCTTGCATGCTTTTACATTAGTTTGATTCCTATTGGTATTAACGTTATCTTTCTATGGATTTCAGCTATATCTTTTAGCGCGCTTTTCACTTTTATTTGCTACATGATGTGTTCGTCGAACTTTTTAAATCTGAATATTAAACCTGACTTCAATGTCATACTTGTCCTAGGTGCTGGTATATTTACAGAAAATGTAACGCCTATGTTAGCTAGCCGTTTGGATCGTGCTTTAACTTTATATATACAACAACCAAATGCTAAGTTTATTGTGAGCGGCGGACAAGGTCCCGATGAACCCATCTCCGAAGCGCTAGCCATGAAGCGCTATTTAATACATCATGGTGTTGAATCAAATCGTATTATGTTAGAAGATCAATCCACAAGTACGTCAGAGAATATCCAATTCTCTAAATCACTCATTGAGAGCCACTTCGAATGTGTCCCTAAAATTGTCTGTGTCACAAGTCAATTTCATATTATGCGTGCTTTACGCTTTGGACAAAAATTCAATTTAAAATTAACTGGAGTTGGAAGTCATACACCTTATCATTTTTTTGAAATTGCATTAATTCGTGATTTCTTAGCATTAATGTATCAATATAAATTATTATTAACGGTTTATTTTGCAGCTTTGTTTTTCATATGCATAATCGCATATTGGTTTATTCCAAGTATCCCTTTATAACATATTTTAAATATGAACACTGTATCGCTACGCGTCATTGAGTGAATAAAAAATCTGAGACATCACTAAGTGTCTCAGATTTTTATTTATACTATTTGCGGATGTAATAAATTAAATACTTTAAGTATACATTCCGTTTTATCTTAACGCCCTATTGCATTGCATCTAAAATAACACATCTATCATTTAGGCATTGGGAATAACGCCATCATTTAATTCAATGACTTTATCAGCATATTCAAATAAACGTTTATCATGAGTGATCATGATGCCAATCATTTTTTTACTTTTAATTTGATTTTTGATCATTTCAATAACTTCCGTCGCACGTTCCGCATCTAAACTTGCAGTCGGTTCATCAGCTAAGATAATTTTAGGATGATTCATTAGTGCTCTCACAATTGCCACACGTTGTTTCTCCCCACCAGACAGCATATGAGGAAAGGCAGTCAAGCGATGGTTTAGTCCTATTTGTTTTAGTAAAGTTTCTGCCCTTTGATTAGCTTCTTTCATAGTCATTCCTGCCTCTTTACCAATCGTTGCCAATTGTGCTTTTACTTTTAAATATGGTACTAAGTGAGACGATTGAAAGATAAAGCCAATCTCATTTAACCTTAATTCTGAAGCCTTTCTATCTCTAGTAAATAAAGGTTGATTATTATACAAAATATCTCCACTACTTTGTGAAAGTAAACCACCTAAAATAGTTAATAATGTCGTTTTACCAGATCCAGATGCACCATTAAGAATAACAAATTCGCCTTCATTCACATTGAAATTGATACCTTTTAATACAGGAGTTTCTGATTGGCCATTACCAAATGATTTTTTAATATCTTTAACTTGTAAACTCATTATTTTCCACCTCCAATTGCTTCGATAGGATCTACTTTAAATAATTTGATAAATGATAATATTGCTCCAATTATAGCAACAATAATAAATACACCTACAACTAACAGTAGATTTGATGTTGTGACATGGAATGGCATAGATACTGGCATTAAGAATGACAATCCCGTAATAATAGCAACTGATATAATCACCCCTATCATCGTCGTAATTAATATTTGAATAATTAATGCACTTAATAAGTGTTTTGTTTTCATACCAATCGCTTTTAATATTCCAATTTCTGGTATTTTTTGAATTGTCATAACATAGAAGAATGCACTAAGTACAATCGCTGAAATAACAAACAAACTTACAATCATCATATTTAATGGCGCTTGTTCTGCTTGATAACTTGGAATTTCACTTGTTATGTCATTTTCTGTAAATACTTTCACGCCAGAAATATCATTCACTTTCCCTTGCTCTGATTTTGATAAATCTTTAACTGGATAAATAGTGCTAGCTTGTTTATTTAATGTGTTAAATCCATTATCACTCATCATCACAACTGAACTATGTGAATACATCGTATCATTGAGTACACCTGATACTTTTAATACTTTACCATCTTTAAGTTTAATTTTATCTCCTACGTTAATGCCATCAGCAGTAAGTTTATTATTAATTGCCACTTCATTGTCTTTAGTAGGATAATGCCCTGCTTTTAATTCAGGCTTTTCGTTTTTAACCGTATTGATCATTAAGACGTCTTCTTCATTTTTATCAATCTTTAATGTTTGAGGTGCCATTTTTAATGGTTCTTGACCTGTAATATCTTCAATTTTATTTTGTTGTTCTGGTTTAATAATCGACTTCTCAATTTGTGGTTGCTTATTATCTTGTAAAACATACTTTTCGGATTTCATGTTGTCTAACATTGAGATATTTTCTCTTGCTAATCCTTGAGCTAATCCACTTATAAATAACACCATAATACCTAACAATAATATGATGAGCATGATTAAAATATAGCGAAACTTATAATATTTGATTTCTTGCCATGCTAATTTCATTATTTCCAACTCCTTCTTTAAAACTTATATTTGGAGTTTATGCTATCAATGTGAACTCAATATGAACGCATCTAAATTATTTCATTATTATAAATTGTATCGTCGAAGTGTTACATTTATAATAATCATAATACTTAATAAGGAGACCTTGCGTATGACAACCTGTCTAATTGTCGATGATGACCCAAAAATATTAGAATATGTTTCGAAATATATTGAACGAGAGCATTTCGAAACAATTGTCCAATCTAGTGCAGAAAATGCTTTATCTTATCTTGAAACACATCAAGTTGATATTGCAATTGTAGATGTGATGATGGGAAAAATGAGTGGATTTGAATTATGTAAAATACTTAAAGAAGATTTCGATATTCCGGTCATTATGTTAACTGCACGAGATGCTTTAAGTGATAAAGAACAAGCTTATTTAACAGGTACAGACGATTATGTTACAAAACCTTTTGAAGTTAAGGAATTGATGTTCAGAATTAAAGCGGTACTTAAACGTTATAATGTTAATATAAATAACGAAGTTTCAATCGGTAATCTGACATTAAACCAATCCTATTTAGAAATTCAATCTTCATCAAAATCAATGAATTTACCTAATAAAGAATTTCAGTTACTTTTTTTACTTGCTTCTAATCCAAGGCAAGTCTTTAATCGTGATGCATTAATTGAAAAAATATGGGGCTTTGATTATGAAGGTGATGAACGTACAGTGGATGTTCATATTAAGCGTTTGAGAAAACGACTTGAAAAAATAGATGCTTCTGTAACGATTCATACTGTAAGAGGATTAGGCTATAAGGTGGATGATCATGTTTAAATCACTCTATACACGAATAGCCATTTACACAATCACTGTTATGATATTCTCTGCAGTTGCTAGTTTTCTCTGTACTAATATTATTTATCATAACTACTTAAAAGAAAATAACGACGCTAAAATCATGCGCACATTAAAGGATTCAATTCAATATCAAAAAGAATCAAGGATTGAAGCATCTGCACCCTTTTTCAAACACTTGGGAGAGATGAATTATCAAGTGATGACAATTTCTGAAGATGGCCATCGTACATATTATGGCACTGAATTCAGAAAAGATAATATTAGCAAAAAAACAGCTGAATCTGTATTACATGGTAAGGATTATCATGGTATTAAAAATTTACCCTATAACCCTATTATCACTGGTTTTTTTGAGAATACAACGAAAAATACCGTTGGTATAGCTTATCAATCTAAAGAACATACATATGCTGTTTTTATGCGTCCTGACATTGGCAAAACATTTAGTGAATTTAGAATATTTCTTGCGATTCTAATCACATTATTACTACTTTTCTCAATTATATTGGTTATTTCATCTACTTATGCGATTATCAAACCGATACAACAGTTGAAACGTGCTACAGAACGATTGATGCATGGTAACTTTGATGAGGTCATTCATGTAACACGTAAAGATGAATTTGGTACATTACAATATCGTTTTGATAAAATGCGCCTATCTCTCAAACAATTAGACGATATGAGACAACATTTTGTTCAAAATGTATCGCATGAAATTAAAACACCGCTAACTCATATTCATCATCTACTTGATTTATTAAAGTTTGCTAAAACGGATAATGCACGTGAGCAATATATTGAAGAAATATATGAAGTCACAACACAACTTAGTGAATTAACAAAAGCATTGTTACTGTTATCAGAGATAGATAATGGCGCGCATTTAGACTTTGATGATGATATTCAATTAAATCAGTTGATTAAAAAAATAATTAGACATGAGCAATTTTCTGCCAATGAAAAAGATTTAATTTTAATGTCAGACTTAGAAACAATTAGTATGAATGGTAACGAACGTTTATTACATCAAGCCTTTCAAAATTTGATTACCAATGCGATAAAATACTCAACAACGGGTGGCATGGTTGACGTCACACTTTCACAAAACTTAGAGACAATTACATGTACAATTACAGATGACGGCCAAGGCATGTCAGCCGAAACACAAGCTCGTATATTTGAACGATTCTACAAGTCAAGTAATCATGATAATAGTAATGGCCTCGGTTTAGCGATAGCAAAAGCAATATTTGAACTGCACCATGGCACAATAACGGTAGATAGTGAAAAAAATGCTGGAACGACCTTTACAATCACATTCAAAAAGGTGCCTAAGACAATAAGTTAATTCGATAAAACGATGCCCTACATTTACAACCCATACAATGAATTAGGCCGAGACACATTTTGATGTCTCGGCCTAATTTAATATGAATAAAAGATATACAATGCACAATTTCTACTTCATTAGTTCATGGCTTATTTATTTGTCATCCTTAATCACCAATAACTCTAGTTAATTTTAAGATATTTCGTAATCTCTTTGTTTAATTGCGTATAAAGTGCTTCATTCTCAGATAATTTCATACCGAAAGAAGGAACCATTTCTTTAATTTTTTCTTCCCAACCTTCAAATTCATCTTTATAGCAACGTTTCAATAAATCTAACATAATATCTACCGCCGTAGAAGCGCCAGGTGAAGCACCAAGTAATGCAGATAATGAGCCATCTTCAGAAGTGATGACTTCTGTACCGAATTGTAAGGTACCTTTACCTTGATCAGTATCTTTGATTACTTGTACTCTTTGTCCTGCAACAACAACTTCCCAATCCTCACTCTTTGCGTTCGGTACAAATTGACGTAAATCTTCCATACGTTCTTCGTTGGATAAGGTAAGTTGTGAAATAAGATATTTCGTTAAATTCATCTCTTTAATTCCCGCAGAAAGCATGGTAATTATGTTATTAGGTTTAACAGACTTGATTAAATCCATATTTGAACCTGTTTTTAAAAACTTCGGTGAAAAACCAGCAAAAGGTCCAAATAAAATTGTGCGTTTACCATCTATATAGCGTGTATCTAAATGTGGTACAGACATTGGCGGCGCGCCGACTGGTGCCTTACCGTATACTTTAGCTAAATGTTTTTTGGTAATCGCTTCATCTCTACACACTAAGAAGAGCCCACTAACTGGGAATCCTCCTATATGTTTAGATTCTTTGATGCCTGTTTTTTGTAATAATGGTAAACTTGCGCCACCTGCACCGATAAATACAAAGTCGCTTTCTACAATTTCTATAGTGTTTGTATCAAGATTTTTAACTTTCACTTCCCAAACACCGTCTTTACGCTGTTTAATGTCTTCAACTTCGTGTTTATAATTTAATGCTACATCTTTATCTTCTAAATTTTCAAATAATTTTTTAGTCAATGCACTGAAGTTAACATCTGTACCTGTTTTATCATAACTAATCGCCATGGGGATATTAGACGTACGTCCTTCCATAATTAAAGGCGTCCATTCAGTTATCTTATCTTTATCGTCCGTGATTTCCATATTACTAAATAAAATGTTTTTATTTAGTCTTTCTACACGTCTTTTCAAAAAGTCTACATTTTTAATCCCTTGAACAAAGCTCATGTGAGGCACTGGTTTAATAAATGCTTCTGGATAATCGAGTTGCCCTTGTTTCACTAGATAGCTCCAAAACTGTTTGGAAACTTGAAATTGTTCATTGATTTTAACCGCTTTTTTGATATCAATTGTGCCGTCTTTATTTTCGCTCGTATAGTTCAATTCACATAATGCAGAGTGTCCTGTGCCCGCATTATTCCACGCATTCGAACTTTCTTCAGCAGGTGTTGATAACCTTTCATACATCTTAATTTCTTTCTCAGGAGCGATTTCTTTTAAAATCGTCCCTAGTGTTGCGCTCATGATACCGCCACCAATTAAGATGACATCTGTTTTGCTATGTTGTGTACTCATAACAAATACAGTCCCCCTTTTATATGTGTTTAATAGAAACGTTATCTTTACTTTTATAATACGTTCACTAATTTAGTAAAGCGTTTTCTATAACTTAAAAATAAAAAATTCGTCTTATTGCCATTTATGTATTTAACGCAATAACACAATTACTTCATACCTCTCTAATTATATACGTAATTATCGCATGAAAAAAGGGGTTTCAGTAATTTTACACAAATTTTGTTAATAAGTGTTAACTAGAATATATCATATTTTGATGATTATACTTATTAAAACGAGGTATACTTTATTTATCACAACGTTTTATAAACAAAGAAAATAAAGAAATCCACCACACATTTCGTGATATAATGGATTTCAATTTAAGTAAAGTACGCTTGGAGGTTTTTATGAAATCAATCACTTTTTTTATGCATAATATTTATGCGATGGGTGGAACGGTAAAATCGATTTCCCAAATCGCTAATGTTCTAGCTG
This sequence comes from Staphylococcus sp. GDY8P126P, assembly GCF_017891965.1. Taxonomy (NCBI): domain Bacteria; kingdom Bacillati; phylum Bacillota; class Bacilli; order Caryophanales; family Staphylococcaceae; genus Staphylococcus; species Staphylococcus sp. GDY8P126P. Next base: position 52,918 of record NZ_JAESKG010000004.1, on the reverse strand, counting down.
AAAAAGGACATCACGTGGAAATTATTTCCGTTTTTAAAGGAGACACATCACCTTATTTTGATATCAATCCATCCATTAAAGTTAAGCCCTTAGTTAACTACCAATTACATCCCTTTAATTTTAAAGATATCTTATTTAATCGTATTACTAAATGGACATCCTTATCGAAACCCAAGTATATTTCCCAACACGAACCTGGTCTTAATCAATTTTCACATTATATAGAAAAGAAAATGATTAAAGCAATTAAACACGTTAATACCGATGTCCTAATTGGGACACGCGCAAGTTTTAATATACTTATTGCTCAACATGCGCCTATGAAATGTGAAAAAATTGGTATGGAGCACATGAATTTTGATGCGCATCCAGAAGCATATCAACAAGAAATCATTAATGCCTATAAAAATCTAGACAAATTAACAACATTAACTGAAACTGATAAAGTAAAATATCAAGATTACATACACATCCCTACTTTTGTAATCCCAAATATTATCAATGAAACACGCTTACAAGAACAAAAAGTTAAAAATATTAGTGCCGCCGGACGTTTAGAATACGAAAAAGGCTTTGATTTATTGATTGACAGTATTAATCTAATTCAAGAAAATATGAGGCAATTTGGATATCAGGTCCACATATATGGTGATGGTAAAGAACGAGACAACTTATCCAAGTTGATCCGTAAAAATAACTTAGAGGATATTGTTTTTCTTCAAGGCGCAACACATCAATTAAATGAAAAATTAGCTAAAAGCGAACTGACAGTTATTCCATCCCGCAATGAAGGGTTTGGCATGGTTATATTAGAAGCAATGAATCAAGGCAGTGTCGTAGTAAGCTTTGACGGAAATGCTGGTCCTGAATCAATTATTCAAAATAATGTAAATGGCTATTTAATTGAACATGGCAATGTAGACGCTTTAGCAAACAAACTACGCCGTCTCATTAACCAAGAATTTAAGGATCAAGTTATTATCGAAAATGGTTATCAAACGGTTGAGACTTATGGGCCAAATGCAATCTATCTTTCTTTTAGACATATGCTTGATACTTAGACATTAGATAAACCGACAATCATAGGATTTTCACCTTACACAATGCAAAAACGCCTACAAAGTAGACATACATATGACTACTTTGTAGGCGTTTGTTTTATAATAAGCTATTAAAAATAAATCCATTTGAAATTAATATCTGTTTTTTCTATATAAATATATTTAATAAGAAAGTCCAAATACATACGAAAACCAGTAAAGCCACACTATAACGAAGTGTCATTTTAAGTAATTCTGATTCTTTACCTACTTGTTGTACAGAGGCTGTTGCAATAGCGATTGATTGAGGTGAAATTAATTTTGCTGCAACACCACCCACGGTATTTGCAGAAACAAGTAACGCACCACTTGCACCAATATTGCTTGCTACCGCGGCTTGAATTGGCGCAAATAAAGTATTGTTATTCGTAACTGAACCAGTTAAGAATACACCAATCCAACCTAAAATTGGTGATAATAATGGGAAAATACTACCTGTTTTCGCAATTCCCTCACCTACTGCATTACTCAAACCTGCATAAGTCATTAATTTAGAAATAACTAAAATAAAACAAATCGTAATGATTGGTAACCATAACTCTTTAAATGCGTTCTTGAATAAACGCACACCATCTTTAAAATGTACTTTATTGGACATCAAAATTGTAATAACAATAACGATTAAAATAGCTGTTCCTGTTTGACCTATGATGTTTAACGGTAATGTGATCGCCTTATTAGCGATTTCACTATATGTACCTGGTAGTGCAATGTTGAACACGAATGATTCTAGCGCACCACCTGGAACAAACAATGCTTTAAAGAAAGATGCACTCCAAATCATTACAACTACTGTTAAAATGACGAATGGACTCCATGCATAAATAATCTCTTTAGGTTGATGTTTGCTGATTTTTGGAGGTTCTTCATCTTTATTAATTCTAAAGATATGTTTTGGCTGGAATTTTTTAGAAAATATTGCAAGTGCCATCATTGCACCTAATGGTGGTATGATATCTGCTAATTCTGGGCCTATAAACACCGTAATGATTGCTTGTAAAACAGTGAAAGTAATCGCAACTACAAGTATCGCTGGTAGTGTTTCTTTAATACCTTTAAATCCGTCTATAATCCATATTAATAAAAATGGAATAAGCATATTCATAAGCACAAGTGTTAAAGCAGACATAGAAGAAACTGCCATACCTGTCACACTATCGTGTAAACCTAATGTGTCTATAACTGTAACTGGTAAACCAATGGCACCAAAAGCACCTGCTGAAGCGTTTGCAATCAAACACAACATGGCAGCTTGCAATGGCGCAAATCCTAATTGTGTAAGTAATAAAGCACAAATAGCGATAGGTACACCAAATCCAGCAGCACCTTCTAAAAATCCATTAAATGCGAATCCAATTAATAGCAATTGAATACGTTGGTCCTGAGAAATGCTCGATATACTATCTTGAATCGTATCGAATTGACCAGTTTCATTCGTAATCTTATAAAGTAAAACTGCCATTACAACGATATAACCAATGGGTATAATCCCTTGGAAAAATCCTTCTACAACAGCACCTGATGCAATATTTACAGGTAGTTTAAAGAAGACGATAGCAATAATAACTGTAACAACAACAGTTGTGATTGATGCATAAATGCCTTTCATTTTAAAAATAGTTAAACATAAAAGAAATAAAACAATCGGCACTGCTGCAACAATTGATGATAACAGGACGTTATCAAAGGGGTTAAACGTATCTACAAACATTTTGACTCACTTCTACTTTCTACATATATTTATGATTGTGTATAAAAACGATTCCTTATTGTGATTTTTTTCACAATTAAATTATAGCATTTTTTCTACCAAATTCAATAAAAATTTAAAATATTATTTTTAAATGCTACAACTCATACCCTATAATTACATTTAATTTACATTGCTGTAAAGAATAAATTTAAATATAGTGAGTTTTGCTCGGGGTTTTTTATTCACGGATATCTTTTGTCTCACGTACGCAACATGGTAAAATAAGATTATTAACTATTAAGTAGAGGGATATTCATGATAAAACAAATTGAAATTACTGCAGTTCATGATTTAGAATCTGAGCTGGAGAAAGCTAGACACGAAGACTGTACACACTTTGTCTTAATAAATGACAGCATAGACATATATCAACCCATGCTTGAGGCTGTATCATTAAAACCGTGTACGATTGTAGCGGACTATACAGTGAAAAATCAATATATCAACGATTGCACATACTTCGGTAAATCAGACATTACATTTAATGATTGGATAGAAAATATTAATCATTTTCCAAATGTGATATATCATATAGAAACAACACAATCTATCTTAAATAATTACGATATTAATAATATATTCGATTTGGCTTTGATATCTTTAATGCAAGATGATGTCATAACAGATAGTCATGTCGTTTTTAACTTTAATTCTGAATTTATAACAAGTAAGCGCATTTGGCATGATATTAAAAATCTAACGCCATTAAATACTACAAAATTCAATTTAAACAAATTAGCTTATACGCATAATCACCCGTTGCCCTTTAAAAACAACGAAATATTGGCTCCTGATCAAATGCGTTTTACTGACAAATGTTTAAATCGCACGCATTTTAAATTACCACATTGGTTATTTAAAATGCTTCAAAATCACTTTGTAAAGAAACACCAAAATATGAGCTATATATATGAAAAAGATAAATCAAACATTAAAGACCATATTGTATTCTTAGGTTTTGATTATGGTTTCAGAGGTAATTCTCGCTATTTGTTCAATCACTTTGCAAAACATTTTTCTAAGTTACCCATATATTTCATTACGAATGATGTAAATGGACCCAATTTTATAAAACCAGATGACCCTAAAACCAAGTCTCTCATAGAAAGTGCCCAGGTTGTTATTTTGGAAAGCTATATTCCAGACAATTTAAAACCAAATGGTACCATTATCCAACTATGGCATGGCACACCTATAAAAAAATTGTTTTTAGACAGTATGGAACCGACGCAAAATCTTAACATTTACAATTATCGAGCACGTAAATATAATAAATGGTTACAGCAAGATTATTTTATAAGTGACTGTGCCCCAATTATTGAACACTTTAAATCTGCTTTTCCACAACAACAAACTCATATTTTAAATTGTGGCTATCCAAGAGTTAGATATTTAATGGACAAACAATCTGATAAACATTATATTTCTTTCATCAAACAAGAACTTAAATTGAATCCTGACAAAGAAACACTATTATATGTTCCAACTTGGCACTCACATTTTGATGAAGTTGATTTATTGCCTATAAGTGACGGGTTACTTAACAAATATAATGTGATATTCAAAGGACATATTGAAGATCAATCAGATTATATGCCTGAAAATGCAATCATTGCACCTACGCATATTGAAGTTCAAGATTTATTGTTAGTATCTGATATTGTATTGACTGATTATTCATCGATTATATTTGATGCCCTATCGATAGATAAAGTTGTATGTCAATATACACCAGATCATGAAAAATATGTAACAGAACGTGGTGTATATGATGACGTGATGCACGCATTATCAACTGTACGTTATAGTGATTCAAAAGCATTGTTAAATGATTTAATCAGTCATCAAATGAAAGATGTTCATCATACTGAATTTATTAATAAAGATAATCATGCCTTTGAAACAATTTCTCACATCATTCATAAATGTATTAAATCTAAGTAATTGAGACTATGTCATAACTAAATAACAAACAAAAAAGTGAGCCAGACTTCATTAAAAGACTGGCTCACTTTTTCTAAACCTAAATTCAATATTATTGTTGATAAGCAGGGTCCACTACTCTAACAGTACCTTGTTGATCAACTGTAGCTATTGTATATGTTCCAGGTTGCGCTTGATTTTGGAAACTGAAGATATAGCTATAATTTCCTTCGCTACCTTCAATTGCATAATCATTATATGGATTAGATTGTCCATTTAAACCATTCACTTCAGTTGTAGCATTATCTAAAGCATTTTGGAAATTCGGTAAGTTTTGTAATGCAGCTTGTGAATCAGGTGTACCAGATGTAATATTTTGTGCTACTGGCACTGCATTTTGACCTTGATACGGCGCTACGTATTGCGATGTGTTGGCACTAGAAGCACCATTATTTGCATCTGCACTTGCATTATCATTTGAATTACTACCATTAGTATCATTCATAGTACCATTCTCGTTGCCATTACTTTCTGAAGATGTGGCATTGTTAGCATTGTCATTGTTTCCTGATGCATTATCTCCATCAGCATTTGAACTTGAGCCATCACTATTTGCGTTACTGTCATTGTTACTTGATGAACTATCTGAAACTGACGCATTATCCGAGCTGTTTTCATCATCTCCATTATTGCGATCACTTGAACTACTGTCATCAGATTTACTATCTGAATTTTTGTCTGAATCTGAATTGTTATCTTTGTCTTTATCAGAATCATTGTTCTTTTTGTCATCGTTCTTAGAATCTTTGGACTTATCCTCAGAAGATTGATTGTCTTTTGAACTATCATCCTTTTTACTGCTGTCATCATCACTACCATTTGAACAAGCAACTAGTGCTAATGATAATGTCAAAAACCCTGCTAATAATTTTTTCATATATGAAAACCTCCTTGAATTTATAATACTCATGACCCAAAGGTTACTTAGTATGTATCACGCTACCATTTAGGGTTGATGAGAATTATTATGTTATTCACTATAAATTCAAAAATGAACATCTTTCATCAAAATTCTTTCAAAAGAAAATATAAATTTAACAAAATCAAAAGAATTTTTAAGTTTATATTGATAGATTACACATCTTCGACAATTTAAATCGTTACACATGTCAAATTAACATACCTAGGTCAGATGTCTCTCTCCATTATCAAGTCGGTATCTACAACATTCCCTGTATAAAATTGATGTTCACCTGTCACCGACAATCCTTGCTTTTTATAAAAATTAAAAGCCTGTGCATTATGTTCCCACACGCCTAACCATATTTTCTTTTTATTTAATTCACGCGCTTTCGCAGTGGCAAACTCAATTACTTGTTTGCCCCGCCCACCACCTTGGGCATGTGGTAAAAAGTAGATACGTTGAATCTCAAGATACGCATCCCCCTTTGGTTCAGTTTGTGCTTCATTAATGTTTAATTTAAAATATCCAACAATGTCGCGATTTTCCTTATAGAAATAAGTGAATGAATTGTCATCTTTTAACTCTTGTAGTAATTGATCTTCTGCATAAGCCTCATCAAAGTATGCGTCGAAATCTTCATCTGTATATTCACCATGCTCAAACGTCGTCCTAAACGTAGTGATACTTAATTCTCTTAATACTTTAACTTCATCTAGTTTAACCATTTCTATAGATTGATCCATTCCGCTTTCACCCCACATTATATTTTATTGTCATTATACTAAAGTCGAAGACAGGTTACTATTTTAAAAAGCACCTGACTCAGTTCTAACTTATTCACTTTGTATAGAATAAATCTACGAATTTTATGTAATTTAAAAGTTTTTTTAAATTAAAACGCTTTCTTATAAATACTCTAGGTTTGGCTTATTGTGTAATATTCAATTACATGATAAAGTAGGTCTTGTTTTTTAATTGTTCGTAATTTTTATACATAAGGGAGTGCCATTCAGTAATGACTAACACATTCAAAGCCTTTGTAGTCGATGAACAAGACGGCAAAGTCGTGAATCAATATAAAGATATTTCAGTAGATGATCTACCAGAAGGCGATGTACTTATTAAAGTAAAATATTCTGGAATCAATTATAAAGATGCGCTTGCTACAGTAGAAAATTCAAAAATTGTTTCTTCTTATCCAATGATTCCAGGTGTTGATTTAGCTGGTGTTGTAGAACATTCAGATACACATGCTTTCGAAAAAGGCGATGAAGTCATCGTTACGGGTTATGACTTAGGGACTAGCCATTTTGGTGGTTTTAGTGAATATGCACGTGTTAAAGAAGAATGGATTGTACCATTACCAAAGGATTTAACATTAGAAGAAGCAATGATTTATGGTACAGCTGGATATACAGCTGGATTAGCTATTGAAAAGTTAGAACATAACGGCCTTTCTATCGAAAAGAAAGATATACTCGTACGTGGTGCTACCGGAGGTGTTGGTACATTAGCGATTATGATGTTAGATTCAATTGGATTTGATGTTATTGCTAGTACTGGCAAAAAAGGTGCAGAGGACAAACTAAAAGCGCTTGGTGCTAAAGAAGTTATTTCCCGCATTGCTAATAGCGATCAAAAAGCACTTGGCAAACGAACTTGGCAAGGTGTCATTGACCCAGTTGGCGGAGAGAGTTTATCACAAATCGTGAAACAATTGGATTACAATGGTATGGTTGCTGTTATTGGTATGACAGCAGGTGCAAAATTTGATAGCTCAGTATTTCCATTTATCTTGAGAGGCGTAAGTATTATAGGTATTGATTCAGTTTATACTGAAATGAGACAACGCAAACATATCTGGCGCCGTTTAGCTAAAGATTTAAAACCAGATAACTTACATGATATTAAAAAAGTAATCCACTTTAATGATATTGAAGATAATATTAAACAAGTACTTGAAGATAATAATTCAGGTAGAATCGTCATTGATTTTAATGCTTAATGCTTAATCCTTAACATAAACCTTAATTTTCTTTTAAAAAGGAAATTAAGGTTTATTTTTTTATTGATTTAAAAGCGTCCCTTTTTTATTCGTATATGAATAAAATGATATCTAATATAAATAGATATGAATAAATAAAAATCTTATATTTTAATATTTACAACCAAAATATGAAAGCGTATACTTATTGATATCGAAACTTATCAGGAGGGTTTTTATGGAAATTAAAGTAGATAAAAAACTCATCTTTTTCCTTGGTGCATTGGGAGGTTTACTCTATGGTTACGACATGGGAGTAATATCGGGTGCTCTATTATTTATAAAAGATGATATACCATTGAATAGTGTTACAGAAGGATTGGTTGTTGCATCTATGCTTGTCGGTGCCATCTTTGGTTCTGGTGCAAGTGGGCCATTATCTGACAGACTTGGCCGTAGACGTGTGGTATTTGTGATAGCTATTGTTTATATTGTTGGTGCACTTATCTTAGCATTAGCACCTTCAATGCCCGTATTAGTTATAGGTCGTTTAGTTATCGGATTGGCTGTTGGTGGCTCTACTGCCATTGTTCCAGTTTATTTATCTGAAATGGCACCTACGGAACAACGTGGTTCTTTAAGTTCTTTAAACCAATTAATGATTACGATTGGTATCTTATCTTCATATTTAATCAACTATGCTTTCACACCTATCGAAGGTTGGAGATGGATGTTAGGTCTTGCAGTTGTACCGTCACTTATTTTATTAATTGGTGTCGCATTTATGCCTGAAAGTCCTAGATGGTTACTTGAACATAGAAGTGAAAAAGCAGCACGTGATGTTATGAAATTAACATTTAAGGACAGCGAAATCGATAAAGAAATCGCAGATATGAAAGAAATTAATAGTATCTCTGAAAGTACATGGAATGTTTTAAAATCACCATGGTTACGTCCAACACTGATTATTGGTTGTATATTTGCTTTGCTACAACAGATTATCGGTATTAACGCCATTATATATTATGCACCTTCTATCTTTAGTAAAGCAGGATTAGGCGACGCTACTTCTATTTTAGGTACTGTTGGTATTGGTACTGTGAACGTTATCATTACGATTGTTGCAATTATGATTATTGATAAAATTGATCGTAAACGCTTATTAGTCATTGGTAATATTGGCATGGTTGCTTCATTACTTATTATGGCCGTATTAATTTGGACAATTGGTATTCAATCTTCTGCTTGGATTATCGTGGCTTGTTTAACGTTATTCATTATATTCTTTGGTTTTACTTGGGGACCTGTATTATGGGTAATGTTACCAGAGTTATTCCCTATGCGTGCACGTGGTGCCGCAACGGGTGCCGCAGCATTAGTATTGTCAATCGGAAGTTTATTAGTTGCTCAATTCTTCCCAATATTGACTGAAGTCTTACCTGTAGAACAAGTATTTTTAATTTTTGCAGTGATCGGGATTTGTGCACTAATATTTGTCATCAAATACTTACCTGAAACACGTGGTCGTAGTTTAGAAGAAATTGAAGCTGATTTACGTTCTAGAACAAATGCCACAGATGCAAATATTCATGAATCAAAATAATTTATAAACTGACACACATAAGGGTGAATCGCCATAATGCGACTCACCCTTTTTTATTGCCATACTATGCTTAAAATTTGATATACATACCACAAGAATGAGGTTCTGTAGTGATAAATCCATATTGTGCGTAAAATTGATCTGCTGGATAATCAGCCATTAAACTAACATAAGTACCTTCTTCAGCTTCATTTTCTACATATGACATGATATGCGACATAATCGTTTTACCATAACCTTGTCCTTGAAACTCAGGGTTTACAGCAATATCAATAATTTGAAATGCTGTACCACCATCACCGATGACACGTCCCATACCTATCAAGTCTGTTCCATGATATATGGTCACATTAAAACATGCATTGCTAATGCCCTTTTCCGCAGCTTTTTGTGATTTCTCACTTAACCCTGCTACTTTTCGCAAATTTCTATAATCAACTACACTAGGTGCTTCATGCTTTATCTCTATCATCGTGCCACATCTCCTATAACTTATGTTTTCTATATTATGATATAGTCTGTAATAATTCTCAAACTATCCTTCATATAATTAATGCTTTTTGTATAAAAAAATCGACAACGGTTTTTCCGCTGTCGTTTAAAAAGCATCATGTGCTGTAAGCTATAAATATTTTTTCATAACTACCTTATTAGATTCTTTGAAAATCTCATTATGGCTAGAAACATAGCCTTCTGCTTTTGCTTTTGGTTCTATATAAAGTTTAGCTAGGTTAGCTGCATTCGCAGCGTCACTAAATGCACTTGCAATTAAATGTGCTTTAGCTTCATGATAAATAATGTCACCACATGCATATAGACCATCGATGCTTGTAGCAGTATTACCAAAGCCCTTAATGCTATATTCATTAAACATATCTACTTTAGCAGAAGATTGTTCAAGTAATGTATTCTCTCTATCAAAGCCATGACTAATGATGACATCATCAAATGATTTTACAGTATGTTCCCCAGTTTCAATATTCTCTAAGATGACTTGCTCAATCTGCGTTTGCGTTTCATCACCAATTAATTGATGTATATGTGTATTCGGTAATTTTTTAACGTTTAATTGTTCCAATTTTTCTTTCATGACTTCATAACCTTTAATATCAGCTTTTCTATATATTAGCGTTACACTTTTAGCATAGCCACTTAAATCATTTGCCCAATCCAATGCTGAATTGCCAGCTCCTGAAATCAATACATGTTTGTCTTTGAATTTTTTTAATGACTGAACGACGTAATGTAAATTTGTCAATTTGTATCTCTCTGCATCCTTAATATCGAGTTGCTTCGGATTAATGATGCCGCCACCAATCGCAATAATAACTGATTTACTAGAAAATACATTACCTTTATCAGTTTCAACTTCAAAGTGTTGTTGTTCTATTTTCCTGATATCAATCACACGTTCTTCTAAATTTACTTCTGGTTCAAAATGCAAACCTTGCTTAACTGTATCTTGAATTACTTCAAAACAAGGTTTTGGAGCTAATCCACCAATATCCCAAATAATCTTTTCTGGATATACATGCATTTTACCACCAAGTTTATCCTGGATATCTATAATACGCACACGCATACCCCTTAAGCCTGAATAGAAACTAGCAAATAATCCTGCAGGACCTCCGCCAATTATAATAACATCATCCATAAAGCATCCTCCCAAAATTCAGCTTGTGTCTTTCCTACATTATGCTATAATTGATAACTATTATCAATGAAAACCTTTTAATTTTCAAAATTCTTAAAATTTACGAGCCGTTAATCTGTGAAGAAATTGTTATTAATTTTAATTTGTTTGACATTATTTGTAGGCGCTTGCAGCACACAAGATTCAAGTAAAAAGAACGATAGTGAAAATAAATTCACTGAAAAATCTTTTAAGGATGATACAGGTAAAGAAGTTAAAATTCCTAAAAACCCTAAAAGAATTGCTGTTTTACACCCAACTTATATCGGCGCATTGGTAAAATTTGGCCATAAGCCGATTGCCGTACCAGAATTTGTAGAGAAAAACAAAGTATTAAATGATGTTACAAAAGGCATTAAGCGTATTGATAATACCAGTGTTGAACAAGTTACTAAACAAAAACCGGACCTTATCGTAACGACAATACAAGATAAAAATATTAAAAAATTACAGAAAATTGCTCCAACCGTAGCTTTTGATTCAGAAAAATCTACTTATAAAGACCATGCAAAAAAACTTGCCGCTTTAGTCAATGAAGAGTCGAAAGCTAAACAATGGATTAAAGACTGGGATAAACAAATGGCCGACGATAAAAAAGAATTGTCACCATTAATTAAAGGCAAGACTGTGTCAGTATTGCAACAAACTCCAAAAGGTACTATGGCATTTAGTGATCATTTAGGTAGAGGCACAGAAATCTTATATGATGGTTATGGTATGAAGCAACCTAAAGCGCTAGAAAAAGCAACTCAAGACAAATTTGCCACACCTATTAATCCTGAAAATTTCAAAGATTATATAGGCGATTTTGCAGTTATTGCGACAAATGGTGATCAACCTGCACCGTTCGAAAATACTAATTATTGGAATAATCTACCAGCAGTTAAAGATAATCAGGTGATTAAATTTGATGTTACAGAAACACAGTATAATGACCCTATTTCTTTAGAAAAACAACGTGATATTTTTTATAAAGCATTAAAATCAAAAAAATAATATAGTACCATCTCGTTTCATTTTTACTAATACTGTAGATAAAAATTATTTATAAAAAAGCAAAAGCTGCCAACAATGGTTTACGCATTGTTAGCAGCTTTTTAATTAATCCCTTGGGTCTTTCACTATTGCATTTCTTAATAAGAAGAATAATAGTATAAAGCCAGCAGTTAAAATCGTATGACCTATACCTGCATATCCCGCAAAAGATTCAGGCACAGTCATTCCAATGACTTGGTATGTACCTTTGGTAAACATCATACCTATTGTCGTTAATACGCCAATATTATAAACAATAAAGAACCAATTAAATAAATAATAACTACTTAGTTTAAATACTTTTACAACAGGCAATAAAATCAAATGCATAAACATCCCTAATATAAGGGTATGAGTATGTACTACAACGAGTTGTGTATCACCAGTGAAATGATGTGCAAGCGTCAATTCACGATAATAGAAACCACTGAGTAAGCCTAAAACTGTATAAATTAAAAAAGCATATAATACTCTACGCATAGATAATCCTCCTCAAGCATATTATATGACAATTATCTTAAAATTACAGTGACAATTCTTCAAATATATAGAAATACTACGACATCTTTGCTTTACCTTATATATAACCACGTCTTGTTTATCACATAACTACAAATTAAAAAACTAAGCATCCTATTTTTAGCGCTAGTATAGGATGCTTAGCCTTTATATTATTAATCCAGTTATGTTTTACTTATTTTCACTTTCTTCCACTTTATCGATCTTATCAACTTTGCGCTGTGAACCACCTTCCCAACTCACATTAAGATAAGCTTCAACATTTTTTTTAGCAACTTCAACACCTATAATTTGTGCCCCCATAGTTAAAATCTGTGCATTATTGCTTAATTGTGCACGTTCCGCAGAATAATAATCGTGTGCTAATGCTGCACGTATGCCTTTTATTTTGTTTGCAGTAATTGCTACACCAATACCCGTACCACAAATCAAAATACCGCGTTCGTTTTCACCTTGTTGAATGCTTTTTCCAACTTCAGCCGCTACATCAGGGTAGTCCGTTTCAGCACATTGATGACAACCAAAATCTTCAACTACATGTCCTAAATGCTCAACATGCGCTTTGACCGCTTCTTTTAAATCATATCCATTATGGTCTGCACCAATTGCTATTTTCATTAAAATTCCTCCTTAAATTTTCTTCATACCTTATATAAATGGTTTAAATGTATCTAGCATCAAAAAGGCAGACATTGCGCCAGGATCTACATGTCCTTGGGAACGATATCCTAAACGTTTTGATCTTCCTTTATTCGATACAATATCTTTAGTACTTTCCATACCATGTTTTGCTTCACCTAACGCTACTTGAAATGCATCAGCAAACGATTCACCTGATTGTTGTGCATGTTCTAATGATTTGTAAAAAGGTTCAAGTGTATCTATCATCGTTTTATCGCCTATTTTAGCTTTACCTCTATCCTGGATTCCTTTACAAAAAGCAATCCAATATTGATAGAGACCTTCATCATCTAAAGATGTCTCATTTTTAACAGCAACGGCACCTTTTAAATAGCCTGAAGCGTACAATGGTCCGACAGATGAACCGACAGCATCTAAGAAACGCTTACCAACTGCTACACTAATTTTTGAAATATCATCTTGGTCTGCCAATTCATTTTGAATTGTTTCTTTAACAGCTTGATAACCGATATCCATCGTTACGCCATGGTCACCGTCACCAATTTTTCTATCCAATTCGCAAAGTTCGTCTTTTTTATTTTCAAAAAGTTCGGTTAAAGCTAAAATATACACTTTAAATGATTCATTTGTTAATGTCATAATGCGCTCCTCCTAAATGACTTTGAAATTTGGACAATCTATAGGATGATCTATACAGCGCTTCAATGTATCATCAACTTTCATCAATGTAATTGAAAAGCCACCCATTTCCATTGAAGTAATGAAATTCCCTATAAATGTTCGGTATGTGTTGATATGATTATCTTTTAAAATTGCATCTACTTCTTTATTGATAATATAAAGTTCCATTTGTGAAGTGGCGCCCAAACCATTGATTAAGACAACAACATCATCTTCAGCGTGATAGATGTCTTCTTTTAAAATATTTTGCATAATAACTTGAACCGTTTCTTTAGCTGTGCGAATTGTTGTTTTTTCAATACCAGGTTCACCGTGATGACCTAAACCGATTTCCATCTCATTATCTTTTAAATCAAAGCTTGGTTTACCTGTTTGCGGCAAATAACATGGACTCAAACCAATACCCATTGAACGCGTTTGATCGTTTGCCAATTGCGCAATACGTCTAACTTCTTCTAAATCATAACCAAAGTCTGCAGCCGCACCAGCCGCTTTATAAACTAATAATTCTCCTGCAATCCCCCTGCGATCATCTATATCTTTGGAAGAAGCGACGTCATCATTACCAATCACTGCCTTAGTCACAATATCATCTTCAATTTCCGTCATTTCACTCGCCATTTCAAAATTCATTAAATCTCCTGCGTAGTTTCCATAGATATAAAGTACGCCATGGTCACGATTTATTTCTCTTGTAACTGCCTGTATAGGTATTGGCGAAGGTGAAGCAAAAATATTTCCAACGGCTACACCATCTGCCATACCTTTACCAACATATCCTAAGAACGCTGGTTCATGACCCGAACCGCCACCTATCAATATGCTAACTTTTCTTTTGTCATTTCTCTTTTTGCCTATTAAAGCTCTCTTATGGAGTTCAGAACGTCTAATATATTCTGGATAAGCAATTAGATAACCAGACATTAGTTCCTCAATCACATTATCTGGGTTATTAATCATTTTTTTCATTTTAAAACGCTCCTTTTACGACGTTGTGTTTGACAATATTAATTTATGGTACTAGAACCACTTTTAGCGATTGATCTCCTTTTTTCATCAATTCAAATCCTTCTTCAAAATTTTTTAAAGGTAGTTGATGTGTGACAACGCCATCTGTAGGGAAGTCGTCTTTTTGAATACCATCTATAACCAATGGATAACAATAAGGTCCTAAGTGACTACCCATTAAATCTAATTCTTTACGGTCAGAGATAATACTCCAATCCACCGTGACTGGATCTCCAAAAACAGAAAATTCTACAAAACGACCTAATTTTCTAATTGCACTTAAACCTTGTTCTACAGACTTAGGATGGCCAGTTGCTTCAATATACGTATCACAACCATATCCTTCCGTCATATCTTTAATTTCTTTTACTACATCCACTTTTGATGGGTTCATAACAATATCAGCACCAAATGCTTTAGCTAATTCTAATCGATCATCTTTCATATCTAAGACGACTAATGTTTCCGCACCCGCTTTTTTAGCTGCGCCAACCATACCTAAACCTAGTGTACCGGCACCAGATAAGACAACAAAGTCACCTAATTTAATATTGGCACGTTGAACGGCATGCAAGCTACATGCATATGGTTCAATTAAAATGGCTTTTTCAATAGGCATATCTTCTGGTACTTTGTAATTAATAGCCTCTTTAGTAAATTTCATATATTCCGCCATACCACCGTTAACATTGCTTTGGAATCCATAAAGATCATGTTTTTCACACATCCAATATTCGCCGCGGTTACAGAATCTACAATTCCAACAAGGTACGATTTGTTCTGAAATCACACGATCTCCAATTTCAAAATCTGTAACATCTTCTCCTTTTTCTACAATGCGTGCTATAAATTCATGTCCCGGAATCATAGGTGCTTTAATGTATGAAGGTTGCTTTTCATCACCCCAAAAACTTGGTGCACCGCCATAAGCCTTTATATCACCAGCACATATACCACATGCTTCAACTTTCACAACAATTTCTTTAGGATGTTCTATCGTTGGCGTTTCAACTGTTTCATATTTATATTCTCCAGGCGCGTATGCGACTACTGCGTTCATTGTTTCAGGATAATTTTTCTTACTCATCATTAACAGCTCCCTTATCATTTTTAGAAAACGCTTTCATCTATATGTGTAATTCTATTATACTTTTTCATTTATCACAAATATTTTTTCATTTATTTTCGTTTTGTTTTCTTTTTATTTTCTTATATCGAATTTATGTTAATATAAAAGTGATACTAAAGAGGATGTGAAGCACATGAAAATGTATGCAGATGAACGCAGAGAACATATATATTCGTATATTAAATCTCATAAACGCGCAACAGTAAAACAACTATCTGATTACTTAAGTGTTACTGAAGCAACAGTAAGAAGTGATTTACGGAGACTAGAAAGTGAAAATAAATTAACACGTACACATGGTGGCGCTAAAGTCACAGAAAATATAGGCTCTAAATTTAACTTTTCTTATCGTTTAACACAAAAACACGGTGAAAAATATAAAATAAGTAAGTCCGCCTTAAAAAAAATCAAACCGCAACAATGTATTATGATTGATGCAAGTTCGACTACTTATGAACTCGCCAAATTACTTGCAGAAACTACGATGGAACTGACAATTATTACAAATGGTCTAGAAAATGCCGTACTATTAAAAGAAAATCCACATTTAACCGTTCTCGTAGTTGGTGGTTTTGTTTCACAAGATTCAAACGCGATAACTGGGAATATCGATTCTCAAATTCTAGAAATGTACCACATTGACTATTTCTTTTTATCTGCAAATGGTTTTACGTTAGAAAATGGATTAACTGATTTTTCATTACCTGAAGTACAATTAAAAAAACAAATGGTACAAGAAAGTGAAAACGTCATCGCTCTCATTGATAAAAGTAAATTTGGTGTTTCTTCAACACTTTCCTTTGCGAAAATATCTGATATTAATGAAGTCATTACGGATGAAAAGCCAGAACATAAATGGCTTAAACATGTTCCGTTTTCAGTAACCGTTGCACAATAACAATAATGAAGTTTCACTGAATCGCACATGCATATGGTATATTTTTAATTTCAACATCTTACAAACGTGATCACTAAATAATTCGCGACATATAAAACGCCCTACAAAGTAGACATGCATAAATGCAAACTTTGTAGAGCGCTTTTCATTTCTATAATCCATATGATTCAATTTTCAGTTATACGCCACCTGACCAACCAACAGCTGTAAATATATAAAGTACGATGGAACCAACTACTAGCCATACGATGAATAGTGGTATCATAAATTTGAACCATGAGCCAAAGTTTGCTTTAGCAATCGCAATGGCACCTATCGTAGCACCTAAAGTAGGCGTAATTAAGTTTCCTAGCCCACCACCAAAAGATAAAGAAGTTAATAAAATTTGATCATTAACACCTAATGTGTCTGTTACCGGTTGTAATATCGGTACCATGACACTCATAAGACCTGAACCTGATGGAACTAAGAAGTTAAAGACCGTTGCCACTAAAAATACGATTACAGAAACAATACCTGAAGATGCACCATCAAGTTGTGTTGTAAGTGTGTGAACAATCGTGCTAAGAATTTGTCCTTTTTCCAAAATAACACTTATCGTATTCGCCATGATAATAGCAAACGCAACGACCAACATTGGCTTTGCACCTTCTAAAAATCCGTCGACCATTTCGCTAGGCGTTTTGCTTTTTACAATATAAGCCAATACAAAACTTATTCCGAATATAGTAATAAATACACCATTTCCGTACTTTTCTGTCCAGCTAAACAAACCATTTCCTAAAGCTAAGACAATTGGCGTTAAGACAACTAATGCAACGACGATACTGTCTCTCCAATTGACTTGTCTATCCTCGGTAGCCATTTCATGATGCGCTGTTTGAGTTATATCTTGTCGCCATTCACTTGTGTTCATCACACTTTTACTGGGATCTTTTATTACTCTTCTTGCATACCAAATAACATACAATAAAGTAACAATTAAGAATACGCCATACATAATTGCTCTTCCACCATAACCCGAATATAATGCAACCTCAGGATATACAATTTGTCCTATCTTTGCCATACCGGATGGAGATACTGAAAAAGCCATGTACAATGGTAAAAAGGTAATCGCTAATGCTATGATTGGATCTAGTTTCAATCGATTCACTAAAATGACACCTAATGTTACAAATACAATCATTTGATCTCCACCAATAAAGAAACCAATAAATGCCATTAATGAAAATAAGCCAATAATAAGTGGCAATGCGCCGGCATGTTCAAAGCGATAAATCATATAATTCGTTAATTTTTTTACAGAATCAAGATATAATATACCTCCCATTGCACCACCGATAAACAGTAATAAGGTTACTGTTTGTGCTGATTGAATACCGCCATTTAAAATGAGTGTTATAGCATAAATTGGATTCACTGGATTTTGATCAATAGCATGATATGTGCCTTGAATAATTGAACCATCTTTATTAGTATCAAATGCACCTGCAGGAATAATATAGGTCAAGAAACAAGCAAACATCATCATGATTAACATGATTAATAAAACGTGAGGTAATTCGAATTTTTTCTTAGTCTTTACTGCTATATGATCAGAAGTCTGATTTACATTTTGATTACTGCCATTTTGATATGATGTTGTGCTTGATTCTGACATACGGATTCACTCCTTTTATAATAAAAAATAGACACAACTGTATATAACATAGATGTGTCTATCTATATAAGTACGTATATTTAATTATTGCGTTACATGTGACTGACTATATCTATTTTCTTTAAATGGAATACCTATGTGATCACGTAATGTATCACCTTGATACTCCTGAGTATAATAACCTTTTTGTTCTAATATCGGTAAGACATGATTGATAAATTCATCATAAACCGCACCATAAATATGTGGTCCAAATATAAAGCCATCTGCTGCACCATCTTCAAACCATTCAATAATTAAATCGGCAACCTTTTCATATGTGCCCATGAATGGAGAACGGCGGACAGTTTCTTCTAAGGCAACTTCTCGTAAAGTAAGCTGATGTTCCTTAGCGCGAGCTGCGATCGCATCTGCAGTAGCACGGAAACTATTTTGTCCAACTTCGCCAAGCTCTGGGAATGGCGCGTCTAAATCATATTGACTAAAATCATGATGATCATAATATCTTCCTAAATAATCTAACGCCTCATCAATATTAGCTAATGATTTTATTTCCTCAAATCGAGATTCAACTTCATTTTCAGTTTCACCAATAATCGGTGCTAATATAGGGTATACTTTCACTTCATTAGGATTACGTCCAAATGCTTTTGCTTGCGCTTTGATACTATCATAATTGCTTTGAGCGATTTCTTTGGATTCACCTAACGTAAATACTGCATCCGCATATTTAGCTGCGTAAGCCTGACCTTTCGGAGATGCACCAGCTTGGAAAATGACCGGTTGACCTTGTTCAGAACGGCTTGCATTTAGTGGACCTTTGACCTGAAAATACTTACCTTTGTAATCTAAAGTATGCATTTTATCTTTATCAAAATACTCACCTTTTTCCACATCAAAAGTAAATGCATCGTCCTCATATGAATCCCATAAGCCTTGAACTACTTGAATATGCTCTTCGGCAATATCATATCTAATATCGTGTTCCGGATGGTCACCTTTACTATAATTATCTGCACTACCTGCAAGTGGTGATGTAACTACATTCCAACCTGCACGTCCATGGCTAATTCTATCTATTGTTGCTAACTGACGTGCTACTGTAAATGGTTCACTATAAGACGTTGAAATTGTCCCTACTAAACCGATATTTTTTGTAACTGGTGCAAGGGCAGCCAGCAATGTAAGTGGTTCATGTCGATCTAAAAAATGAGGTATCGATTTCTCATGTATATATAACCCATCGGCAACAAATACAAAGCTAAAACCTGCTGCTTCTGCTCTCTTAGCAATTTCCAACTGAAAATCAAAATTTGTACTCGCATCATCAGGCACTTCATTCGATTTCCAAGCATGCATATGACTACCTGGCCCGTTAAGCATAATTCCAAAATCTATTTTCCCTTTAGTCATACTATCCCTTCTTTCTCGTTAATCACATGCTTTGCAGGTGACATTTGTTTAACTGTTTTCATTCGTAATTCATGATTTCGAACCGGTATGTGTAACATAAATTCATCTATCAATCCATCGACATTTAATTGTTGCAATTGTTGTTTTACTTCGCTTGCTGAACCATCTAATACTTCAATTTTTTTAGTTTCAACTTCAAATGTTTCCTTACTTTGTTCTGTAAATGTGTCTAATTGTTGTTTCGTATTGACTGTAATTTTCCGACCGTCTTTAAAATGAAGTGCATAATTTGTGCGCCCTTCTTCTACCAAAGCCTTATCTGATTCACTTTCAGTCACTACTGTAGCTACACCCACGATAACTCTTCCCTCAGGATATTGTGCTTTATATGCTTTAATCGACTGATGTAACACGTCAATATTAGAATTAATAAAAAATGCATATACAAAACCTACTTTTTCGTCAGCAGCAAATTGTGCTGAATTTTCACTTCCTCCAAGTAAGTAAAGTTCTGGTGACGGAATTTCATTATTACGTATAGATGTTTGTAGCTGACTATATGCTTCTTCATCTGTGAAATCATTTTTATTAAAACGATTTAATAAGTGAAATTTTTCGTTGAAAGTTGTTTGCGGAGATTTTAATTCAGATTGTAATGCTTGAGTTGCTAAAGGAAAACCACCCGGCGCTTTTCCTATACCTAAATCCACTCTTCCAGGTGCAATATTGCTAATCAAATGAAATTGCTCAATCACTTTAAACGGACTATAGTGTTGTAACATAACGCCGCCCGATCCCACTCGAATACGTTTCGTTTGATTTAGTAAATGTGTCACTAATATTTCTGGACTCGTTCCAGCGAGTTCAGGTATATTGTGATGCTCTGCAACAAAGTATCTTGTGTAATTTTCTGTATCGGCAAGTTGAGCTAATTCAACTGTACGTGCGATACCATCCCTAACAGTTTCATCAGTATCTATTGGACTTTGATCTAAAATACTCATTGATGTCATACATGAACCCTCCCAATCAATTTTCTGAATATTATATTAATAGTAATACTATGCCTGTCTCGCATATTTGTCAAGTATTCCTATCGTTTTAATAAGGATTTAAAATAACAATAATGACAGGTCATTAATTCATGTTCATATCTGATTAATGACCTGTCTTATATAGTTTCATTTATTTATAAATATTGTTGGTTGGTATATTGAATAGACCTTACCAACACTCGCATATATGAATTTAAATAATCTATACTATAACGCTGTATAACCGCCATCGATTGTAACAATACTTCCAGTCACAAACGATGAAGCATCAGACGCTAAATATAATGCAGCACCTTGTAATTCTTCTGGAACACCTGGTCTACCAAGTGGTGTGAATTTCATCCATGTATCAATCATATCTCCGCCTTGTGCGAAATAATCTTTTGTAAGTTCTGTCTTCATGTATCCTGGTGCAATAGAATTTACACGAATACCATGTTCAGCCCATTCACTTGCTAAACTTTTCGTAAACATAATGACAGCACCTTTCGATGTATTATAGGCAGCTTGAGGTTGTGGCGTATTCACTATAATACCTGACATTGAAGATGTATTAATAATTGATCCTTTTTTCTGTTCTATCATCACTTTACCAACTACTTGTGAGACTAATACCATACTGTTAATATTTACATCCATATTTTTTACCCAACGATCGTATGGCATATCTTCAAATTTAACATGTTCATTAATACCTGCATTATTAAATAAAATATCAATACGGCCAAATGTATCCACGACATCTGTAACCATTTGTTCAACATCCGATATGCTTGTAACGTCTACTTTACATGCGATTGCTTTGTTACCTGTTTCATTTTCAAATTCAGCAGCTGTCTCCTTGGCCAATTCTAAATTTATGTCAGCAATGACTAAGTTTGCGCCCGCTTCGGCTAACCCTTTACCCATAGCTTTACCTAATCCAGAAGCACCACCCGTAACAATTGCCACTTGGTTATCTAATTTAAACTTATCGAAAACACTCATATTGTAACCTCCATTATTTCCTTATGTTATTACTAATTGTAGGATAAAATAATTAATTAAGATAGTGCAAACGCTTACTAAATTTAAAAATAATAAAGTGAGACCGGCATCACAGTTTCTAAAAGTGATTCCAGTCCCACATTCACCTTATTAAACGTAATTTAATGTGACCATTCTAATGCATGTTCCGTCTCTTCATTTGTCTCAATTTCATCGATGTCTATCATTGATTCTGAAATATTTCTCGAATGATAACCGATACGTTCTAATATACCTATCATATCAAGATATAATAAACCACCTTCTGGTGTACACTCACCTGAACTTAGTCTCTTAATATGTTTTTTCCTTAAATCATGCTCTAAACGATAAGACTCATTACTTATTTTCACAATTTCATCTCGTTTGACCCTGTCATAGACATCAAACATATCGATTGTTTTGTCAAAAGATGTCGTTACATGATCATACAATCGATTGATACTCGCTTCTGCTTTTTCAGAAATTTGAACTTGATTCGTTTGTTCTTTTTTCTTATCTAATAAATAAGCTTCAGATAATCCTGCCACTTTCAATATTGTTCGGTTTACATCTTGAAGTACCGTCATTCTTTCCGCATCTTTTTTAGATAATTTCTTTTCAGATATCTTAGTTAAATATTGACGTACATTATCATTCATATTATCTATAGCCGCGTGTTTATGCATGATGTCTCTTTCTTTTTTATCATCGTATTCATTTACATTCTTAAGCATAGAAAATGTCATGTGCCCAATATTTTGAATTTCTTCTTGAGCCTCTTGGAGAGCAATGCTCGGTGCTCTATTAATAAGATTTCTGTCTAAATTTCTAGGTTTATATTTTTCATTTAAATCTTCACCTGGAACAATTTTAGTCACTACCCATGCGAGTACAAAAATAAACGGTAATTGTATTAATGTATTGGTAACGTTGAATGTACCATGTGCAAAAGCAATAACCATTTCCGGTTTTAAGTTGAGCAGACTTTGCATCCATTCAATAGCCATTTGATATAGTGGCAGTATAATTAAGAATATAGATGCGCCTATAACATTAAACATGACGTGCACCGCTGCAACACGTTTAGCTGCCAGTGAGCCAGCAAGACTCGCTAATACTGCAGTGATCGTCGTACCTATATTATCACCAAGTAAAACTGGTAATGCGCCATGTAAACTAATCAAGTCATTTGCAAAAAAGCCTTGTAAAATACCGATTGTTGCACTTGAACTCTGAATAACTACAGTCAATATTGTTCCTGCGATAAGGCCATAAATTGGATTAAAAGACATATCCAACATCAATTGTTTAAAACCTTCTAAATCAGCTAAAGGTTTAACTGCGCCACTCATCAGTTCTAAGCCATAAAACAATGCACCAAAACCAAATAGGATCATCCCTATATTTTTCACTTTACGTTTTTGAATAAAGAATATTAAAAATGCACCAATAGCTAAAATAGGAAGCGCATAAGCACCAATGTCTATACCTATAATAAATGCTGTAACCGTCGTACCTATATTGGCACCCATGATTACTCCTATTGCTTGACGCATGGTCATAAACCCTGCACTTACTAGCCCAATTGTAATTACAGTAGTTCCCGAGCTACTTTGAATTAAAATCGTTACAATCATACCGGCAAGTACACCCATGATTGGATTACTTGTAAATGTATTTAAAATGTTTCTAAGACGATCACCCGCAGCTGCCTGTAGGCCATCACCCATTTGTTTAATTCCGTATAAAAATATACCTAAACCACCTATAAAAGTAAAAATAATCTCCATTACTGAAGAATCCATCATTACACCTCTTTGAATTATTTGTAAACCATGTTAATTGTATCTAATTTTTGTTAAGTCAATGTTAAACAAATATTAAAATATAAGGTCAGTTAGTCAATAAATTTGTAATCATATTGCAAGGAGATAATAAATTTCCTTAAAAGACTGGCGCAATCGAACTTTACCTTATTGATTATTTTAATTAATATTAAAAATCCGAATCGATTTTTTAGTATCGACTCAAATTTAAAACTTGCTTATTTTTATTGATGCCGCTTTACGTTTATGACTGTCATCATGTTATCGATTGAAGTGACACATAATGATAAGTGCTTTCCCCAATTTTTTACGTAAACAAAAAAAAGAGCCTGGGCATCAATAGATGTCTCAGACTCAAAAATTTATTATATTTATTTTTATGACGGAATTTCAGTACGTTTACCACTATGTTTTCTTATCATAGCAGCACTAATAGAAGATACAATACCAAAGATGATAAATCCTACAAACATCCACATTGTAGCATTCATTTCTAACGGTTGATTCATATAAAGTAATTCTCTTAAGTACTCACCATAGTGTGTAAATGGATTCCAACTTACAATATAATCTTGATAGAACTTAGGTAGCATTTGTTTAGGGAACATAACTAATTGCATACTAAAGAACATTGCAATAAAGAATATTGGTATAGATTTCATACCTAACCAAGTCATTACACCTAAAATAAGTCCAATAAATTCTAACAGTGCAATTGAGACAAATACGGCTATTTTATTAATGTCAGGGAAATCAAACCCTTGTACGGCAGACATAAAGTAAACATAGCCAAAGCCACCAATAAATGCTGTAAGTACACCCACACCTAATTGACCTAAAGATGCAATTAAACGGTGAGAAATTTTAATATTGTCAGATGTTCTAAAGGCAAAGAATAACAAGATTGATGCCACAATTGAACTGATCCACACTGGCATAAACATTAAGAAAGAAGCATTACCATTACCTTGATGATCTTTCACTTTGTGCACTTGTTTATCAGCTACTTTTACAGGATTTGTCAGTCCTTCAATTTCATTAGCACTCACTTTTACATCTTGCTTTTCTAAAGTATCTAAACTTTGTTGCGTGATTTGTTTATTTAAATTGTCACCAATACCTTTTAGTACATTAGATGAAATTTGAGATGCCTGCATATTTGCACCCTTATTAGTTATCGTTTTAAACTCTGCACGTTTAACTTTAATATCTTGAGAAGCACCTGATTTAGCCATTTGACTTTGCATTTGTTTGGCTTGTTCTGGTGGTATTTCACCTGATTTAACTTTATCTTGCATTTCTTGTTTTTTGCTATCCATCACTACTTTTTGAGTTTGACTCATAGCATGTTTTGAAAAATCTTTTTCGAAAATCGCTGCGCCATAATATTTTTGTTCGTCTAGTCCTTTTCGAACGTCTTTTTCATTATCAACCTTCACCCATTTTACTGTATCAGAATCACTATCTAAGAGTTTATCCTCTAAATTTTTCCCGATATTAATATCTTTATTTTGTATAGAAGTACCTTCATCATGATTAACGATTGCTATTGGTAATTACTTAGGTTTTGGATTATATGCTGGATAAAATGCAATTGAAAAAATTGCAAGTATGATTAGAATTGCTATAGGTGCAATCCATAATAATTTACTTTTAAAAATATTCATATTAACTTATCTCCTTCTTAAACACCTTGTTGATTAATAACTGCTTTGTTTATTATAATGAGATTGTTTCAATGAACAATATGCAATGATAACCATTATGTCCGTTTTTGAACATTTTTACTTAAATTGTCTATTAACGTACAAGGAGTTGACAATATATGATTGAAGATCGACGTGTTCGTAAAACGAAACAAGCAATTAAAAATGCATTCATTCAATTATTAAATAAAAAAGATTTAGAAAAAATCACGATACAAGATATCACAGAATTAGCAGATATTAACCGTGGCACTTTTTATTTACATTATGAAGATAAATATATTTTACTTTCAGATATGGAAGATGAGTATATCAGTGATTTAGCAGATGATATGCTTTTCTACAAAGATATGACAAAAGGGCTCAACATTGAAGCTTTCGCTAAAGTCTTTTCAGAGAAAGTGCTAAAAAATATCATGATTTATATCAATAAAAATATCGAATTTTATCAAATTATTTTTAAATTAGAGCGAAAGAGTCATATAGAAGAAAAAATATCAGAACTCATGTTTGAGAATATGTTTAAGAATGTTAATGATGACCATAGCATTTCTGGTATACCGTTAGATTACTTTCATAGTTATGTTTTTGGTGCTACGATTTCTTTTATTAAACACTGGGTTCAAGATACAAATAGAAAGGAACCTGACATTGTCGTTGGCTACTTATTTAAAATTATTTTTAATGGTCCATTGCGCTTAATGGCAAACGGACAATTAAAATAATGAATTGTATGCTTGTCAATATCATGTTTCTTCGCTAACATTAAAAAGAATTTCAAAGAAAGGACATCATTGTCTTATGATAACTGCTTACAAGCATTCACAAACCCAAGAAATTGTTCATACTGAATTAGATCAAACCGCTTCATGGATAAATGTTGTTGATCCAAATTGGGAAGAAATAGAAACTTTAATCAATCGTTATGATATTCCTGAAGATTTCATTCGAGATCCACTAGATTCAGAAGAAAGCGCCCGTGTAGATTACGATGAGGATACACGCTACTCGCTTATCATACTAGATTTACCTGTTGTTAATGACACAAACTTGAAAGTATTGTCATTTATTACGATTCCTTTAGGTATTATTATCGGTAATAAAAAGATTATTACTGTTTGTAATGTAGAAAATGAATTTCTTGATAATTTTGCACGCCAAAATATTAACTTACATTTTCACAGTCGTTTTGCATTAAATATATTATTGACCATTTCAAATCACTATAACAGAAACTTGAGATTACTTAATAAAACGCGTCTACGTATAGAACGTGACCTAAAAAATAACGTCACAAACAAACAGTTATATAATTTAATGGAAGTAGAAAAAAGTTTAGTCTATTTTTTAGCCGCGCTAAAAGGAAACGAAAGCATAATCAAAAAATTATTTAGGTTGCCAGCCATTAAACGTTTTGATGAAGACGAGGATATATTAGAAGATTTAGTTATAGAAAATAACCAAGCATTAGAAACAACAAGACTTTATACAGATATCTTAGAAAGTATTACAACATCATATGCTTCCTTACTTTCAAATGAAATGAACAATACCATGAAGACGTTAACGCTTTTCACAGTATTTTTAACTTTACCAACATTAGTATTTAGCTTTTTTGGGATGAACGTCCCCTTACCAATCAATGATCACAGTTACATCTCATGGATTATTGTG
This sequence comes from Staphylococcus sp. GDY8P126P, assembly GCF_017891965.1. NCBI lineage: Bacteria > Bacillati > Bacillota > Bacilli > Caryophanales > Staphylococcaceae > Staphylococcus > Staphylococcus sp. GDY8P126P. The sequence continues at coordinate 25,641 of NZ_JAESKG010000004.1, read as the reverse complement.
ATCGGCATTTCACTTATCATTGTATCAATTGTCGGCGCATTTTTATGGCGAAAACAAAAGTTATGATTCTTAATTAAAATGTAGTAATTAAATACACAATCCTCATTTTCAAATATGATTTCATATGAATATTTAAGTACTTATATGATCAAAAAGGTTTGTTCATTTTTAGAGTAATAAAGAAAACGGTAGTTTCTATTTTATTTCAATAGAAATTACCGTTTTCTTAGTTTATGTTGTCAGTTTTGGAGTTATATGGCACAAATTTTGTGCTTTAAATGGCGCAAAGCAGGTAGACAATTATATAACTGTTTACCTGCTTTCTTTTATAACATTTCTTTAATTATTCTATAAATGGAACTCCTACTTAATCCCGTCATTTGAGCAATTTCTTCACCTGTATATTTATCACTATCATATAGTTGTTTAATATAATACCTTTGGCTTTTTTCAACTTTTTGAGGTCGTCCTCCTTTTCGACCTTTTTCTCTAGCGGCTTTCAAACCATTTGACGTTCTCTCTTGCACTAGAACTTTTTCGGATTCTAGCAACATTTGGAATACTCTAATAAAGTATTGCCCATATTCATTTTGAGTATTTATATTCAGATTAAGTACTTCTAAATGGAGGTTTTTCGATATTATTTCGTTATCTATGAAGTCCATAAACTGTTTTGGCGTTAATCCCAAAGTTTTTAAGTCATTTATAACTAAAATATCATTCTCTTTTAATTCTTCTAAACAACTTTTAAGTTCTATTTGGTTTTTACTATAAATATTTACTTTCTCAGAAAAAACTAAATCACATCCATTGATTAACAAATGAGTTATCTCAACATCTAAATTTTGGTCAGTATAAGGTACACGTGCATATCCTATTTTTCTCATATACTACAGCCCTTTCAAATTACTCATTTTCTCCTATTAGTAAGCCATCTCTAGCAGTTTCTATCACTTCAACATTTATTTTATTCAATTCGTTAATCTCCATAATTCGTATAATTTGAGAAAATAATCTTTGTACTAATCTAAAATTACCATTCGTAATTTTTATTACCGTATTAATAGATTCATAATCTTCAAAATCCTCATAACTTAAAGGTAAGGAAAGCTCCTCCCACCTATATTCTAAAACGTGTTTTAATTCATCGTTGCTTAATTTTTCAAATTGATGACTAAAACCAATACGGGAATATAATTGAGGATACCTTGACAATCGTTTTTCTATACCTGGCATACCGATTAAAACAACACCAATATCAAGTTGATCATAAATATCTCTAATAATCTCTAGTGTTTTATAATTTAGTCTATCAACTTCATCAATAATAATTAAATCAATTTCATAATTACTTGGTTGTAATCTAACAAGTTCTTCTAATCCGTTAAATTCCTCTTGTCTTTTTAATGATCGATATCCAATTTTCCCTAATGTTAATTCACTAGCCAAGTTTAATAATTCTTTATAAATTCTTGAAGGTCTAACAGGAGGGGCAGTATAAAAAATGGTTTTGCAATTTAGAAATTGATCATCATGTACATTACTTCCTTTATCATCAGCTTTTTGATAATTAGTAATGATTGGGTTTACATAGTCCCAATTTGCATAATATTGTGCAGAAAATGTTTTACCTACACCGGGATTTCCGTAACAAACCCCCATATATTTATACTTAGCGCAATTATCACAAAATTCTTCAAATCGACGGTACTGCTTTGTTTCAACAAAAGTTTTATTAGTCATTTTTATACCTCTTTAGTTTTGACTTTTTAACTTGTTTTGCGTTATTACTTAATTCTTCATTTGATAGTTTGGGACGATTAAGATTTTGAACGAGGTGACGTGTACGAGTAATACTTTTTCCTAACTCTCTTTTTTTATTTGCTCTTAGTCTTTCGATTTCTTTTATACTTATACTTTGGTTTTCTAAATCACTGCAATATGCAATACTTAAAAATTGATTGTTTAAATAGACTCGAATTTCTGAAATATCTTGAGGATCATATCTTATAAAAACTTCTTCTGTTATATAAGCAATGAGGTTAGTAGAAAAATACCTTAGTCCTTTAAAATAGATACCATCTTTGTGTATTTTTCTAGGTTTGCTTGTAGTTAATAATAGTAAATCTAATAATTCTCTAGATTCAGGTAATTGTGGGAGAAAGTCTGGTTGATTCCATTTCTGCATCGGTTTTTCTTTTGTTGTTCCATGTTTACGATAATGATATTCGTTTATTATAAAGTGCTCAAACTTATTATTAAACTCTTCCAAAGTAAGATGTTTTCTTGACTTTTTACTTTTTGTATAACAAGGAAGTAATTGAAGAAACATTAAATTAACTGTTTGAAAAAAACGTTCTATTTTTCCTCTGCCTTTTGGTATACCTATTTTGGAATATATCAGTTCTATTTTGAGGTTAGCTGATACTTGTTGCATATGTTCTGAGGTATAATCTTTGCCATGATCAGTATAGAATTTTTCTGGTATGCCACAAATTGGCCAATTTGAATTTCCTTTTTTCCATATTGCTTGTCTTAGAACAAGTGCTGTTCTTTCAGTGTCTGGTGATCCAAACTCTATTCTGAAACCTGCAATTGCTCTGCTATAATCATCTAAAACAATTGTTAACCAAGGTCTTTCAATTTCATTCTTTTCATTTAATACTTCTATATCCAACATAGTATGATCAGCTTGCCAAATTTCATTGGGACGTTGGCACTCACGTAAAAATATACCATCGTATTTTTCAGCATACTTTTTTGAGTTCATATTTGAATAAGCTTTTAAGTTTTCAGGTATTCGCTTAATAATATTATAAACTTGGTAATAACTAGGTTCAGGAATCCTCTTATTGTTACACCACTGCTTTGTTTTGCGATATATAGAAGCTATAGAAATTCCTCTGTTACTGAAATACTCGTTCTGAACAAAATTGATAATATCTCCATCTATCTTTATTCGATGTTTATCTTTTCTCGTTTTATCTGTAAGGCCAGCTAATCCATCATTTTTGTATCTATTAATCCAATTATAAAGCGTACGCTTTGGTATTTTTGCTGATTTGCTAACTGTTCTAACTGATTTTAAGTTTTTTAAATAAGGTTCAAGGACACGATATCTTTCCATAGCTTTTTTACGTTCTTCTTCTGTAAAGTCAGCTAAATTTTGAATCATTTCAGCACCTCCATTAAAAAAAGGAAGCATACTGTTATGCTCCCTAATTTAATTGTTAATGATACGCCATTAACAACAGCCTTTATTATTCTGTTGATCTTTACTTGTATTCTCTTTTTTACTCTCTTTATTTCCTTCAATTTCAACGGAACAACAAGCTTGCTCTTTAGGTTTTAATTTAGAAATAGCTTTTTTAAATGCGTTTTTTTCCATTTTAACACCTCCTTTAATTGTTATTTAGCAACCACATGATGTGTCGCAACATTCTTCTATATCAATAGCTTCTTCATTTTCATTGATAAATTCAAAAACATCTTTATAAGGCGACTGTTTTAATATATTAAATGTTTTTTCACATACAAAAGTTCTTTCTCCACGCTCAAATATATGATCATCATCTTCAATATGTTTAAATGGACCTTTATATATAACAGATTGTCCTTTATCAATACAAGGACCTTCTTTACCTTTATGAGCTATAATCGTCATGCTTCTAAAATCAATACCTTCTATAGTAGTCCATGTACTTTCACGTTTATCTATTTCTACACCGTAAAATCCTACATTTTCGAAAGCTTCAATAAAAGATTTTTCTTCAATAGCGCCTGAATAACAACCACTCCACAAGTCTTCATCTTGTCTCAATTGTTCTGGTACTTCTACGCTAGAAACAATATCTGAGATAACGGCTTTTCCACCATCTTTTAAAACACGATAAATTTCCTTGAAAAGTTCCTCTTTTTCTTCAGTTGAAACTAAGTTTAGAACACAGTTAGATATAACCACGTCTATGCTATTATCTTTTATCATAGTCATTTCGTTTTCTAAGTAATTAATATATTGATTGATAGATTGATAAGTACCTAAATCTCTAGCAGGGTGCTCTTGTAAATATTTATCTAATACTTCTAAATCTAATTTTAAATTTTGAATCTTTCATTTATAAAAACTTACATTGTCATAACCAATTTTTTCAATCATTTGATTTTGATATTTTTTAGCAAGATTTAACATATCATCATTCATATCTACGCCAATAATTTTACCTGTTTCACCGACAATTTGAGAAACTATATAAGGAACTTTTCCTCCGCCAGAACCTAAATCCAAAACGGTATCTCCTTCTTGAATCTTACCTAAAGGATCGCCACAGCCATAATCTTTTTCTATGATTTCATCGGGTATGATTTTTAAGTATTTCGTATCATACTCTACTGGACAACATAAATTTTCTTCATGATTTTTTGCAGCATTTCCATATCTATTAATTACTGACGTTTCTGGATTCATTAATTTATCCCCCTTAAATTTAAATAATCATATTAACAATTAGTCCTGTAGCAATGGCTACAACTAAAATTGCGATAACGAATGATATTACAAATTTTTTCTTGAATAACTTAGATAGCAATACGACTTCTGGAATACTTGCGCCAGCACCACCAATTATTAATGCTACTACTGTTCCTAGCGACATACCTTTTGATACTAATGCTTCGGCTATAGGTAACATTGTTTCTGGTCTGATATACATAGGGATACCGATAACAGAAGCAATAAAGACCGATATAAAACCATCACCACTTGCATACTTAGTTATAAATTCTTCAGGTATGAATCCGTATATAAAGGCGCCAATAAATACACCAATAAATAGATAAGGTAACATTGGGTATAAAAATGCCCACGCATCGTTTAATGCTTGTTTAAAACGAGATCCTGATTTATTAGCAAAAAAGCCATCACCTTTAACATTGACCCCTTTATAACTTTCAGCTAAATTCATTTTTGAAAACACTAAACCTGTTAAAATACTGAAAATTGCTAGTACTACAAAATAAACAACAGCTACTTTCCACCCTAATAATGCCCATAACATAAATATCATTAATGGATTCATTAACGGTGAAGCAATTAAGAAACTCATTGCTGGACCAAAAGGAACTTTGGAATTTAATAGACCTGCAAGTATTGGAATAGTTGAACAAGAGCAAAATGGTGTAACAGCACCAAATATCATACCTAATATATAATTGACGGCTTTATTAGGTTTGCTCAAAAGCTTTTTAATTTTTTCTTCTGAAACAACTTGTTGAATCAGACTTACTATAAAACTCACTACTATAAATAGTAATAATAATTCAAAAAATAACATCAGAAATGTTTTTATGAATTCCATAATTGAATCTACCATTAGTATAACGCCTCCGAATTTATTTAATCAACTTTTCTTGATATAATAATCAAAAAAAATTGATTAATTCTATGTTAAAAAGAAGATACTTAAAGTATCTTACAGCAAGTATCTTCTTTTAAAACCACCTGTATTTGTTGCTCATTAATTTTATAATAATTCCATGTGCCATGCTTTTCAGCAATAAGAATATTTGCATCTACTAATTTTTTTAAATGATAGGAAAGTTTAGATTGTTTTAATGCTAATAATTCTTCTAGATCACAAACACATAAAGATTTTGAATCACTTTGACGTATTGAATGTAGAATTTTAAGTCTGATTTTATCAGCTAGCGCATTAAACATCTGTTCATAAAAGTCTAATTGTTCTTCCTCAGTTCTATTAGGACTGGACTGAATAATTTCCATTAAATAATCACCTCTCTTATATATAGATATTTCTATTTTTGTTTGAGTTCTTGTATTGCTTGATTAAAATGAGTTTTTGTTATTTTACCATACATGTCAGGTTCACCTTTAAAGAACTCATTTTTCATATATGATATAGCTTCTTTTAAAGAAACTTCTCTTGATATCATAATTAGATTTAAGTAGCTAACAAAATAATCAACAGATAATGTACCTGCATGATTTATTCTCATAAAATCGAACTCCTTTATAAAATACTAAAACAATACATCAATTTTTTTTGATGTATTAACTATAAATTATTAATGCAACTTTTGCAAGTTATTAAATTCTGTTATTTAGGGTTTACCCTAATCGAACAATAAAAAATACTTGTAAAATGCTATTTTCGTTTGTATGATTAGGGTGTATGAAAAAGGGGTGCTAAAAATGATAGTTGGTTATGCAAGAGTTTCGACCATTGATCAAAATTTAGATAGGCAAATTGAAAATTTGCAATCTTTTGGTGCTGAGAAAATTTTCACAGAAAAACAATCAGGTAAATCTATAGAAAACAGACCTGTTTTTCAAGAAGTATTAAATTTTTTAAGAATGGGAGATCGTTTAATTGTTGAATCTATTGATAGACTAGGAAGAAATTACGAGGAAATAATTCAAACAGTTAATTACTTAAAAGATAAAGAAGTTCAGCTCATGATAACGAGTTTACCTATGATGAATGAAGTCATTGGAAATCCACTACTAGATAAATTTATGAAAGATTTAATTATTCAAATTTTAGCAATGATTTCAGAACAAGAAAGAAATGAAAGTAAACGTCGACAAGCTCAAGGGGTTCAAGTCGCCAAAGAAAAAGGTATATATAAAGGGAGACCTGTTCTGTATTCTCCCAATGCTAAAGACCCACAAAAGCGTTTAGTTTATTACCGAGTTGTTGAATTACTTGAACAGGGTAAATCTATAAGTACTATAGCTAAAGAAGTTGGTATTACACGTCAAACTATATATAGAATAAAAAATAGTAAATAAAATAACATAGACAATAATCTATATAGATGTTAATCTATTTAATGTCTAGGAGGTTTATTCATGTCTTATAAAGAACTATCAACAATATTAAAAATTTTATCAGATCCAAGTAGGTTAGAAATATTAGATTTACTTTCTTGTGGTGAGCTATGCGCTTGTGACTTATTAGAACACTTTCAATTCTCACAACCTACACTAAGTCATCATATGAAGTCATTAGTAGATAATGAATTAGTTACAACACGAAAAGACGGCAATAAACATTGGTATCAACTTAATCATGCTATTTTAGATGATATTATCCAAAACTTGAACATCATTAATACATCTAATCAAAGATGTGTATGTAAAAATGTGAAATCAGGTGACTGTTGATGACTATTTTAGCAATTGTAATTTTTCTTTTAACTTTAACCTTTGTGATTTGGCAACCAAAAGGTTTAGATATTGGTATTACAGCTTTAATTGGAGCTGTTGTTGCTATCATTACAGGAGTCGTAAGTCTTTCTGATGTATTAGAAGTAACAGGTATTGTTTGGAATGCAACTTTAACTTTTGTGGCTGTTATTCTTATTTCATTAATATTAGATGAAATTGGTTTTTTTGAATGGTCTGCGATACATATGGTCAAGGCTTCAAACGGTAATGGCTTAAAAATGTTTGTTTTTATTATGTTACTTGGGGCAATTGTAGCAGCATTTTTCGCAAATGATGGTGCAGCTTTAATCTTAACGCCTATTGTATTAGCGATGGTAAGGAATCTAGGATTTAATCAAAAAGTGATTTTCCCCTTTATTATTGCCAGTGGTTTTATTGCTGATACTACATCACTTCCCTTAATTGTAAGTAACTTAGTTAATATCGTTTCTGCAGATTACTTCGATATTGGATTTATTGAATATTTTAGCCGAATGATCATTCCTAATATATTCTCTCTGATTGCTAGTATTCTCGTTTTATGGTTATATTTCAGAAAATCCATACCTAAAACGTTCGATACAGAAAATCTATCAGATCCTAAAAGTGCAATTAAAGATTCTAAGTTATTTAAGCTTTCATGGATAGTATTAGCAGTACTACTCGTTGGATATCTTGTTAGCGAGTTTATCCAAATTCCTGTATCAATTATTGCTGGTATTATTGCTTTTATCTTTGTAATATTAGCTCGTAAATCTAAAGCAGTTCATACAAAACAAGTGATTAAAGGTGCACCATGGAATATCGTTGTATTCTCTATTGGTATGTATCTTGTTGTGTTTGGACTAAAAAATGTAGGTATTACAACGATCCTTGGGGATGTTTTAACAAACATTTCAAATTATGGGTTATTTAGCAACATCATGGGTATGGGCTTTATAGCTGCTTTCTTATCTTCGATTATGAACAACATGCCAACTGTTTTAATAGATGCAATAGCGATTGGCCAATCCAGTGCTACAGGAATATTAAAAGAAGGCATGGTTTATGCGAATGTCATAGGTTCTGATTTAGGACCTAAAATTACGCCAATTGGTTCTTTAGCAACATTATTGTGGCTACATGTCTTAACACAAAAAGGTGTGAAGATTTCGTGGGGAACATACTTTAAAACTGGAATTATCATCACTATTCCAGTCCTATTTGTAACACTCTTAGGTTTATACCTTACACTAATCATATTTTAAGAAAAGGGGCTTTAATTATGGATAAGAAAACAATTTATTTTATATGTACAGGAAACTCTTGTCGTAGCCAAATGGCTGAAGGTTGGGGAAAGGAAATATTGGGTGAAGGTTGGAATGTCTATTCTGCTGGTATTGAAACACATGGTGTTAATCCTAAAGCAATAGAAGCTATGAAAGAAGTAGATATTGATATATCAAACCATACGTCAGACTTGATTGATAATGATATTTTAAAACAATCAGATTTGGTCGTAACGTTATGTAGTGATGCAGACGATAATTGTCCTATTTTACCACCAAACGTTAAAAAAGAGCATTGGGGTTTTGATGATCCAGCAGGTAAAGAATGGTCAGAATTCCAACGTGTTAGAGACGAGATTAAATTAGCTATAGAAAAGTTTAAATTGAGATAATCATAAACACCTCTTATTTAGTTAATAAGAGGTGTTTTGCCATTTAAAGAACAAAATTTGTGCCATATAACTCCAAAACTGACAATGTTTTCAACTTGTAATCTATAACAACTTTTAGCTATTTTGAAATGGCTTTATTCCCTTTTCTATAAGATAGCCCATATGTTAATCCAAATGCTACGATAAAGGCGATTAACATGCCTATCCCATAATGTAACCAGCCATTATGTTGGCCACTTATAGAAATAAAACCAGGGATTCCTGCCGTACCTAACGCGATTGCTTTCACTTTAAAGAAAGATATATAGGCTGCTCCTATACCTGAACCTACTATCGCACCAATAAAAGGATATCTAAGTTTTAAGTTAACACCAAACATAGCTGGTTCGGTAATACCTAATAATGCTGATATACCCGCTGCAGATGCGACGCCTTTAAGTTTTTTATTTTCTTTAACAATAAAGAAAGCTGCTAGTGATGCTGCACCTTGCGCAATATTCGACATTGTCGCAATTGGGAAAATAAATGACCCACCTGTTGAAGCACTATCTGCAATCAACTGTGTTTCAATCGCAATAAAGCTATGATGCATACCAGTAATTACAATAGGCGCATATAATAATCCGAAAATCAGACCGCCAATCGCACCACCAAATTCATACAGCCATGTTAAACCATCTGACAACCAATAGCCTAATGTCCGTGTAATTGGTCCTACAAATGAAAATGTAACAAATGCAGTAACTAATATAGATAATAATGGCGTAAGTAAATTATCTAAGACAGTTGGTACTACTTTACGTAGTGCTTTTTCAATTGTCGCAAGAATATATGCAGCCACTAACATAGGAAGCACTTGCCCCTGATAACCAACTTGGTTAATGTCTAAACCAAAGAGATTCCAGTGAGGGATTGCCTTACCTTCTTCTACAGCTTTCGGATAATCATAGGCATTCATTAAATCGGGATGTACCAATATCATCCCTAAAGCTGCACCAAGAAAGGCGTTGCCTCCAAACCGCTTCGCAGCACTAAAACCTATTAATATAGGTAACAATGTAAATGGTGCATTAGCAAAGACATTGATCATCTCAGCTAGCCCTTTAAACTGGTTATGTACGTCAATTAATGATTGACCATCATAAAAAATACCTGGTGCTGTTAAAATATTATTAATACCCATTAATAGACCACCAGCTACAATTGCCGGTATGATTGGTACAAAAATGTCCGATAACATTTTGACAAATCGCTGAAATGGATTCATATTTTTATTACCTTGTGCTTTCACTTCAGAAGTTGTAGAAGCTTCTTTACCTGTTATGTTTTCTAATTCATTAAACACTTTATTGACAGTACCAGAGCCAATAATAATTTGATATTGACCACCTGTTGAAAACGTTCCCTTAACGACATCCATATCATTCAATACTTTCTCATCAACTAAACTTTCATCCTTAAGAACAAGTCGTAAACGCGTAGCACAATGCGCCATTGCGTCTAGATTGTCTTCTCCTCCTATTGCATTTAATAGTTCTTCCGCAGACTTTTTATAATTCAATTAAATCCCTCCTCATTAAATGGAACCGGTACCAAAAATCTTTATCCTTATTGTAACCGGTTCCAACTAAGAACGCAATATCCTACTTTAATTATTTATTATTACATCTATGGCAACTACAACATATTACCCTACCGTTTTTAATTCTTCATCTGATATATAACTAGCATAGGACTTAATTCTTTCAATAAAATAATCTTGTAATTTTTGTATCGTTTGCTGATTTGTTTCTACGTTACCTAAATGAATTTTCCACGCTCGTGCAGGACATTCAGTGTCAAAAAATTCCTTATGCAATCTCACTGTTTCACGGTTTATAGGTAAATGATATTTGTTCAATATAAGTGCAGCCATTTTGAAACTAGCTTCTTCATTTCTCATAAATGCCTCATCATCTAAAACACCATTTATTTTAGATTGGCAACGTTCTATACCTACATAATGTGAATTAGCAAATGCGTTACCACAGTGCCATTCTATATATTCAGATGGATGAAACCAATAGCACGTATTAGCGTCTACATAGAGACATGCCCAGCCTTTCTCTAATTCATTTCTATTTATTCTGCGCTTCAACCACTCAATGTATGCTTTAGCTGTATAATTTTCAGCATCATCATGAAGTACTACGCCTAATACTTGTAATTTAGGTTCTGTGATCTTTTCTGTTTGTCTATAAAATTCAGAATAAATATGTTCCATTGTGAATCCTCCTTCGTATTTTTGAATTCATTTTAAAAATTAACTCTCTTCATTCGGAAAAATTATCCAACCTTAAAATTAAATTGTGGTAAATTTAATTTTAAGCTTTAAATCACTTTGTAAGATTTAAAATTATTTATATTTAAAGGATTAAAATTTTCAACTTTTTATAATATAATGTATTTTGTTCAATATATTTATAGCATGTTATTTTATTATCAGGAGTTGCTTTTACGATGGATAATACAACTTTATGTATTCATGAGTATTTAAACACCGTTACACGCCGTTGTATCAATCAAGTGATCTTATTGTTTTCACTGAGTAATCATTTAGACATAACTTTAAATGGAAGAAAAATCTCAGCTGGAAATAACATTATTATCATTAACCATAGTGATTTATATCAAATATCGAATGCACAACAAGTAGTTGAAATATGCATACCTATTAGACATTTTATAAAATTAGAAAAACACTTTTTCAATTCCAATTATAATTTTAAATTACTAAATTCTGAACCATATTTAAAATATCAAATTTTGACAATGGCGCAACAATTAAACCAATCATTTACTATTGATACTTCTCTAATGACAGAAATTATCACGAAATTAAACAAAGAAGCCAGAGTCGAATATGATACGCCTTATATTCCAACGATAGACACTGAAAATAGTTTATTAAATAAAATTACTGAATTTATTAATGCTAATATTTCACTACCTCTTTTATCTAAAGACGTGTCCAAATCATTCTATATCTCGGCATCTTATATTTCAATTCTGTTCAAAAAACATCTAGGCATGAGTTTTAAAAATTATATTACGAGCTTGAAAATTGCCCTTTCACTTTCCGAACTTGTTCAGAATAAGCAAACCATTTATCAGGTTTCCGAACAGTTTGGTTTTAATCATTATTCAAACTATACGCAACAATTTAAACATTTTATGCAAATGACACCAAATGAATTCAGAAAAAATGTTCAATCTAATCCTAAAATGATTGTTCAACTTGTTAATGAAGATATTAGCCAGTATCAAAGTGCTATAGATACTTATACCTCAGATAAACCGCAGACCATAAATCAAATCAACATTGAGTTAAATCAATTAACTTTTAATGATGCTATTAAATCACCTACTGTTTTTATACACGTTGATAATTTGATGGATATTGTGCAATCTGACTACAATACAAAGTTTAGCTTTAAAGATTTAACGAATGCCTATATTTTAATAAATAATAGTCGTAATTTAGCATTAGAAAATCTAAGTCTTACAGGTATGATTGACTTTATCGATGCTTTATTTTCAAATTATGTTGGTATTGCCATAAGAATTAAATCCTTAAATCAGTTTGATGTCATCGAGGATAGTATCTTTCAATTTTTAAAATATAAACCTGAGTACGTCAAACAAAATCGTGATTATAATTTCCTATTGTTACTAGATGCGACACATTTATCTCTAACAGATATTAATCGTTTATACATTAAAATCAAAAATTTCAATGTGAAGCTCAATATTAAAGTTGGCATCACAGTTGAAGGTGTCATAGAGCAGACACACTCATTAAAGAATGCGTCAAAATTATTAAATCGGTTTAATTTTGATTTTCATTTCATCGATATTGAGCAAGACAACGTACAAACATTACTTAACAAAAAAAGTACGCATTTCAATAACTCAATGAGTCATTTTGAATACTATAATAAACTCATCGAAGAAACACAAATTGATGCTTCAAAATTTGTTTATACGAAATTATCTAAAAAAGGTTTTTTACTTTATGACGGAAAACATCCCTTACAAATTACAGATTTAATGTGCCATATGCTTATCATGTTAAAAAGCGGTAGTGGCGTCGGCTATGAATTAATACGTAAAGAAAAATATGATATCGCCTTAATGAATAACCATGGTATTTATGAACCATTAATGTACTTATATCAATTTGTTAAACCTTTCATTAGTAAATATACAGCCATTCACCAAAACTATATTATTCTGCATGAAGATCATTCTATTCATCTTTTATTGTTTAACGCACCATATCAAAGATCATCAACACAAGATGTTCAAAAATTCATTTTAAAAGAAAAACATCTACCAGCTAAAACAACGTTGTTCATTCAAACATTGAACAGAGAGCATGGATTTGTTGATTATGCATTACCTTCTTCATTTAATGACACTTATATTGAAAGATCATTATTACGCTATATTGAAGATTCCACAATTCCTAAAGCTGAAATAAGACACTTCTCTCGTTCAGATTCACCATTATACTTCACTTTACATCATGATGAATTGAAATATATACGTATTTTACCATCTTAGAATCACACTAATGTTAAACTTAACTTAATTTACATCCCAATGAATCTGTACAATTATAGATTATTAACATGGTATCTGAATCATTTCATTTTGAATGGCAATGTTATAGAATGTTATTTGTAACAGAAACAAATAGTTTGAAAAGGAGCGTTGTACATTGAAAAATAGTAAAGTATTTGCTATATCGTTAAGTGTAATCATGTTAGTTATAGCTGTTGTATTGATTATAATGATGTTCACAAGTGGACAAAAAGAAACTTATTACGGATATATGAAAGATGCTACGACAGCTGATAAAGTCATAAGTGAAAAAGATCATAAAATTGAGAAGAATGTTAAGTTACCATCAAAGTCTGATTTTTCACCTAAAAAAGGAGACTTTGTTAAATTAGTAAAAGCTGACGGTGACGACACTTATAGTAAGATGGAAGTTGTAGATCATGACGATATTCCACATGGCTTAATGATGAAAATCCATGATATGGGCGGCATGAAGGGTATGTAAATATATTTTCCACATATCAAATTCGATATACTAAAATAGCTATGAAGAAATCTATAGTAGTAGATTTTTTCATAGCTATTTTTACATTTATAGAAATATGTCTCGTTCAAACTAATTATAAAAGCGTGAGAAGTAAAGTCAGTTTAGGAACTAAATGGTTTTCCACAACCGCTTTTTTTAATTAAATCGATTTTAAATATGCTTGTCCTTTTTCTTTATCATAAGCATTCTCCCATTTTGCTATAACAATTGTAGACAATGCATTCCCCATGACATTTACGCATGTTCTAACCATATCTAATATACGGTCAACACCTATAATTAACGCAAGTCCTTCTGCTGGTAAGCCCATAGATGTCAATGTTGTTATCAATACAACTATAGAAACCCCTGGTACACCTGCCATACCTTTAGACGCTACCATCAAAGTAACCATCAACATGATTTGCTGCCCTATGGACATATCGATACCATACATTTGTGCTACAAATAATGCTGCAATTGATTGATATAATGCTGATCCATCTAAGTTAAATGTATAGCCGATTGGTACGACAAAAGAGGTAATGTCTTTCGGTGAGCCAAAGCGTTCCATTTTTTGCATTATAATAGGTAGCACTGATTCAGAACTAGAAGTTGAAAAAGCTAAGATTAATTCGTTTTTCAAGATTTTCATTAAAGCAAAAATACTGACACCACATATTTTTGCAACAATGCCTAGTATGACTACTACAAAAAATATCATAGCGCCTATAACAACTAATAATAATTTTAACAATGTAATTAGTGCTGATGCACCAAACGTCATAATCGTTGTACAAATAAACGCAAACACACCAATAGGTGCAAGTTTAAGTATCTTGTTTATCATCCAAAAAACAGCTTCTAATGTACCTGATAAAAAGAGCTTTACAGGTTTAGCTTTTTGACCTATTGTCGATAAAGCAATACCAAAAAATACTGCAAAGAATATAATTGGTAACAATTCACCACTTGTCAAAGCTTCAAAAATATTGGTCGGTACAATATTGACAATCGTATCTATAAAATGGTTGCCATATGTAGATTGTTCTGCAGCTTTTGCTGAACTTTCATAATGACTTATATCCCCTTTAGGTAACTTATTTGGATCTAAGCCTGCGCCTGGTTTAAAAATATTAGCAAATATAATGCCTAATCCAATAGCAATTGTTGTTATAATTTCAAAATAAAGAATTGTTTTAAAACCATAACGACCCACTGTTTTAGATTCACCAACATTAGAAATAGATAAAGCTAGTGAACAAAATACTACTGGTATCACTATCATTTTTATTAAATTTAAAAAGATGTCCCCAAATGGTTTAATATAATTAGCAACGTCACTATGACCATAGAGCAATAAACCTACTATGACACCTAATACCAAAGCAATCATAACTTGCATTGGTAAACTTATTTTCTTAAATATTGTCATGATGTTTCTCCCCTTTTATAATATCGACTAATTATACCAAATTAAATCTTTTTTACACATCTATTTTTTCTACATTTTAAAACTTTATACACTTAAAATAACATAATTCATTTTTAATTATTATTTAAGTCACATAATTAAACCTTTACGACAATCAATACAAAGGCTTTAACAATAACATGCTTTTTTTCTTAACTTTAACTCTTTTTAGTATATATAGTAATTATGCGATGGAATTGAAATTTTTCTATTTAATTTTATATTTGAGTAACATAAAAAAATCATACTTCTTATATATTTAAAAGCCAGAAATTCTAACAAAACAGTATATTTACAAAAAAGAACGAATCCATAATAAATGGATTCGTCTTTTTTAAATATTAACTTTTAAGCGTGCTTGATAATCTACAGAAGTAACTCATATAATCATTTGATTTCTGTGTTATTCCTATTTTTAAAGCTTTCATACTTCAGCTATTTTATGAGCTAATCCTTAGGTTTGTAATCTTGTTTAAATGCATTGTGCTTCGCATCTTTAACATTTTTATTCGTTTCACTATCAAAACCTTGAACTAATATGCCTTTATAAGTACTAATCGGTTGAACAACATAAGTGTATTTTGGATCATCCTTAAACTCTACTTTTTTATAATACAATCCTTTTTTGGCACTATAAAGTGTCTTTTCTGTCTTAATTTTTTCTGTTAAATGCTTTTCGTCCATATAATGGTCAACTAAGTCCAAATTTTTATGACCTTGATACGTTCTCATACCAAAGAAAAATACGATAGCAATAATCAGTGATATGACCAATAGCCCTATGATTTTTAAAAATGTTTTCATCATTAAACTCCTTTTATTAAAACATAACCTTCTATAAACAATGATTAATCATAATTGTTGTAACTTTTTTATACATAAAACGATATGTATATATTAAAATCCATAATGTTATTATTATGACTGATTACAATTCATTAATAAAGTATTAAAGCACTTTTGTAACAAAATCTTCTTAAATTCATTACTCATTATAAGTAAATTACGCCCTGTCATTTGTTAAGAATAAATCCTATCAAATGAGTTGGTTTTCTATATATTGTTTTGCATTATGTATTATATATAAAATATTATAACGAGAGTGTAAAAGAGGCGCACAACTGTTGCTTGACAATAGACAACGTTCATAATAAGGTTAACTTTCATAAGGGGTGATTTATAATGGAGGAAAAAGACAACACGTTAGAACGACAACTATGTTTTCTTTTTTATGTTTCTTCTAAAGAGATAATTAAGAAATATACATCTTATTTAAAAGAATTCGATTTAACATATACAGGCTACATTGTTTTATTGGCAATCGGAGTGGAAGAAAAATTAAATATTAAAACACTAGGTGCACGTGTTTTTCTAGATTCAGGTACACTTACACCATTATTAAAAAAACTAGAGAAAAAAGGTTACGTGACTAGAACACGTGAAATTGATGATGAGCGCAATTTACAAATAGCGCTTACAACAAAAGGTAAAGATATTAAAGAACCACTTTCTAATATATCTAAACAAGTCTTTAGCGAATTTGATATGGAAGTTGATGAAGCGATTGACTTAAAAGAAACATTACAAAATTTTGTTAACAAGCATTTCCAACAAAATATTTAATTTACGATGGATAAGTTAAAGTTAGAAGTACATTTTATAATTATTTTTGACTTTACTTATCTTTTTTTAACTACCACTGTATTTCACTATTTTTGCCATATGTAGTTGTATAAATCTATTTACATATATTTATTTAATGAACGCCCTATTACAAGTGGTGTTTTTTTATGTCTAATGCTTTGACTTTGACTTTCTTTGACTATAGTATTATACTGTAGTTGTAAGGTTAAAGGAGAGGTGATTAGAGATGATACAAAATACCAGTAATCTTCCACAAGATTTATTAGAAAGTTTATTATCAGATCATCATGAATTCAAAGTAAACGTTTATCAGTCAGATAATCAATACACAGTTGAAGCTGAGCTCCCTGGTTATCAAAAAGAACATATTTCAATCAATTATGAAGATAAAACACTAACAATTACTGCAAAACATTCAGATGCACAGCAAGATGAGATGACATATCTTATCAAAGAGCGTAGTACTGATGAACAAAGCAGACAATTTATATTCAAAAACATCGATACAAATGCTATTAAAGCCACAATGGATGATGGCATTTTATCTGTTATGCTACCAATCAAACAAACAAAAACACAAATTTCAATAGACTAAATTTTTATAAAATAATATTTAAAGGAGAGATGTACGATGGCTTTTGATATGAGACCGTTTAACAATTCATTTTTTGAAGGAAATCCTGGAGATTTATTTAAAGATTTTGGACGTCAGTTTTTTGAGCAATTCCCAGATAGTACAAGCATTAAATCAGACGTAAAAGAACTAGATAATGCCTATGTCGTGGAAGCTGAACTCCCTGGTTTTCAAAAAGAAAATATTAGTTTACAGTTTGAAAACAATGTTTTAACTATTGAAGGAAAACAAGTTATTGAAAACAATGAGGAAGATGAAGCAGGTCGTCTAATTCATCAAGAACGTAGTACGAGCAACGTCAAACGTCAATACCCATTTGAAAATGTTGATGAAAATGCTATTAAAGCTTTATATGAGAATGGCATGTTAAATGTAACATTACCTAAAAAAACACAAGAAGAACGTTCTTCATCTAATATTCAAATAGACTAACGATAATGAACGTTTACACGAGTTAATTTTTATAGTAAAAATCATAACGGTAGAGTCACTTTATTGGTGACTCTACCGTTTTTCTTTATGTTGATTTATTGGGTTTCCCCTACCTACACATAGGCTAATAAGTATGTACATATAAGCATATTAGAAAACCCATCTCCAAAATTTATGGAAATGGGCAATAACTTTATTTAGCTTATTGGTAGTTTAGACAGCTAGATTTCTATTTTCAGATTCCTCTACGCGCATTAAATGATCAACAATACCGGTATAAAATTGTTCTAATTCTTCACCAGTGCGTTTATAATCTGTAGGATCCATACCAACAAAATCCATATGATCCCAATCCTTTTTAACTGGTAAGACTTGCCAAATACCTTTTTCATTAGCTGAACTAATATCTGTTACATTTTTATAGGCTTGTCCATTTGGATATAAGGCTGAAATAGTAGGTACAATACCATCATTTAATCTCAATTGCTGATTCTTATCTTTACCAATGATCCGACTTGTTAAATCCATTAGTGGATATTGTCTAATATTTGGAACATGTTTGCCAGATAATGTTGCATGTGAAGCTTCCCCAGCATATGACGTATAAACAATATTAGGATTCAGTGAGGTATTTTGATTTAATTGTTCCGAACCTTCGGCTGTTAAGTCAGTTAATGCATTATCCTTTGTATCCCATAAAGGACTATTCTTTATACGTTTTGAGTATTCGATATAACTTTCATTTGGATGCTGTTTGAATCCCCATTGACTAAAACCTAAATCTAAATTTGAAAAACGATTACCGCTGACTTTACCAATATCATTTAGTATTTTTTTCGCAAAGTCACGATTACCTAAATTATCAGATGCGGCCGAACCATTATGAGGTGTTACTAAAGTGGTTATAGAAGATATCATATTATCCTTTTGCTCTTTGAAAAGTGGTGAAATCTCTCCACCATGTTCCTTTTGATAAGCTATTTCTTCGGGACTACCGTAACGTAACATTTGTTCAAGTAGACGAATGGTTTGACCACCCATGCTATGTCCAATCAAATGTATTTTTTGACCAGGTTGCCAATTGGGCATAATGCCTTCATAAGTTCTTCCATATCGGTGATGTCCATATTTTTCCGCATGTGCTTGAGCATAATCTACACGACCGCCTTTGATATAATAATAAAGTTCCGTTGCTCTATCATGGTTACTACTGAAAGTACCAACTGTAGCTTCATGAAATTCATACCCTGACTTTTCAAATTGCTCTTTGATATGGAATTTATCCCCACCCCAATAATTAGGGTAAAAAAACAGGTCTATTTTCACCTACGCCACCAAAGAAACCGTGTACTAAAATCAGCGAGTATTTATTTTTATATTCACCTTGTTTTGCAGTTTTTGAATCTTTAAGTAACTTATCCGCCTCTACTTCTTCAGCATCAGCACGTTTTCGAGGTGTAGCTGTTTCATTTTCAACTTTATCTTTTGCTTTATAAGGACTATCTTTCGCGTTTGGATCTAAATCTACTTTTTCTGTATCAAATTTTGTTTTTGTTTTTAAATTATTCTTATCACCATTATTTTCTATACGTTGTGGTTCTTGTGTTGTTTCATCTTCTGTGAGGCTTTGTTGGTCTTGTTGCTCATTTTTTGTGTCTTCTTTTGAATTAATATCAGCCGCAGTTTCTGGTTTAGCTTTATCTTCTGATGAAGTTGGATTCGCTTTTACGTCTGCTTGATCATCTACTTTTTCATTTTTAACATTTGATGTTTCTGTTGAATCTTCTTGAGTTTCAACTTCCGATGATTGACGTTTTTCTTTTTGTTCATCACTTAAATTAGATGAACTTGCTTAATGGTCTATCTCACTATCATTTTCATCAGCCGTTGATTGTTTATCTGCTGTATTTTCATTTAGTTTACCTGTATCAACTTTATTATCTGATGAATGCTTATCAGATGCATTAGGAGTACCCTGTTCATCATCTTTTGCTTGATTTTGTTCTATTGATGGATTAAATTCTTTTTTTTCTGAATTTTCATCTTCTACTTTATTGCTATCTTCTTTCTTTTCTTGATTATCATTGTTTTGGTTTGATTCAGGAATTTTTTCCGTCTTTATATCTTCGGTCGAATTTTCTTGTTTAATTGGTGGTTGTTGAGATTTAGACTCTACTTTTGTAGACGTATTTGAGCTATCATTGTTAGCTTGTGATTGGTTTGTATTTTGAGGTTCATCTTGTGGTTGTGCTTGAAGATTTTTTGTTTGGTCATCCGTTGATTTGACATCAGTGGCATTACTTGCGTTTTCATTTGTAACTGACGGCGATATTGCACGATTTGACTCGTCTTTCGCTGAAGTTTGTTCATTCTTTAATTCATTACTTGAAGATTCACTTGCAAATGACACATTTCCGCTAGCAATAAAAAATGTAGCCGCTAATACAGATACTGTGCCGATAGAATATTTTCTTATACTGAATCTTTGCCTCGAATTACCATTTTTTTGGATATTGTTTTTCTTCAAAAAATCACCTCTAAATTATTTTTTGTGAAACTACATCCTTTGTTAATAATTTCCGCAAAAATTATAAATAACTGTATATATAAGATAACTTATTTTATATTGAAGTAAATTAATTTCTATTATTAATACATTTCTTTAATGCATAATTTATTAAAATCTCATTTAAAAAGCAACTTTTGTATAGTTAAATGTAATTGCTAATCATTGGAAAAATTAAGGTTTATTTCTTTATAAAATTAAAAGTAAACCTAAATGCGATTTCGATATCATTTGTTGTGTTTATCAGTTTTATCTTATATAAAATCATCAAAAAAGGAATCCTCTTATTCAACTAATAAAAGGATTCCCTGACTCATATATTTATTAATGGAATGGTGGTTTTCCCAACACATCTTCATCAAATCTTTCTGGTATAAGTACTTTTCTCATGATAACACCTAAATCGCCATCTTCACTTTCATGTTCATTATAAATTTCATATCCACGTTTTTTATAAATATCTAGAAGCCACGGGTGTTTACGGGCTGAGGTACCTAAAGTTACAGCTGGTACTTTAAGTGTATCTCGTAAAAATGTTTCTTCTACATATTTTAACAATTTACTACCTATCCCTTTACCATCATATGAAGGCTTAGTTGCAAACCACCACACAAATGGATATATGGAAATACGTCGTTTACTTTCCCATGGAAAACGCACTGTTATAGTTGAAATGATTTCTTTATCATCTTCTAATACAAATGTAGTATTTTTTGTTAGATTATCTTTTACCAAAGCTAAATCAGCATTGACAGATGGCCAATCAATTCCCAATTCTCTTAATGGTGTAAAAGCCTCATGCATAAGTTGTTGTAGCGCTTCTGCATCTGACTCTGTTGCAATTCTTATATTGTAATCAGACATGTTGTCACTCCTATCATTCCCAAGCTTATTAAGTCATTAAAATAAAATGATTTTCATAAAACTTATTTTTAAATTATATAAATACAATATGTCTTCTTTATAATCGAGTCAATTGATATGTTTTAGAATATAGATCCAATACTTACGTGAAGGCAAAACAATCACACTTTGCTATCATGTTTTCGTGAATCTACGTCAACATTAATTGCTGTTTATAGCGTCACAAGTGTTAAAGCTATTGTGTATACATTATGTATTTGTAAATCAATCAGTTATAGCACTATTGATTAAATTTTAGAGATACTAACTGTTTTCATAGATGCTCATTTTATGATTTACTATGCCAACTATCTCTTCTACCATTCAAATATGCATAAACTAACCCTACGAAAATACCTCCACCGATAAAATTACCAATAAACGCGCAGACAATATTTTTCAATACATGTAACCATGCTACCGCGTCGAAATCATAAAAAACCATACCTGAATACAACCCAGCATTAAACACAACATGCTCGTATCCCATAAATACAAATACAATCACTCCACAAGCGATGAAAAATGCTTTGGATAAACCATCTTTAAATTGAATTGATACATAGATGCCGATATTAATAAAGAAATTACAAAAAATCGCTTTTACTAAAATCGCATACCAACTACTATCAATGGTTTTGCCGTCGACCATACTAGTTAAGCTACTGATCATTTCTGGTGTCATAATAGGTGTAAATTTCATTAATGCAAAAAGTATAAAACCACCGATTATATTAAATAAGAAACAAACCAACATAATACCTAACGCTTTATTCATACCAATGATTTTATAATACCATCCCACTGTCAGATACATAAAATTACTAGTTAATAATTCTGAATTAGTTAACACAATCAACACCAATGCTAAACTAAAAGAAATGGCGCCCATCAGATTCACTAAACCTTCATTCGTTCCTGCAAATTGTGTTTTGATACCTAGCATAAATACTGTAACAATAGCTAATAGAAATCCTGACATAATGGATTTTAGTGCATAGCGTCCTGGAGTTTGGCTAAACATGACTTCTTTCATTTGTACTTGATTATTAATATTTTCAATTGTTTCTTTTGACGTATATGTATCGTTTATACACTTGCCATTATCAACCATAAATCATTCGCACCCCTTATCAATTTTTAAAAAATCAAATTTTGCTAACAATATTATTATAAGAGTTTATACCTATACTTAATAGTCGTTTTAGAACATTTTATTAAATTAATACATTGCACGTTTAAATAATATATCGTAAACTCTACTTGTAACTAAAATTTACACAAGCACTAGCAAAAGGAGTCTTAATCTTGAACACTCAATTTTCTGTGTCCATACACATTCTTACACTATTAGCCACTGAAAAAGAACCAGTGTCTAGTCAATATATAGCAGATAGCATCAATAGTAATGCCACACTAGTTCGTAAAATATGTCGTTATTTAAGAGACGGTCATTATATTCAAAGTAGTCAAGGTATCTCGGGATACAGTCTATCTTCTTCCGCAAATGAGATTCACTTAGGCGACCTATACCAGCTTATCTTTTCAGAAACAATGCATTTCGCAAAAATTCATAAAGATACCAATCAACATTGTCATGTAGGTAAAAATATTAGCCATGCGCTAGATGAAATTTATAGTGAAGTTGATACAACCATAATTAATAAACTAAACACGTATACAATCCAATCGGTCATTGATCATTTTTAAAAATGCTTACGTAACTTACTTTTTAATGGGTTATACACCATGGAGACTCATTGATATTATTTCATTTACAACTGGAGAAATGAAAAAACGTTATGGTCTCATTTATGTAGATAGAGATAATGAAGGACATGGTACTTTAGAACGTAAGAAAAAAGCTTCCTTTGATTGGTACCGTAATGTGATTAAAACAAATGGTGAGTCCCTCAATCAATATGATAAATAAAACAGCCTGAGACAAAATAGATGTCTCAGGCTGTTTTCAATTAGGCAGTAGATGACTGAATTAAAATATAAAGACTCACTTGTTTAAAGAAATGATTTTTCCATTCCCATGGAAACGAGACGCTCTAATGCATAAGCCAAACCCTATATACCACATGAAATTTCTAGAAAGACATATACATGAGCATTAGTTCAGGTGAACCTTTATACAAGTCATCGTTGCCTTGATTGCATAGGTGGGAGTACGAAATCTCTATTAGAAAATTTGATTTCTGCCCCTCCCCTTTTTGGTTAAACAACTATAGTATTATTGTTTAAATTTACTTAAAAAATGTAGACCATAGGCAAAAATACCATATCCAGCTAATGTACGTAAGAACCATTTAAATGTATGACTACTTAAGGTTTTTTCATTTAATAATAGTGTAGGAATTAATGTACTAAATGAATACAAACCAAGTACTTTCATGTAACGTTTATTCAATACACACACCTCTTTTCAATACTATTATATCGAAAAACGCTAAATGATTACTATGCCAATTCCAACATTTTTTTGAAGTTTTACTGTTATAAAGTTTCTAATAATGTCTCTAAGTTATCAAACGTACTATTCATACCTTCTTCGACACCCATATCTAATAATTGTTGTGCCGCTTTAGGGTCGGGTAATACAGCAACTGAAGTAAGTTTTGCTACACCATTATCGTTATCTTCAATATGAATCGTATTGTGCATACCAGCCATTTTTTGATCAATATTACCATCTTTATCTGCAAAATAATCATTATAATCAATCAGCGTGGGTTGTATCACTTCGTTATATTGCGTTACAGTATAGCTCGTACCTTGTGGTGCGCGTATAGCAAAAAAGGCATTCCCACCCGTTTGTACATCAAATTCATACACTTCTGTAGTGGCACCTTGTGGGTGAAACCATTTTTCAAATAAATTTTGGTCTGTATATGCTTTAAAAATTTGTTCTGCAGTAGTTTTAAATTCCCTCGTAAATATGATGTTATTTTCTACAATTTTTACACTCATTTATGATTCTCCTTCATTCATTATTATATATGATGTTATTGATTTAACTTTGGCATCTTTACGGTGACTTGTAAATTCAAACATATCAGCAAAATAAATCGTTGTACCATTTTCCAAAATCTGCGTACCATGCAATGCACCAGATTTACCGTGACTTATATTCATTTTCACATCTATGGATACAATAGTTTCTTTGTGGTCTTCAAGCTCTTGATAAAATGCGTCAAATCCAGTTAATTGAAATGCGTCTACTACTTCCCATTTAAAGTCCTCTGCAACGATCGCTTGCAATTTGTCTTTATCCACAAGTGCTGAGCCAATTAAAAAATCTAGCATGACTCTTCTCTTAGGTGCGTTATCACATTTCAAATCACCAGTTAAGTGAAATGGCACATCAAATCCAATATCCTCTTTAAAATTCATGTTATGTTTTTTCAAGTTATCTTCCAATATATCCATTGCTTTCGGTCCTACACCATGTATTGCTAATAATGTCGTTCTATCATATCCAGCAACATCTTCTAATGTTTTTACCCCTATATGGTGTAATGCATTCGTCGCTGGTTTCCCTATTTTAGGTAAATCTATCGTCATTTTATCAACCCCTTCTTTTTAATAACTATACCCAATTTAAAAAGTGATTAATTTTTAAACAACTATCTTTTATTGAAAGATAGTTGACCTTAATCAAAATTTATACTATCTTTTATTATAAGATAGTGAAAAGAGGGATTATATGTCAATATCTGATCAAATAATGAAAGGATTGTTAGATGGAGCTATTTTAGGTTTAATTGCACAAGGCGAAACATATGGCTATGAAATATTAGACAAATTAAAATCACAACAATTTCCAGAAATCAGTGATGGCAGTATTTATCCAGTATTATTACGCTTAAATAAAAAAGGTTATGTTACAAGTGTTTCTAAAAAATCGATGACTGGTGGACCTAAACGTAAATATTACTCAATTACTGATAAAGTCCGTATAATTGT